>CAZPUL010000091.1:0-1507 GCA_964589735.1 uncultured Verrucomicrobiota bacterium | reverse complement strand
GCGTCTGTTTGCGCTGCGGAGGTGGCGGTGGCGGTGGCGACCGTGGATCCCGCGGTGGTGGCGGAGGCCGCAACAAGTAAAGGCCCGCTCGCAACCTAGAAAAAAGTTCTTCCCTCAAACATGCCCGGGCATGGGATCAGGTCTCCATTCCCGGGCTCTTTTTTGTTTTCCCGGAACCCTCCGCAGCCTCGTCAATCCCGACGCTGAGCAACAGTTGGCCTGCAAACCATCAAGCCCCAGTCCAATGCAGACCTCCCCTGCGATGGGTGCCATTGGCACGCATCCTGAAACACGCCGTTGACGGCCGCACCAGCAAGCCGCAACCGCGTTGAGTTCGGCCAACAGATCGATCTTGTGATCCAGACCCGAGACGGCTCCCGTGACCGCTGTAAAGTAACGGTCGAGAGGGACCTGCGCGGGCTTGGGAAGTGGGTGTCTTGGAAGCGTTCCACCAAGAGTAAGAAGAACTTGGCTGGCTGCGCTCAAACGGCTCCCTCCGCACCGTTGGCTAGTGACCTTTGCATCATCGCTCCGCGGACTTCACGCCTTCGCGCGGTCTCCTTCCGTTCATTTTCGTTGATAAAGTAATTGTTCGTTCGTTTCTTCGCCCATGGGCCGGGCTTCCGGTGCATCAGAGCACACCGCACCTCGTTGTGGATCAGGTCACGCTGTGAGAAAACATCATGAAAAAGCCATCTCTTCTTGTAGTTCTGATTCTGTTATCGGCGCTTCTTTTCGCCGGCGCCACGTTGATTACCGCCATGCAGCCGTCTGGCGGGCGCAGCACAGCCGCTCCCGCTCGGCCTGAAGGTCCCTGTGACATCTACGCTGCCGGTGGGGCGCCCTGCGCGACTGCCCATAGCACCACTCGCGCTTTATACGCGGGCTACTCCGGTCCGCTTTATCAGGTGCTTCGTCAATCGGATCTGAAGACACTCGACATCGGCGTTGTTCAGTCCACCGCGACGCCCGTGCCGGATGCGGGCGGCTATGCCAACGCGGCGGCGCAGGATGCGTTCTGCGCCAATACCTACTGCTGGATCTCCATCATCTACGACCAGTCCCCGAAAAAGAATCACCTGATCCAGGCTCCACGCGGAGGCTTCAGCGGCCCAGGCATGGGCGGCTTCAATAACCTGCCCATCGCTGATATGGCGCCAGTGACACTTATGGGCCATAAAGTTTATGGCGTCTTTATCGCCCCGGGCATGGGCCTGAGGCAGAACGATGTTAGAGGCAAGGCAGTGGATGATCAGGCGGAAGGACAGTATTGGGTCATCGATGGCCACCACTACAACTCCGGCTGCTGCTTCGACTACGGCAATGCGGAAATCGACAGTCGCGATGACGGCGACGGCACGATGGAAACCACCTACTATGGGAACGCGACTCCTTGGTATCGCGGTCAGCCACCTGGTCCGTGGATCATGACGGATCAAGAGAATAATCTGGTCGGTTGCGTCAACGAAACTCCCACAGACAAGTACTGCCCGGCTCTACCCACCAT
>CAZPUL010000090.1:0-2486 GCA_964589735.1 uncultured Verrucomicrobiota bacterium | reverse complement strand
GTTATCGAAGCTCACCTGCTTCGGCGGCGGCCCGCAGAGGACTGCGGGCCCTACCCATCTTGGGCTTTTCAAGGTTTGGTTGGATTGGCTATCCTTTGGACATGGAGTTGCCGGAGCGTAAACGGTTACCGCATGAAGTGCCCAACTGGGTCGCCAGTGGCAGCTTTTTCTTCATAACAATCAACTGCGCGGAGCGTGGTCGCAACCAGCTTTGTAAAGCTGGCCTGGGTGATAAAGTTCTGGCCGCTGCGGCTTTTCAGCATGATCGCCTGCACTGGCACTGCCGGTTGCTACTGCTTATGCCGGACCATCTGCATGCGGTGATCGCATTCCCCGACCAAGCGGGCATGCGTCGAATCATGAAGAATTGGAAGCATTATCTGGCCGGCGATGTGGGCATCGAATGGCAACGAGATTTCTTCGACCACCGGTTGCGGAATCAACAGGAAGAGCAGGAAAAGATTCAATACATCCTGATGAACCCGGTGAGAAAAGGGTTGTGTGAACGGGCGGAAGAGTGGCCGTGGATTTACCGTCCCAAGGACCGCTTGCCGCCAAACTTATCATAGTGTGGTAGGGACGGCTGTCCTCAGCCGTCCGCTGACGAAGCCTGTGATTTTCAAGTGCCAAAGATGTGGTGAGGACAGGCGATGCCATACGTTTCTAGAGCGGGATGAAAGCGTTTTGACGTCACTAAATCGCGGGTTACCGGATATCCCCTGCTTCGGCGGCGGCCCGCAGAGGACTGCGGGCCCTACCTAGTATGAGCGCGAAGTGAAAGATCGGGGCGGAGTCTGAGAGCTACGAATGGCGGAAGCGGAGCGACGTTCGGAGGCTTGTTTCTTTCAAAGCAGAGTTGGTGAGGTTGTTGACGTCAGTGAATCGCGGGTTGTCGAACCACACCTGCTCCGGCGGCGGCACGCAGAGGACTGCGGGCCCTACCTAGGGCGGACGCGCCAGTCTCCTATCAACAGCTTACCTCACCACACCTCGACTGGCCCTTTGGGCACGGGAATCGCCTGCCGTTGCGCCACGCCCGGTTCGCTTTCCTGCATGAAGGAAGCGATC
This sequence comes from uncultured Verrucomicrobiota bacterium, assembly GCA_964589735.1. GTDB lineage: Bacteria > Verrucomicrobiota > Verrucomicrobiia > Limisphaerales > JAEYXS01 > JAEYXS01. Next base: position 1,418 of record CAZPUL010000090.1, on the reverse strand, counting down.
ATCGGTGGCGGTTGATACTGCGCTTTCAGCTCGCCGTTATCTTCCAAGAACTGCTGCCGCCAATTACGATACTCCTCGAGAATCTCGTAATACTGCGCCCGCGAGGTGAGCAGCACGACGCGCTTGTTGAAGACGTGTACGGGACCGAAGCGCTTGCTGTACCACGGGGCCACCTTGCGGAACATGCGGCAGCCGTGCTCTTCCCCAAAGACCTCGATCATGCGGTCCAAGTGGCGCGACATCACGTTCACCCGTTCGTCAAAGGTCGGCTCGGGCAGCAGCACGCCGGTATCGAGGTAATGCCGTGTGTGGGCAAAGATCCAGGGATTGTAGAACGCGCCGCGGCCTACGCTCACCCCCGCACAACCCGTCTCGTCGAGCATCATCTTGGCGGCTTGCGGGGTGGTCACGTCGCCGTTGCCGATGACGGGGATGCGCTTCGCGGCCTGAACGACCTTGCGGATGCCCGCGAGATTCACGGTGCCGCTGAAACCCTGCTCGCGGGTGCGCCCATGCACGAAGATGCCCGCGACACCCACATCTTCCAGTGCGCGCACCAGGTCCGGTGCCGTGATATTCTCATCATCCCAGCCGAGGCGCATCTTGGCGGTGATGGGAATTTTCACGGCGTCCACCATGCCCTTCACCAGCGCGGCAGTCTTGTCCAGCTCCGTCATCATCGCGGAGCCGCCGCCCACGCGCGTGACCTTCTTCACCGGACAACCCATGTTGATGTCCACCGAGGCGACCCCGATGGATTCCAGGAAGATCGTGGCATCGCGCATCTCCTCCGGCACACTCCCGAAGAGCTGTACGGCGAGCGGTTTATCTTCCAGACAGGTCTCGATGAGCTTGAAGGCTTTCGGGTTCTTCTCGAGCAACGAACGCGCGTTCACAAGGTCCGTCGTGGCCAGGTCAATGCCGCCGACTTCCCTGACCGTCAACCGGAAGGGCAGGTTCGTATAACCTGCCAGCGGCGACAGAAAGAGATTCGACTTCAACGACAATGTGCCCAGCGCAAACATGGCCACCCCACTATGCCATGAAATCTTTGCCTTGGGTAAAGCGGAAAATCAGGGCGGGCAAAGGATGCTGGTTTCGAGGTTTCTGGTTTTGGTTTCGGGTTGGTTGCGAAAAATCTTTGTTTGTAAATTCCTCGACGGCAATTTGTTCCATTTTAGAGGCGGCTTTTGATGATTTTTAAATGGAAAGTTTGCGGGTTTTGTGGGATGAATATCAGTGCTGGCAGCTCGCTGCTGGTAAAGGACGGGGTAAAGCTCGGTCTCAGGTTTCTGGTCTGAAGTTTCAGGTCAGGGACGGAAAGGGAAAGGGCGGAAAATCCCAGGTCACTAAGCATAGCGATGCGTGATTGTGTCGATGTGTCCTGCGTTGGCGGGGAGGTGATGAGTCCTTATGGA
>CAZPUL010000089.1:0-3212 GCA_964589735.1 uncultured Verrucomicrobiota bacterium | reverse complement strand
ATGATACTGCTGTAATACCCCACCCGGCACCGCCCGATTCCGCCCCTCCAAAACCCACCAGCAAACCAGACAATAAACCGCCAGCAATATCCCCAACATGCTGGTTTTGCTTAGTTTCATTTAACTATTTGATCAGATTTTATGGGTATTAAGCATGTTTATCTCCCGATACCAAACGTCACATACATCAAAACCGTATCCACCCCAAAATAAAGCGAAGGCAAAGACAGCACCAACAACGCAACCTTCATCAACCATTGCTCAGATGGCCAAGACAGAAACACCCAGCAGTTCCCGGTCGCCAGAAGAGTGAAAAGAATCACACCCGGCAGTTGCACGTAAGAAGATGGACCGGTAGGCACCCAAAAACTCCCCGCCACAGGTACAACAACCACGTTCACACCAATGAACAGCAAGAGAATCAGCCAAGGTCTTGGCTTTGATTTATTCATCCTATTGATTGTCTGCTCCATGGCTCCAGTTTTCATACCGTAAAACCGCTCATCCTGCAACTCCCCCCTCTCGATGTTCGATGTTTCCCAAACTCCCTCTTCATTCGTCATTGCCCAACCGCCTTTCCCCAGTTATCTCCTTTCTCCATGAAATCCCTGTTCACCAGACGCTCCTTTCTGTCCCTCCTCGCCGCGCTGGCCACGCTACCCGCCAGCCTGACCACCTTCGCCGCCAACCCCATCCCCGCTGAATACCACACCGGCGGATTCGCCGTCGGCGTGCAGGCCTACAGCTTCAACCGCTTCACCCTGTTCGAGGCCATCGAAAAGACCGAACAGACCGGCGGCAAAGTCATCGAGCTCTACCCCAGGCACAAACTCAGCAAGGAAATGCCCGATGCCTTCTGCAATCACGAAGCTTCGGATGAAGTGCTCAACCTCGTGAAAGAGAAGCTCAAGAAGCACGGCATCAAAGTCGTGAACTACGGCGTCGTCCCCATCCCGAATGACGAAGCGGGTGCGCGAAAGGTGTTTGAGTTCGCCAAAAAGATGGGCCTCTACGCCATCACCACGGAATCCGATGGCTCCATCGACATGATCGAAAAAATGGTGAAAGAATACGACATCAAGGTCGGCTTCCACCAGCACGCCAAGCGCTTCAAGAAAGGCCCGGATGGCCAGCAGGTGGAGAACTCCGATTACAAGATCTGGAATCCCGAATACGTCTTGAACCTCGTGAAGAACCGCGATAAACGCATCGGGGCCGCCGCCGATGTCGGCCACTGGCAGACCTCCGGCCTCAAGGCCATCGACGCCATCAAACTCCTCGAAGGCCGCATCATCAGCCTCCACATGAAGGATCGCGGCGCCCTCGGGCCGAGCAACCACGACATGATCTTCGGCACCGGCATCACCGGCATCGGCGACATGCTCGCCGAACTCCGCCGCCAGAGATTCGACGGCAACATCTCCATCGAATACGAATACAACTGGGACAACTCCGTCCCCGATATCGCCCAATGCATCGGCTTCGTCCGCGGCTGGGGCGCCGGACACGGGAAGTAAGCCTTAGCCGGTCATTTTCACAGCCAAAGAGGCGGCCGGGTGGCCGCCTCTTTCTTTGCGCCAACCAGCAATCCGCTGATTCGCCATCATTGCTCAGGTTGCTGTCGGCCATGTTCCACAATCAGAAGGGTCCGCTCTCCGTTCGGCCATTCCATCAAGGCCGAGGGGTTACCGGAGTCATTCAACAAGGCCAGTAACTCATCATCATTGATCCGTTGCACCGGGGGCAGGGCCGGCTTCTCCGGGACCGCCCTGACCACTTCCACCGGGGTCGGAATGGAAGGGTTCAGATAAAGGCTGGCACACGCGACCAATCCCATCACCACAAGCGCTGCACCTGCCAACCCGCGCCGCTGGGCACACCTCGCCCGCTCCTCGCGCACCATGCCCAGCACCGTCGTGCAATCCGGCCCGACTGGTGCCGTATCCACCGTCAAGACTTCGTCCAGAAGCGGACGCAATTTGTCATTCTTCGTTCTCATGACTTCTTGAGTTCTTCGGCGATTCCGTCCCGCAACCGCTGGCGCAGCCGTGCCAGCCGCCCCTCCACCGCCCGTTCCGACAATCCACACCGCCCGCCAATCTGCACCAGGGACTCACCACTAAAATACCTTCCCTCGATCAAGCTCCGTTCCTCCACACTAAGCCTCCCCAAAGCCACCTCCAAAGCGTTTAAAAGTGCCGTCTCGGCGTCCGTTCCCTTGGCCGCACCCGCGCCGCGCTGTTCCCACCAGTCCGTGAGTCTCCCCAGCGCCTGACGATAGCGCCCGCCCTTGCGGCGCAGGTCCGTCGCCGCATGCCGGGCGGCGCAAGCGAGCCAGTTCCAGAGCGCCGGCTCGTCGGCGAGCGGGCGGATATGACGCACCAGCCGCAACCACACGGCTTGCGCCACTTCGCCGGCAAACGCTTCATCCCCCGCAGCCAGGGCAAAACAGTAGCGGTTCAGACGGCGGCTCCACTCCCGGTGAAGCCAGGCAAACGCCGCCTCATCTCCCGCCTTCAGCCGCGCGGTGAGCTGCGGCGTATCGGCAAAAGCGAAAACCCCGGTGACAGGCTCCACCGGCAAGGTCGTGGGTTTGGCTTGTTCCATGGCGAACCGGCAAACCGTCTCATCAAGCGAGGTTGGGAGGTTGGCGGCCACTTTAGCTCTTCATCATCGGCTGGATTTGGTTGTAGAGCTATCAGCTTTGGCATTCTCGCGTAAAGCTGCAATGAGATCGGCGATCAGATTCTGCGCCGCCTCCGGGGCCCGGATCACCAGGATGTTGGTGCCATCATGATAGTTCATCCGCACAGCCTTCTCGTTGACTTCATCAAAACTCATGGCGGTATGGATGGATTCCTTGATCCTTTCCAGCTTCACCGTCAATTCCTTGTCACTGGGGCCACCAAGGAGGCCGCCCATCGCATACACGCGGGTGACCATCTGCTCCGCGCTGACTTTTTCCACCGCTTCGATTCTCCGTTTCATTTCCACCATCCGCGGATGTTGCTCACCCAATGTCTGTTGCATACGCGCCAACTCCTCCTGCAACTCCCTGAGATTGCCTTTGGCAATCGCACCTGTGGTCGAAGTCACCGTGGTGTTTCCCGGCAAACCCGGCACCGCCTTGGCGGGAACACCGACTGGGCTGGACGCGAATGGATCTGCGGAACCAACGGCCCTGACCGACCCCACCCCCCCTCCGCCTGTCG
>CAZPUL010000088.1:0-3548 GCA_964589735.1 uncultured Verrucomicrobiota bacterium | reverse complement strand
CGGTGGTCGTGGTCTGCGCGGCGGCTTCCACCGGATTCGGGGCCTGCTGGGCCCGGGCCAGCAGAGCGGAGGCGAGGAGCAAGGCGGTCGCACCTGCGAAATAGTGTCTCTTCATGGCGATTGGTCCGTTGGTCTGAGCTTAAGGGGCAACGCCCACCGAGATGGGGAACGTGGCGGACTGCTGCCCGCTGGCAAGGTTGACGGTCACGATGCTGACGTTTTGGGCGGAATCGGCGGTGTAGCGCAGGGTCGCTTCGGTGGTCACACCGCTGAAGTTGCGCACATAGAATTGATAGGTGCCGCCGGGGATGCTTAGCGACCCGTTGATGGGGTTCACCACGATGTTCTCCACGCGGAGGTCCGGGGCCTGGTTGATGACGCCGCCCAGGTTGTCGATATCGAGCTGGGCCCGGGCGGTGTTGCCGCCGAACGTGACGTCCGTATTGCCGTAATAGACATGGGTGCCGTCGGGCAGCAGGAGGTGCAGGTCCATGTCCGCGCTGGTGTTCCAGCTCAACTGGCCGCGCACCACACCGAACCCGCCGATGCCGGTCACGAAATCACCCCCGACGTGGGTGGGGAGGAAGCCGGCGTTCTGGAAGCGCTGGAGGACGCTGACGGCCTCGGAGCTGTTGATGACGAACGGGGTGTTCACCTGCGGGCGGCCGTCGTTCATGGCCAGTTGGTTGGACACGAACGATTCCAGCAACTGCACCTGCTGGGCGAAGTGTTCGAAGGCCGCCAGCGTCTTCGGGTCCACCGTGGCACCGCCGCCAGTGTTGCCTTGCTGCTGCTGGTGCTGCTGGATGCTGGCCCCGTTGAAGCCCTTGGTGACATTGCTGATGAAGTTCAGGATGAGGCGGGCTTCGGCCACAAAGGCGCGCAACTCGGCCGCCGGGATGTCACCCAGCGCTGGCGGATTGCCCAATTGGAAGTTCAGCATCTTGCCGGGCTCCACGCTGAAGCTCTCGCCATTCGCCGAGACCTGCACGAGACCGCTGAAACATTGCCAGAGGCCGCTGGCGAGGAAACGGAAGGAGGTACCACGGATGCCCGCCACACCATTGGCGGTGCGCACTTCGTATTTGGAGGCTGCCGCCAGTTTCTTGGTGTTGCCGATGAGGCCGCCGCGCTTCAGCTCGAGCGTGGTCTGGGCGACGGGACCAGCGGGGGTGTTCTTCAGCTTCAACTCATCCAGGGTCAGCGTGCTGTTCGCATTGATGCTGAGAGCCTGGCCGTTCTCGCCCAGATCCAGGACCACCTTGGAGTTCGCTCCGGTGTTGATCGTGGCGCCTTCACGCAGGATCATCTTCTCCACAGCGGCCTCGGGCACGCCATCGCCGTAGTTGATCATGACCTTGCCGACCACGGAGACGATCACCGCCTTGGCGGTATCGGCGGCATCCTTGGTGGCGGCGGTGGCGGTGAGCGCCGACAACCACAGGCTCGCGACAGCTAGGACGGCAAAGAGCCGCCCAAAAGTAGAAGTGACGGTTTTCATAAATGGGCAGGGATGACCGATTTCACAAACACACCGGCGTCAAAAGGTTCAAGATGGATAACATAAGTCTCCCCGCCCGCAGTGAACTCGCCCATCAAGGGCTGGTCGGGATCCATCTTCAGCGAGGCGGGATCAGTTTGCTTCGGCCAGTCCTGGCTGAGCAGTTCCTTGGTGAAGTCCGCGCGGGCCGTTTCCAGTTTGCCTTGCGTGGCGGCGGCTTCAAAGAGTCGCGGGCTGATGAGATGGCTGGCTTCACTGGCGGTGCCGGCTTGCAGATGCTTCAGGAAGTTCCGGGCCACTTCGACGGGCAACTGGGCTTGCGCGGACGCCGTGCGGCGGGAGGCGATGACTTCCGGCTGGTTCAGATAGGAGCGGCGCAAGGTCTCCACTTCGGGGCTCAGGGGTGAGGCGAGGTTCAGCTTGGTCGAGCGCAGGAAGCCCCAGGCCAGTTTCTTGCGCTGGCTGGCCACGGCCCCGTTCAAACCCTCCACGAGCTCTGCCCGGTCTGCTTTGGTCAACGACTCTTGCAGCACCAACGCATCATAGAAGCCCTTCTGCGGACGGTTCCGGCCGTCATGGCCCCAGAAGGCGAGGCGCCCGGTCGCGAGTCCGTTCACCCAGGTACCGCCCGATTCCACGGAGCAAACCCCGCTCACGACGGCGGCAAAGATCTGTTCACTGCTGGAGCCGATGATGACCTTGCCCTCGCCGAAGAATTTGATCTCGGCATCCCAGAGCTGGATGCTGCCGCCTTCGCCATCGGCTGAGGCGAGCACCCATTGTTGCGTCACCGTTTTCGCCAGAGCCTCAGAGCTGACGGATGATTTGCCGACGACCTGTTCCAAGGTGACTCCGGCCTGCGCCGAAAGGGAGAATGCCGCCCCAAGGAAGACGCCCAAGACACACTGGCCGAGGGGATGTTTGCTCAAAAGGGACATAATATTGAAAGTGCTGGTTCGTTGTGATTGCTTGCACCCGGGTACGACACAACTAACTGCTTAAAAAAGCTCTACGCCTGTGCAGTGGTTTCGTCGAGGGAAAACCTCGCTTGAATAGTGACAAAAGACGGTGATTTTCTCAAGTTTTTTGCCTCTAAGCGAGATCAGGCAAATTACGCCCAGCCAATGGCAATTTTTGCATGGATGCGGGCCGGGATTTGCTTAACTTGACCACGTCTTGAACAAGTATTCTGGATACATCTTATCGGTTTTGCTCTGGGTGACTTGCGGGTTGCCCGCTGTCCGTGCTGCCCAGCCGGCCAAGGCCAAGGTCGATCTGCCGGACTTCGCGCTCTTCTCCCAAGGCAAGTATGTGTATGAGAAGAACTGCGTGGTGTGCCATGGCGACAAGGGGGATGGCAAAGGGACGATGGGTATCACGCTGGATCTCCGGCCGCGCGATTTCCGCTCCGGCATCTTTAAATACAAATCCACCGGGGGCGATTCCCTGCCCACCACGGAGGACCTCTTTCGCACGGTGAGCAACGGCATCACCGGCACCGCCATGCCTATTTTCTCGCAACTGCCGGAGCGTGATCGCCGCGCCGTGGTGGAATACATCAAGTTCTTCTCCTCGCGCTGGAATAATCCCAAGAATTACGGAAAGCCTCTGCCCCGCCCTTCCTCGCCCGACTGGATGGATGATGGCGACAAGCTGAAGGTGCAGCGGACCAAAGGAGCCGAGCTTTTCACGGTCACCTGTGCCCCTTGCCACGGGCCAACCGGCGAAGGTAACGGACCCAATGCCGCGCAGCTTGTGGATATGTGGAATTTCCCCATCAAGCCGGGCAACTTGCGTGCCGAGCAATTGCGTCAGGGGCAGGAGTCCGCCGATTGGTATCGCGTGATCAGCCAGGGCATCGGCGGAACGCCCATGCCGGTCTTTGGTGAAAGCCTTACCGAGGAGCAACGCTGGCAGATCGTGGCCTACCTCCAGCAACTGCGCTCGGAACCGGTGAATAAGTTAATTTGTACAGCAGCGATAGAGTGCATCAACTGGGGCTTGCTTAGTCCCCTCTCCCCAAGGGAGAGGGTTAGGGTGAGGGGGA
>CAZPUL010000087.1:0-8519 GCA_964589735.1 uncultured Verrucomicrobiota bacterium | reverse complement strand
CATTGCTCTTTGACATAGTTCCTGAGACTGGCTGGAAAGCTGTCTTGAGGCCGTCTGCCCCGACTAAAGCCGGGGCCGACCTCAACCCATCTTCCAGACAGTCTCCCTTCGTTGTGATGACGGAGGTTTTGGAGTTGCTGGCGAGGGTCGGATCCGGGAGGTGCAGACTGGTGGCTAGAGTGCCGCAGGACAGGATGCTATCGTGATGAGGGAGCACTGAACGGATCGGGCGGGAAGGCGACTTCGAGGGAATGTAGAATTAAGAGTTCAGAATGAAGAAAGCCGGTTGCACCGGCGAGCCCTTATTGGGGAAACATCGAACATCAAGAGAATGAGGCTAATAGGTCTTATGGGACCGATGGGACGAATGGTTCGAAGGGGTGGAGAGACTGGACAGGCGATGGCGCCTGTCCCACTACGGTTAGAGCCTCCTTACGTCGGCTGCTACGGTCAGTGGCGTTTCGCGGAGGCGTTTTGTTTCGCGCGGAATTCGCTGGGGCGCCAGCCGATCCACTTCTTGAAGGTGGTGGAGAAGACGAAGGGATTCTGGTAGCCCACGGAGGCGGCGATGACTTCGATCTTGTCGTTGTTGGTGCTGAGGAGTTCGGCTGCGCGTTGCATGCGCAGGAAAGTGACCTGCTGCATGGGGCTGCGGCCGAGCTGGCGGCGGCAAAGGCGGCGCAGGTGTTCGCTGCTGACGTGGCTGATGGAGGCGAGGCGGTCGAGGGTCCATTCCTGGTCGAGCTCGACGGCGACTTGATGCCAGAGGCGCCAGAGGCGGTCATCGCCCTGCCAGGGTTGCGCGAATTGGAGGACGTAAGATTGGATGAGTTCGACCCAATGATGCAGGGCGCTCGGCGAATTGCTCGCGCCGCATTCGTGGTAGAGACCTTCGACGGCGTGACGAAGTGGCAGGCTGTCGAACTTCGCAAGGACGGGTGAGGTGGCGGCGATGATGGGTTTCTTCTCGGGCGGTTCGGCGTAGCGCACCCAGCAGAATTGCCAGCGGCATTCGGAGGTGGCGTAGAAGGCGTTCACGGTGTGCGGCGGCAACAAGCACGCGGTGCCGGGCGAGCAAACTTGCCAGCGGCCATCGACGAGCACCTTGCCGCGACCGCCGAAGCAGGCGAGCAGGTAGGTGCCGCTCTGGTCCTTGCGCACGACGCGATAGGGGACCTTCGCGTTCGCGATGCCGACGTGGGCGATCTGGTGCAGGCCGAGGGTATTGCACACGCGGGCTTCTTGCAGCCAGGGGCGCTGGTCGTGGGTGTCCGCACGCACGACGCATTGGTGGGTGTCATCACCGATGATGTGCGTTTCCGATAGCTTGTCGTGCTTCCCGCTCATGGCTGGTCGTTTGTGTGCCCCTATACTATACTCACTTAACCGGATTGCACTCTTAAACAATATCTGACGTTTGTTCTTATGCCGAATCCCTGGACTGGAAAAGGAAACCCCTACACACGCAAAGAAGTGGTGGAACGCCTGCGGGCCGTGGTGAAGAAGGGAGACGCGATCATCGCCGCCGGTGCCGGTACCGGTATCAGCGCGAAGTTCATCGAGAAGGGTGGCGCGGATTTGGTGATCATCTATAACTCGGGGCGCTTCCGCATGATGGGGCATGGCTCGACGTGCGGCATGATGGCTTACGGTGACGCGAATGCGATCGCCATGGAGATCGGCGAATACGAAGTGCTGCCGGTGGTGGAAGAGGTGCCGGTGATTTGCGGTGTGCACGCGACGGATCCGCGTCGTCGTATGTGGCACTGGCTGGGCCGCATCAAGGAAATGGGCTTCAGCGGTGTGAATAATTTCCCGACGCACACGATCGTGGACGGTCATTTCCGCGGCGTGCTGGAAGAGACGGGCATGAGCGTGAAGAAGGAGTATGAGATGGTCGCGCTAGCTCGTCGCATGGACTTGTTCTCGGTGGTTTACGTAGGTTCACCGGAAGAGGCGGTGGAGATGGCGAAGGCGGGTGCGGATGCGATCATCGCGCATGTGGGCACGACGGTGGGTGGATCGATCGGTGTGACGAAGTCCGTGGTGTCGTGGGATTTCACGATCAAGCGCACGCAAGAGATCATCGATGCGGCGAGCCGCGTGCGGAAGGACATCTTCTTCCTGTGCCATGGCGGACCGATCAACACGCCGCAAGATGCGGATCGGGTGATGAAGAACACGGACGCCGTGGGCTTCGTGGGTGCGAGCTCGCTGGAGCGCATGGGCGTGGAGGCTTCGCTCACGAACTTGACGAAGGAATTCAAGGCGTTGAAGGCCCCGGCGGCGAAGAAGTTTGGGAAGAAGAAATAGGATTCTTTTCACTACGGAGGCACGGAGAGCGCGGAGTTGGAGAATAGTTGAAAATACTATGCAAAAGCATGTTTTCATCAGTACGGCGCAGGCGATGACGGAAGAATTCAAGGGGCGCACGAACCATTGGCTCTGCCGTCCGGAGATCGCGAACTGCAAGGATCTACAGATCTGCCGGGCGACGTTACCTCCGGGTGAGGGACATGACTTTCATACGCATCCGGAGTTGGAGGAAGTCCTCTACGTGCTGGAGGGGCAACTGGAGCAGTGGGTGGAGAAGGAGATGAAGATACTCAACCCAGGCGAGCTGGCGGTGATTCCGGCGGGAGTGGTGCATGCGTCGTTCAATCCGACACAAAAGGACGTGATGTTTCTGGCGATCCTTTCACCGGCAGCGGCGAAGGGGCCGTTCGCCGTGGATGTGAGCGGCGAGGAGCCGTGGAAGTCGTTGCGGAAAAAGTAGAGTGCGATTAGTCGCCCAAGCGAAAGGGTAGTGGTTGCGTTCCATCCACATCGGTAAATCCATATTCCTTCGAGAGATCCCCTACGCAGAGCACCTTGCCCGTATGCCGCAACACGTCGGGATCAGTGGCGAGAGCAGCGACTGCCCGACCTACATAAGCCGGCGTTTCTGAAGGGATACCCACCGTGTCCGTGAGTGAGGGGGCATCCGCCAGTGCCTTCATCACTCGTTCCGTGCGCATGAAGCCCGGAGCCAATGCGAGCGCGGTGATGCCGTGGGGTTTCAATTCCGTGCCCATCGCGAAGGCCATGCGGTTCATGGTGCTCTTGGCGAGGTCGTAGAAGAAATGACCAGTATATTTATCGCGATCCCACGCGGTGATATTCACGATGAGGCCGCTTTGGCGGGGAAACATCCACGGCACAGCCGCGGCACTGGCCATCGCATACGCTTTTACTCCCTGGTCGAACATGTTCTGCCAATGGTCCATGGATTGTTTCCAGAATGGCTTCAGGTCGATGGAGAGTTCATTGCCTGCCCACGCGCAATTCAAGAGCAGATCGATATGGCCACACTCGGCTCCGATCCGGTTGATCGCGGCTTCGATCTGCCATTGGTCCGAGCAGTCACAGGCACGGGCGATGCCGCGTCCGCCGCGGGCGGTGACAGCTTCGGCGGTGTCTTCGACGGTGCCGGGGATATCGTCCTTGCGCGGATTTTTTCGGCTGGTGCGAGCGAGGACATAGACAGTGGCTCCGGCGGAACCCAAGGCGAGCGCGATGCCTTTGCCCGCGCCCCGGCTGGCACCCGTGACGATAGCGGTTTGGGCGAACAGGGGGCGGTTGGGATTGTGCAGTGGAAGAGCTTCTGAGGAGGCTGAGAATTGGGGAGTGCAAACATCCGTTTTCATATGGCGGCCACTTTGGCAGAGGCCACTGACAACCTTATGTCAGGATGCTTTGCGGTGATGTGCGAGCGCTTTTTCAGCCGCTTCGATGACGCGTTGCTTCAATTCAGGCGGTTCGAGCACCGTCGCATTGGTGCCGAAGGAAAGCAGCCAGCCGGTCATCCAATCGAATGAGCCGGTGCTGAGCGTGAGGACGGAGCCGTCCTTTCGTTTCACTTCCTTCTGCACGCCCAGAGACCACTCGCGGCGGGCACGCTCCGCAGAGAGGGGGGCGAAAAGCACTTTGGCCGTCAGGCTCGTGGATTCCTTGCGCCAGAGCTCCCGCAGTTTTTCATACGTGACATCTTCGCGGGGAGTGAACGTCTCCTTCAGAATGGTGATACGCTGGATGCGGTCCGTGCGAAAATCGCGCACATCCTGACGCAGCCGGCACCAGGCCATGAGGTGCCAGCGTTCGAGATAATAGATGAGGAAGAGCGGTTCGATATCGCGGGGTTTGGCTGTTTCATCCTTTGCGCCGTGGTAATCGATTCGTACCACGCGGCGTTGGGCGAGGGCTTGCTGCAGTTCGATGAGATTGGCGGCCTCCGGAGTTTTGTTGCGGGGGAAAGCGATACTGCGTTCGATGTTTTCCAGATGACGCTGCTGTTCGGCAGGCAGCACGGCGCGGATTTTCATCAGTGCGGACTGCATTGGGGCTTGGAGGGAAGCATCGGTGAACTGGTTCACCAGCACGCTGCCAGTGGCGATAGCCCCGGCTTCCTGTGCGGTGAACATCACGGGCGGCAGGTGATATCCGCGGACGAGGCTGTAACCGACACCGGCCTCGGCCATGATGGGTACGCCGATTTCTCCAAGGGCGGCAAGGTCACGATACACCGTGCGCACGCTGATCTCGAAATGCGCGGCCATGTCCTCGGCGCGGACGACACGACGTCCTTGGAGGAAGAGAATCATGCCCAGCAACCTGTCCACGCGGTTCATGCGCGGATTTCAGGGCAGAAGGCGCGGTGCGTCAATCTTTGGTGGAATCATCTTCCAATGCCCGCTTCAGCCGCAAGATGACGCGCAGGCCGCCACTCTTGCGGTTCCGGGCGGAGACGGTGCCGCCACAGGCTTCGATGCAGGTCTTCACAATGGTTAGGCCGAGGCCCACACCGCCGGTTTCGCGATTACGTGAAGTATCCACGCGGAAGAAGGGGTCGAAGAGTTTGGTGACGTCCTCCTCCGGCACGCCCGGGCCGTGGTCGGAGATGATGATCTCGACATGGTCATCCACCGTCCGGGCCGCGATCTGGATGGGGCCGCCGTTGCTGGCGTAGCGCACGGCATTGCGCACCACATTGCCGATGGCGCGAATGAGCAGGTCTTTCTCGCCCAGGACCAGCATGTTCTCAGGGACGTTGATCTCCGTGGCCACGGCATCACGCGCTTCGCGGGCGATGACCTTTTGCACCAGGTCCAGCACCGGCAGCGGTTTCAACTTGAGCGCCTTGGGGCGTAATCCGGCCTTGGAAAAAGAGAGCAGTTCATTCACCAGCCCGGACATGTGCTGCAATTCTTCGCGCACATCATCCACGTAGGGTTTCTGTTTCTCATCCGCACGTTGTTCCAGGATACCCAAGGCCATCTGCATGCGGGCGATGGGGGCGCAGAGTTCGTGAGCGGTGTCACCGAGGAAGCGCTTCTGGCCGTGCACGAATCCCGCGAGCCGGCCGGCCATGCGGTTGATGGCATCGCTGAGGCGGCCGATCTCATCGCGGCGCTTGGTATCCACCTGCACCTCGAACTGGCCCTCGGCGATCTGCTCGGCGGCTTTGGTCACACGCGACACGGAACGGGTAATGCTGCCGACCAAAGGCAGCCAGAACAGCGCCGAGACAAAGACGATGCTGCTCAAGCCAAAGAACCACGGCGTGTAATCGAAAAACAAGCCGCCCGCACTGAACGTGTCCGAACGGATGAACAGCGCTCCGGGAGCGCCCCCGTTGCCATCGGCACTGGTGAAGCGGGTTTGCAGGCCCACCCAGTAAAATTCGGGATTCTCCGTGCGCAGGAGGAAACGCTGATGGATGGGGAAGGGGCCGTTGAGCGGTCCGGGGCGCAGATCGGGTGGCTGCTGGGCTTCCAGTGGTCCGCCTTGCTCGCCCGAACTTTCTGCACCGGGACCGTCCTCGTTGGATTGGCGGCGCGGTGGGGGGCGGTCCCGTTGTCCGCCACGTGGCGGCCCTTTTGGCAGGCGCTTGCGCAATTCATCCGGCAATTCCTCAAGGCTGCCGAACAGTCCGCGTTCGCCTTCCAACGTGAGGCAAAAAGTGACCCCATGCTTCTCGCTGCGCTTCTTGAGAATATCGCCCCAGTCGTCCTTGGAGGTCTCCGAGAGTTCAGCGATGATTTCGCGGGCCAGGGGCTCCACCCGTTGGCTGATGTAACCGGAGAGGAATGAATCCACGCCGCTCTTCACATGCGCCCGCACGATCAGCCAGCCGACCACTCCAAGAACGGTGATGTTCAGAAAGAACCAGGTCAGGATCTTCGCGTATAGGGGGAAGCGGGGCTTCATGCAAAAATGCTTACTCTTCCGGGCTCATCATCATATAGCCTGCGGCGCGCACGGTGCGGATGTAGCGGGGCTCCTTGGCATCATCGCCCAGCTTGCGGCGCAGGGCGGAGATGTGGACGTCGATGGAGCGGTCGAAGACTTCGTAGTTGCGGTCGCGGATCTCATCGAGCAAGGCTTCGCGCGTCTTCACGCGGCCCTTGGCGCGGGCGAGGCAGTAGAGCAGGTCGAATTCGACTGGCGTGAGGACGAGCGGTTGGTCGCCCATGGCGGCGTGGCGGCTGTTCGGGTTCACGCGAAGGGGGCCGACGACCGCTTCGGGTTCAATCTCCGTATGAGATTCACTGGTGACTTGGGAACGGCGCATCACCGCGCGCAAACGGGCGAGCAGTTCACGCGTGGAGAAAGTCTTGGGCAGGTAATCATCCGCGCCGATCTCCAGGCCCACGATGCGGTCGGCCTCTTCACCGCGGGCCGTGAGCATGAGGATGGGGACGGTGGACTTGGCGCGGATGCGTTTCAGCACCTCGAAGCCGTCCATGCCCGGGAGCATGACATCCAGCAGGATGGCGTTCCATTTGCCGGAGGTCGCTTTCTCCACTCCTTCCGGTCCGGTGTGGACGGTCTCCACGTGGTAGCCAAGCGGTTGGAGGTAATCCCCGATGAGGCGGCACAGCTTTTTGTCATCATCGATGATCAGGAGACGGGTGGTGCCATCCGAAGATTGGTTCGAAATTGCCATAGCCATGAGTATCTCGTCGGCGAGCATGGCAGAATCATCAGGATTTGAAAGCACGATACCGGTAAAGCAGGAGGAGGGCTTTAGGACCAGTAGTTTTACCTTTACTTAACAAGAAACTGGTTTTATCCGTCGATTTGTTCGGAATCTTCATGATTTCCGATAGTTTTCAAGATTTACAGTTTCTTAACACTTTAGGATTGCGTGGCACACAATTGCTTAACGCATCCGATTTTGACTAGGCCCAACAAGAAAGGGCTGATGTGATGAAACTCTTTATTAGAACGATTTGGGCGCTCGCGCTGCTGGCGGGCATGGGGGCGGGTGAACTGGTGGCGGCGGAAAACCAGTTGGTCACCAACTGGTTCACGACCAACTCGGCGAAATACGCGCGGGTCTATAAGACCACTACCGCCGAGGGCAACGGCACCACGAGCACGACCTGGACGGATCAGGACTTGCCGGTCTATTCAGACATTCAGGTGGTCTCGCAATCGTCCACCTGGGTCTATGTCCAATACAGCGGGCTGGCGAGCCATGTGATGGGACCGTGGTTGAACCCGCAAGGCGGGCAGTTCCAGTTCTGGCCGGTGAACCAGGCGGGTATCCGGCGCTTTCCTAAAACTCCGCAAGTGCAGGCCGGCACCAAGGACTCCACCTCCGGCGGTTATTCCGGGCTCTTTGTGAACGGGGTGGCCATCTTCAATTCGTTGGACGGGCAGGCGTGGGATGGCAGCCAGATTCAAGGTCAGGCACCGCATACACAATCAACTTATTACTGGCACAGGAATGCGCCGGTGGCGGAAGCGTTCAACTTCGATGCAACATTGGGGCATCAGCCGCCCTCGGGCGTCTATCATACGCACCAGAATCCTTTGGGGCTGCGCTATCAACTGGGGGACCATGTGGATTATAGTTCCAGTACCAAGGACTATACGGAAAGCGCGGCGGCGGTGACCAAGCATTCACCGATCATCGGTTGGGCGCATGATGGTTACCCGATCTATGGTCCGTATGGCTATGGCACGGCCTTGAGCGGCGCCAGTGCGGTGCGCCGGATGGTGCCCGGTTATGCAAAACGCGACGGTAACAACGGCACGGACATCGTGAACAACAACCGCTCGGTCATCCCGGCCTGGTATGCGCGTTACCGGGTGGCTCATTTTGGCGGATCCTATTCCACCACGGCCGGGGCTTCGCGTCCGGCAGTGAACACGACGTATCCGCTGGGCACGTTTGCGCAGGACTGGGATTATCTGGGGGACGTGGGCAAGACGCAGGGGACGGATTTTGACCTGGATGAATATAATGGCCGTTACTGCGTGACACCAGAATACCCGAGTGGCACGTATGCTTACTTCACGGCCATCGATTCCACCGGGGCGGCCACCTATCCGTATCTGCTGGCCTTTGAGTTCTACGGCAACGCCTCCGGTGGTTCAGTGGCGAGCATCTCCGAATCCGTGACGCATTATTACGTGGGTGGACCCAATACGCCGCTGGTGCTCAACACACCTTCGGTGAACAATGACACGGC
>CAZPUL010000086.1:0-8777 GCA_964589735.1 uncultured Verrucomicrobiota bacterium | reverse complement strand
GGGGCGGGAGCGGGCGCAGGAGGTGGGGTCGGTTTGGCAGCTTGTGGGGCTGGGGCGACCGGAGCGGGTGCCGGAGCTGGCGCTGGTTTCGGCGCGGGGGCAGCGGGGGCCGGGGCGACCGGGGCACTCTTGACCTCTGATTTGACGTGGTCGGGGGCATCGCCTTCAGCACCAAAGACGGGCTTGATGTCATCCGGGACATCGATGCTCTTCTGGTCGGTCCGCCGGGTGAACTGGCCGGGCTTGACCTTGGAAAGCACTTCTTTGAGCGGCAGACTGACCGGGGTCTGGTCGAGCGAGGCATCGCCGCCAAAACCGGCTCCCGCCTGAGCTTTCAGCTCGGCATAGGTGATCTTGACACTGCCCTTGGGGAGGCCTTCCAAGACCTTCTGGAGAGAGACCTTGATGGTGGCGCTGTCCGAGGGCTGGGCCGTGACCAGGCCTTTCAACTCGGGTGGTAGGGCATCCACCACGCCTTTGAGGGAAACCGTGATGGTTTCGCCCGTGGGTGCGGCGGCGGCCGGCGATGCGGGAGCCTTGGCCGCGGGGGCGGCAGGGTTAGGTTGAGCCGCCGGGGTAGCCGGTGGCTGGGACTCGGAGTTTGATTTAGCTTCGGGGCCCTTCCCGAAGAGGTTCTTTATAAAGCCCAGCATTTAAGGAGCGATCTAGGTTGTCCTTGAAATCGGCTGCAAACCAGTCGATACCAATTAAGTGCGCTTGCCTTTTGTGGCGCAAAAGAATTTAGATAGCAAGAAATTAACTGCGAAAGGGGATATGGCAGAACGGCATAAAGTCCTTATATTGGATGACGAGCAGGATCTGTTGGACCTGTATCGAGACCTGCTGAGCAAGTTGCCCAGTCAGCCGGAGGTGTTCACGGCGAACTCGGGCGCCCGGGCGTTGGCTTTGCTCAATGCGGAGCGGTTCTCCATGTTGCTGACGGACCTGAACATGCCGGGCATGGATGGTTTTCAGGTGCTGACGATTGTGCGCCGCCGCTTTCCGGCATTGCGCACCGTGGTGATGACCTCGCTGGTGGACGAGCAGATCCGCGCCCGCGCTTATGCGATGGGCATCGATCTGTATCTGGAAAAGCCGAGCGAGCAGACGGATGTGCAGCTTTTCGTGGATTGCGTCGAGTCTTTGCTGGAGCGGGAAGAGGCGGGCGGTTTTCGCGGGGTGCAAAGCAAAAGCCTCGTGGACCTGATCCAGCTGGAATGTCTTTCCCAGAGTTCCTCGGTGCTGAAAGTCACGAATAAATCCGTGGAGGCGCGCATCTGGATCCAGGATGGCGATGTGATCGACGCCAGTGTGGGCGAGTTGACCGGTGAGGCGGCTTTCAAGGCCATCATGGCCTGGAAGACCGGGAATTTTGAGATGCTGGCGGCGGATCCCAAGCGGCCGCGCACCATCGTCGGCTCGTATCAGGGCCTGCTGCTGGATAC
This sequence comes from uncultured Verrucomicrobiota bacterium, assembly GCA_964589735.1. Taxonomy (GTDB): domain Bacteria; phylum Verrucomicrobiota; class Verrucomicrobiia; order Limisphaerales; family JAEYXS01; genus JAEYXS01. The sequence continues at coordinate 7,332 of CAZPUL010000086.1, read as the reverse complement.
GGCGCAGGCGATCGATGAGTCACAGGCCACGGAGGTGAGCGTGCAGGGCGAGCCCACAGTGGCCGAGGGGGGCACGGCTTCGCCGCTCGGTGCGATCACCCGCTGTCACGGTGTCGAGTTTGCACTGGCGGTGGATGTGAATGACAAATCCAAGGTGGACGCGTGGGGCATCGAGAATCCGGCGGTGATGGCGGCCTGGGTCCACAGTTTCATGCACCAGTTGCATGTGGTGGGGGAAAAGCTCAAGGCCGGACAGCTGATGCGGGTGGAAGGAATGGGGGCACAATCAAATTTAGGTTTCCTTTCGCGTCCGGACAAGGAACTATGTGTCGGGCTGCGGCGCAATCTCACCCCGGGTGAGATGACGGCAGCTCTTAGCGAAATAGGCACCAAATGGGTTTCCTAGGTTTATTTTCCAAACCGGAGCCGGAAGCAAATGTGGGCAAGCTGCCAGCGGGCAGCTTCACCATTGACCGCACCGGACGCATCGTGGCGTCCACGCTGCCGCGGTCGTTCGATGAGAAGCTCACGCAGGAGATCGGCAGCATCGTGCTGGAGATGTTCTTGAAGGCGCAAACGGTGAACTTGCCTCTGCGGGAGGTGTTCATCCATTATGCCGGTCTCAAGATCACGGCCCGTGAATTGCGCGGCGGGGCGATGATCTTCATGGCCCCGGTGAAAACGGGATAGGAAAACGGCAGCATCATAACGCAGCCCTGCGAGCATAATTTATGGCGAACAAGAAACTGGACCAGCTCATCCTCCAACTGGAGAACTACATCGAGGTTTGGAAGCAGTTCAACAACTACATCGCCTTGGCCCGGAGCAAAAAGTTCCAGCCGGAGGACGAGACGCAATTTTTGGAGATCAAGAGTGTCATCGCGCAGGAGCTGGAGATGATCCTCTCGGTCATCGAGAGCGGCACGCCGACGAAGGAGGATGTGCATGGGCTGATCGGTTCGGCCCCGTCCATCCGCTACATGAGCGAGCTGCCGGAGGGTTCCTTGCGCGCCATCGAGAACCAGTGGCACAAGTCCTTCATTTCCTGGCAATCCATCCTCGGCCAGTTGAAAGTCCAGCAGCGCGCGGAGGAGGGCAAGGGCTTCTTCAGCCGGTTCGGGAAGAAATAAATTACCCGTTCGCCCGCGCAGACGATCTTCTTGCTGACTGACGCCAGTTACTTGGCGCCGGTTTCTTTGGTCATCAGGCTCACATTTTTGATGCTGGCGGCCTTGGCGGCATCCATCACCGTGACCACTTCACCGATGGGCGCGCCTTTGTCGGCGCGGATGGCCAGCTTGACTTGGGCTTTTCCTTGCGCGGCTCTTGTGAGCTCTTCCTGCAATCTGGCAGGAGTGATGGCCCGGTTGCCGAGATAGAGGTGGGGGGCCTGATTCGCGATGGTGACGATGAGGGGCGGGTCTTCCGTGGCACCGCTCTTGCCCTGTTTGGATTCCGGCAGGGCAAGTTTCACGGAGGGCATCTGCTGCTTGAAAGTGGTGGTGACGACGAGAAAGATGAGCACCACCATCAGCACATCGATCAACGCGATGATGATGACCGTGGGGGCCTGACGTTTGCGTTGGCGCGAGAAATTCATCAGAGCACTTTCGCGGAAGGCTGGGTCGTGTTGGCGGCGGTCTGGCCGGAGGGCGTTTCCGCGGGGAACAGTTTGCGCATGAGTTCATCGCAACTGATCTCCAGTTCCACGGTGAAGTGGTCCACGCGCTTTGCGTAATAATTCCAGGCGACGAGGGAGGGGATGGCGACGAACAAGCCGACCAGGGTGGCCTTGAGGGCGATGGCGATGCCGCGGGCAAAGGCGGTGTTATCACCCAGCCCGGCATTGCCGATGTCACCGAAAAGCGCGATCATGCCATAGACGGTGCCGGTGAGGCCGAGCAGGGGGGCTATGCCGGTGGCGATCTCGAGAAAAACGAGGCCGCGTTCCAAACGGGCGATCTCCTGCCGGGCGCGGATTTGGAGGACGTCCACGAGGTCGGCCTTGGCCCATTGCTGGCGTTCGAGGACAAACAGGGTCAGGCGGCTGAGGGTGGAGGGGTGGTATTGGCAGGCGGCCTTGAGCGCGGTGGTCTCGCCGGGATGGCGGATCGCCTGGATGGCGTTCTCCACCTGTTCCGGGGTGATCTTGGCGGCGCGCAGGGCGAGGCCGCGCTCAATGATGAAGGTGAGGCTGATGACGGAGGTCAGACCGAGCAGGACTAGAATGGCTATTTCCATGATGTTACTTTCGGCGGCTTAATTGTAGAAAAAAGTGAACCTGACGTCGCGGTAATCCTTGCCCACCGCCGCCCGGACGTCGTCCGGCCATTTGAGGTACGGGGCGGGGCTGATGATGGCGCTCTGGCACAGGTAGGCGAGGAATTCGCCGACATCTTCATCGGCCGTGCGGACATCCCGGACGGTGCCGTTGGAGTAGATGCGGAATTCGATGACCACGACGCCTTTGCGGTCGCGCGCGTGTTTGCTGTCTTCCAGCAGGGCAAACCATTTGGTCCGGATGGCGTCGATGATCTGCGCGTCGTACTGGCCGAGGGGCGTGCTGTTCGCCGTCAAGGAGGAGTCGAGATCCGCGCGCTTGACCCCGCCGTCCTGTTTCATGCGTTCACCAGGTGGCCGGGCATCTCCCTTTTGCGCTTTGGCCAAGGCCACGGTCTTGGGGCGCGGACGCGGAACGGTTTCTTCGGCCGCCTGCTTTTGTTCCTGGGCTTTTTGGGCCGGACGCAGTTTTTCCAGATCGCCGCGTTCCTGTTTGGCCTGTTCCAGCAGGCTCTGCTTTTGGGCTTGCTGGTTCCTGGCAGCCTGCTCGGCCGTGGGGGCTTTTTTCTGCGGCTGGGCTTCTACTTTGGCCTGCGTCTGGGAAGCGGGTTGCAGCGGTATCGGTTTGGGTTGGGACTTGGGGGCTTCAAAGGCCCGGATGATCTGGGTCTGGGTGCCGTCGATCTTGGGCTGGTCGGTGTCCAGTCTGGTATCCGGGTTGGCGGCCAGGGTGTTCTGGGCGGCGTAATATTTTGACTTCTCGGAAGCTTCCTTCACCGCCATGGACGGGTCCACTTCGATGAAGAGCATGGGCATCTGCTTTTCCGGCGCGGGCGGCTGCAGCTCCGGTGGCCGGGTCATCTCCAGGCTCCGGGCGGTGAGTTCGATGATCTTCTCCGGGGATTGGGCGATTTGCTTGAGCAGTTCCGGGTCGCGCAGCAGGGCGACACCCAGGACGGAGGTACCCAAGGTGATGAGGATGAGGTGTACAGCCACGGAGATGCCCAGGGCGAACAGCACCGGGTGCTGTTCCATCCAGGTTTCCGAACGTCTCATACCGATTGGCTGCATGAATCAACTATCTCGCCTTAACGCGACGTTGTGAACCGGCCGTTTGTTCAAAACAAACCGGCTAAACTGCCGCGCGGAACCGCGCTCAACGGATGGGCACCCAGCCCCGGCCCGGGATGAACTCGCGGCTGCCGGAATTGGATTTGCAACCCGTGCCGAGCAGACAAACTGCCAAAACACTCAAAATAAACAATCGCAACATAGGGATACTCTAAACGGGGACGGGGAAATGGCAAAGGGGGTTTGTGAGGGGAAATTATGAATTATGAATTTTGAGTTATGAATGGGGGCAAGGGGAACTTCGAACATCTGTCCTCACTCCTTCTCCCGTGAGGGAGAAGGAAGAGGGGGGACGCGCCAACGTCCAACGTCGGCTTTCCATGGTGCAGCCACCAGCAAGGCACTTTTCAAGCAGTGGCTTGGGCTTTAAACAAGCCTTGTTGGGCCTGGGCGATCAGTTTCACTGCGGCGGGGTGATTCATGCGGCGTTCCGCGGTCACGGCATAGAACTGTTCCCGGCACTTTTCGGTACGACCCAATACCGTAAAATCGTAGCGCTCCACGGCTTCCTGTTCCACCACGGCAGGCAAAACAATGAAGCCATGACCGCCGGTGGCCACGACTTTGGTCAGGGCCGCGTCCTCAAACTCGGCGATCACGGCAGGTTGCACGCGGACGGACAGAAACCATTGATCGAGCGAACGGCGGACGCTGGAAGTCTGGGCGGGCAGGAGTGCCGGGGCCCGGTCGAGGCATTTGGGGAAGGAGCCTCGCAGTTTCCTGGCCAGCCGTTTGTGGGCGCAAAAAGAGAGGCCGGAGCTGCCCAGCGGATGGTTGAACGATTTGAATTTCAAAGCCGCCGGGGCGGGTTCATCCATCAGAACAATATCCAGCCGATGGGTGGCCAGTTGGCCCAGCAAATCCTCATTCTTGCCTTCACGGCAGGTGAGGAAGACCGGTGGGGTGCTTTCCAGCAATGGTTTAAGAATCTCGTGGGTCAGCAGTTTGGGGAAGGAGTCGGAGATGCCGACATTCAGCCGCTGCCGGCGCATGGTGGGTGATTGTTTCACCGCGCTGGTGAGTTCCTGCCCGAGGGAAAAGATCTCGTCCGCATAGCCGAACACCAGGTGGCCCGTCTCCGTCATGACCAGGCTGCGTCCCTGTTTGCGGAACAAGGCCTCGCCGACGGCTGCCTCCAGCGACTTCACCTGGGCGCAGATGGAAGGCTGCGAGATGCGCAGTTTTTCCGCCGCCTGGCGCAGGCTGCCTTCCTTGGCGACGGTCCAAAAGTAGCGCAGATGGTGGTAGTTCAGGGTTTCCATATCCTTGCCATAATAGTTCCATAATATGGAATGTTAAGTTAAAAACTTCGTATTAGTGGAATTGCCAGTTTCGCCCCAACGTCAGCAAGGCATGGGATGAAAGCCGTTGCCTGGTTGAGTGAAATCTTAAAATATGACTGCTGACACCATCTGGCTTTGGGTCGGATTCAATGTTTTTGTACTGTTCATGCTGGCGCTGGACCTGGGGGTCTTTCATCGCCAGTCGCACATCGTCACTTTCAAGGAATCGATGGCCTGGACGACGGTTTGGGTGGTGCTGGCGCTGATCTTCAACGCGGGCATCTGGTATTTTTCCGGCTCGCAGAAGGCGCTGGAATTCTTCACCGGCTACGTGATCGAGAAGTCGTTGAGCGTGGACAATGTCTTTGTCATCGCCCTGTTGTTCTCCTACTTCGCCGTTCCGCGGGAGTATCAGCACAAGGTCCTGTTCTGGGGTATCCTGGGGGCACTCGTCATGCGCGCCACGATGATCGGGCTGGGCACGGTGCTCATCACCAAGTTCGCCTGGATCATCTATATCTTCGGCGCGTTCCTCATCCTTACGGGACTGAAGATGATCTTCAAGAAGGAGGAGGAGATCCATCCCGAAGCCAACCCGGTCGTGCGCTGGTTCAAACGGGTGTACCCGGTGACCAAGGAATATCGGGGTGACAGCTTCTTCGTGCGGGAAAACGGCGTCCGCATGGCCACGCCGCTGTTCGTGGTGCTGATCTGCGTGGAGATGACGGACCTCATCTTTGCCGTGGATTCCATCCCGGCCATCTTCGCGGTCACGCAGGATCCGTTCATCGTCTATACCTCGAACGTATTCGCCATCCTCGGGTTGCGTTCGTTGTACTTCGCGCTGTCCGGGATGATGCACAAGTTCCACTACCTGAAGCTGGGCTTGGGCGTGATCCTGGTCTTTGTCGGTATCAAGATGTTGCTGGCGCATACGGCTTACAAGCTGGATACGCTGTTCTCCCTTGCAGTGGTGGCCTTTATCCTGATCACCAGTGTGGTCGTGTCTTTGCTGCGACCGGTGGCGGCGACGGAGGGTAGTACAAGTGCCGCCGGGAAGAGCGATGTCGCGCCAGGAAAGTGAGTTTCAGGCTCCCGTATGAACTTGGACCTTAGCGCTGCGGTGCAATCCAATCTGCTGTCTCCACCGGTCCTTTTCTTTGTGCTGGGCTGCGCGGCGGCCTTGCTGAAAAGTGATCTGAAGTTCCCTGAGCAGTTGTATGTGGGGCTCACCATCTACCTCCTGACGGCGATCGGCTTCAAAGGCGGGGTGGCGGTGGCCGCGGCCGGGATTGGCACGGTGCTAACGGGGTCGCTGATGGCGCTGTTGCTCGGCAGTGTGATACCGCTCTGGAGCTATGCCATCCTGCGCTACATCGGGCGGCTTTCGGGGGTGGATTCGGCGGCGATCGCGGCCCACTATGGGTCGGTCAGCGCGGTGACCTTCATCGCGGCCACCAATTTCCTGAAGGATGTGGGCCAAGCCTACGAGCCGTATGCGTCGGCTTTCTTGGCGGTGATGGAATCTCCGGCGATTGTCATTGGTGTGCTACTCGGGAGGCTCTCGCAATCAGGCGGTGGCGAGCTGACCGGTACTTTGAAGAAGGCTCTGCACGAGGCGTTGTTTGGCCGGAGCGTGCTCTTGCTGGTGGGGGCGCTCATCATCGGTTATCTTTCGGGAGAAAAAGGGGCGGCCTCCACGGCGGGCTTTTTCCAAGCGCCGTTCCAAGGTGTCTTGTGTCTTTTCCTGTTGGAGATGGGAATGGTGGCCGCGCGGCGGTTTGGTGACTTGCGCAAGGTGGGCTGGTTCCTCCTCGGTTTCGGCCTCTTGATGCCGTTGCTCAATGGCAGTGTGGGCATCATGCTCGCCAAGATGGCCGGGCTCAGTGTGGGCGGGGCCGTTTTGCTGGGGGTGCTGGCGGCGAGTGCGTCTTACATCGCGGCTCCGGCGGCGATGCGCCTTTCCCTGCCGGAGGCCAATCCGACCTTTTATCTGACGGCCTCGCTGGCGGTGACTTTTCCGTTCAATCTGGCGATCGGTTTGCCCTTGTATCTGGAGTTTGCCCGGTGGTGGTATGGAGGTGCTGCATGACAACTTATCCCATGAAACTGGTCACGGTGGTCTGTGAAGCACTGGCGCGGGAACCGTTGTTGCGGGTGTTCCAGCAAAGCGGGGCACATGGATACACGCTCTTCCCGGTGGAAGGTGCCGGGGCACAGGGCGAACGGCCGGGGGACATCGCCGAGTTCGGCAATATCCAGGCGCAAGTGGTGGTGACGGCGGAGGTGGCGGAGGTCATCCTTGCCCGGTTGAATCAGGAACTGTTTCCGCGCTTCGCGATGATCGCGTATGCGGCCGATGTCCAAGTGATCCGGAGCGGGAAATTCTGAAGCGAGAACGCAAGCTGACACGTGCAGGGTGGCGGCCGGTTAAAGATGGCGGGTGATGCGGGATGGCGCGTGCGGTCTGCAGACCGGAATAAATCTTCGTTGGTAAATTATTGAGCGGCAATTTGTTGTGGTCGGGAGTCGGTTTTTGGAGAAATTTCCATGGATTTTTTGCGGTTGTTTGCTATTCTTTTTAGTGCTGGCAGCTCGCTGCTGGTAAAGGACGGGGTAAGGCTCGGTCTCAGGTTTC
>CAZPUL010000085.1:0-10624 GCA_964589735.1 uncultured Verrucomicrobiota bacterium | reverse complement strand
TCTTTCTCTTATCACTTGCCCTCGCTCTGTCCACTACTTCGGGGGAACCTCACTTTGGATTACTGCGGTTAGGCCTTGTTGATTCCTTCGTCATTTCTTTCCCATCTGTGTCCATCTGTGGTTGAATTTCCCCTTCACCTCCCTACGCTCCTCCCCACTATGTCGGAAACGTCAAATATCTCATCCTCAGCCCGTACTGATGGACGCCAGGCGGACCAGTTGCGTCCGATGCGCTTTCAAAACCATATCGCGCCCCATGCCACCGGCTCCACGCTCATTGAGTGGGGCAACACCCGCGTCATCTGCGGTGTGACCGTGGAGGAAAAAGTCCCGCGCTGGATGAAAGACCAGAACGTCACCGGCGGCTGGATCACCGCGGAGTATTCCATGCTCCCCTACTCTACACTCGACCGCAAAGCGCGCGACATCTCGAAGGGCAAGCTCGACGGCCGTTCCCAGGAGATCCAACGCCTCATCGGCCGCTCCCTCCGCAGCATTATCGACTTGGAACAACTCGGCGCCCGTACCATCTGGATCGATTGCGATGTGCTCCAGGCCGATGGCGGCACCCGCACCGCGTCCATCACCGGCACCTACGTCGCCCTCATGCTCGCCATCCGCAAGCTGATGGCTGATGGCAAGCTCGCCGTGAATCCGTTGAAAGAACCCGTTGCTGCCGTCAGTATCGGCATCCTGAAAGGCACACCGCTCCTCGACCTCTGCTACGTGGAAGATGCCGCCGCCGAAGTGGACCTGAATCTCGTCATGACCGCCGGCGGCAAGTTCGTGGAAGTCCAGGGCTCCGGCGAGGAATCCACCTTCACGGAGGAACAATTGCACGCCATGCTCAAGCTCGGCCGCCAAGGCATCCAGCAACTAGTGAAACTGCAAGAAGCCGCCCTCGCTCAATAATCTGCACATGAGCAGTCATCCCAATTCCACCCGCCTCTACCTCATCCGTCACGGCGAGGTGGAGACGAAATACCACAAAGTCTTCGGCGGCAGTCGCATTGACATGCAGTTATCCGAGGAAGGCCACCAACAGGCCTTGCGTATGGCCGAGTATCTGCACACCGAGCGGATCGACGCCATCTATTGCAGTCCCATGACGCGCGCCCAGCAAACGCTGGCCCCGCTCCTCGCGAAAGTCCCCCATCACCAGCCACGCATCCTTGAAGGTTTGCGCGAAGTGGATTTCGGCGCGTGGACCGGCCTGAATTGGAATGACGTGCAGGAGAAGTTCGGCATCAGCGCCTTCGACTGGCTTGACCAGCTTCACGCCGCCGCCATTCCGGAGGCCGAATCCGCCATGCAATTCCGCCTGCGCGTGGAACCTTGTCTGCAACACATCATCGAGGAGCATAAGAGCCAGCACGTTGCCATCGTCTGCCACGGCGGCGTCATCCGCATGCTGCTCTCCGTGCTGCTGGACATCCCGCTCACCTCTTTGGGCCGCGTGCAGATCGAATACGCCGGTGTCTCCGTCGTCAACTTGCATGCTCACAAGACTGAACTTCAACTCTTGAACTTTGTCCCATGGCGCGATCGACGTTAACCAGCAAACAACTCCGCAAGATCTCCCTCGAGATCCACGCGGAATCCGAAGAAGCCGTGCTGGAACTGCTCCAGAACCGCTTCCACAACACGCCCTCGATCTACAGCGATTTCGAGACCGGCCAGACCATCGCCATCGTTTATCTCGATGCCGATGAAGTTTGGGATGCTTCAGTGGAGAAAACCATCCGTGCTGAGTTGAAGAAAATCCAGGAATGCGGCTTGAACATCGGTCCATGCCTCTTCCGCTGCGATTGGATCAAGCGCGAAGACTGGGCCAACTCCTGGAAACGCCATTTCAAGCCGATGAACATCGTTGGCAAGCTGCTCATCCGCCCCGGCTGGATCAAGCGCAAGCTTAAGCCCGGCCAGGCCCTCGTGGTCCTCGATCCCGGTCTCAGCTTCGGCACCGGCCAACACGCCACCACATCCTTCTGCCTGCATCAGTTGGTCAAGGCGCGCAAGAAAGGCACCAGTCAATCGTTCCTCGATATGGGCACCGGCTCCGGCATCCTCGCCATCGCCGCCGCCAAGCTCGGCTACTCGCCCATCGAAGCCTTCGATTACGATCCCGAAGCCGTCCGTGTGGCCAAGGAAAACGCCGCCAAGAACAAGGTCGCTGACAAACTGAAACTCAAACAGGCCGACCTCACCAAGCTGCCCGCCAAATCCCGCGAGCGCTACGACGTCGTCTGCGCGAACCTCATCTACGACCTCTTGATTGCCGAAGCCGCCAAGATCAGCGCCCGCGTGCAACCCGACGGCCTCCTCGTCCTTGCCGGCATCCTGGAAACCCAATTCGCCTTGGTAGAAAGCACCTTCGCCCAACACGGCTGGAAACTCGTCGCCAGCAAAGTGGAGAAAGAATGGCGTTCGGGGAGTTTCAGACGGGTCTAATAACAAATGGCTGCATTGACAACCGATTGCGCTGCTCCACTGGTCGTTACAGACCCAGACGAAGAAAATCCATTTTTTAGCGGAACCTGTTTCAGAGTGAAATGGGGGAAAGGGATTTGCGTTCTAACGGCCCGTCATTGCCTTGAAAATCATTCAATAGACTTGTCCAAACACCGTCTCCAGTGTGCCACGACAGAAGGAGTATATTTACCCCTTAAAAACTGGCATCTGATGGGCACAATTTCGATGGAAGACACTGATCAAGGGGATATCGCCATATTTGAAGCTGATATTGGCAGAATGAATGAAATAGAAATCGCTTCCATTCCGGCTTTGAATTTGACCAATCATAGGCCATTAGGCTCAATCCCAGTTGGTAGCCAACTTCTTATTGAAGGTTACCCATCAAATCGGCAAGAAATTGATTACGAAAACAGACGATGGGAACGCGGCTCCGCAAAGCTGCTAGCAAATTTTGATGGGGTTTCCTCTTACAATGGTTTAGGCAAATTGAGCTTTATCCCGTCACTAAAGTCCGCCGAATTGGACGGACTAAGCGGTTCGCCAGTATTTCTACTTACCGATGCCGCAAGCCCACACGAGTTCAGTTTCGCAGGAATGCTGATCAGAAGTGGCCATTTTATCTGTTCAACTGTAATCATTCATGCGCTCAAAATATCAGCCCTCGCGTCAGCGAGGAAAGATTCATAGCCACGGGCTTTTAGCCCGTGGTAACCCTACCAATCCCCAGCGTCGCGTAGCGACGCCAGATCATCTCCATCAGTGGGGGACGGCCTATCGGCAATCCCACTTCCCCCCTTCCTCATCTCACACCTTGCTGGAAGCACCCTTAATTCCCGCGCCGATCATCACTTCCATGCGAAAAGCAACATTCTGGTGAAATTTATTCACATCATGGTTGAACATTTTTGCTATCGGAGTATTCTAAAACTCCAAGAAACCATTCCAGCAACAGTTCCAGCCCGCGCCCAAGCTTTAATCACGCGGCGCAGGTATCTTGGCACTGATTAAGCTGGAGGGTAAAAGTGCGAAAGGAACAGTCTGCTATGACTAAATCGACCGAACTCCTGTCGGAAGCCGTGCGCAACTCAAAGCATCCATTCCGTCAACTGGCCAACCAGCCGGACAAAGCACACAAAAACCGATACGAGCGACGTAAAGTCAAACAGTTCATCTATCAGGGTGACTGGACTGAAGAACAACAAGCCACCTGAACTTTAACCTTCAACTGAATGAGATAAGCCACGCTGTAAGGCGTGGCTTATTTTTTGGAGATATCCTCCCCCGCCCTTACTTCTTCGCATTCTTCCCCCGCTCCTGCTTGGCGTCGTTCTGGCATTCCGGGCAGACCCCGAAGAACTCCAGTTTGTGCGTCACCGTCTGGTAGCCATGCCGCTTGGCGATGGCTTCCTCCAACTCCTTCTGAAAGCACTCATCAATCTCCACCACATCGGAACAGACCGTGCAGATGAGGTGATGGTGATGTCCGTCATCGCCTTCATGGACGAGTTCGAAACGGGCCGTGCCATCGCCGAAATCGAACCGTTTCACCAATCCCATCTCTTCCAGCATGTGCATGGAGCGGTAAATCGTTGCCAGATCGCACATCCCCTTGGGCAGACCCGCGCGGATCTCCTTGTTCGTCATCGGATGCGGGTGCTGGCGCAGCAGTTCCAGGATGGCCTGGCGCGGCCCGGTGATCTTGCGGGCGTTCTGGCGGAGCTTGTCGGTCAACTCGGAGAGATTCGACTGCGGATGATCGCAACAGTGGGTATGTTGATGCTTATGATGCGGCTGGCTGCACTTGCTCATGTGGTCTTCAAGGGCGGGTTCACATTGCGATTTCTGGTGAATAAACGTATCACCAGCGACACCAAAAACAAGCCGATGCACGACATGGCGATGGTCGCCCCGCACGGTGCATCAAAGTGATAGGATAAAGCGATGCCTCCCAATCCCCCAACCACCCCGATCAGCAGGCTGTAAACGATCTGCTGCCGCAGATTGCAGCTCACATTCCGCGCCGCTGCCGGCGGTATGACCACCAGCGAGGTGACCAGCATGATGCCCAGCAACTGGATGCTCACCGCCACCGTGATGGTCAGCGCCAGGACGAACAGATAATTCGCCCGCCGCACATTCACCCCGCAGACATGCGCCAGATCCTCATGCGCGGACATCAGCGCCAACACGTTCAGATTCAGAAAGACCCCCGCCGCCACAATGGCGAACAGAATACCGGCTACCACCACATCCCGGTTCTCCACCGCCAAAATATCGCCGAAGAGATAACTGTGTACCTGTCCCACGTAACCGCCCTTCACCAGGCTCAGGATGAAGATGCCCAACGAGATGGAACCTGCGAGCAGCAATGCCATGATGGTATCTGTCATCAATTCCGTGTTCTCCTTGAGCCAGATGATCGCCACCGCCACGAGCAGGCCGAACCCGATGACCGGCACGGTCAGTTCCGTCATGCCCATCCAGATGCCGATAGCCACGCCCGTGAGCGCGCCGTGCGCGATCGTTTCGCTGAAAAAGGACATCCGCCGCGCCGTGACGAACACGCCGAGCAGCGCACATAGCGGGCACAGGAACAGTGCCGCCAGAAAGGCGCGGATCATGAACGCTTCAGTGAACATGATGATGGTGTTGGTAGGGCGACACGTGGATGCCGTACGCCTGCTTCAAAGAATCCGCGTTCATCACTTCTTCCGGCGAACCTTCGCAGCAGATGGTGCCGTTCAGCGCATACACCCGGCTCGCGTGGCGGTAGACCATGGAGAGGTCGTGTGAGACGAGCACCACCGTCATCCCATGATGTTTATGCACCTTGGTGATGAGGTCGTAGAAAGAATCTTCACCCGGCGAATCAACGCCCGCCGTCGGTTCATCCAGCAGTAACAGATCCGGGGCCTTCAACAGGCTGAAGGCGATAAGCACGCGCTGCAACTGGCCGCCCGAGAGCGCCGCGATCGGCCGGTCCAGCAATGGTTCCACACCGATCTCCGCCAGCGTATTGCGCAGCGCATCATCCGACCACTTGCGCGAATGCCAGAACCAGTTGCGGCTCTTGGACAGGCGCAGGCTGAGAAACTCGCGCACGCTCAAAATGAAACTGCGTTCCAGCGCCAGCTTCTGCGGCACATAACCGATGCGCGGCATGACCTTGCTGAGATTGGTCTCCCCGAAAATCTTGACCTCGCCTTGATCGGGCTGTTGCAACCCCAGCAGACAGCGCAGCAAGGTGGTCTTGCCCGATCCATTCGGGCCGATGAGCGCGACCACGGAACCTTTCGCCACCTTCATATCCACCCCTTTCAAGACGGGCTGACCACCAAAGGAAACCTTCAGCCCCTTGACCTCAATGGCTGGCACCGGTCCCGGGTCCGGATTATGCGGATGACACTGGCAGGCCATGTTATTTCAGGTAACGCTGCAATGTTTCCGCATTGCGTCGCATGCCTTCCTCATACGTGGCGGGTTTCAGTTCACCCGTCTCCAAAGTGTCCAAAGTGCCCAGTGGAACACCGGCATCCGCCGCGATGCGTTCTGCGATCTTCTTGGGGAACTGCGGCTCGGCGAAGAGCACCTTCGTCTTGCTCTTGCGCATGACGTCCAGCAGCTTGCCCAGATAGCGCGGCGAGGGTTGCACTTCCGGCACTTCCTCCACCACGCCAGCCAGCTTCAAGTCATAACGCTTCACCAGATAAGGAAACGCATTGTGGAAAGTGACGAATGAACCGTCTTTTACCGGCTTGAGCATCGCCTCGATCTCCGCGTCCAGTTTCTCCAACTTGGAGACGTAAGCCTGGGCGTTCGCAGCGTAATTCGCAGCGTTCTTTGGATCGGCCTTGGATAAGACCGCCTCCACATTCTTCACACAGTGGATGGCCAATCGCGGGTCCAGCCAGATGTGGGGATTCGGCCCGTGCGAGTGATCGTGATCATCCTTGCCGCCCAGGGAGATGCCGTGGATATCCTTGATCAACTGCTCCTTCTTGAGACCCGCTGCAAGTTCCGCCAACTTGCCCGCCTTCTTGCTGCCGCTGGATTCGATGGCCTTGTTCAACCAATTCTCCATGCCCAAGCCGTTCACCAGGATGACATCCGCTTCACTCAGCTTGCGAATATCACGGGGCGTGAACTGGTAGTCATGCGGACCGGCACCAGGAGGCAGGAAATTCTCCACCACAGCATGCTCACCGGCCACATTGGCGGCGAAACAATAGACCGGCAGAAAACTCGTAAGGACACGCAGCTTCTCAGCGGAAGCCGACGGCACCCACGCCAACGACAACAGGGCCAGCATCGCGGCCCACCAACCATGCTTGTGCTTCAGGATCACGGTCAAAACGGTAACACGCACCCCGCCCTTACGCAAACGATTTGCAATTCGAACACAAAGGAAAGACCTCCGAACGTTGTTCGGAGGTCTCAGGGCGAACCCTAAATCACTTCATCAGCAGAGCCTGACGGGCGCGCTTGATGGCGCTCGTCACCCGGCGCTGGTACTGGGCGGACATGCCCGTGTACTTGCGCGGGAGGATGCGGCCCTGATCGGTCACGAACTGGCGCAGGAGCGTCACATTCTTGAAATCGATCGCGTCGATCGTGAACTCGATCTTCGGCTTCGGGCGCTGGATGCGGGTGCCCATCGCGGAGCGGCGGTTACCACCCGGCTTTTCTTTGGTGTTCTTGCGTGCCATATGACTACTTGATTTCTTTATGGAGAGTATGACGGCGCAGGGCGGGGTTGTACTTCTTCAGTTCCACCTTTTCCGTCTGGAGCTTCTTGTTGCGCGTTGTGGTATAGCGCGAAGGGGATTTCCCTTCCTTACGGGCTTCCGTGCATTCGAGTGTGATGATTTCGCGGGGCATAAATTATTCTTTTTCTTTGGCGGGTTTCTCGTCGTCGCCATCGTCATCGTCCACGTCCGGACCGCCGGAGCTGTCCACCGTGCCGAGTGAACCAAGGCGTTTCTGACGCAAAGCGCCTTCTTTTTCAAGCTGCGCTTGTGCTTCCACCGTAAAACGGGTCCAAGGAATCGCTTCCAGACGGGCCTTCGGTATCACCTTGGCCGTCAGCTCGCAGACTCCGTAAGTCCCCTTCTCGATGCGGCGCAGCGCTTCTTCGATCTCATAGATCGCATCCTGGTCGGATGAAAGCAGGCTCAGAGCGAAGTCGCGGTCAAAATTATCTGTGCCGGCATCCCCCATGTGCAGGCTGTAGCTGGTGACGGTCTCGGCCGATTCCTTGGCCAGGCCATTCATCTGGGCCAGCAGACGCTCGCGCAGCTCCAGCAGCGTATCATAGTACTTCTGCCACTCGGGCTTGATCTTGGCGGCACCGTTGGCAGCAAAACCGGGCTTGGGCGACTTGCCCTTGGGCGTCGGCATGAAACCGAGGATAGCCGCCGCCGTGGCCGAACCCACCGCGTGCCCCTTGGCATGATGGGAGCTGGCCACCTTGGCCGCCGCCTTCTTGGCCGGCTGTGCGGATGGTTTTGCGGCCGGAGCAGCTTTTGCTCCGGAACTTTTCGCGTTGGACTTGGGTGCAGTCACGTCAACAGAACGGTTATACGCGGTTGTTGTACTTTAGGCTAAAAATGGATCGTTTCGCCACAAAAACGAACATTCCAGCCCGTTTGAGAGTGCGTGAATGTAGCAAAGCAAACCAAATGCGCCACAAAAAACTTAAGAAAAATTTAACGGGTGAAAAACCCGGTTTTCAGGCCTTTTTAGGGGTGGTTTGCGGGACCGAGGCAGCCTCCTCAGCCGCCTCCCGGGCCAGTTGCTCCTCCAGCTTCGCCAGTTGCGGCTTCACTTGGCTGTCATAACACGCCGGGCAGATGCTGTGGCTGAAATCCGTCCCGGTCTGCGCGTGCAGGTAGGTCTCGATCCCCTGCCAGTAGTCCTTGTCATCCCGGACTTTTTTGCAGTACGAGCAGATGGGCAGCAACCGCTTCAACTCCCCCACTTCCTTCATGAAGCCCAAAATCCGTTCCGCCACCCGCAGCCGCAGGATCAGTTCCTCCGGACGCAAGGGCTTGGTCAGGAAATCATCCACCCCGGCTTCCATGGCGATCTTGTGGTTCTCCCGCCCCGTCCGGGCGGTCAGCATGATGAAATAACAATAAGACCGCGAGCGCTTGCGGCCGCGGATCTTCTGGCACAGCTCTACCCCGTCCAACTCCGGCATCATCCAGTCACTGACCACCACTTCAAACGGCTGCACGATGAAGGCCCGCCACGCCTCTGCTCCGTTCACGGCCGTGACCACCTCATGCCCGTTACTCTCGAGCGTCATCTTCAGCACCCGCATGGATATCGGGTCATCTTCAGCGATCAGTATCTTCACGTTATTGCTTGTAAGAGTGATTCCACAGCTTGGTGCTTCCGTCCAGCCACCATCTTCAGTCACCGCCAAACACCGTTTCCACGGTTGCGGATACGCCTCACGGTGCAGAAACGGCACCCTTTAACTGGCTTCTAAAGACATGGATAAGGGCTTTGACCCCTAATTCCAAAAAAATGAACGGCTTGGCGATAAAGTCATTTCCACCGCTCAGCATGGACTTCGTCCGGCTGTCGAAGTCTGTCAGGCCGGTGACGAACACCACCGGTGTTTTGGCGTGCGCGGGCAGGGCCCGGATCTTTTGGCACAGTTCAAATCCGCTCATCCCGGGCATATCCACATCCAGAAAGACCAGTTCAAACGTATTGGCCGAAAGGATGGCCAGCGCCGAATTCGGTTCGCCCAAGTTGATTGATTTCAAACCCACCTTGTCCAGCGCATACACCACTGCCTTGCGCGAGATGGGCTCATCATCCACCACCAGAATGCTGCTGTTTGGCAACTGGACCGCTTCCGCCGGGCCACAATGCTTGAACAGATCTTCGAGGAAATCCACCGCTTGCGCCACGGTACGCAAAGTAGAAGGCGTGATCAGCTCCGGCTTAACCTGCAATTCCGACAAAAATGCTTCGATGGCGGAGGCCATTTTGGCCAGCCGTTGCGCTCCGGCCATCCCCGCGTTGCCGGTCAGGGAACGCATCTTCCGCAACAAATCACTGATTGTCGTCACCCGGGTTTCCGGGGTCGTAGCTTTGAGAAAATTATGCAGCAAAGCACGCAAGGTATTCATCGTCTCGTGGGAACTCTCCATCAAAACGTGCCTTAGCCCCGCTTGAAACTCCACATCGGCGGCCGTTGAAGCCGCCTGTATCGTTCCCATTGGCGGATACACGACCGGCATAACTGCCAACGGCGCAGAGGCACTCAGGGCAGCAGACACGGTTACGGGGGCAGACGGTGCCGCCGGCAAGTTTTTTTGCTCCAACAGTCGTTCCACGATTTCCACCATGGTCTTGGGATTGCAGTCCGCCTTCGAGATACACCGGTTGGCCCCGGCCTGCCAGGCTTCCGTCACCATGTGAGCCAGATAGGAATTGGAGAGCACCACAATCGGAAGCGTGGCGAATTTGGGATGGGCCCGGATACGTTTGATGACTTCCACCCCGTTGAGCTTGGGCATCATCAAGTCCAGTTGCACGATATCCGGCTGGAAAACTTCCAGCTTTTTCATGCCCTCCTCACCATCTTTGGCGATCTCGACCACGAACCCGGTCATCTGGTACTTGTTCCGGTAGATACCGGCCACCACTTGATCGTCTTCTATGATGAGGATTTTTTTCATCCGGGAACTGCCTTAACTCTAATCCCCTCAAGCTGTTAAGGAAACAAGTATTTGGCGTTCACCCGATCCGCTTTAATTGCGGCCGCCAGAGCTGGATGAGCGCTTTGACCCCCAGCTCTAGGAAATGAAACGGCTTGGCGATGAGGTCATTGCCCCCGCTCAAGGTGGACTGGGCCCGGCTTTGGAAATCCGTCAGGCTGGAGACAAACACCACCGCAGTATGTTTATAGTGCGGGAGGGCACGGATCTGCTTGCATAGCTCGAACCCGTTCATGCCCGGCATGTCGATGTCCAAAAAGATGAGGTCGAACTCGGTCCCCACCAGCAGGGCCAGCGCCGCCTGTGGATCATCCAGATCGATGCATTTCAATCCCACCTTCTCCAGCGCAAACACCACCGCCCGGCGGGAAAGCGGTTCATCATCCACCACCAGCACCCCCTCCACCGGTATC
>CAZPUL010000084.1:0-11468 GCA_964589735.1 uncultured Verrucomicrobiota bacterium | reverse complement strand
AGCGTCGCGTGACGGTGAAGTCTATTTTATGGCCAAGGTGACCGTTCGCAACACGGGCAGCAAACCGGTCAGATATCGCGGCTATGACAAGACAGCGCCTTTGGTGAGATCGCAGAATGCGCTGAATGGGCGGAGTTATGGCTGGGTATGCGGGACAGGGCTGGGGGAGCATACGCTTATGCCGGGTGAGGAAGTGGTGAGCCCGGTGCTGGTGCATGATGAGCCGACCATGGCGACGCTGTATTTTTCTACAGATACGGAGCCGCCTGAGTGGCTGGTGAAGGCAGTGGGACGGCTGCCAAACAAACTGGCGGAAAGCATCCAGGAGCGTTTCATTGATGAAAAATGGCAGATGGCGAAGTCAGCAATCATCCAGTCAAATCAGGAATTGAAAGCCAGACGGGAACTGGCGGCTAAATAGGAGAGTTTACCGAAGATGAACGAGGAGCAGACAATCAAAGCAGCCGCGCCGGGTCGGAGACCGGCGCTCCGCAGAGGTGTTGCAGTGGTGCTGGTTTTGTGGCTGGCGGGGGTGGTGTTTTGGACAGTGAGGAACGAGCCGCGGGGGCCGGTGGAGTTGAGTTTTGAGGGGTATAAATGGGAGAATTCTTCCTCGGGGGGCGGCTATTGGGTGGGAAAATTCAAAGTGAAGAACAACTCTCCGAAGGCGATTTCGTTTTATGGATTGGATAAGGTTTTCCTGGGGATCGAGATCAAGAAGGCGAATTCGGATGTTTCCCTATATCCAGCTTCAGTTTGTGGCTCTAGTTTTGACTGGTGTGTTATCCGTCCCGGTGAGGAGGTGCTGGCCGAGCAGTATGTAGGAGAAGTGAAAACGCTCTGGCAGGCAGAATTCAAATATGTGCCGGGCAAGGTGGCTCCGTGGCAAGCTTGGAATCTCGGCGATGCGGTTACGGATGCGATACCTCAAGGCAGAGTCAGGAACAGGGACTGGCTTGCAGTCCGTTCAACAACGGCTTGGCCGGTAAGGATGGGGCCGTTTACACTGGCGAGGAAATGAGATGAGTTTGATGCGAACAGACAAACCATTTGAGTCGAATCGAAATTCGACGCTTCGGACCTTGGGCAAGGCCTTGACGCTGATAGGTGGGGTGGTCGCGTTGTTCACGCCTGAAGTCAGGGCGGCGGAACAAGCGGTCGATTTCACCCGGGACGTGCAGCCTATATTGGCGGCCAAATGTTACGAGTGCCACGGGGCGGATGTGCGGAAGGGCGGGTTGCGGCTGGATCTGAAGCGGGATGCGTTGATGGGCGGCGATGATGGCGCGATCATCGTGCCGGGGAAGAGTGCGGAGAGTTTGATCTTCAAGAAGGTGTCGGCGACGGATTCGGCAAAGCGCATGCCGCCGAAGGGTGAGCCGCTGACGGCGCAGCAGATCGCGACGCTCCAGAAGTGGATCGATAGCGGGGCAGTGTGGCCGGATGATGCGGCTACGGTGGCGGCGAAGTCACAGAGTCAGCATTGGGCGTTTCAACCGGTGAAGCGGGCGGAGCCGCCGAAGGTGAAGAATGCGAAGTGGGTGGCGAATCCGATCGATGCCTTCGTGCTCGCGCGGTTGGAGCAGGAGAAGATCAAGCCGTCGCCGCAAGCAGATCGCTACACGCTGGTGCGGCGGTTGAGCCTGGACCTTTTGGGTTTGCCGCCGACGGTGGAGGAGGTGGAGGCGTTTGTGAATGACAAGTCGCCGGATGCGTATGAAAAAGTGGTGGATCGCATTTTGGCCTCGCCGCATTTCGGGGAGCGTTGGGGGCGGCATTGGTTGGACATGGCGCGGTATGCGGACAGTGACGGGTATGAGAAGGATCGCGCGCGGCCGTTCGCTTATGTCTATCGCGACTGGGTGATCAAGGCGATCAATGACGACATGCCGTTCGACCGGTTCAGCATCGAGCAGCTCGCGGGTGACTTGCTGCCGAAGGCGACGCATGAGCAGATCGTGGCGACGGGTTTTCATCGCCAGACGCTCACGAACACGGAAGGCGGCGTGGATCAGGAGGAGTTCCGCACCAAGGCGGTGGTGGATCGCGTGAGCACGACGAGCACGCTGTGGCTGGGCCTGACGATGGCGTGCGCGGAGTGTCACAGCCACAAGTATGACCCGATCACGCAACGGGAGTTCTACCAGTTCTACGCGTTCTTCAACAATGCGTCGGAGAAGAATGTGCCCGCGCCGCAGCCGGATGAGCTGGCGAAGTATAACGAGGCGAAGGCGAAGTGGGACATCGAGGATCGCAAACTGAAGGCGAACCTGGACGCGTATGTGAAGAAGGATTTATCCGCGAAACAGGTGGCATGGGAGAAGACGGCGCAGTTGAAAACAACACCGTGGAGCGCGTTGAAACCGACGAAGGCGACTTCGGCCAATGGGGCGACGCTGAAGGTGGAGAAGGACGACGTGGTGGTGAGCGAGGGCAAGTTGCCGGATACGGATACCTACACTTTGGAAGTGGTGACGGGGGCGCAGCGCATCACAGGCATCCGCCTGGAGGCGCTCGACGATCCGGCACCGAAAAAGGGGCCAGGTCGTGCGGGCGATGGAAATTTTGTGCTGACGAAGTTCAGTGTGCAGGCGGTCCTGCCGGATGGGATGAAGCGGGAGGTGAAGCTGGGCAATCCGCAGGCCACTTATTCGCAGAACAAATTTCCGGTGGCGAATGCGCTGGCGGGTCAGGTGACGAGCGGCTGGGCGGTGGCACCGAAGTTCAGCGAATCGCACGCAGCGGTCTTCGAGACGGAGGAGGACCTGGTGTTGTCGGAAGGTGCGAAACTGGTCTTCACGCTGGAGCATAATTACAAGACGGCTTATCTGCTGGGGCAGTTCCGCCTGTCAGCGACCGATGCGGCACGGCCTCTGAAGGCGGATTTGATTCCCGGAGCAGTGACGACCGCGCTGGCGAAGGAAGCGGGTTTGCGTACGAAGGCGGAACGCGAGGCCTTGGCGAAGTATTATCGCGAGCAGGTGGATGTGGAGGCGCGGAAGCTGCAGACACTTATTGATGCGCATGCGAAGAAGGCGCCCGCGGAACCGGCGACGTTCGCGGCGGCCATCACGGAGGAAGCGGCGGGGCGCAAGACGCAGGTGCATGTGCGCGGGAACTTCATGGACAAGGGCGCAGAGGTGCAGCCCGGGGTGCCATCGGTGTTGCCGGTATTCAAGGCGCGCAGTGAGAAGGCGGACCGGCTGGATCTGGCGAACTGGCTCTTTGACCCGGCGAATCCACTCACGGGCCGTGTGACGGTGAATCATATCTGGAAGAATCTGTTCGGGCGCGGGCTGGTGAATACGGTGGATGACTTCGGCACGCGCGGGGACAAGCCGTCGCATCCCGAACTGCTCGATTGGCTGGCGAGTGAATTTCCGCGGCTCAAGTGGAGTCGCAAGGAGATGATCAAGCTCATCGTGATGTCGAACACGTACCGGCAAGGCTCGGCGATCCGGCCGGAATTGGTGTCACGGGATGCGTTGAATACATTGCTGGCGCGGCAGAACCGCTTGCGGCTGGAGGCCGAGAGCGTGCGGGATGCGTACCTGGCGGCGAGCGGCTTGCTGGCGCGCAAGGTGGGCGGGCCGAGCATCCGGCCAGCGTTGCCGGATGACATCGCGGCGCTTGGTTACGCGAACTCGGTGAAGTGGCAGGAGAGCAAGGGCGAGGACAAGTATCGGCGCGGGCTTTACATCTTCTTCCAGCGCACGGTGCCGTATCCGATGCTGATGACCTTTGACGCGCCGGACTCGAACGTGGCGTGCATGCGGCGGGAGCGGTCGAACACGCCCTTGCAGGCGTTGACGCTCTTGAACGATCCGGTGTTCTTCGAGTGCGCGCAGGCGCTGGGGCTGCGCATGGCGGATGTGCCGACGAGCGATGTGGGCGAGAAGATCCGCGAGGGGTTCCAGTATTGCTTCGGGCGGGTGCCGTCGAAGGCTGAGGCGAAGCGGCTGGAGGAACTTTACACGACCCAGGTGAAGCTGCTGGAAATGAAGCCGGAGAATGCGAAGAAGCTGGTGGGCGCGAAGGCGGCGGAGGCCGATGCGCCGGCGAAGGCAGCGCTGGTGGCCATAGCGAGGGTGCTGTTGAATCTGGATGAGTTTATCACGAGGGAATGATGAAGAGTTTCAAGTTTTCAGTGTTCAGTTTTCAGAGAGAGAAGTTAGAGCCTCTTCCCTCGGCTTGGAAAGGGCGGCCGGCTGGGGACAGCCAGCCCTACCAATGGAGCAACAAGTACGACGAGAACGATTTAGTTGAGTTATGAACTTGCGCAAATATCTTTCGCCGCAGGAGCTGACGCAGTTGACGCGCCGGGATTTTCTGGCCACGAGCGCCACGGGCCTCGGCACGCTGGCACTGGCGACGTTGTTGAAGCAGGACAATCTGCTGGCGGCGGAGGCATTGCCGCGTGATCCGCTGGCACCGCGCCAGCCGCAGTACGCACCCAAGGCGAAGAATTGCATCCTCATCTATTTCGAGGGCGCACCGAGCCAGATCGATCTGTTCGACCCGAAGCCGAAGTTGAACGAGCTGGACGGGCAGAAGCTGCCGGACTCGATGCTGGAGAAGGTGCGGTTCGCATTCATCAAGAAAGAGACGGTGCGATTGATGGGCAGTCCGCGCAAATTCAAGCCGCACGGACAGTGCGGGATGGAGTTGAGCGATCTGCTGCCGCACATCGGGGGCATCGCGGATGACATCTGCCTGATCCGCTCGATGCACACGACGCAGTTCAACCATCATCCGGGGCAGTTGATGATGAATTGCGGGTCACCGTTGTTCGGCCGGCCGACGATGGGGTCGTGGTTGAATTACGGTTTGGGCAATGAATCGCGCGATCTGCCGGGTTACGTGGTGCTCACGGCGGGGCGGGGCTCCAGTGCCGGGGCGAGTGCGTGGTCGAGCGGATTTTTGCCGAGCAGTTATGCGGGTGTGCTCTTCCGCAACCAGGGTGATCCGGTGCTGAACCTCTCGAATCCCGAGGGCATCACGCCGGAGATGCAGCACTTGGGGCTGGATGCGATCGGTGACTTGAATCGCTTGCGGCACAAGTATGTGGCCGACCCGGAGATCGCCTCGCGCATCAATGCGTATGAACTCGCGGGGCGCATGCAAGCGGCGACGCCGGATTTGATGGATCTGACGAAGGAATCGCCAGCGACTCTCAATGCGTATGGCCTCGACCGGCGCGAGCCGGATATCAAGGCGACCCGTGGTGGCGGTCCAGGGCAGTTCCGGACGTTCGCGCGGAATTGTTTGCTGGCGCGGCGGATGATCGAGCGTGGTGTGCGGTTTGTGACGGTATTGCACGCGTCGTGGGATCATCACAGTAACTTGGACAATGAGCTGACTTTTAACACGCAGATGGCGGATCAGCCGATCGCGGCGCTGGTGAAGGATTTAAAACAGCGCGGCTTGCTGGAGGATACGATGGTGATCTGGGCATCCGAATTCGGACGCACGCCGCTGGGGGAGAATCGCGGCGGGTCCACGAATGTGACGGGGCGAGATCATCATCCGTTCGCGTTCAGCCTGTGGCTTGCAGGCGGTGGGATCAAGGGCGGGCAGGTCATCGGCAAGACGGACGAGATCGGCTGGGGTGTGACGGAGGATCCGATCTCGGTACATGACTTGCATGCGACGATCTTGCACCAGTTCGGTTTCGATCACGAGAAGCTGACGTATCGTTTCCAGGGGCGTGATTACCGGTTGACTGATGTGGAGGGGAAGCTGGTGGCGAAGATGCTGGTATAATGCGTGATACGTAATGCGTAACTGGGGAAGGGGGGCGACAGGATTAACATGATTTACAGGATGGGGAGCAAGCATGTCGCGAAACAGGATGTGGCTTTACCGGATTGTAACGTGGGCGAGGTCTCGGTGTAACGTGGAGAGCTTAGACAGATGGCGTGCTGGCAGTTGTATTGCTGGCATGATGTAAGACGTATCCTCTATGAACTTGAAATTGAACCGGGGTTTTCGCCCTGTGGAACTCCTCACCCTCACGCTCACCGTCGGTCTTTTGGCCGGGTGCAGTTCGGAAGAATCCCTCGACATGCCGGAGCCCAAGCCCGCTCCCGCCGCAGTGTCTTTTGACACGGCGGCAGTCCTTACTGCTACCGCTCCGGAGATGGCACCGCCGCCGGGAACTGTGCCTGCTCCAGAAACCGCCGCTCAAGCGACAGCTACCCATGCACAGGCAGCATCCGGTGATGTGCCGCTCTACAATATCGCGCCGGACGATCTGGTGAAGCATCCCAAGTGGGGGCCGGTACTGCAGCAGCTTTCGCAATCGTGCGTGGCATTCTTCGCGGCGGAGAAGCGGGTGCCGGGTTCGGTGGCCGAGATGCAGGCGAAGGGTTTTGTGAAGGATGTGCCTGACCTGCCCGGCGGTATGATGTTCCAGATCGACGCGGAGAATTACCGGGTGCGGCTGGTCTCCATGTAGGCCGGTTGCACCGGCGGGCCAATGAATCGGAGACCCAACCTTCCCCTCCGGGGTGTAGGATGATGGGTGCCTCACATGTCATAGAAACCTGCTTCGATTTGATCGACCAGGTTCTTCGGCGCGGCTGGCTGAGGACAGCCCGCCCTACCAGTGTCACTGCTTCGGCAGCGGCTGTTTCTGCCCGGAGGCATTGATGTGTACGAAGGTGGCGGTGGTGGAGAAGATGATGGTGTCTGAAGGTGTGATGCCACCAGATTTGCGGACGGTGACGGCGTAATCCACAGAGGTGTTACCCACGCGGGCGCGGAGGACTTCAAATTGCAGGATGCTGCCGAGTTCGACTCGTTGTTTGAACATCACCTGGTTCATCGCCACGGTGACGAATTCGCACGCCGGATAGTCCAGTCTCGCGGCCATGTAGGCGGCCTCATCCACCCACTTCAGCAGGTTGCCGCCGAAGAGAAAGCCCGCGTGGTTCAGGTGTTCGGGGAGGACGAGTTTGTAATTTTCCATAGGATAGCCGGTGCAAGCGGCATCCCGATACTTCTCCAAATTGCAGTCTTCGGCAAGCGAGGTTGCTGAAAAGCCAGATGTTCGGCAAGATTCGGCCGTCACTTTGTGGAAAA
Organism: uncultured Verrucomicrobiota bacterium; assembly: GCA_964589735.1. Lineage (GTDB taxonomy): Bacteria > Verrucomicrobiota > Verrucomicrobiia > Limisphaerales > JAEYXS01 > JAEYXS01. Next base: position 4,385 of record CAZPUL010000084.1, on the reverse strand, counting down.
TATTCTGTCTATTCTTTGTCGGATTCGATGTCAGGCGGCTTCTTATGGATGAAGACGACCATGAATGACGCCAATCAACTCTTGCGGGAGTATGCCACCAAGGGCTCGGAAGCCGCATTCCGTGAACTGGTGACGCGCTATGTGGATCTCGTGTATTCGGCGGCACTGCGCCGGGTGCGCGGGGATGCGCACCGGGCCGAGGAGGTGACGCAAACCGTGTTCACCGACCTGGCCCGGAAGGCCGCCACCCTGCCCGAGCGGGTGATGTTGGGCGGCTGGCTGCACCGGCACACGGGTTTTGTGGCCAGCAATCTCGTTCGTGGAGAGATACGTCGTCAGGCCCGGGAAAAGGAGGCGGCCACCATGATGATCCATGAATCTGACGAAGCGAGCTGGCAGGAGCTGGCCCCGATGCTTGATGAAGCCATCGACCAACTGGAGAGCGCTGATCGGGAAGTCATCCTGCTGCGCTTTTTTGAACGGCGTGACCTGAAAAGCCTGGGATCGGTGTTTGGGGTGAGTGAAGACGCCGCACAGAAGCGGGTAAGCCGGGCGGTGGACAAGCTGCGGGAGATGTTGTCAGCACGGGGAGTGGCAATGACCACGGCATTGCTCGGGACGTTGCTGGCGGAACGGACGGTGATGGCGGGGCCAGCAGGGTTGGCAGAAACGGTTGGTGGGAAAGCATTACAGAGCCTTTCACCGGCGGGATTTACTGCCGGGCTTGCCGGATTGTTATCATGGGGATTGTTCAAGGGACTCGCAGTCGTGCTCGCTGTAGCGGCAATGATCACGGTGGTGCACTGGCAGAAAGCGCCGTCTTATGATGGGCATAGTTCATCAGTCAATTCTGAACCGCCCCAGCCAGTTTACAAAAAGGTAGAGCCCTCCAGGTTGGTGTCCCAAGCGGTCGCTGCTCAGGGCAAGGTTGATACCACTACGAACGCAGGTAAAACGAATGTCCTACGGCTCAAGCTCATTACTGCTGACAGCAAAAAGCCGGTTCCCAATGTTCAGGTTGATATTCGGTGGGTCGGCAAAAACGGTTATGTCAGGGAGACATTTCAGGGCAACCATTTAGGAGAGGTCGAGGTACCCGTTTCCAAGGAAATGGAAACGGACCTAAAGCTGGTGACACAACTGGATGGCTTTGCGAGCACGTCTTTGCATTGGCTGGCAAGTCAGGGTGATTCAATTCCTGAAACATACACCGTGCTGCTTGAGCGAGCCGTGCCCATTGGCGGTCGCGTGGTAGACGCAGAGGGGACCCCTGTCAGTGGAGCCATTGTTTCTTTTGGTGTCGGAACCGATCCCAAGTTGAAAGGGACAGTGCAAACGCACGAATTCGAAGTGTTAAGGGTAACTTCTGATGCTGAAGGCCGTTGGCGGATCGATCGGATTGCAAAAGACATGTTCTCGCGGATCTCCGGTTCCGCAACTCACCCCAAACATGTGAGTGCATGGATAGCGGGCGACCCGTTATCGGCAGAGCAGCTTAAGGGTGAGGTATATGTGGTTCGGATGGGAAAAGCGGTCACCGTTCGAGGGCAAGTAACCGATCAATCGGGCGCGCCAATTGCGGGTGCGAAAGTTCTGGTGGGATATCTGGATGAATCAAACAGCCGCACTGGCGAGACGCAATCTGATGGAACTTTTGAAATCGCCGGTTGTATGCCAGAACGAGGGATTTTGACCGCAGAAGCCAAAGGCTTTGCTGCATTGACTGAGGAGGTGGACATTAGTGATGAAACAGTCCGACACCAGTTGGTCCTAAAGCCGGGCAAGGCATTGATACTACTTGTGCAGGACCAGCAGGGTAATCCGATTCCGGATGCCAGCGTTTGGTCGCATCCTTTGATACCGAACCGGTCGTGGCCAGCAGGAACACCACCACCCAAAGCTCGACCCCAAGTTGCATTCAATGCCAGAACCGACGAATCAGGTCGGGCAATATGGAAGAATGCTCCAGATAGTGAGTTGAGTATGAACGTAGGCGCGCGTGGTGCTTCCGGAGTGAGCGACTACAAAGTGCGTCCAGACTCGACGGAACATGTGGTTATTTTAACTCGACGCCCCGCCAACCCGCTTGAAGTGCAGGGCGATGTGCGGGACAGCGAGACAGGTGAGTTGATACCCAAATTCCGAGTCATAATAGGATCCCCACAATGGCGTTATCCACAGAAAAAAGACTATGCCCCACTTTGGGGCACGGAGGAACGTTTCTGGCATATCTTTTCTCAAGGAAGTTTCAAACTGCTACTTCGTGAGTCGGTGGTGAGCGGGCGGGAAAAGGACGGCTATCTGTTGAAATTCGAGGCGGATGGATATGCTTCTTATATCACGGGCCTAATACCGGCAGATTCCGGCAAAGTGAATCTGAACATCAAGATGCAGAAAGCAGCCAGTAATTGGGTTTTAGTAAGATTGCCTGATGGCAGACCTGCCAAGGGGATTGAAGTGGGCCTGATCTCGCCCGGAGCAGGGATTGCCCTGACTCCGGGCGAGCTTAAGGGTTCATCCGGGATAAAAATAATCTCGTCATATATCTCTGCCGACCAAAAAGGATTGATCGAACTCAAGCCAGACCCCGCGGTCACCAAAGTGGTGGCGGTCCATGAAGCCGGATACGCAGAAGTTTCCATTGAGGAGCTAAAAGGAAGCTCCACGTTAGAACTCAAGCCTTGGGGCAGGATTGAAGGCGTGCTGCTGAAGGATGGGAATCCGCTGGCAGGTGCGGATATCCAGATAGATTTCGAGAATGCCAGTCATCAGACGTTGCAAATCGACAGGTATGGATTTCTGGCAAAAACTGATGAACAGGGACGTTTCGTGATTCCAAAGGCTCCGTTTGGCCGTTTGAAGATGTTTCACCGCTTCCACATGGTGAACTCCTATTCTGATATTCTCTTGGACAGCACAGAGGTGCGTTCAGGGGAAACCAATCAGGTCAAGCTGGTGACCAAGCATGGGAATTCATGGTGATGCTTCCATGAATTGAGCCGTCTTTCGCTTCACTGCTGGTTCCGACCGGTCACCCGATACTCCCCGTATTCGTCCCACCCGGTGCGGGAATATTCCCGCCCATCTGATCATCCACGATGCAGGCGGTGGCCAGGTCGGCGGCGACGTTCAGGACGGTGCGGGACATGTCGAGGATGCGGTCGGTGCCGAGGATGAGGGCGATGCCTTCGGGCGGGATGCCAAAGTTCATCATCAGACCCACGATGAGCGGGAGGGAGCCGCCGGGGATGCCAGCCACGGCCACGGCGCTGAGCACGGCCAGGAAGAGCAGGGTGAGTTGTTGACCCATGCTAAGGTCCACGCCAAAGACTTGGGCGATGAAGAGGACGACGCAGCCTTCGTAGAGGGCGGTGCCGCTCATGTTCATAGTGGCGCCAAGCGGCAGCACGAAGCCCGCAGTGCTGGCGGAAACGCCCAAGTTTTCTTTGGCCACCTGGATGCTGGTGGGCAGGGTGGCGCTGCTGGAGCTGGTGGAGAAGGCGGTGACGACCACGGTGCGGATGGCTTTGAAGAAGACGAGCGGAGAGCGTTTTGAGAACACTTTCAACATGACGGTCATGGTGCCGAAAAGGTGGATGAGCATGACGGTCAGCACCCCCACGACGAAGAGGAGCAGGGCGAGCAGGACATCCAAACCGAGGCGCACCACCACGCTGAAAATCATGGCGGGGACAGCGATAGGCGCGAGCAGGAGGGCAAAATGGACGATCCGGGTCATGAGATCGGCCGTATCCTGCAAGAGATTGACGACGCGCTGATGGGCTTCCTTGGCGAGTTGCGTGGCTGCAGCGCCGATCAGCAGGGCGAAGAGGATGAGCGGGAGGACGTTGAACTCGACCACGGATTTCAAGAGGTTCTGCGGCATGAACATGTTCACCACGGACATGAGGCTGAAGCCCTGTGATTTCGTTTCAGCGGCACGTTCCTGATATTTCACGGCAGCGCCGCCGTATTGGGCCATCAGGTCATCTTTCAAGGCGGGCGAAATCTGGTCGCCGGGATTGAGCAGGTTCATCATCAGCAGGCCGAGGCCTACGCCGATGGCCATGTTGATGCCGAAGAGGCCAAAGGTGCGTCCGGCCATCGGGCCGAGTTTACTGATGTCACCTAGCTGGGCGACGCCAAGCGCCAGGGAACTGAATACGAGCGGCACGACGACGAAGAAGAGGAGACGCAGGAAGACCTGGCCGGCGGGGTCGCAGATCTCGGTGGCGATGGTGTTGAAGGCGAGGGCGCTGTCGGGCACGGCCGCCATGATGCCGCGGGCGATGAGCCCGAGCACGAGGCCGATGACGAGACCCCAGAGGATGCGGGAGGCGAGCTTGTCGGTGGAGCTGCTGCTGGTGGACATGGCAGGGAGAGGG
>CAZPUL010000083.1:0-12277 GCA_964589735.1 uncultured Verrucomicrobiota bacterium | reverse complement strand
TCGCGTTCTATCGTTCTCAAATATCATCGCGCTTTGGCGGTGGGGGCGTTTGTGGCGGCCGTGGGGATGGGGGTGTGGCATTCCAGACAGTGGGTGGCGGATGATTATTTCAAGCAGCAGTTGGCGGCAGTGCGGCGGGCGGATTGGAATGAGGTGGTGCGGTTGGGGAATCGCATCAAGGAGCTGGACCCGACGCGGGTGGATGCGTGGCGGTTCACGGGGCGGGCGCAGGAGCAGTTGGGCCAGTTGGATGAGGCGTGGATGGATCTGAAGCTGGCGTTGCGGTATGCGCCGGATGATACGCAATTGCTGCATTACTCCGCGCTGACGGCGCAGAAGCGGGGGCATCATGGCGCGGCGGAGGAAGCGTGGCGTCGGGCGGCGGCGATTTTGCCGAAGGAGGCATTGTTTCCGCATCACCTGGGGTTGTTGTATCTGGCGCAGCGGGATGCGGAGGGGGCGGTGAAGGAATTGCAGCGGGCGAAGGAGTTGAATCCGCAGGATGCCACGGTGTATTTCAATCTGGGGCTGGCGTATGAGCAGATAGGGAGGAAAGAGGAAGCGTTGGCGAGTTATCGGAAGGCGTTGGAGTTGAGGCCGGGATGGGAGGAGGCGATAGGGAAAGCGCGGAGATTGAGTGAATAGAGCGGGGAAACATCAAACACCGGTTGCACCGGCTGGCCAAAACATCGAACTCCGAACATCGAGAGAAGGAGGTTTCAACCGAATGGGGACAAGCGAATGGAGGGAACAAGAAAGTGGGAAAAAGGGGGAAGGGTTGACGTTATAACTTTTGTGGTTACATTGTGGCCATGATTCTTGAACTTAAACTTCGCAAGGTGGGGAACTCGGTGGGAATCATCCTGCCGAAGGAAGCTTTGGCGCATCTCAATGTGGGTGAAGGCGATTCCTTGACGCTAACGGAAGGGCCGGAGGGCAGCGTGCATCTGAGTCCGCACAAGGCCGAGGTGGCACGCCAGATGGAGGTGGTGCAGGACGTGATGAAGCGCTATCGGCACACGTTGCGGGAACTGGCGAAATGAAAAAGCCGATCTGGGTGTTGCGGGAGGTGGTGTTACTGGCGCACGAGCAATCGCTGGCGCAGTTCGGCGGCGCGGCGGGCATCCGCGATGAGGGCATGCTGGATTCGGCGCTGGGCAAGCCGCAAAACCTTTTCGCCTACGGCAAGCCAAGTGTTTTCGAACTGGCTGCGAGTTACGCGTTCGGGCTGGTGAAGAATCATCCGTTCAATGATGGCAACATAAGCATGCGTTTTCTGGTGGCGGTGACATTTTTGCAGATAAACGGATGGTTTCTGGAGGCCAATGAGGTGGACGCTACGTTGCGCACGCTGGCGCTGGCGGCGGGAGAGATGACCGAGACAGAGTATGCGAAGTGGTTGAAGGGGAATTCAAAACGAGGGTGAGCAAAGCCACGCCCCTGTTCAAAACGCAGGAGGCGGTGGTGAGTTATCGGGATTCGGTGGAGTTGAGGTCTGGGTGGGGGACAAAACGAGTAAGCCAGATGAGACTGGAAAAACGCAGTGAAATCAGGTTGTAAGTTGTGTAAGAACTGTTTTCAAATCTGGTGCGAGTTCGATTGTTAGCGGATGATTAACAATGGCTTCGGTGTTGAAAGCTTTCTCTGGGATAATGTTTTTTAACTGATTGAAGACAAATTTTCCTTTGGCACCTTTGAGTCTGCGAGTCTGAAAAGATGCCCATACATCGGCATTAACTGGACTGCCTCCAGCGGGGTAGAGTTCTTCATTGTGGGCCGCTCTTTGTTTCGTGAATTGTTCGGATATTGGAAGGCTGTGCTTGGTTAGAATATCATCCAAAAACTGATTAGCTTGAAGTTCCATGCATCCCGAGCGCGAAACCAGGAACGATGGCTCACAAAAATATGCCTCGATATCTGATAGCGCGGTAAACCAAATTGTAGCTCCTTTTGCTGCGTACAGCATTTGAATTTGCGCCACTTCTTGGTCAGTTAGCGAATCCCTGTCACGATGAATTAGGATTTTAAATCTTCCACCAAGGGCTTGAAACAGCTCGGCTGCTTGATCTGGACTGGTGACGCTTTTGAATCCTCTGGCTGGTAAAATAGCGACGTTTCGGTCCAAGCTTGGCCATTGAGATATCAATTTCTTAAGCAAATCCGTATGTTGATCCTCGGAAACCAGTATTACTTTCTTGCCAAAAGCGCCCCAGCCAAGGGCTAGTTCAACCGCGATCCGGTTTTTTGATTCTATCTTTCCTTCACTGATCCAATACACGTTCGCGTCGGGTGGGGCGCCTCTAATGACAAATGGTGAGTGTGTTGTCAGGAGTATTCGCAGATTTCTTTCCCTCGCCACCTTTGCGAGAACCTTCACAAGTTTTTCCTGAACAGTTGGATGCAGATGAATATCCGGCTCATCTATCAGAAGAATGCCGGGTTCGAACAACAGGACATATGAAAAAATCTGGATGAGTTGCAGGTAGCCCGTACCCGTCAACTCGATGGGGCGTGTTTCGGTCCCGATGGTGATGTCGCAATATATCGAAAGATCCCTCTCTTCATCATGGACAACGGTGATTCTAGTTGGTTCGGCAATTTCGCTGATCCAAGTCTCAATCAAACTGATGTTTTGCGGGTTTTTAATCTTTAGTAGTAATAGTGCATTGCGAAGGATTACGTTTGAATCGCCATAGGAGCATGCTTTCAAAATTACCTTCTGGGATCGCTTTTCTTCCTTGTTCGGAATCCCAGAGATACCTGGAATGTATGCCGAGAAAAACTTCGATTTCTTTCTTAATAAATCGTTGAGTTCATTTGGAACGCTGCCCGTTATTGAGATGCCAGCATTTCTAGCTGAACGGAGTTCGCAAGAAGCTAACAAGGGTGCTAGATCCTTTTCGAACTCAAGAATAACATCAGATGAAGGAGTTCCGGCCATGTTGCCCCATGCAGTCTTGTGTCCTAAGAGTTTGTAGTTATTGGAAGGAAGGTAATCTAATTCATCAATACCGACCGTTGATGTTTTGCCCTTCTCGACTCGGTAGACTTGTCGCATAACGCAGCAAGCGAGATGGATCGCTTGGATAATGGATGATTTTCCGCTCCCATTGCAGCCAACCAAGATGTTGACATCAGCTAAATCAATGGCGACATGCTTTACCCTTTTAAAATCTTTTACCGTAAGTTTGGTAAGTTTCATTGCTCTGAAATTGTTATCGCCTTGATTCTAAATGACTGATTACGGCTATGTGATAAAAGAACATGCAGATTCCACTGCGGCTACTCAAGAACGCATTCCAAAAAGCAGTTCATCGTAAAACAGAGCTAGACGTTATTGCCTCTGTAAATGGAACCACAGCAGCTGGTTGAAGCACTAACAAAAAACAAAATTGGTTTTAGACGCAAAATGGTTGGAGTTTTTGGCACACGAGGGGTTCAACTTGAAAGGTGAGTTTTCCTTGTTCGAATTCGGCTTGGAGGTCGTAGGCCATGGTTTCGAGGGGGCTGTCGCGATAGCCGAGTTGGGCGAGGCCGAGGGCGTAGGTCATCAGGAAGCGTTCGGGGCCGAGGTGGGCCCATTGGAGGACGTGGACGAGTTCGTGGAAGTGGAGGGATTCGTCGGTGACCAACGATTCCTGCACGAAGTAGGTGTCGAGGTAGGTGATGCCGGCGGCGTGCAGGTCTTCGAAGTCGGCAAAGGCGGGGTGGTCGAGGCCCCAGGAGCGGAGGGGTGGCACGGGGAGTTTGCCGGGGAGGGCGATGACTTTGGTGTTTTGGAGGAGTTCCGCCGGGTAGTAGTGCGGGAGGCGGCGGAATCCGAAGGAGGCGACGGAGCGGGCTTGCGAGGCATGGTCGGCCAGGGTGGTGGTGATCCAGTCGGTGGCTTGCGGGAGGATGAGTTTGAATTTTTGCTCCAGGTCCATGGGATGCTTAGTCTCAGGGTTCAGGTCCGAGGTTTCAAGTCTGTGGAGAGCGGGCGGTGCGCGGTGAGGGGGAATTTCAGATTTGAGGATTTCAGATTTCAAAATTTGGAAATAGCCGATAGCCAATCGCGAATAGCCGAGTTGAAAAACGGGGCGGCTGCGGGCGTTCTGAATGTTGGCTTTGCATAGAGCCTGGATGAAAAAGGCATTGGCGCTGTCTGCTGGTCCAAACGGGTTGAGGCGTTGTTGCGGCTCGGTCACAGATTTGTTCATCAATATGCTCCCTCGCCACGCCTAGCCTCAACCCGTCTGTCCGGCGCAGCCAGCACCAAGCCCTTTTTCAAACAGGCTCTGAGGGATGTTGCTGCGGGTTGAGACAACCCGCGCTCCTAGAAATGCGAGTTGCGTGGATAAGGTTTGCTACAATTTATTGCGCCGGAATGGGTTGGGTTTTGTGAATAAGTTTTAAGGTTTTTCGATGGTGGAATTGTGGTTTTAGGTTATTCTTTTCATAGCTGGCCTCCCGGGTCGGCATAGTAAACGTAGGAGGATTGAGTGAGTGCGTGATCGGTGAAGCAGGTGAACGGAAACCGGCAGCTCGAAATCAAATCCCCCAAACGAAGAAGCGAATGAAGAATTGAGGATTTTGGGAAGGTAGAAAGGGGAAAGGTGAGAGTATGGGACAGAGGGGACGAATGGGTGGGGAATCAAAGCAGAGCCTCGTGCCTCGGCTGAGGAAGGGGCGGCGCGCTGGGACAGACGCGCCCTACCAGTTGGTGGAGGATTTGGCAGGGGCGATCTTAATTGGTTGGGCGGCGGTGCGGGCCTTGGTTTGGGACGGCAGAATGCCATCCCTCCCGGGGGAGAAGGCGGTGATTTCGCACCTTGATTTCGGGATTTCAGGCTCTAACTTATCCCACTCTATGCGCATTTTTAAGACAGGCTTTGTGACCGCAGGCGTTTTGTCTGCCTGGGTGCTGGCGGCGGTTTCCGTGTTATCTGTGTCCACCCAGGCGGCGGAGATCAATGCCAAGCCGAAACAGGAAAATCGGCAGCCGTTCCCGGTGGTGGCCCCTGCCTCGGATGAGGGTCTGAACAACATCAAGAAGTTCACGTTCCCCCGGGAGTTCAAGGTGGACATGGTCGCGGCGGAACCGATGCTGGCGAATCCGGTGGCGTTCACGATCGATGAGCAGAATAATTTCTATGTGTCGGAGACGTACCGGTATCGCAGCTCGGTGTTAGACATCCGTCACTATATGTTCATGCTGGAGGATGATCTGGCGGCGCGGACGGTGGAGGATCGCATCGCATTCACGCGGAAGCATTTCGGTCCGGCGGCGGAAGATCTGGCGATCGAATCGGAGGTGGTGCGCTATATCCAGCGCGGGCCAGATGGGATGGCGAACAAGTCCACGATTTACGCGGATGGGTTCAACACGATGCTGGACGGCATCGCCTCGGGCGCACTGGCGCGGAAGGGCAAGGTGTATTTCACGAACATCCCGAATCTGTGGGAGTTGCAAGACACGAACGGGGATGGCAAGGCGGACAAGCGGACCTCGATGAGTTATGGCTGGGGCGTGCGTTACAGCTACACGGGGCATGATTTTCATGGGTTGGCGATCGGGCCGGATGGGAAGTTGTATTTCAGCATCGGTGATCGTGGCGCACATCTGAAGACGAAGGAAGGCAAGACGCTGGCGTATCCCGATGAGGGCGGGGTGTATCGCTGCAACTTGGACGGCTCGGACCTGGAGATCGTGCACAAGGGTTTGCGCAATCCACAGGAGCTGGCGTTTGATGATTACGGCAATCTGTTCACGGGCGATAATGATTCCGACAATGGCGATCGCGAGCGCTGGGTGTATGTGGTGGAGGGCGGCGAGAGCGGCTGGCGGGTGGGGTATCAGCACGCGCCGCTGGGCAAGGCGGGTCCGTGGAACAGCGAGAAGCTGTGGCACACGGCGGAGAGCAACACGGCGGCGTATATCCTGCCGCCGGTGGCCTTGATCGAGAACGGGCCGTCGGGTCTGGTTTACAATCCGGGCACGGGTTTCCCGGAGGAGTTCCGCGGGAGTTTCTTCCTGTGCCATTTCAAGGGGCAGGCATCGGTCTCCGGCATGCACCGGCACACGGTGAAGCCGAAGGGCGCGACGTTTGAACTGGTGGATCACGGCAAGTTCATCTGGAACACGTTGGTGACGGATGTGGACTTCGGCTACGACGGCGCGATGTATTTCACGGACTGGCATCATGACTGGCCGAAGTCTGCACGCGGGCGCATCTATCGCATGGTGCATCCGGAAGCGATCAAGGACCCAGCGGTGGCGCAGGTGAAGCAGCTCTTCGCGGAAGGGTTCGATCAACGTTCGGCGAAGGAACTCGCAAATTTGCTCCCGCACAAGGACAAGCGCGTGCGGCAGGAAGCGCAGTTCGCGCTGGTGGCGAAGGGGCCAAGCTCCATCCCGCTGCTGGCGGAAGCGGCGCAGAAGTCGCCGAACCAACTGGAGCGGCTGCACGGCATCTGGGGTTTGGGGCAATTGAGCAAACAGGCGAAGGCATTGGAAGCCCTGCGCGGTCTGCTCACGGACAAGGACGAGGAAGTGCGCGCGCAGGCGGCGAAGGTGCTGGGCGATGCGAAGGGCGCGAAGTCCTTGAACGGCCTGGTGGCCTTGCTGAAGGACCCGAGCAATCGCGTGAAGTTCTTCGCGGCGATGGCCGTGGGCAAGCTCGGCCAGAAGAGCGCGGTGGCGCCGATCATCGAGATGATCCGGGTGAATGCGGATCAGGATCTCTACCTGCGTCACGCGGGTGTGATGGCGTTGACGTGGATCAAGGACGTGAAGGCGCTGGAGACGGCGGCGAAGGATCCATCGAAGTCGGTGCGGCTCGCGACGTTGCTGGCGATGCGTAATCTGGAATCGCCCGCCGTGGCGCAGTTCCTGAACGACAAGGATGCTCTTATCGCTCTCGAAGCAGCTCGTGCGATCAATGACGCGGCCATCAATGCGGCCCAACCGCAACTGGCGGCACTCATCACGAAGCCGACGGACGTGGAGCCGGTGGCGCTCCGCGTGGTGAATGCGAACTTCCGCCAGGGCACGGCGGCGAACGCGAAGGCGCTCGCCATGGCCGCAGCGAACAAGCAGGCATCGGTATTGACGCGCACGGAATCGCTGGGCGCATTGGGCCGCTGGGCGAACCCGCCGCAGCGCGACCGCATCGTGGGCATTTACCGTCCGCTGGCGCAGCGCGAGCAAGGCACGGCGACGGCGGCGTTGCAACCGGTGTTGAACGATATCTTGAAGACTGCACCGGATGACGTGCGCGTCGCCGCCATCATCGCAGCGAGCGATCTGAAGTTGAAGGAAGCCAGCGCGAGCATCGCGGAGTTGATGAAGGACAAGACGCTGGCCGCGAAGGTGCGCGTGGAGGCATTGAAGGCGCTGGAATCGCTCGGATACGAGAAGCTCGCGGAAGCGGTGCTGCTGGCGGTGCGGGACACGGAAGAGATCGTGCGCAAGGAAGGCAATCGTATCCAGGCGAAAATCGGACCGAAGGACGCGACGATCCAGCTCGCGAGCATCCTGGACAAAGGCACCGCGGGCGAGAAGCAAGGCGCGCTGGCGACGTTGGCGGGCATCAAAGGCGGCAAAGCGGCTGATTTGCTCGGGGTGTGGGTGGACAAGCTCATCGCGGGCAAGGTGCCGAACGAGATCCGCTGGGACATCGTGGCAGCGGCGCAGTCGCGTGAGGCGACCAAGAATGATGCGAAGGAAAAGGCCTTGGCCGCCAAACTCGCGAAGTACACCACGACGTTGGATACCGGCACGCTCACCGCCAAGTATCGTGACTTGCAATGGGGCGGCAACGCGGAGAACGGCAAGAAGATCTTCTATGAGAAGGTCGAGGCGTCGTGCTTGCGCTGCCATCAGATCAAGAAGGAAGGCGGCGATGTCGGTCCGGCGATGGACGGCGTGGCCACGCGCGCGAACCGCGAGTATCTGCTGGAATCCATCGTGGACCCGAATGCGCGTATTGCACAGGGCTTCGACACGGTGCTCATCACGAAGAAAGATGATACGACGGTGGCGGGCATCTTGAAGAGTGAAGCCGGGGATGAATTGAGCATCCTGATCCAGGATGAGGATGGTTTCAAAACCGTGAAGGTGAAGAAGGCGGACGTGAAGGGGCGTGAGAAGGGACTCTCTGGCATGCCGCCGGGATTGGCGGATATCTTGCCGAAGCAGGACATCCGGGACGTCATCGAGTTCCTGATGACGCTGAAGTGAGCTGAAAATACGAAACCCGCTGAAGGTTGTCCTTCAGCGGGTTATCAAATACATGGGAAGCTGGATTAGCTGCAGCCACAGCCGCCGCCACTGTTGCAGCAACCGCCGTCATCCATGTCGTCCTGGGTCGGGAGACGGCCCAGTTCGAAGGTCTTGGTGACGTGCTTCATGACGTAGTCCTGGATGCTGCTGACTTCGCGCTGGGCGTCGAGGAAGTTCTTGGCGATGGGGTTGTTCAAGAGGGCATCGCGATGTTCGTTGAACTCGGCGATCTCCTGTTCGGTGAGTTCCATGCCCATCTGCTGCTTCTGCTGGAGCATCTGGCCCTTCAGGCTCAAGGTGTCATACTGGCCGCGGGCGGCATCGTCATCCAGGAAAGCGCCGATCTGACCGCGCAGGCGTTGAAATTCAGGGTCGTTCAAGATCGCTTCGCAAAGCTCGGTCGTCTTGGCGGCAATCGTCACGTTGGTTTCGGTGGCAATCATGCTCATACTTTTGGTTAAGTTTTCCGCAGACGACGGCGAACCTCGCTACGTGCTGCAATGCCCACTTAACCACAGCTTCCGGGATTAAGCAACCATGGGAATGGCAATATATGGCTGCTGGCCGCGCCAGCTCTTGCCGCAGCCACACAAGCGCCCTATAACCAACGGCATGCGTTTTCTCCGGTTTACAGCTTTGCTGCTGCTGATCTGGCTTTTAGGAGGGACGGCGCAGGCGCAAACGCCCCAGGCCGCGCCGGTCAAACTCATCTTTGACACGGACATGGACAGTGACTGCGATGACGTCGGGGCGTTGGCCATGCTGCATGCACTGGCGGATAAAGGGGAGGTGGAGATCCTTGCGGTGATGACTTCAGCGGCGAACCAGTGGTCGTTGCCGTGTGTGGATGCGGTGAACACGTTCTTTGGGCGGCCGGGCATCCCGTTGGGGCATTATCAAGGCAAGGTGCCGGCGACACCTTCCAAATATGCGCGACAGATCGCGGAGCGTTTTCCGCATGATAACGGGAAGGGGAACCAGATGACGAATGCGGTGGCGCTTTACCGCCGGATCTTGGCGGCGCAACCGGATGGCAGCGTGGTGATCTTGAGTGTGGGGGATCTGAGCAATCTCGCGGCGCTGCTGAAGTCCGATCGGGGACAGGATGCGCTATCGGGTGAAGCGCTGGTGAAACGCAAGGTCCGTGAGTGGGTGTGCATGGGTGGAAACTTCATCGGCAAACCGGCGAGGGATGATCTGAAACTGGGGAACAATAATTTCACCTTGGACAAACCGAGTTCGCACTACGCCATCACGCACTGGCCGGGATTGATCACGTTTGTGGGGCGCGAGGTGGGATCGGTGCCGAGCGGGTTGCAGGCAGGGAAACGGCTGGCAGAACTGCCGAAGGACAACATCGTACGCGCGGCGTATGAGTATTATTTCGATGGTGTGGTTAAGGCACGGCATGTGGCCGACCAGACTGCGGTGCTGTATGCCGTGCGCGGGTTGCGCGATTACTGGGACTCTGATAAACGCGGTTACATGGACATCCAGCCGGACAATACGTTTGTGTGGCGGTATGAGCAGGATCGGCATCAATACTTGCTCAAGCGGAAGGTGGGCGGGAAACCGAATGACCGAACGATCGAACAGGTCATCGAGGAGTTGATGATGCATCAGCCGGGGAAGAAGTAGGTGCAGGCAGCCGATTTCCCTTGGCGTTTGGGCCGGTTCACGTTTTCCTTGCCACCATGCAACCCGCACGACGCCTCGCTCTCATGGCTGCACTGGCCATCACAGTTTTATCTACACCCGCTCTTTCGGCCGCTCCCGGCCAACCCATCAAGCTCTGGCCCGGCAAAGCCCCCGGGGATAAAACTGAGTTGCCAGCCGAGAAGGATACTTCCGGGGAGAAGAGCGGCAAAGTGGCGGGCAAACCGGTCATCCGGCTGGGCAATGTCTCCGGGCCGACCATCACGTTTTATCCGGCTCCGAAGGGGAAGAACACCGGCGCTGCTGTGCTGGTGTGTCCGGGTGGTGGCTACAACATTCTGGCGTATGATCTGGAGGGCACAGAAGTATGCGAGTGGCTCAACTCTATCGGCGTGAATGCAGTGCTGGTGAAATATCGGGTGCCCAAGCGGCCCGATACCGAGCGCCATGCGCCGCCGTTGCAGGATGTGCAACGGGCCATGGGCATCGTGCGCAGCAAGGCGGCGGAGTGGGGCATCGATGAGAAACGCATCGGCATCCTCGGGTTTTCCGCCGGCGGCCATCTGGCTGCGGTGGCGAGCAATAATTATGAGCAGCGTTCTTATGAAAAGGTGGATGCCGCAGATGAATTGGGTTGCCGTCCGGATTTCAGCATCCTCATCTATCCCGCGTATCTCACGGTGAAGGAACAAGGTGACAAGCTGGCCCCCGAATTGCCGGTGAATGCCAAGACACCACCTACCTTCCTCGCCATGACGGAAGATGATGGCGTGCGGGTGGAATCCGCCCTGTTCTATTACTTGGCCTTGAAGAACGCGAAGGTTCCCGCCGAGATGCATCTCTATCCCACGGGCGGGCACGGGTACGGCTTGCGGCCTTCGCAACACATGGTCACCACCTGGCCCAAGCGGGTGGAGGAATGGATGACCGCGAGCGGTCTGCTCCAGAAAACCGGAAAATAGTCCCG
This sequence comes from uncultured Verrucomicrobiota bacterium, assembly GCA_964589735.1. GTDB lineage: Bacteria > Verrucomicrobiota > Verrucomicrobiia > Limisphaerales > JAEYXS01 > JAEYXS01. Next base: position 1,391 of record CAZPUL010000083.1, on the reverse strand, counting down.
TCAGCCCGAAGGAGGGACGGCATGACCTGGTTGAAGAACATCTTTGGCGGCAACGAGGAGGAGTCCAAACCGGAACCGGTCCAGAGCCGACCGGCTGCCCCTGCTGATATTGCCCGGCTGGAGAGCGAGCTGGGTGTGAAATTTCCGGAGGCATTGGTCAGGATTTATACCGAAACAGGCGGAGTGCATGAGCGGGATGCCAGGTCCCGGGAAGTGCTCCGCCTGATGCCCTTGCGAGAGGTCGCCGACATCAATGCCCGGAGCGCGCAAAGGGGGATGGCGGCTTTGGCCCGGCGGTATTCGATGGTCTGTTTCTGGGCGGATGACCAGGCCAACTATGCGGGCGTTTTTTGCGGCGGTTTTCTGGATGGCCGGATTTTCTTTTTGGACCATGAAGGCCCTTATCTGGGCGACTTCTCGCCGGTTTTCAGGTCGGTGGAATCTTTTCAGGTGAGTCTCGACGAGGCGGCAGAAAGAAACCGTATCATCGAGTATTTTGAAGCCGGGGAGATCACGGCCGAGGCCTTGGAAGCCCACGCCAGCCGGTTCACCTGGTACCGGCATTGTGCGCCCAAGGACGCTTCCACTTGGGATTGTCTTCCCGTGGACTATCGCAGTTTGCCCGCGGAGTATTCTGAAAGCGACCGCGCTGCCTATCGCGAATGCCTGAAGCGAGTGGAGGAAAAAACGTTTGATCTGGGCGGTGAACGGGATTTCCTGGTCTATTCCCTGGCCCGGCTGGTGCCTCCAGAGGAGATATCTACGTTGTTTCCTTACCTGGGTGAGGACCACATGTGGATTCCCGCCCGGATCGCGAAGATACTGGTCTTGCGCGAATGCCCGGAGGCGATTCCCCACCTCGTCACCCTGGCTCTGTCCGGCAATCGCAATTGCCGGAACGGTGCCCAATGTGCTCTGGCCAAAATGATTTGGCAGACGCCCGAAGCCCAAGGAGCCATCAAGGCGCTCTACTCGCGGCAAGGCGGCGATTTTACCGAGATCCAGGCCAATCTGCACCAACTGGAGGGGTTGCCCTCGCTCTTCTACCAATGGTGAGCAACGGGTGGTTCAGCTAAACTTCGTGTAGCCGGGCATGGCCATGGGGGCGACGGGCAGGGGTTGGTTCCAGTCTAAGTTATCTGGCACCAGTTTTTCCTGCGAGTTCATGGCCATCTCCCATGTGATCTCCTGACCAGTGTAGGCGGCCATGCGGCCCATGATGCCGGCGAGCGTGCTCATGGCCATGCGATGGCCGTTGTTGATGGGATTCCCCGCGCGGATGGAGGCGAAGAGTTCGTCGTGCTCCGTCTGGTAGCTGAGGTTCCACGGGCCGGGATACTTCCAGACTTCGGAGCCTTCCGTGTAGATCTCGGTGGTCGCCGTATCATTAA
>CAZPUL010000082.1:0-13198 GCA_964589735.1 uncultured Verrucomicrobiota bacterium | reverse complement strand
CCATGTCTGGGTTCTCTCCTTACCCCAACCTGTCCGATAATCCGAGACAAGCTCATGACCCAGGGCAGCAGAGCTGCCCTGGGCTGGATTCTGTTGGCCCTTTGGGCCAATGAGACCTGTGGTTTGCTATGGATTCACTGATGGTTTTGCGTTTAACTGATTGTAGCAAATACCCCATCGCTTATGAATATCTGCCACACGCTGGCTTTTGGTCTGGGATTCTCGGTTTCGCTCCTCGCTTCGCCGTTGATCTTGCACGCGCAGACGGCGCCTTCGGCGGAGGTAAAGCAGAAGGTGGCGGCGCGGGTCTCGGCGGAGGGGGATTCGCTGGTGAAGTTGTATCAGCATCTGCATGCGAATCCGGAGTTGTCGTTCCAGGAGGAGAAGACGGGGCGGCGCATCGCGGAGGAGTTACGGCAGGCGGGGTTTGAGGTGACGGAGCGGATCGGCGGGCATGGGGTGGTTGGTGTGTTGAAGAATGGGAGCGGGCCGACGATCATGATGCGGACGGATCTGGATGCGTTGCCGGTGCCGGAGCAAACGGGGCTGCCGTATGCGAGCAAGGCGAAGGCAGTCGATCCCGATGGGAAAGAGGTGCCGGTGATGCATGCGTGCGGGCATGACATCCACATGACGTCGTTCATCGGCACGGCGCGGGTGATGAGCGCCTTGAAGGGCGAGTGGAAGGGCACGCTGGTGTTCATCGGGCAACCGGCGGAGGAGCGTGGGCGCGGGGCGCGGGCGATGTTGAAGGACGGTTTGTTCACCAAGTTCCCGAAGCCGGAGAAGGTGGTGGCGCTGCACGTGGCGTCGGATTCGCCGGTGGGCACGGTGGGTTATGTGCCGGGCTTCGCGCTGGCGAATGTGGATTCGGTGGATGTCACGATCCGCGGGGTGGGCGGGCACGGGGCGTATCCGCACGGGGCGAAGGATCCGATCGTGCTGGCGGCGCAAACGGTGCTGGCCTTGCAGACGATCGTGAGCCGGGAGATCGCACCTACGGAACCGGCAGTGGTGACGGTGGGCTCCATCCACGGCGGCACGAAGCATAACATCATCCCGGAGGAGGTGACGTTGCAGTTGACGTTGCGGTCTTACAACGATCAGGTGCGGGCGCAGACGATCGCGGCGATACACCGCATCACGAAGGGGCTCGCGCAGGCGGCGGGTTTGCCGGAGGACCGGATGCCGATCGTGAAGGTGAGCGATGAATTCACGCCGGCGTGTTACAATGATCCTTCGCTCACACGGCGGCTGGCCGGAGTGGTGGAGCAGTGGTTGGGGGCGGGCACGGCGATCGAGCGGCAGCCGGTGATGGGCGGGGAGGACTTCTCGGAGTATGGGCGCACGGAGGACAAGATACCCATCAGCATGCTGTGGCTGGGGGTGGTGAATCCCGAGGCGGTGAAGGAATCGTTGCAAAAGAAGAAGGCGCTGCCGACGATCCATTCGCCGTTCTTCGCGCCTGCGGCGGAGCCGAGCATCAAGACGGGCGTGACGGTGATGAGCGGGGTGTTGCTGGATCTGTTGGGGAAGAAGTGAGCGAGTATGTGATTGAATCCAGCTTCCCTCGGGAGCGTCTGCTCTGCATACTGAATGTATTCCATGAAGCCATTTGCCAAACTCGTCGCGTTCACGCTCTGCGGTCTTGCTCTGACATCACTGCACGCTGCTGCGCCAGCGGAACTGAAACTCACCGGAGATTGGGAAATCCAAGTGAGCGTGCCGGATAATGCCAAAGCCAAACCCGCGACTCTCAAGGTCACGCCGAACACGCTCTTCACTGTCACTGCGCAGAAATACGCCTCGCTACCGGTGTATAAGCCGACGGGCGGCGGCTGGGCGCGCGGGGTGCAGCTCACACCGCTGAAGGCGCAGGAGACCACGACGCCGTTTCTGCTGGTGACGAATAGCTTCGTGCTGCGGGCCGGGCCGGAAGAATCAGCGATGACGTTTGTGCGGGGGAAGGATTACGAGATCGACCTCGCGTGGGGCACGATCGGGCGGCTGACGAACGGGGTCATCAAAGAGGGACAGGCGGTTTACGCGAGTTATCAGCACAGCCTGTTGCGACTGGATAGCATCGTGCTGACGAAGGGAAACCGGATCGAGTATCGTGCGGGACAACCGCTGGCGGCAGCGCCTTTGCCGGCGGCGTTGAAGGAAGGCGAACGTCGCCTGGCCAATTTGTGGCTCCCGGGCTATCTCACAAAACTTTCTCCGGACCATCTCTTCCCGATCTTGGAAGCAAGTTACCCTGAGCCAACCAAGCCTTCACCCACTGTCGCAGAGAAGCTGGTGCCGAAGGCGCTCAAGAAGCTGCAATCCGGCGAGCCCATCCGCATCCTCGCGTGGGGCGATAGCGTGACGGTGGGCACCTACGTGCCGGACTATGAAAAGAACCGGTGGCAGAACCAATTCGTCACGCGGCTGAAGGAGCGTTTCCCGAAAGCGAAGATCGAGCTGATCACGGAGGCCTGGGGCGGACGCAATACGGGCAGTTACCTCAATGAACCTCCGGGCAGCGAGCATAACTACAAAGAGAAGGTGCTGGCGGTGAAGCCGGACCTGATCGTGTCCGAGTTCGTGAATGACGCGGGGCTGAATCCCGCGCAGGTGGAGGAGCGTTACAGCAAGCTGCTCGCGGATTTTCAGGCGATGGGAACGGAGTGGATCATCCTCACGCCGCACTACACGCGGCCGGATTGGATGGGGCTGAATCGCGAACGGGACATCGACAACGATCCGCGCCCGTATGTGAAAGGACTGCGCGAATTCACGGCGAAACATAATGTAGCGCTCGCGGATGCGTCGTTGCGGTATGGGCGTCTCTGGCGCCAGGGCATCCCGCACAGCACCATCATGCTGAACTCCATCAATCACCCGGACGCGCGCGGCATGAAGATGTTTGCGGATGCGTTGATGGAGTTGTTTCCGTGAGCTTATGCACTGTAGCCGCCGACAATAGTCGGCGCTAACTTAGTCTCGATAAAGTCAGCGCGGACCGACGTCTGCGGCTACGAAGGCTGGCTTGGGCAAAGTCATGGCAGGCTGTGCCCCAGTTCCTTCCCTTTGGTGCAGGTCGGCGGATCGGCAACAGTTTTCCCGCTCGCGTAAGAGCCCCCAAAGGGGCAGACCGGCAACTTTCCGCCTTTCAGATACTGCAGCGCTTCGGTCAGCACCGGAGCGTTGGTTTCAGCCACGTTATGCTCCAAAGCCCATTGCTGGATTGCGCCGTCAATCTGCTTCAGGTTGGCGATGCAACTGTTCTTGTTCGGCCCGCAACCCGCCCGCATCACCACTGTGGGCAATATGAGCGCGCCCGCACCTGCCAACACCGCCACCCCCAGCATGATCCGAACAAACAGCGGAATCCGTTTCTTAGTTTCACTCATAAGCAACATCCCGGTTGATACGGAAAAAATCTCACGGCAGTGTGTGGCCCAGCGCCTTTCCTTTGCTGCATATCGGCGCATCGGCGACGGTTTTTCCCGGCCCATAGGAGCCGCCGCTGGGGCATTTGGGCAGCTTGCCGCCTTTCAGATACTTTATCGCAGCGGGCAGATCCGGCACGGAGGTCTCCGCTCGCTTGTTATCCAAGGCCCATTGCTGGATAGCCCCATCGATCTGTTTCAGGTTGCTGATGCACTCGTATTTGGGGAGACGTTCTCGGCGGTAAATGCTCAGGTTCGGTATGGCGAGAGCATACAACACGACACATGCCAGGAGCAGCAAAGCACTTTTCCATAGCCACGGTGTGCGCGCGTATTTCATATCATTTGATCGGTGAAAGTGAATGGCCATGAGTGGTGGCCAGGGAGCAAGTCGGACGGTCCACCACTGTCGCACCAGCGCGATAGCTGCCGCCTTGCGGACACACCGGCAAGACACCGCCCTTCAGATAGCTCGCCGCCCCGTTCAGGTCTGGCGCATCCGTGTCTTCCTTTTTATTCTCCAAAGCCCACTGTTGGATCGCCCCTTCAATCTGCTTGAGATGGACGATGCAGTTGGGAGGTCCTCCGCCACCAGTGGTCTTGGCTTTGACAAAGTTCGGGATGGCGATGGCGACCAGCGCGGCAACCACGCCGAACAGCACGAGCCCGTGAATCATTTTCTCTGACATACACGTTTCAAGTTGTTGCTTTTGTTTGCGAAACCGCCGGAGGCAGGGGAAAGCGGGTGAAGTCCCGGAAATCATCGCACGCAAAAGCATGCCGATGGGAAATCTGTTGTCAGGAAAACACAGGCCTCCCAGCCTGACCAAGCACGCCCGCCAGCGTTAAAAACACTTAGCCAGAATCAACGACGTCTCGCAAGCAACTTCATTCCGCAGGTGGCGATGGAATAGGAACTGGCGCAGTCGCAGGCTTGCTCTCACGTCGGAACGTCAGCTTCACGCCAAAATTCCCGCGCTCGCGCCAGCCCCAGTAGGTGGCGAAGCGGCCCCGCGTGTAGGAAACAAATGGAAACCGCCAATGACGGTGACGGGCCGTCGCAAAGTTCCAGCCGCCCTCGGGATTGAACACATCCCGTGGATGCCGCCCCACGCGCTCGAAGGGTTTGTCCGCTGCACCGATGACGTAGAAGGTGAAGTTGTGCAGCGGATTTCGCAGCAGCCATTTCCGCTGCCGGGCCGGGTCATCCGGCTTGTACCACTCTGGCGGTTCGGGGTCGTCCGCATTGCCGAACCACCACGCCGGATTCCATTTCTGACCGGTAGAGACGGTGACCTTGGGTTCGTGGCGGAGGACTTCTTCGCCACGCGCTTTGGATCGCGCGGAAGCATACTGGGAACTCACCGGCGAGAGACAACCCGTGCACAGGCAGGCCAGCAGCAGGATGCTGACCCAGCGGCCAGCCCGGGCAATGGGAAAGCCCCGGCCCATCACTTCCCTTTCTTCGCCTTCGGCGCATTCTTGCCCTGCCCGGCACCACTGCCGATCGGCACATCGTTCTTCTGCGGTGTGCCCGGTGTGCTACGGCCATCGCGTTTGAATTTCTCCAAAAGCTCTTTCAGTTCCTTCACCTTGTCCGGTTGCTCCGCGTAGTGGTTGCGACGCTCGCCCAGGTCTTCACGCACGTTGAAGAGTTCGCCAGGTTGGTCGTTCTTCACGTAGCTGCGTTCTTGCTTCAGCCACTCGGGTTCGCCGCGCGGGCCGTTGTCATCGCCTGTGGGGGCATCGATGAGCACCCAATCGCCTTGGCGGATCGCGAACTTCCCGGAGGCGGCGTGATGCACAGTGCCAGTGCGCAAGGGTTGGGCGATCTTCTCACCAAGCAAGGCGGGCAGGAGGTTGAAACTGTCCTCCGCCGCATTCTCGGGAAGTTTCGCGCCGACGATTTTTGCCACTGTGGCCATCAAGTCCACATGACACATCGTCTCGGCGCTCACGCTGTTTGCAGGAATCTTGCCGGGCCAGCGGGCGATGAACGGCACGCGGTGCCCGCCTTCCCACGCGTCGCGTTTGGCCCCGCGCAGGTCGCCCATGCTGTAGTGGCCGAATTCTTTCACGCGATCATACACGCCCGGTTTCACCTCGCCGGTGATCTCCGGACCGTTGTCACTGGTGAAGATGATGAGCGTGTTCTGATCCGCCTTGGCCCGCTTCAAAGCCTCCATGATCTGGCCCACACACCAGTCCGTCTGTACGACGAAATCCCCGAACTCGCCCGCGCCGGATTTGCCTTTGAACTCGGGCGACGGCACCACGGGGTAATGCGGCGAGGTGAGAGTGAAGTAGAGGAAGAACGGTTTCTTGGTCTTCGCGGTGTCCTCGACATATTGCGCGGCGCGCTTGGTCAAGGCGGGCAAGATATCCACCAGCTTCCAACCCGACATCATCGGGCCGGTGCGATTGAAACCCTCGGCTCGACCAGTATCCGGCAAGGTCGGAATGCCCATCGTGCGGTCATTCTCGACGAAGCAGTAAGGCGGATAGTTCGGAACATCCACGCCGAAGTAATAGTCGAATCCGCGCGTGATGGGACCATCGGTGATGGGTTTAGTGAAATCGACGTTGCTCAACGGATTGGTGGCGGAGGAAGGCGGCTGACCGTCTTTCGTGGGCCAGGTCATGCCGAGATGCCACTTGCCGATGCACGCGGTGGTGTAACCGTGTTGCTTGAGCAAAGCGGGCACGGTCAGGCGGTCAGCGGCGATGAGCGGCTTGTCCCACGGACCAAGCACGCCGCGTTGCAAGCGCGTGCGCCACGAATAGCGACCGGTGAGAATGGCGTAACGCGTGGGGGTGCAGACGGAAGTGGGCGCATGGGCATCCGTGAAGCGGCGGCCTTCCTTGGCAAGCTGGTCCAGATAGGGCGTGGGTATCTTGGACTTCGCATTATAAGAACCGAGATCGCCGTAGCCCAAGTCATCCGCGAGGATGTAGATGATGTTGGGACGCTCGGCGGCGGCTATATTCCAAATCCCAAACACCAAGCTCCAGAGAAACATCAAACAACAAATGGCGAAGCTGCCTGACCGGTGTGCTCTTTTTGGAGATTGGTTATTGATCATTCTTTTGAGCTTTGAGTTTTGGGTTTGGCGCTTCATTTGTTCTTCTTGCCCTTGCCGGCCGGAGCGGCTGGTTTCTTGCCCGGCCACGGGAGATTCATCTGACCGGCGCCCGGGTCCATGCGGCCCGCAGGCAGCTCTTTCTGCCACGCGAGCACTTGCTGACTCAGACGCTCCACGACGTCCGGATGTTTCGCGGAAAGATTGTTCAACTGCACGAGGTCCTGTTTCACATCATACAGTTCCACACGGCTGCGGTCGGGATTCATGAGCAGCTTCCATGGGCCCTCGCGGATGGCGAGCTGCGGGCTTTGGTGAAACGGTTCACCGGCGATACGGAAACGCCATTCCCACATGAGCGGTTTCGTGCGCGCACTGGATTGGCCGAGCAAGGCGGCGCTCATGTCTTCGCCATCCAGCTTCAACTCCTTCGGTACGGTGACACCCGCCAGCTTGCACACAGTGGGCAACCAATCCACACCGCTGACGATAGCCTCTTCCTCGATGCGATTGGCGGGCACTTTGCCCGGCCAGCGGACGATGCCCGGCACGCGGATGCCGCCTTCATAAAGGCTGCGCTTACGACCGCGGAACGGACCCGCACTGCCGATGCCGCTGTGGCTGGCATTACCGATGTGGATATCCTCCGGGCCATTGTCACTGGAGAAAAGGATGAGCGTGTTCTCCGCCACACCGAGTTCCTCCAGACCTTTTAGCAACCGGCCGACTTGCGTATCGAGGTCCGTCACGCTGGCGTAAAAGATCTGCGCCGCGCCTTTGTGCGGGAAGCCTTTACCGCCGGGGCCGAGGCGTTCATACGGCTGCATCTGTTCTTCCGTGGGATTCAACGTGGCATGGGGCAACAGCGTCCAGAGGTTCACATAGAAAGGTTTGTCCTTGTTCGCCTTGATGAAGCGCAGCGTTTCATCCACGAACGCGGCAGTGGATTTGGCGCGGAAGCTGATATCTGCCTCTTCCCACGTCGGGCCGTTGGAGTTCAAGGTGCGGGTTTCATGGAAACCATATGCTTTCGGTTCCGGCGCACCGTTGCCGCTGCCGAGATGCCATTTACCGAAGTGGGCGGTGGCGTAACCTGCTTGTTGCAGGAGGCGCGGCAGGGTCGCCGCTTGCGGGTCCAGCCAGTTCGGCATGTCACGCGCGGCGTTCTGTTCAGGCGTGGCGAAGTGGCCATGCACACGCTGCCGGGCCGGGTATTGGCCCGTCATGAAAGCCGTACGACTGGGCGAGCAGACGGAGGCGTTCACGTAGAAGTGCGTGAAAAGCGTACCTTGTTTTGCAAGCTGATCGAGGTTCGGCGTCTTGATGAGGTTGTGGCCGTAGCAGCCGAGATCGCCCCAGCCCAAGTCATCCGCGAGGATGAAGAGGATGTTCGGTTTGGTGGCGGCATGGGTGGAGGAAGGGGTAAAACCAAAGGCCAAAAGACAAAACGCCAGCAGGAGTGCGGGGTGGTTCATGAGAGAGTTCTAGCAGGAGCGAGTCGGATAAACAAGGGTTGCTGCAGGAGCCGTTGGCAGGAGGGGCATGCGTGTGCTTTGTCGCGCGCTACGGCTGGTTCCGCTTGGGGCGGACCACCCCGACCTATGGGTGCGGGGCGAGCAAGCCGCGGTCCAAAAGCAAAAGGCGCAACCGGGGCCGGTTGCGCCTTGAATGCTGGGGGGATCCGTCAATTCGGTCCGGGCAAGCTGGGCGGGCGCGGAGTCGCCTTGGTCGCGGTCGGTTTGTCAGCGCCCGAAGCGAGCAGACTGGAGAGCATGTCGTGGTTCTTCGGGATGATGGTGATGCGCGCCTCCCCATCGATGAGCTTCTGCATCTCAAGGATGTCGAACATCGTGGCGGCCACTTCGCGGTCCGCCGAGATCTTGTTCAGCGCGGCGCCGACGATCTGCGGGCGGATGGCTTTCGCCTTGGCGAACTCCACCGCCGCTTTGCGTTCGGCGGTGCTGGTGATGATGCTCACCTGGTTCGCGCCATCCTGCTTGATGGCGGAAGTCACCTGGCGCAGGCGGTTCACCACCTTGCTTTCGATCTGGCGGATCATGCCGGCATCGCGGAAGTGCACCTTGCGGATGTACACGGAGCCGAGCTTGTAGCCCCACTCGTGGGATTTCAACGAGACCTCTTCACGGACCGTTTTGCTCATACCGTGGCGGTCGCACATGAGGAGATCGAGCGGCATGTTGCTCAGACTGCGCACGGTCGAGTTGCTGACGTTCGCCGCGAGCGAACCGCGCGGGTCGGTGTTCTTGAAGAGATAAGCGACGGGATCGCTGATCATCATCTCATACCAGATGCCGATGCCGATGGGCGCGCCTTCTTCCGAGTTCACGGGCTGGCTGCGGAGGTATTCCTGGTCGATGCGCATATCCACCACCAGGCAGCGGCCCAGCCAGTGGACGAGGAACGCGCGCCAGCCGAGGCGCGGAAACAGGAAGTAAAAGCCCGGCTGGTCGATGATGCCGATGACCTTGCCGAAGAGCATGTAAACATGGCAGCGCCGCTCCTCCACAATGGTGTAGGCGATGATCATACGGCACAGGCCCAACAAGATGGGCACCACGATGAAGCAGGCGACAAACGTCACCACGGCTGCGATCAAGAAGTTCACTTTTCCACCTCCACGAAGACTTTTTCGGCCTGTTCAAACAAGGACAACCGCACGTTGCGGCGATACGCTTCAAGGGCACCCGTGCCGCTTTGTTTCAGATCGGTCAACTGCTGCGCCATGCGTTCGAGCGGCTCCACCTCGGCTTGCGCCTTGAGCGTCTCGATCTCCACCGCGCGCTTGGATTGCACAATCTTTTGATCGGCGGAGGCCTGCGCCAGGCTGATGTCAGAAGAGACCTGGTTGTGCGCGGTGTTGATCGCCGCCAGCGCGGATTCCACCTCCTCCGGCGGGTCGATGCCGGTGATGAGCGAGGCGTCCAGCACCATCCCGTAACGGGCGGCGGAGGAACGGCACTCGCGGTCCATGTGTTCGTTCAGGTCGCGCAGGTTCTTGCGCAGATCGTTGATGGATACGCCGATCGCGGAGGCGAGTTCCTCCGGGGAATCGATCATGCCATCGGGTGGCGTGGTGGAGAGGGCCTTGCTCTTTTCACGCGGTATCAGTTGCGCACCGGCTTCACCCGCCTTGGGCACGCCGATCTCCTTGTTGCAAGACGGACAAGCGACCCGGGAACCGGCATTGGCGGGTTCCAGCGCGAGCTTCTGGCGGCATTGCGGACATTCAAAGACCAGGTCCATCGGCACCGGGGCTTCAAAGGTGGCGATGCGTTCGCGCAACACCGAGACGAAGTAACCCATGATATGCGCGAAGGGATTCTTCACACCGAAGAGGTAGGCGTAGAGGTTGCGGTCCGAGGCGCGGTACCGGATCTGGCCGGTAAGGCCGACGTTCAACTGGTCTTTCGTCACCGCCTCCAGCATGCGCCCGCCCTGATTGGCCATGGGGTTCTCGGGGTCGAACGCCATGTTCACCGTCTGCGTGGCGATGGAGACCTTGTAAACCTTCTCCCACGGGAATTTCCAATACGGGCCGCCGGGCGGGATGACGCGCACTTGGGGGAAGATGTAGCGCTCTCGCTCGCTCTCCCGCAACGTCTCGGAGATGGGATCGTCCAGCGTGGTCTTGTCCTCGATCCGTTCCGCCCGTCCGAAGCTGGTCTTCACCGCGCGCTCGTTCTGGTCCACGGTATAAAAGCCCGCGACCAGATAGCGCACGAGGAACCACGCCACGAACCCGACAATCATTCCGAAAAAGATGCCCATAAATGATGGCTAGTTTGGATTAATTCCTGTGACAATGGGATGAGAACAGATTCCCGGCGGATGGACGATGATAAAAAGCAGAAAGATTTGTAGCCGTATCTTGCGGGTGCGGGCCAAAGAAAAACCCTGCCGGACATTGGCCAGGCAGGGTTTTGAAATTGCTGTCTGGAGCAACGCTTACTTCGCTGCGAGCGCCTTTTCAATTGCCGCCGCCATCTCCGGAGATTCCGGCGTCACCTTGGAGTCAAAGCGCGCGATGATCTTGCCGTCCTTGCCGATAAGGAACTTGTTGAAGTTCCACTTGATGTCACCCGGGAACGGCGAATCCTTGCCTGCAAGCTGCGTATAGAGCGGATGACGGTTCGCACCGTTAACCTCGATCTTATCGTAGAGCGGGAAGGTCACGTTGAACTTGCTGGAGCAGAATTCCTTGATCTGCTCGTTCGAGCCCGGCTCCTGCCCGCCGAACTGGTTGCACGGGAAACCGGCCACCGTGAAGCCCTTGTCCTTGTACTTCTGCTGGATGGCCTCGAGGCCCGTGTATTGCTTCGTGTAGCCGCACTTGGAGGCGACGTTCACGACGAGGATGACCTTGCCCTTGTGTTCCTTGAGCGCGGTCTCTTTTCCGTCGATGTTCTTCACGGGCACATCAAGGACCGTCTGGGCGGCTGAGGCCGTGAGGGCAGTGACGAGTGTCATAGCGGCGAATAAAGCGGTGAATTTCATGCGCGCAAATGTGATTCGCAAAAGCTTCCCTGTCAAATGGCTTAAAACACTGGGGTCCACGGTTGAATCCCCGCCTCCTTCGCAACCGGCAGAAACGCCGCCAAGTCGTTCACCAACGGGAAATCTACCCCGCTTGCGAAGAGATTCTTCACCAGTGCCGCCGTCTCTGCGTGATAATAATTCACCCGCACGCCATTTGCCTTCAACAACCGCACATGCTCGACGGCGATCTCCCCCTTGCCCAGCAACTGGATGAAGGCCGCCTTCATCGCGATGGTCTGTTGCACATAGTCCAGCGTGTTCGCCTGCCGGTCCATGTTGCCAATCAGGATGCCCGGCTCCACTGCGCGCGCCGCCTTCGCCGCCTCAGCACCACACGCCATGAACGCCTGGTGCTGCCGCCTGGCCCTCACGATGCCCTTCGCCACTGCCGCGCCCAATGTCGCGCCACCCTTCAAGTGGCAGTTGAGCCACACATTGCGCGGCATCATTTCCAGCGTTTCTTCAAACGTCGGTATCCGTGTCCCCGTGAAGCGCTCATCCTTATGGGCACCGGCATCCAGCGCCCGCAACTCCTTGAACGTCAGCTCCGTCACCTTCCCCTTGCCATTCGTCGTACGATCCACCGTGGCATCGTGCATCAGCACCAGTTCGCCATCGCGGGATAATTGCACGTCGAACTCGATCATGTGCGCCCCCAGCCGGATGGCTTCCTGAAACGCGGGCACCGTATTCTCCGGATGCGTCGCCATCGCGCCCCGATGCGCACACAAACCCCGCTGCGGCATGCCGGTGGCCGGATTATCAGCCATAAGCGAACTCCATGGAGCCGCCGCGAATGCTCCCAGCGCCGTCAAAAACGTGCGCCGAGGAATTTGTGTCAGAGTAGCACCCGGGAACATGCGCATTATTTTGCCCCGGCCCTTGCCGATGCGACAAGCAAAACTCAATGCTTCAGCCAACCATTGGCTGGCGGCACCCGCCGCTTACGCGTACAGCTTCCGCAACACCTGCGAATTATAGCTCCGCGTCAGCCCGTCGTGCGATTTCACCTTCAGTGACCCCTTCACGATCTCCACCACCACCCCCGTGAACCCCGTGATCTCCACGTGCTGGCCCAGCGTGCATTGCGGGAAGTCCGTGCGTGCGATGTAGTCCACGATCTGCAGCACCGGTGTATTGTAGTCAGGGTTCATAATGATATTGCGCGGCGCGGCCGGTTGGGCCGGCGGCGCGGGCTCTTTGTAAGTCGGGCGGGAAGACCGCTCCACCACTTTGGGCTGCGGACCGTAAACCCGTTGCAACACCCGTGCATTGAAGCGCTGTGTCGTTCCGTCGCGTGACTTCACCTTCAGCGACTGGTCCAGCAACTCGATCACCACCCCCGTATACCCCCCGATCTCCACATGCGCGCCCAGCAGGCATTTCGGATAATCCCCCAGCAACACCAGCTCCGTGATCGGTTTCAGCGGTGCTTCAAAATCCGGCTCCACCACCAACGCCCCCGGAACCGGCCTATCCGCTTCAGACTCCGTTTCGTCCTCACCCTCCTCATCCCTGTCCGCCGCACTGCTACCACTGGATACCTCACTGACCCGGCTGGAGCTGGACTCCGGCAAAGGCGTTGGTGTGGGTGTCGGCGTGGGCCGTTTTGCCGGCGCATACAGCTTGCGCAACACGTTGCCGTTGAAGCTCTGCACCGTTCCCTCCTTGAACCGCACCTTCAACGACTGGTTCACGATCTCGATCACGATCCCCGCGTGACCGCCGATCTCGATGAACTCGCCCAGGGCGCTTTTGGGGAAATCCGGCTGCACGACCACTTCCGTGATGGGCTTGGGCGTACCGCCATACTGGTTGGAGGAATCCGCGGGCGGCGTCACCGCTGCCGGGGTTACAACTTCTGCTTCGCTATCGGTGTCAGGCATATTGGGCAACTGCATGAGCCTGCCAGTTTGGACCCGACCTCCGGGGAATGCGAATGGTTTTTTCAGGAATGTTTCCCCCCTCTCGATGTTGGGTGTTCGATTTTGGAATTCTTCCAACTTAGAACTTGGCACTTAAAATTTAACATTCCCCCGAAGCAGCCTGCCATCCAGTTTGTTTGATGTGACACTCTCGCAGTAGCATCCTGTCCTGCGGCACTCTAGCCACCAGTCCACACCTCCC
>CAZPUL010000081.1:0-13510 GCA_964589735.1 uncultured Verrucomicrobiota bacterium | reverse complement strand
GACGGTGCTGCATCTATTGGGCATCGATCACGAGAAGCTGACTTATCGTCATGCGGGACGGGATTACCGGTTGACGGATGTGCATGGGCGGGTGATGAGGGAGCTGCTCGTCTGATAGGAGACATCGAACATCGCAGACATAACGCAGGACTCCTGCTGCACATATGAGGTCACATAAAACTCTTTTCTGGCTGGCTGCGTCTCTGGTTTGGCTGGCTCCCGTTGATGTGCGGGCAGCAGAACGTTCGCTACAAGAGCTTGAGAAAGATGTCGCTAACATCCTTTCTGAAGAAGACAACGTCACACGTCGCAAGAAGATAGCACCAGTATTTGAACTGGCTTCCCGCTATGCAAAATCCGGAGACACGAACAAGGCGATAGAACATTTCGAAAAAGCGCTGGAACATCAGCCGTGGCGTTTGGACGCTCAAATGATCTCTGCGCGGCTGCTTAGTGGCATCGGGAAAACAAACCTTGCCCGTGAGAAGGCGGAAATCGTGTGGAAAAGCGCGGAGACGGACGAGTTGTTAGCCCAAGCCGCGAAAGTGCTCGGCAAACCGTTTGAAACAAGTTTGCCTGAGACCCAGCCATGGCCCTTACAAGCCAACGCGCTGGCCTTGGTTCCGGTGGGTGATGTCGATGTCTGGCTCCTTCGTTATCTCCGGGAGAACCTGGAGAAGCACCTTGAGATACCGGTGATCATCCGCCACGAGAAGGTGGGCATTCCGGAGCCGAAACGGAATCCGCTGGCGCTAAAAGCGGAAGGATTGCGCGAGCGCATCCTCCAGATGCACCGGAAGCAAGGCGAGTTCAGGCTGCTGCTTGAGCGGCATGTGCTTTCCACCAACAATCTGGCCGATGATGACAAGGTTTTCACCATGGCCGAAGCGCTCCTCGAAACGGAGAAGGATAAAGAATATGTCCGCGTGTTCCGGGATGAAATAGCATTTTTGCGACGACTGGGGCCGCAACGGGATGCTGAGGAGCTGTTGACGAATATGCAGACGGGTCTACAGACTGGGCCGGGCTCCAGGAGAGGTTATCTGGTCGTCACGACGATGGACCTCTTTTCCAAGGAGAACCGGTTCGTTTTCGGACTGGCCGGCGGTAATACGGGCATCTTTTCCTATCGACGCTTCACGGCTGCACTTGCGGACGGCCCCCCTGATCGCGGACGTCTGGGTGAACGAGCGTTGAAACAGGCGCTCAGTTCCTCAGGGCTTTTGTTCGGCTTGCCTCGCTGCACGGACCCGACCTGCTCACGGTCTTATGCGAACAGTCTGGATGAACACGATGCCAAGCAGATAAGGCTTTGCACTCAATGCAAAACACAGTTCCAAGCGAGATTTAAAGAGTGAAGCGGCGGGGATGAGAAATCGGTGGAGGTGCATGATGTGCATGCGACGGTGCTGCATCTGTTAGGCATCGATCACGAGAAGCTGACGTATCGTCATGCGGGCCGGGATTACCGGCTGACGGATGTGCATGGGCGGGTGATGAGGGAGCTGCTAGTATAATGGATTTACGATTTTAGAAGTACGATTTACGGGAGGAATGGAAGCATTTAACGCCGGTCGGGCCTCGTTTTAGGAAACATTGAACACCGGTTGCACCCCGACTTGTTAAGCACGGAGTGAACCGGCTGGCCAATACACCGATCTCCGAGCATCGAGAGTTTGGCGCGTCCATTAAGCCGCGCTCCTTTGGCGGTGGGCGGTTCTCTGCTGTGGGCTTTTTTGACGCTGCGGGTTTTTGGTTATTGCTGCGGGTTGGGACAACCCGCGCTCCACTTTACTGCTCGTTGGATGGCTTCGGTTTTGGGCCGGAGACTTGGATGCGGTAGAAGGTGTTGCCGCGCTTGGTGGCGTCATCGTCGATTAGGTTGAGGATGCCGGTCTTGTTGGTGACGGTCATGAGGTAGACCCAAGGCTGGTTCAGGTCCTCGGTCACGAGGATGTCGTAGATCTGGCGGGATTCGCCGGTGATGGTGAGGGTGTTGCCGCTGAGGCCGAGGAAAGGGACGCCGTTCTCGGCAGCGGCGGTCTCATTGGATCGGGTGGCGAGGGTAACGCGCGGAGTGGCGGGTGGTTTGATGCCGGCGAGGGCGAATTTTTGGGCATCTGCGGGGTTATAGTGGGCCTGGATCTCGGGTTCAGTCAGGGCGCGTTTATAGATGCGGAGTTCGCGCATGTAGCCTTCGAAGTCGCGGGAGGGGACGTTGTTCCAGCGCGGGGAGTAGCCGATGCGGAGGATGCCGCCTTTGCCGCCGTAGGGTCTGCTCTCGCGGGCGCAGAGGAACTGGCCGTTCACCCAGATCTCCTGGCGCGTGCCGGAGTATTGGAAGACGAGATGCGTCCAGTCGTTCACCGGGACGTCTTCGGGCGAGATGGCGTCGTTGATGTAGAAGCCGAGGTAAGGCTGGCGACCGCCGCGCAGCATGACGTGGAGCCAGCGGTTCTGGCTGTTGGCGTCCTTTTGTTCGAGGAGGCCGTACATGGGATGCTTGCCGGTGGGCTTGATCCACAGGGAGATGGCGAAAGGGCCGGAGTTCAAGGGCAGATTCGGGGCTTCGAGCCAGTTGGTGAGGCCGTCGAAGTAGGCGGCACCATTCTGGATGCGGACGTTGGTCTGGTTGATGATGGGATGGCCGTTGCCGGAGTGGTCGTTGAGGTTCTCGGCGAGGGGGAGGTAGAGGAGCAGGCCGGGATCGGCGGCAGCGTTAGCGGCGCACGGGGTAAAGAAGTTCAGGGAAAGTAAGAGCAGCCCGAGCAGGAGGGTCAGGCTGACCGAGCGGTTCCTTGGCAAGGTGCGCATAAGTAACGAACAAAAGGTTATGTCTGGGGAGACGGTATAGGGATACGCTTCTGGGGGCGGGAGTCAAGGGGCCGGTTGCACTGGCGGGCAAATGTGCCTAACGCGCTAAAGTATTTTGACTTTTCGCCGGGCGGAAGAATCTGGGTTTTTATCGGCACAAATCTCTCGTAAGCAGCCGCGCAGCCAGCGATGAACCGGGTCGGCATCCATCCGGGGGTGCCAGAGCAGGGAGATGGTGAATCCGGGCGTGGCTACCGGCAAGGGAAAGCTGTGCAGGCCGGCGCGCAGATTGCCGGTGTGCCGCTCCGGAACGCTGGCGATCAAATCTGAGGCGCGGGCCAAAGCCACGGCCACTGCGAATCCGCCAACGACAGTGGTGATCTCCCGTTCCAGTCCTAGTGGTTTCAAGGCTTCATCTAGCGGCCCTTTTTCGAGGCCTTCACGGGAGACGGAGATGTGACGGCCAGCTGCAAAGCGGGCGGAAGTCATCCGGCCTTTACTAAGAGGGTGCCCCTTGCGGACGACGCCAATCAGACGGTCGCGAAACAAGGCCTGGGTGCGCAGTTCGGGGCTGGTGGTTGCCTCCACGACACCGGTTTCCAGGTCCACGGTCCCATGGCGCAGGGGGGTGCTATCCTTATCCGGCTTGGGCACAAAGCGCAGCCTGATGCCGGGAGCCAGCTTCCCGACGTGGTCGATGAGCTGAGGTCCAAAGTTCTCGGCGAAGCCTTCGCTGCACCGCAGGGTGAAGGTGCGAATCAGTTGTTTCAGGTCCGGTGCCTGGGAGGGACGGAGAACAGCTTCGGCTTGCTGCACGAGCAGGCTTACCTCTTCGCGGAGCGCGAGGGCATGGGGAGTGGGGACGAGGCCGCGTCCGGCCCGGACGAGAAGCGGATCGCCGGTGGTCTCGCGCAAGCGTGCGAGCGCGCGGCTCATGGCCGAGGGGCTCAGCCGCAGCCGCCGGGCGGCACGGGCAACGCTGCGTTCCGTGAGCAGCACATCCAGGGGAATGAGCAGATTGAGGTCAGGTCGCGACACGAAGTGAGTTTATCCTGATATAGCGTCGTACGCACGAATAAAGTGCAAACAGTGCAGCTTCCGCCATGAACAAAGAAGAGGTAGTCTGCGAACATGTTAACGACAATCAATCCAGGAAGAGCCGAGGCGGTGGCGGAGAAACCAATGCAGGCGCCTTCAGTGCGGTGGGCACTGGCGAGTCTTTCGCTTTCCATGTTGCTGTCCTCGCTGGGGACCAGCATAGCCAATGTAGCCCTGCCGACATTGACGCAGGTCTTCGGCGCCTCCTTTCAGCAAGTGCAGTGGGTGGTGCTCGCGTATCTGCTGGCCATCACCACGCTGATCGTCAGCGTGGGCAGGCTTGGGGATATCCTGGGCCATCGGCGATTGTTGCTGGGCGGCATCGTCCTGTTCACGGCGGCATCGGTCCTCTGCGGCATCGCGCCCACGCTTTGGGTGCTGATCGCGGCGCGCATCGGACAGGGCCTTGGCGCGGCCATTATGATGGCGCTGGCCATGGCGTTGGTGGGGGAGACGGTGCCCAAGGCGAGGACAGGCAGCGCCATGGGACTGCTGGGAACCATGTCCGCGCTTGGCACCGCGCTCGGACCATCGCTCGGCGGGGTGCTGATCGCCGGACCTGGCTGGCGGGCCATCTTTCTTATCTATCTGCCGCTGGGCCTGGTGGCGTATCTGTTGGCGTGGCGGCATCTGCCCAATAACCGCCGGGAGTCCAAGGTTGACCAGCAGGGCGTGGATGTGATGGGCACATTGTTGCTGGCGCTGGCGTTGGCAGCATATGCGTTGGCGATGACCTTGGGGCGGGGGAAGATGGGCGTGCTCAACCTGATACTGCTGCTGGCCGCGGGTCTCGGCGCGGGGCTCCTAGTGCTGGTGGAGGCGAGAGTTTCGTCGCCCTTGATCCGGGTAGCGATGTTGCGCGATCCGGTGCTCAAGGCCAGTCTGGGCATGAGCGGGCTGGTGGCAACGGTGATGATGTCGACGCTGGTGGTGGGGCCATTCTATCTTTCGCGGGCACTCGGGCTAGAGGCGGCGCTGGTAGGACTGGCCTTGTCGGTGGGGCCATTGGTGGCCGCATTGATGGGCATGCCGGCGGGACGTTTGACGGACCGTTTCGGCGCGCAGCGCGTGATGGTGATGGGGCTCGGCGGGATGGCAGCGGGTGCGGTAACGCTCTCCCTGACGCCGTCAACGCTGGGCGTGGGTGGCTACCTTGTGCCCATCGCGGTCATCACGGCCGGGTACGCGCTGTTTCAGACGGCCAACAACACGGCGGTCATGGCCGATATCCGGGCGGAACAGAGAGGGGTCATTTCCGGCATGCTCAATCTGTCACGCAACCTTGGACTCATTACCGGGGCGGCGGGGATGGGGGCGGTTTTCGCGGCAGCGGCGACGACGAGTGACATGGCGACGGCACAACCGGAGGCGGTCGCTGCAGGGATGCGGGTGACGTTCGCGGTCGCGGCGGGGTTGATCGGGGTGGCGATGGCTATGGGGTTGGGCATGAAACGTGATCCGTCACAAAAGTCATACTGATACGGTTCACTTACATGAGTCAGGGAGGGAGTGGAGATAAGTAAGTTTGAGCCTCAGAGGGAAAAGTTCGTTCTGGCGTGGGTGGGGGAAAGCTGGTTCATTTTCCGGCATGAACTCCTTGGTCCGTGTGTTTGGCGCTTTGGCGGCGATCGTGGTCTCGTATTCTGCTTGGGCAGCGGACGTGGATCCGTTTGATCAATCGAAGGTGGCGCTCGAAGTGGATACCGCGGACACGAAGTTGACGAAGATCGTGTTGTTGGCGGGCACGCCGAGCAATAAGTCGGGGCAGCATGAATACTTCGCGGGGTGCGCGTTGATGATGGATCTGCTGAAGCAGACGAAGGGTGTGCACGTGGTGATGGCGCGGGATGGCTGGCCGAAGAACGAAGCGATCTTCAAGAACGCGAAGGCAGTGGTTTACTTCGGCGATGGGGGCGGCAAGCAGCCGTTTCTGGAGCCGTCAAAGTGGAAGATCATTGAGGGTTTGATGGCGGAAAAAGCGGGCCTGGTGTTAATGCATCAGGGGGTGGATTTTCCGCTGGGGCCGGAGAAGGAGATCATGGGGTGGATGGGTGGGATATTCCTGAAGGACAAGGGATGTCGTGGACATTGGGACATGGATTTCCCGGAGATCGGCACACATCCGGTGTTGGGCGGGGTGAAGCCGTTCAAGCTGGCGGGGGATGGGTGGCTCTACAATATGCACTTCGCGGATAAAGGGGTGACGCCGCTCTTGAGCGGGACGGTGCCGGACAAGACGCGCACGTCGGCAGATGCGAAGAAATACATCGGTCGCGCAGAGGTGATGGCGTGGGCGTATGAACGGCCGGAGGGCGGTCGCGGGTTTGCGTTCACGGGCGCGGATCTGCACAAGAACTGGGCGGATGAGAATCAGCGGAAGCTGGTGGTGAACGGGATACTGTGGTCGGCGGGAGTGAAGATCCCGAAGGGGGGTGCGCCGGTGGCTTTTGACGCGGCGAATCTACAACGGAACCTGGATAAGAAGGATGCACCGGCACCGGCGGCGAAGAAGGCGGAAAAGAAAGCGGTGGAGAAGAAGTAGCCGAAGTTCGGCAGTTCCGCTTCTTTCAGGAAACTTCCTTTGCGGGTGGCATGGGTTGCTGGAGGTAGGCGAGTTGGCAGGGGCGGCAGAGGTCGTAGTGGAGTTCCACGTGGACATCGCGCATGGCTTCGGCCTCGGATTGTTCGGAGGCGGCGGCGAGGGCTTCCTGGACTTCAGCCTTGGTATCCTTCTGCAAATCTTCCTCAGTGATCTCCATCGGTTCGGCAGCGGCGGTCACCTGGATGGTCACGACGTAGCGCGGGGCGTTCTTCGGCAAGGGGCGATAACAGTGGTCACAGATGTGGGTGATCATGATTCGTTGAATGGTTAAAAACGTTACACCGTGAACCGGGGCAACGATTCACCTTTTTAACGATTTAACCGATCATCAATAATCCAACTCGATCGCCACGGGGCAATGGTCGGAGCCTTTGATATGGGGCTTGATCCAAGCTTTCTTGAGGCGCTTGCGCAGTTTCTGCGAGAGGCAGAAGTAGTCGATGCGCCACCCGATGTTCCGCTCGCGGATGCCGGGGCGGTAGCTCCACCAGGAGTAATGCTCCGGGCCTTTCTCGAATTCGCGGAAAGTGTCCACGTAGCCGAGGGCGAGGGTCTCATCGAAGCTCGTGCGTTCCTCGATGGTGAAGCCGGCGTTGCGGAGATTGCTCTTGGGATTCTTCAGGTCGATCTCTTTGTGGGCCACGTTCAGGTCGCCGCAGAAGATGACGGGCTTGGATTTCTCCAGCTTCTGCAAGTGTTCGCGGAAGGCAGCGTCCCAGACCTTGGTGCGGAAATCCAGGCGGACGAGTTCGCGCTGGGAATTGGGCGTGTAAACACAGACGAGCGTGAAGTCTTTGAACTCGGCATTGACGACGCGGCCTTCGTTATCGATCTCTTTTTGGCCCACGCCGTAGGTGACGTTCAGCGGTTTTTCCTTCGTGAAGATGGCGGTGCCGGAGTAGCCCTTCTTTTCGGCGGAGTTCCAGAATTGATGGTAGCCGCCCGGCCAGAGCATATCGGCGACCTGGTTTTCCTCGGCCTTGGTCTCTTGGAGGCAGAGCATGTCCGGTTTGGAGCTGCCCATGAAATCCAACAGGCCTTTGCCGAGGGCTGAGCGCACACCGTTCACGTTCCAGGAGACGAGTTTCATGCGGGGGAAAATGCCAAGAGGAGCGGGCTTAAAGAAGAAGTTTTTTTCAGCCACAGATGAAACACGGACAAACACAGATGAGGACATCGGATTGTGCCTCGCGCTGTGTTTAAGCAGCTTGCATGAATATCTCCGCCTTCCTACGCTTCCAATCTCAGCCGAGTTCGTTATGAATACGCGCCCATTTGCCTGTTGGTTGCTTTCTATTCTGACTCTGCCGCTGGCTGTTTGCGCGGCGGAGATCAAGCGTTCGCCTGCTATCGATACCAACTATCGCGCTGCCGCCATTCAAGTAACTGAAGGTTTCGTGGCGGAGTTGGTCGCCGGGCCGCCGTTAGTACGGCATCCGATGATGGCGGGCTTCGATGATCGTGGACGCCTCTTCATCTCTGAATCCGCAGGGCTGAACCTGAACAATAAGGAGCTCGACGCTCAAACGCCGAACTACATCTCCATGCTGGAGGATACGAATGGCGACGGCTTCTTCGACAAGTCCACGGTGTTCGCGGATAAGATGACTTTTCCGCAAGGGGCGCTGTGGTATCGCAATGCGCTCTACGTCTGCTCGCCGCCGGGCCTTTGGAAACTGGAGGATTTGGATAACGATGGCAAGGCGGAGAAGCGGACATTGCTGGTCGGTGGATTTGAATACACGGGCAATGCGGCGGATGTGCATGGGCCTTTCCTGGGGCCGACGGGTCGCCTCTACTGGTGCCACGGACGCAAGGGGCATGAGGTATATAACAAGGACGGCACGCTCGTCTCGAAGGGCAAAGGCGCGCGTATCTGGTCGTGCCTACCGGATGGGAGCGATGTGCAGGTCTTCGCCGGTGGTGGCATGGATAATCCGGTGGAGCTGGTCTTCACCGAGGCGGGCGACATGCTCGGCACGGTGAATCTTTTTCACGGTCGCCCGCGCGGTGATGTGCTGGTGCATTGGCAATACGGCGGCGTCTATCCGCGCGATGACATCGGCGGCGTGCTGGATGAATTCGTCCGCACAGGCGATCTGCTGCCGGAGATCCATAACTTCGGACATATCGCCATCTCCGGCTTCAATCGCTATCGTTCGGAAGGTTTCGGGAAGAATTTTAAGGACAACCTTTTCGTCACCTTCTTCAACACGCATAAGGTGAAGCGGGTGGTGCTGGAGCGCAGCGGCTCCACTTATAAAGCCAGCGAGCACGATTTCCTCAGCTCTGACAGCATCGATTTCCATCCCACGGACGTTTTGGAAGATGCCGATGGCAGCCTGCTGGTCATCGATACCGGCGGCTGGTTTCGCAGCGGCTGTCCGACTTCACAAATCGCCAAGCCGGATGTGCGCGGTGGGATCTATCGCATCCGCAAAGTGGATCAGCCGAAGGTGGCGGATGCGCGCGGGCAGAAGATTGATTGGCAGAAGCAGACGCCGGAAAAATTGCTGAAACTTTTAGATGATCCACGGTTTGAAGTGAGAGATAGGGCGGTGGATGAACTGGCCAAGGTGTGGACTGAAGATAGCGCTGAATTGCATCAAGCTGTGCGGGCTGGAACCAATACTCAACGCATCAATGCTCTTTGGTCCCTGAGCAAAAGCACCTCCCGTAAAGCACGATTTGACCTGCGCAGATTTGAGTCCGATCCCAGCCCGTCCATCCGGCAAGCAATGTATCATGCCATGTGGGACGCGAATGTTGTTCCTCACACCAAATGGAGTTTACTTGAATCTCAACCCGCCAATGTACGACGGGAAGCGTTCAGTACCTTTGCGAAGTTCAAAAACCTTCCCGCCGCTTCGGATGAGGATGAGCTAGAGTCAGAATTTCTGGCTCTACACCGTTATGCAGACCGACTGGAAGAGCATGCGGGCTTGTATGCTTTATATCGTGCTGATTCTGCCCAGAGTTTAAGCAGCTTCCTGGCAAAAGATGGTATCATCCAGAAAGAGCCCTTGGCCGTCGCCAGAGCATTGACTGTCCTTGATGAGCTGGACTCAAAATCCGTAAACGCCAAGCTGGTGATGAAGTGCTTAGATTCCGATCACGACGGACTGATCAAAGCTGCCACGAAAATCACCGCACGCCATCCTGAATGGGCACCGGCCTTCGCTGCGAAGTTGGATGAATGGTTGGCCATCCCACGCATCACGGATCGTCAGCTTCTGCCTTTGTTTGAGCTGACGCCGCGTTATTTGAAGAACGAGGCGATGGCCGTTGCTCTCGGCAAGTTGTTGCAGGATGACAATCAGGCGACGCCCTTGCTCATCACGAAGGCGACGGGCGTTAAGTTGCATCCTTCGTGGAAAGAGCCGCTGGCGCGGCGGCTGGGCAATACGAACAACAGCGTGGCGGAGAATGCTTTGGCGGCGATCGCCGCGGTCGGTGGGGCGGCGGAGTTCAAGTCGCAGCTTGAAGCCACGGCGGCGAATGAGGCAATGCCGGTGGTGGTGCGATTGAAAGCGCTCTCGCTCTCCGCTCCGAAAGGCGCGACGGTGAGTGATGCTGTTTTCGCGTTATTGAGCGGGCAATTGCAGCCTTCGAAGCCTGCCGCAGTGCGGACGGAGGCGACGAAGCTGCTCTCTGGAGCCGCGTTGAGCCAATCTCAATTGCTCGCGCTTGCTAAGTTTTTGCCGCAGTGTGGGCCGGTGGAGTTGCCCGTTCTCATCACCGCTTTTGCGAGGAGTCAGGATGTGGCGGTGGGACAAGGTTTGGTGGCGGGCTTACGTGATGCGAATGGGTTGAACAATGTGAAGCTGGCGGATTTGAGCAAAGTGCTGCGGGCGTATCCCGAACCAGTGTTGAGTGAGGCGAACAAGGTGTTGGCTGACTTGGAGCAACAGGCAAAAGAACAAGCCGGGCGCTTGGCCGAGCTGGAAAAAACCATCGGTGGCGGCGATGCCGTGCGTGGGCAGGCCGTGTTTTATTCAGAGAAGGCGATGTGCTCTGTGTGCCATCGGGTGCAGCTCTACGGCGGGCAGGTCGGGCCTGATCTCTCGCAGATCGGGCGTATTCGCACGGAGCGGGATTTGCTGGAGGCGATCTTGTATCCGAGCGCAAGTCTGGCGCGAGATTTCGAGTCTTACACGGTGGCGATGAAGGATGGTGAAAGCGTTTCCGGCCTGATTCAGAAGGAAACCGCCGATACTATCCAGCTCGCCGGGCCAACCGGACAGCCAACGATGATCCCGAGGAATACGGTGGCGAGCGTGACGCCAAGTGCGATCTCTATCATGCCGCAGGGGTTGGAGCAGGCGTTGTCCGCGCAGGAGTTGAAAGATCTGGTGGCGTATCTGCGGAGTTTGAAATGAGGGGGAGGGAGAAGACACGAATTTCACGGATTAACACGAATTTGGGAAAACATCTCGGAGAGATGATAGAGAGTAGCCGGAGGTTGAGCGACCATGAGGGAGCGATACCTCCGGCTAGGATGGTAAAAGTTTGCACCCAGAATGGGTGCCAGAGTTTTTTTCTTACGTTTTCTGCGACCCTTTCTGGGTCGTGTCATTACACAACGCTGACCGGAGGTGTCGTCGCTACGCTCCTCAACCTCCGGCTACTGTCTGGCAACCCTGTCAGGTTGCAAGGCGGGACAAAGCTTTGCTGAGCCACGATAGATTTCACACCGCTTGATTTGCGAATATTTAGGCGGCTTGAAAGCTGCGCTCCTTTTTGAATTCGTGCCAATTCGTGAAATTCGTGTCTTCTCATTTTGTCTCATTTCACTTGGCAGAGTTGGACTAATCGGCGAAACACTTCGGCACATGAATACGTCCCTGCAGATCGGAAAATTTTCTTTGGGTATGGGTGACCGCTTCGCGCATCAGGCCAAGGCGCAATTGCGCGCGTGCCAGATGGCGGCGGAGAAAGGCGCGGTGATCGTTCCGGTGTGGAACAAGTCGAATCGCGAACATCTCATCGTCGGCTCGGAACCTGCCAGCGTGCGGGCGGCGGCGGATGCGGCGGTGAAGGCGCTGGGCTGGACCACGGAGTATCGCGTGGATGCGGACCATATCCGCCTGAACACGGTGGACCGGTTCATTCCGCACTCGGATTTCTTCACGCTGGATGTCGCGGATTCCATCGGGCACGCGGCGGATCCGGCGGATGTGAAGGCGTTCGTGGCGCGTCATCCGGAATTGGCGGGCAAGATCGAGATCCCCGGTATCGCGCAGCCGTTCCAGACGGATGCGGCGTATGTGGAGAAGATCGCGGCGAAGTATCTGCTGGCGGTGCAGGACGCGGGCAAGATCTACCGCCACATCGTGAGCGTGAAGGGTGAAGGCAAGTTCATCACGGAAGTCTCCATGGATGAGACGGACGCGCCGCAGACGCCGCCGGAATTGCTCATCATCCTCGCCGCGTTGGCGGATGAAAAAATTCCCGCGCAGACCATCGCGCCAAAGTTCACGGGCCGTTTCAATAAAGGCGTGGATTACGTGGGTGATGTGGTGCAGTTCGAGAAGGAGTTCAATGATGATCTGTGCGTGATCGCTTTCGCCATCAAGAAGTATGGCCTGCCCGCGAACCTGAAACTCAGTGTTCACTCCGGCAGCGACAAGTTCTCCATCTACGGTCCGATCCGGCGTGCGCTCGCGAAGCATGGCGCGGGCTTGCACATCAAGACGGCGGGCACGACATGGCTGGAAGAAGTCATTGGTCTTGCCGAGGCCGGTGGTGAAGGTTTGGCGCTCGCGAAGGAAATCTATGCGGAAGCGTTCGCGCATGTGGATGAACTGAGCGCGCCGTATGCGACGGTGATCGATATCGACAAGAGCAAGCTGCCTTCCGCTGAAACGGTGAATGGCTGGACCTCGGAGCAATACGTCTCGGCGCTGCGTCACGACCAGAAGAATTCGCAATTCAACATCCACCTGCGCCAGTTGCTGCACGTGGGCTTCAAGGTCGCTGCAAAGATGGGTGACCGTTACCTGAACGCCCTGGTGAAGTTTGAGGAGTCCGTGTCACGGAATGTGACGACGAATCTGTATGAGCGGCATCTGAAGCCGTTGTTTGTGCATTGAGTTGATTTTGACAGAAGGAAACGAAGGGGATCGAAGCTGGGAGGCTTGGTTCCCTTTTTTGTTTTGAGGAACGAATGGGGAAAAATGCCGCCTCTTAAATTTGGAGCGGGATTTTTGTTTCGATACTGCTGCGGGTCACAGACCTGTGGCCCCGGGAGATCAGTAGGCGGCGGGGACGAGGACGACTTTGTCGTTCTTACCGCTCCAGGAGATCATCTGCACGGTGGTGATGCCGCTGCGGGAGGGGGAGGGGAGGACGCTGGGCGTATCAAGGCTGGAACCGCAGAGGATGCCCTGACGGAACCACTTCTTGATGACGATGCGGTCTTCCAAGAGGTCGCGGATGTAGGCGATGGCGCGATCGATGTGCTCATCCGTGCCGGTATGCTCATAATCCATGAAATGAACGTAACAGGCGCGGAAGCCAACGGTGATCTCCTCCACATCTGTAGCCACGTAGAGGCCTGGTTCTGAGCTCTTGACCGGTTGGTCCATTCGGATGAGCAGGGAGCCTTCCGGGGCACCGGGGCTGTTATCGGCATGGGCGTAATCGGCAAGCTGGGGCAATCTGGCCAAGAGGTTGCACGCCACCCGGTGCGAGTAGGGATTCAGGCTGTCCAGCAATGAGCCGGCTTGGTCCACGTCCGAATCTAGCCTCTTTCTGGCGGCGATGTCGATTCTATCTGCCATGGCTTGCCACGGGTTGACGGCAAATCCGGCCGCCATCGTCGATGTCATTCGCTGCATTGCTTCGCCCTCATTCCGCAGCTACCCTCCTTGCACGACAAAATGACTGTTTACCGGGTTGCTGCTTTAACTGGCTATATTTTGCTAGCCGGAATCATGCCAATGTGGTTGGGGGGCTGCTCGACAACCTCCAAACCGGCTATTTCCCCTGTTGAAC
>CAZPUL010000080.1:0-13753 GCA_964589735.1 uncultured Verrucomicrobiota bacterium | reverse complement strand
CCCGGCATCACCGGCATCGCGCATCTCTTCGAGCACATGATGTTCAAGGGCACGCCCACGCTCGGCACCAAGGATTACAAGAAAGACCTCGAGATCATCAATGAACAGGAGCGCGTGCGCGACCTGATGCGCGCCGAAGAAGCCAAGGTGCGCGACCTCTATCGCAAGGGCGAGATCGAGGACCCCTACAAGCCGGAGAACAAGACCGCGCGCTACAAGGAACTGGAGAAGCAGTTCAACGAGCTGATCAAGCAGCAGCGCGAGATCATGGTGAAGAACGAGTTCGACCGCGTCTATACCGCCGCCGGTGGCTCGCAGATGAACGCCTTCACGTCCACGGACATGACGGCGTATTTCATCACCGTCCCCGCGAACCGCCTGGAGTTCTGGATGTGGATGGAGTCCGAGCGCCTCCTGCGCCCCGTTTTCCGCGAGTTCTATGCAGAGCGTGATGTGGTGTTTGAGGAACGTCGCATGCGCACCGAATCCACGCCCACGGGCCGCTTGGAAGAGATGTTCAATGCCATGTTCTGGGAATCGCATCCCTACTCCTGGCCCACGGTCGGCTGGCCCTCGGACATTCCCGCCATCAGCAAGGCGCAGGCGGATGAGTTCTACGCCCTCTATTACCAGCCGCAGAACCTCACGCTCATCTTGGTGGGCGATTTCGATACCAAGGAGTGCGCCGCCTTTTGTGAAAAATACTTCGGACGTATCCCGAAGGGCAAGCAGCCCGCGCCCGATGTCGTGACGCTGGAGATGAAGCAGATCGGCGAGAAACGCATGAACGGCGAGGCCGAGGCGAACCCGATGGTCGATATCATGTATCACACTGTGCCCTTCGGGCATAAGGACTCTTACGCGCTGAAAGTTCTCGGTCAGCTCCTCTCCACCCGCACCGGCCGCCTCTACAAAGGCATGGTGCTGGGCAAACAGGTCGCGACGGAGACATGGGCCCGGCAGGATTCCTCCAAGTGGGCCGGGGCCTTCAACCTCGGGGCCGAGTGCAAGGACGGCGTTTCCCCCGCCGATGTCGAAGCCGCCCTCTACGCGGAGATCGAGAAGCTCCAGAACGAGACTGTCTCCAACGACGAACTCCAGAAGGTGAAGAACAACTTCGCCGCCAGCGAATACCGCAAGCTGGCGAACAATCACGCGATCATGTTTCAGCTCATCTTCAACGAGGGCTTTGGCGATTGGAAAGAGATCAACGAAGGCGGCAAGAAGGTTCAGGCCGTCACCGCCGATGACGTGAAGCGCGTGGTGACTGAGTATTTCAAGAAAGAGAACCGCGCGGTGGCCACCTACACCCGCAAGCCGGGCAAGGCTTCTACGGGCGGCGATGACATCTTCGCCGGATTGAGCGAAGAGCAAAAGACCGTCATCCGCAAGGTGCAGAGCAGCATCCAGGCGGAGGCGAGCGTGGAGAAATTGAAACAGGCACAGGAGCAGATCACAAAGCAGATGGGCGGCGCGGACGCGAAGAACAAGCCGTTCCTGCAAACCTACCTGAAACTGGTGACCGACCGCATCAACGCTTTGGAGAAAGGGACCAAATGAAGGGCACACTGATGAACCGCCGCACCTGGTTGGCATTGACGCTCGCCGCGACCGCGAGCACCGCTTTTGCCGCCGACATCCCGGATCGCCCGGAGAAACTGCTGGTGAAACCGCTCAAGTATGACGCGCCGAACCCGGCCGATTACCGCACCGTCTTGAAGAGCGGCCCGGTGGCCTATCTCGTGCCGGATCGCGAGCTGCCGCTGGTGAACATCAGCATCCTCGTGCGCACGGGCGATTACCTGAACCCGAAGGGCAAGGAAGGCCTCGCCAGTCTCGCCGGTTACCTGCTCACGAAGAGCGGCATCGCCTCCAAGAGCGCGGAAGAGCTGGATGAGCGCCTCGCCTTCCTCGCCGCGCAGTTGAATTCCGGCATCGCCGAGGCCCAAGGTACGGTCACACTGAACTTGCTCTCGAAGGACCTGGACGAAGGCTTGCAGATCCTCCGCGAAGTCCTGACCGCCCCGAAGTTTCAAGAGGACAAGATCACCCTGCGCAAGCAACAGCTCGTGCAGGCGATGAAGCAGCGCAATGACGACTCTGCGGGCATCGAGCTCCGCGAACGCCGCCATCTGCTCTACGGTGATAGCTTCTTCGTGAACCAGCATCCGACCGGTGATTCCATCAATTCCATCACCCAAGCCGACCTGAAAGCTTTTCACCAGAAGTGGTTTCACCCCGGCAACTTCGTCATCGCCGTGAACGGTGACTTCGATCGCGCTGAGCTGACCGCCAAGCTGGAAAAACTTTTCGGCAACTGGCCCTTCACCGGCGAGAAACCGCCCAAGGTGCCGAGCGAAGTGACCTTCGCGAAGCCCGGCATCTACCTCGTGGACAAGGATGTGCCCCAAGGCCGCGTCTCCTTGCAACTCCCCGGCGTGTATCGCGACAATCCGGATTACATCGCCCTCACGGTGATGAACGACATCCTCGGTGGCGGCGGCTTCACCTCGCGCATCGTGAACCGCGTGCGCTCGGATGAAGGTCTCGCGTATTCGGCGGGCTCCGGTATCCCCGGCGGCATCTACTACCGCATGGCGTTCGTCGCCGCGTTTCAATCAAAGTCCGGCACCGTACCCTTTGCGACCTCACTGGTGCTGGAGGAGATCCAGAAGATGGCCACCGCACCCGTGACCGATGAGGAATTGAACACCTCCAAGCGTTCCTTCATCGACACCTTCCCGCAGAACTTCGCCACCGCCGCGCAAGTCGCCGGCACCTTCGCCAGTGATGAGTTCACCGGCCGCTACGCGAAAGACCCGACGTACTGGAAGACCTATCGCGACAAAGTGCAGGCCGTGGACGCCAACGTGGTAAAACGCGTCGCTGCGAAGTACCTGCAAAAAGACCAGATCGCCATCCTCATCGTCGGCAAGAAAGAGGACATCCTGAAAGGCCACCCGAACCACGGCGTGAAACTCACCGACCTGAGCAAAGGCCCGCTGGTGGATGTCCCGCTGCGCGACCCGCTCACGATGCAGCCGATGGGGAAATAATTTCGACTGGGAAACCGCTTAACCCTTTGGGTTGGAACTCATTGCGAATTTGCAAATGATTTGCAAATAAATGAACATCAAAGACTTACGGAATAAAATCCATTGGACAGGTCTCTAATCCGGTGTATAAGTCTATCCAGTTACCAACTGTCCATTGCCTGTGCCGGGTAAGCATGGGCGTCTATGGCCAGAGGTGACACGGGTAGATATCACCCGTAACAAAGGTTAACCGTATGAAGCTCATCAAAGTGCTGGCCGTTGTGGCCATGGCAGTGTCCCTCGTCACGATGGCCCAGGCCGAAGACAAGAAGCCCGCTCCGAAGGGCAAAGCCGGCGGCTGCTGCGCCAAGGCTGAAAAGGCTGGCAAGAAATGCGAGCATCCTTGCTGCGTGGAAGCCCAGAAGGCTGGCAAGAACTGCGAGAAGTGCGGCGGCAAGAACGAATAAGTTCTTAGCGACAACTCTCAAACAGGCCAACCTCCGGGTTGGCCTGTTTTTTTGCCGGGCGGGTTGCACCCGCGGGCCAATAAGAAAGTCCAGACCATCCCTGTCTCCACCTTCCCTCTTCTTCCCCTCATATTGGCCCGTCGGTGCAACCGACAAAAAGCCGGCGGACCTTTCGGATCCGCCGGCTTTTGAATTCGCTATTGGCTAGCTTCGCTTATTCGTCGTCGCGACGAACGATCTCGTCAGCGGCATCGAACGCGTGCTGCAACGCCACGAGGTCTTCACCGGGCTTGAGCTGGTCGAGCAGCTTCTGCTCTTCCTTCAACTGCTCGGTGGAGTAGTTCGCGGCCTTGATGGACAGACCGATACGGCGATCCGCCTTGTCGATCTTGATCACGCGCGCGGTGACATCTTGGTCCACCTTGAGCACGTTCTTGATCTTGTCCACGCGCTCTTCGCTCACCTGCGAGATGTGCACCAAGCCATCGATGTCGTGAGCCAGGCCCACGAACGCACCGAAGCTCGCGAGCTTCGTGACCTTGCCGTTCACGAGGTCGCCGACCTTGTAGAACTTGTCGATGTTGCTCCACGGATCTTCGCCGAGCTGCTTCACGCCGAGGGAGATGCGCTGGTTGCCCTTGTCGAGCTCGAGCACCACGGCTTCCACTTCGTCGCCCTTCTTGAGGACTTCGGAAGGATGATTGATCTTGCGCGTCCAGGAGATGTCGGACACGTGCACCATGCCGTCCAGGCCCTCTTCCAGCTCGACGAACGCGCCGTAGCTGGTGAGGTTGCGCACCTTGCCCTTGATCTTCGTGCCCACCGGATACTTGGTGACCGCCTGGTCCCAAGGATTCGTTTCGAGCTGACGCACACCGAGGGAGATCTTCTGCTCCTCGCGGTTGATACCGAGCACCACTGCTTCGATTTCCTGGTCCACTTTGAGGACGTCGGAAGGCTTGGCGATGCGCTTGGTCCAGGACAGTTCCGTGACGTGCACGAGACCTTCCACACCGGGCTCCAGTTCCACGAAAGCGCCGTACGGCACCAAGTTGACCACCTTGCCCTTGACCTTCGTTCCCACCGGGAACTTGTTCTCGATCGCGTCCCACGGATTCGCGCTCTTCTGCTTGAGGCCGAGGCTGACGCGTTCCTTCTCGCGGTTGATGTCGAGCACCACCACGTCGATCTCCTGACCCACCTTGACCATTTCGCTCGGGTGGCCGATGCGACCCCAGGACATGTCCGTGATGTGCAGCAAGCCGTCTAGGCCGTTGAGGTCGATGAACGCACCGAAGTCGGTGATGTTCTTGACCGTGCCCTTGCGCACGTCGCCCGGAACCATCTCCGCGAGGAGGCTGGCGCGGCGGTTGTTGCGCTCGGCTTCGATCAGCTCACGACGTGACAGAACGACGTTCTGACGGTCCTGGTTGATCTTGACGATCTTAAATTCGTACGAATTGCCCACGAAGATCGCGAGATTCTTCGGCGGCACGATGTCCACTTGGGACGCGGGGAGGAACGCCTCCACACCGATGTTGACGAGCAGACCACCCTTGACCACGGCTTTGACCTTGCCCATGACGGTGATGCCTTCGTTCGCGGTGCTGACGATCTTTTCCCAGTTCTGTTTGAACTCGGCCTTCTCCTTCGACAGGACGACCATGCCGTCCTTGTCTTCGAGACGCTCGATCAACACATCGATCAAGTCACCGAGCTTGACGGTTTTGATATCGTCGAACTCATTGGCCGGGATGACACCTTCACTCTTGTAACCGATGTCCACCATGACTTCTTTCGGGCGGACTTCAATGACGGTTCCTTTGACTATTTCCCCCGCAGCAAACTTCATCGAGTGCTGCTTCAGGGCTTCTTCCATCGTTAACATAACAATGTAACTAACTATCTAGGGACGAACAGGGAGGAGAAATCAAAAGGCGACGAAAGCGCCTTGCGAAGACTCCATTGCCTAACTGACCGAACGTTGCGTGGCAACGGAGGGTAAGAGGTTAGGTTACCTGGTTTACTATTTTTTCTCAGCCTCAATGAACATCCGCACACGCGGCGTTCAGGCAAGGAGTAATAGTATAGATTGGAAAACCCCGTGCAAGCGACTTTTTCAGCCCTTTGTAACCGTCCATCCAAGGAGGCTGAACCGCCTATCCGTTGACTTGCGCCATACAAGTGATCTCCACCAACTTCCCCGCCGGGTCCCGCAGATACGCAGAACGCCCCCAGTCATAATCCTTAGGCGGATAGGCGATGCTCAACCCCTTCCCCGCCAGTTCCGCCACCGCTGCGTCCACATCCGCCACGCCATAAGCCATGTGGTCCTCGCAAGGCAGCTCACCTGGTCCGGGCACGTACTGTTGATGGATGAGCATCGTCAACCCAGAGTAATGGAAAGTGGCGATCGTCTCGTCACTATACGTCGGTTCGATGCCCAGAAACTGCCGGTAAAACTGCGTCATCGCCGGCACGTCCTCCACAAACCGCGCGATTTCCACAAGCTTGGCCGGTTGGTTAAGCGGAAGGTTCATGCGGCAAAACTTAACTGCTTTCACCCCCTTCAAGCCAGCGCTATCCCGCCAATCTCCCCCTTGACGCCAAGCCCCACTAGGAGGACCTTATAGCCAACCACTTAGGGACTCGCGATTATGAGCGCAAGAATTCTGCCCATCTGCATTCTCTCGATCATTCTCCTCCTTGTCACCACCGCCGCCCGCGCCCAACTCACCTATGAAAAGGTCGAAGTCGTGGACGCCAACTTCTTCGTCATGACCGTCCAATACGCCTATGAGGGCGAGGACATCAAATTCGCCGTCTTCCACCGGCACTACGGCGAACCCGGCCTCAAGAGCAGCGTCGTTTACAGTGTGCGCCATGACCGTGCCACCCCCCTCAGCGCCACCCTCACCCTGAACGACACCACCCGCCGCGACCTCCTCAAAGAAGGCGGCCTCTACCAGGTGGAAAACGGCATCGTGAAACAGATCCCGCTGAAATTTAAAACCTCCGAACTCAAAGAATTCCTCCGCACCTGCCAGCGACCGCCAGCCTCACCCCCAGCTCAGGCTAAAGGCCAGGAAAAAGCACCCGCTCCACCGGCCCTTGATACTTCCACCGTCACCGCCAACCTTACCCTCGACGACTTCCTCGCCCACCTGAACCGCAAAAACGTGTGAGCTGTGGAGCGCGGCCTTTAGGCCGCTTCAACGTCCCTCAGCAAAAGTGATGAAGAAAAGTATCAGAGCCATCCACCTGTAAGGTTGGCAAAAACTTGGCGTTTTCACCCTGTTTGCCCTGCGAATGTTGAAGCGGCCTAAAGGCCGCGCTCCAATCCTCCCCCTCGCAGAGGAACTATTCCAACCCACTTTCGCGCAGTTAGCGTATTTAGCGGGACCTTCCCCAAAATGGCCCGCCGGTGCAACCGGCCCGGCCTATTTTTTCCCCAGCGCCAGCACGCCCCCCGCCACGCACATGGCCACGCCGCCGCCGATCATCCACATCGTCTTGTCCGTCGGTGAGCCCGAGATGAGTTCGTTCGCCTTGTCCTTCAGCGAATCCTTCGCCTGAAAGCCGAAGATCAACAACGCCACTCCGCCCGCGACCAAAGCCAATCCTAATGCCTTTTTCATATTCGTTTACCTTTTCTTGGATTTGTAACTAGCCGTTTCCGTGCCGCGCCGACAGCAGTTTCTAGTTTGTGGTTTCCCGTTTCGAGTTGGCACAAAGCCATCCAAACACTTTTATGCCGTGCGAACAGCCCATTCCCCGACTCGAAACTAGAAACTCCAAACTCGAAACCCCGCTGACTTTGAACCTTAAACTCTAAACTTTGAACGGCTCTTTTGCGATAGCAGCGGCCTAAGCGCCCTTCCCGTATGGCTCCGCTCCACCTGCGCCACCTCCTCCGGCGTGCCCATGGCCACGATCTGCCCGCCTTGATCGCCTGCATCGGGCCCCAGATCGACCACCCAATCCGCGCACTTGATCACATCCAGGTTATGCTCGATCACCAGCACCGAGTGACCCTGCTCCACCATCCGCTGGAACACCAGCAGCAATACGCGCACATCCTCGAAATGCAGACCCGTCGTCGGCTCGTCGAAGAGGAACAACGTCGGCTTCACGTTCAATTTGCCGCCCGTCGCCTGCGCGCTCACGTTCCATTCCGCCAGATGCCGCACCAGCTTGAGCCGCTGGCTCTCCCCGCCGGAGAGCGTATTGATCGGCTGCCCCACGCGCAGATAGCCGAGGCCCACATCTTGCAAAAGCCGAAGGCTCGCACACGCCCGTTGCGCCGGACGATAATCCGGTAATTCCGCCAGGAACGCCACCGCGTCATCCACCGTCGCCTCCAGGAAATCGCCGATGGACCATTCCGTGATGATCAGTTCATTCGAGTCCGGGCTGGCGCGTCGCGCACTCTGCACCTTCACCTCCAGGATGTGCGGCCGATACCGCCGCCCTTGGCAATCCGGGCACCGGATGAAAACATCGCTCAGGAACTGCATCTCGATCTTCTCAAACCCCGCCCCGCGACACCGCTCACACTGGCCCTGCGCCGAATTGAAACTGAACGCACTGGAACCCAGCCCGCGCTGCTTCGCCAACTCCGCCTGCGCGAACACCTCGCGGATGTCATCAAACGCCCCGATATACACCGCCGGATTCGAGCGCGGCGTCTTACCCAGCGTGGACTGATCCACCATCACCACCCCACCTACGTGTTCCCAACCCGTGACCTTCGCCGCGACAAAGCCCCCTTCGCTCTCCTCTTCATCGTCGGCATCGTCCTCGCTCTTTACCTTCACCGCGCCTGCAAACTTCTGCGTCAACGCCGGCAACAACACCTCCCGGATCAAAGTCGATTTCCCCGACCCGCTCACGCCCGTGATGCACACCAGCCGCCCCAGCGGAATCTCCACCGAGACATTCTGGAGGTTATGCAGATTCGCCCCGGTCAAATGCAACGTGGGCATCTCGGCAGGTAGCGCGGGCGTCCTCGCCTGCGAGTGAGGTGGGCGTCCGCGCCCACCGCTGGTCTTCGCATCGCCCGCCGCGCTCTTCCCTACCTTATACTCCACCACCTGATCATTCAGAGCGACGTCACCACTCTGTCCCGGCATCAGCGAGACCGCTCGCCGCACCGGCACCTCGATCTTCCGTCGCCCGCTCAGATACTGCCCCGTCAACGAGCGCTCACTCTGCAAGATCTCCGCGAACGGCCCTTGGAACACGATCTCCCCGCCGCTCTCGCCATGACCCGGCCCGATATCGATGAGCTGATCCGCCGCGCGCATCACGCCCGATTCATGCTCCACCACCACCACCGTGTTCCCCGTATCACGCAACCGTTCGAGGATCTTCACCAGCCGCTCCGTATCACGCGGATGCAAGCCCACGCTCGGCTCATCCAGCACGAAGAGCGTGTTCACCAGTCGCGTGCCCAGACACGTCGTGAGATTCACCCGCTCCGTCTCACCGCCGGAAAGAGAGCGCGTCGGCCGGTCCAACGTCAAGTAGCCCAGGCCCACTTCATGCAAGTAACCCAAGCGCGCCCGCACCTCGTTCAAGACCACCTGGATCGGATCATTCACCGCCACCTTGCGGCTGGCCGCGAAGCCTTCGATCAACGCCAACGCATCCCGGATCGGAAGTAGATAAAAATCCGAAAGTGTCAGAGAAACTTTCTCCTCATTGGCCCGCCCGTGCAACGGGCTCGTAAATCGGTAGAGCAGTGATTCCGGCTGAAAGCGCTTCCCATCGCACATCCGGCATTTCGTGTAGGCGCGATAGCGGGAGAGCAGCACGCGCACGTGCATCTTGTAGGACTTCGATTCCAGCCAGCGGAAGTAGCCCTTCACGCCATACCACAGGTGCGGCCACTCATGCTCCTTGTCGATGCCATAATTCGGTTCTCCATCCACCACGAAACTCTGCTGCTCGGGTGAAAGCTCCTCGAAGGGCACATCCATCGGCACCTTGTGCTTGCGACATGCTTTCACAAGGTCCACCTGGCAATCTGCCGAGACGCCGCCCTGCCAGGGTTTCACCGCGCCACCGTTTAATGTCTTGGAGCGGTCCGGTATCGCGAGGTCGTAATCAATGGAGATGACGCGACCGAAGCCGCGGCACGCCGGACAGGCACCCACGGGATTGTTGAAGCTGAACAGCGCGGGTGACGGGTCGCGATACTCGATATCGCACGTCGCGCAGTGGAGATGTTTCGAGTAGCGGCGCCACGGCTTGCTCAAGTCCTCAACCCGATACAGCGCCAGCTTGCCCTTGCCGAAATGATACGCCTGCTCACACGCCTCCACGAACCGCGAGCGATTCGCTGAGATCAGCTTGATGCGATCTTGCACCACCACCAAGTGCGAGGTCTTAGGTGCGAGGGACGAATCCTTCAACACATCCTCCAACCGCACGACCTTATCCCCTACCAATAGCCGCTGATACCCTTGCTTGGAAATCAGCTTGAGCGACTCCTCCAGCGGCAGCTTTTCCGAAAGCGCCACTGTGAACGTGACGAGCACCTCAAACTTCTCCGGGTCTTCCTTCGCACTTCCAATTTCGTCCCTCGCATTTTGAAAGACGTCTTGCGCCGAGTCCTTTCGCACGAATTGATCGCACTGGCGGCAATGGAGCTGGGCGAGGTGCGGCCAGAGCACCTTCATGTGGTCGCAGATCTCCGTCATGGTGCCCACGGTGGAGCGTGTGCTCTTCACCGAGTTCCGCTGCTCGATGGCGATGGCGGGCGGGATGCCCTCGATGCTGTCCACCTGCGGCTTGTCCATGCGGTCGAAAAACTGCCGCGCATAGGGGGAAAACGTCTCGATATACCGCCGCTGGCCCTCCGCGAAAAGCGTGTCAAACGCGAGCGAGCTCTTGCCCGACCCGCTGAGTCCGGTGATGACCACCAGTTCGCCCGTGGGCAGGTCGAGATCGAAATTTTTGAGGTTATTATGCCGGACCCCGCGCAAGCGGATGACCGGCCGGGACGTCGCCTTCGACATGGTGGGCGGAATGTAAGGCCCGGCGGCGGCAAGTCAACGGCTGGAGGGGAGAATTTTCTTGTGCGGCAATCCCGCTAACTGGAAAGCTACGCACCAGTCGGATACGACCAGCGTCACTGTATATCTCCAAGTCATCAGACTCCATGAAACCATCAGCACGTATTGTGATTTCGTTTACCCTTTGTCTGGCGCTGCTCGCGCTCTGGCCGCATAGGCTGAAGGCACAAACTGCCGTTCCAGGGCAAACACTCTCCGTCAGCGAGACCGAGAAAGCGTTGCTTGGTATTTGGGAAGGTGAGATGACCGCGCAAGGTCGCACCATGAAAATGGGTTTCCGTTTTCTGCTTGATGACAAGACCCTCCGCGCGAGCCTGATAAATCCCCGTGGTGAAAAAAACCCGTTTGATCAAGTGACCATCAATAAGGATGGCACCATCATACTGAGCGCAGGCGATGATTCCCGATCCATCACCTTTGAGGGGACATTCAAACCGGAGGGATTGGCCGGCAAAATGACCCAGAAGGACGGCAGCAATGCCATGGAAGCAATGTGGTCAGCCCAGAAAAGCACCGCCGGAAACCAGCCCACCACAGTATCCTCGGAGAAGCTGGTGACCGAAGCCGGCGGCCTCCTGAACAAACGGGATTATGACGGGGCCTTGAAGGTTTTAGGCGAAAGCCTGGACATCCACCCAAAATCGCTGCCCGCACTGCTGCTGCGAGGCAAGGCGTACACCTATCGCGGGAGCAACCGGGCCGTTTCAAAGAGTCTGCAAGAAGGCATGACTGACCTGTACAATGCCGTGGGAGACTACTCCAACGCCCTCAAGCTGGATGCCGACAATACTGCCGCGTTGAACGGCCGGGGACACGCTTACGAATTGATGGGGGGCTACAATGCCACCATGGCCATCGCCACCTCCGACGAGGAGAAGAAGAAACAGGCCGGCAAATGGATGGCAGATGCCATCAACAACTATACCATGCAGATCGTGGTCGCACCCAAAGACTTTGCGGGACACTATGGCCGGGGACGCGTCTATCTGAAGAAATTGCAGACCTTGGGCGGCACGCCGGAGGATGTTGCTCATGTCATCTTGAATGCCACGACGGCCATCGAACTGGCCCCCGAACGGCCAGAACTCTACAAGTTGCGTGCCGAAGGCTATAAACGGCTGAAGCAAAACGAAAAAAGTGACGCGGATTTCAAGAAGGCCGAGGAACTTGCCGCAAAATCACCGGGGCAAAAATCGCCGAACTGATACAGTTCTCACCCTCTCGGGAACGCGATTGGGTTGAACATAACCGGAGGAGGAAAGCCCGATTCATGCACTCCCCGGTCGAGCATCCAACAACCGTCCCCATTCCACCCTCACGGTGCATGAATCGCACCTAAGGTGCTTCTGATTCATTGGGAACTGTTACCTAGGCCGTTGGCCTAGGCTACCCTCGGATCTTGCCGCCCCGACAATCGGGATGCCGGGGTGAACTGGCACTGCGAATCCACGGGCCGCATCGGTGTCAGGCTATTTTGGACACTGCCTTTTGCTCATGGGAGTTGAAGCGGCTTAAAAGCCGCGCTCCACCAGCCAGGGCTCGACAGAGTCTCGCCTTACCGTTTTTGGAAAACCACTATCCGAAAGGATTTATTGCACTTGTACTTTTTCGCCATGCCGGTACGGTTTTCGGCATGGACACAAAATTCTTTCTGGTTGAAGGCGATTGCGTGGCGGGAATGCGGCAACTGCCCGCTGATTCCGTGGATGTCGTGGTCACCTCGCCGCCGTACAATCTCGGGATCAAGTATCGCAGCTATGATGATGATCTCGCGCGGGATGAATACCTGAAGTGGACGGGCCAGTGGACCGCGCAAATCCATCGCGTGCTCAAAACTGAAGGCTCCTTCTTCCTTAACATCGGCGCCTGTCCCTCGAACCCGATGCTGCCTTATCAGATGGCGTGCTACTTGAGTGAGAGTTTCGTGCTGCAAAACACGATTCACTGGATCAAGTCCATCACGGTGGAGACCAAGAGCGGCCAGAGCATTTCCACCGGCCATTTCAAACCCATCCGTTCGCATCGTTACCTGAACGATTGTCACGAGTATATCTTCCACTTCACCAAGGGCGGGAACACGCCGATCGACCGGCTGGCGGTGGGGGTGGCGTATGCGGACAAGAGCAATATCGCGAGATGGGCGCATACGGGCGGCGGCGACAAGCGTTGCCGGGGCAATACGTGGTTCATCCCCTATCAGACGATCCAAAGCCGGGATGATCAGCGGCCGCATCCGGCGAGTTTCCCCAAAGAGATCGCCGAGCAATGCATCAAGCTGCACGGGATTCCGGAGAAGCAGGTGGTGCTGGATCCATTTCTGGGGATCGGGAATTCGGCCCTGGGAGCGAAGAACACCAAAGCGGCCATGTTCGTCGGTTTTGAAATCGACAAGGATTACCTCAGCCGAGCCCGGGAGCTGGTCGGCTTGAAGGAAGCCGAGGCCCAGGCGGAGGAAGAGTACCGACGCGTGCCCTCTGCCGACCTGCTCCGGCGACAGACGATTCCCGCGTAAAGCAGCGCAATTCTTGGGCGAAATCCACCCGGAGGAGCACATTTCTTCCGGGTGAATTTTTGCATCTGGAAGCCGGATTCCGCTCCAATCCGGGAGAGTAAAATGCGAGTTACAGAAGCTGTTTTTTCTGGAAGTTCTTGGGGTTGAAACGGTTCGATTTTCGGTAAAAATTTTAGCGAAAAGTGATGGCGGAATTGCGGGTTTTGTGGGATGAATAGAAGTGCTGGCAGCTCGCTGCTGGTAAAGGCGGGTAAAAACGGAGGTTGGCGCTCAATCGGAGCGGCAGGCAGCTTCTGGAGAATCCCAAAGTCATCAAGCACAGTGATGTGATTTATTGCATTGGTGTGTCCTGCGTTGGCGGGGAGGTGACGAGTCCTTATGGAATCAAATGGATCTGTGAGAGTGTCGGGTGCCTGGATCAGGGCCCGTAAGCTGGAGGGGGAACGGGACGTCGGTGGGCGTAGGATTGTATGACCCACCGGGGAATCCCTAGGTCGAAGTTCGACTGCCGTACCCACTGCGGAACCAGCCGGGTTTTGGACAGCACCAGGCCGAAGTTCGGCCTCCCATCGACTCCCTGTGAGGGGAGGTTGGGAGCGATACATTTGCAGGGGTCGGGTGGTTTCATTGCTCTTTGACATAGTTCCTGAAGCCGAAGGC
>CAZPUL010000079.1:0-15476 GCA_964589735.1 uncultured Verrucomicrobiota bacterium | reverse complement strand
ATCCACCAACATCTGATCCATCGTGATGCGCCCAAGCACCGTACAAAGTTTCCCCCCGATCAACACCTTCGCACGCCCACTCCCCGAGCGCAGATAGCCATCCCCATAACCGGCTGTGATCGTCGCCACTTTCATCGGCTTCGTCACTGTGAACGTTCCTCCGTAACTCAGCTTCTGCCCCGCCTCCACGGCCTTCACGAAACTCACCCGGCATTTCCAAGTCAGCGCCGGACGCAGCTTTCCCTTAAGACCATCCGGCAACCGCCGCTTGACCGTCGGCACAATCCCATACACCAACAACCCCGG
The DNA here is from genome assembly GCA_964589735.1 of uncultured Verrucomicrobiota bacterium. GTDB lineage: Bacteria > Verrucomicrobiota > Verrucomicrobiia > Limisphaerales > JAEYXS01 > JAEYXS01. The sequence continues at coordinate 15,170 of CAZPUL010000079.1, read as the reverse complement.
CCGGATCGTGTTCGAGACACCATCCGCCTCAAAAAGCACCCCGCCACTATTCCGCAGATGGATGAAATCCGGTGTGATCCCTGCCGCACGCAATTCGGCGACCACCTTCAAAAACAATTCCCGCTGCCGCTTGGAATACCGCGCATCATCCTCAGCCGAGGCGTAATGCGAGTAGAGCCCGCGCAAGTTCAGGTGCGGCAACTGCCCGATCGCCTGCGCCAAGGCCACCACTTCCCCCGGTTTCGCCCCCAATCGCCCCATCCCCGTATCCACCTTCAGATGGATGTCCACTGTCCGACGATGCTTGGCAGCGCATTCCGAGAAGCGCCGGGCCTCTTCCAGCGAGGATATGGTCGGCATGACCTGATCCTTCACCGCCGCCTCCACTTCCTCCGGCAGACAGGCTCCGAGCATCAGGATGGGCCAACCCTTCCCCACGCTCCGGATGGCCCGGGCCTCGTTCAGGTTCGCCACCCCAAAGACATCCGTGCCGCTCTGCATCAGCAGCGCCGCGATCTGCTTCAACCCATGCCCGTAGGCATCCGCCTTCACCACCGTAATGATGCGCTGGTCCGGCCCGGCGGCATGCCTCAGCCACGCGAGATTCTCTCGCAAAGCTGATAAATCGATCTCGGCCCAGCACCGGTGCGTTCCCGACATGACTTTAATTGGCTGTGAAAAAGCATCCTTTGGCAAGCCCGACCGCAAACTGTCCTGCCAGTGGACACATTATCCATATTACAAACACTTGATTTTAGGCATCTTACGAAAACAGCAATAAAAGCTAAGACACTTTTAAAGGCGCGATTGGCACGACCCTTGCTAATTCTTACAGTTACAATGAAAGCAAAATTGAACGAACTAAAGGCCGGAGTGGTGGAATTGACCTGCTTTGCGCTCTTCATCGCGCTTGAGATCATGGTGATCTATTACACCTTCCGTTTCTTCGGCGCTGTGAAGTGATTTTGGCGGCGATGCTGCCAGTTGGGCGCGGGACTGTGTCTCGCAGCAACTCCCATTAGCAAAACTGACCCAGCTTCGCACATCGCCGACTCACGCAACAGGATCACCGCCGGAAACACTCACCCGCCAACAACTCCTTTTCATCACCGCACCAGTTTGATCACTGGTCGGTGATTTTGTTTTCCCTGCCAGTGGAGCGCGGTGCGTCCTCGCCCGCAGCAATATCCTAAAGCCAGTGGTGCAAAATTTTCGGAGGACTTAACCATCTGGTTTTATTCGGGCTAGGTTTGGTAAAATGGCGAGCACTGGATTTGGTTATGGGAGTTGCTGCGGGCGAGACGCACCGCGCTCCAAAACCTTGCTTTGCTCAGCCTACCATCCAGCGCACCACTTCCAGCATCGCTTCCGGGGCAGGCAGAGCCTCCGGCTTCGGCGGGTCTTTCGGCAGCAGGTGCATGAACAGCTTGGCCAGGCCGAGGAAGCTGAAGAAACCCATCACATCCGTTACCGTGGTCAGGATGATGGAGGAAGATTGCGCCGGGTCCTGTTTGCATGCTTTCAAGATGAGCGGCACCAACGCTCCCGAGACACTCGCGATGGTCATGGACATCACCATCGCGCTGGTGATGACCGCCACCAATCCGAACGATTTGCTCCACACCCACACGCCCAGGCCCGTCACGATGCCCACCGCGATACCATTGATGAAACCGGCGATCATCTCCTTCCGCACCAGCAGCATCCATTGGCTGATGCGGATCTCCTTCAAGGTCAGACCGCGGATCGCCACCGCCAGAGCCTGTGCACCGGTGTTACCGGACTGACCGGCCACCACGGGGAGTAACACCGCCAAAGCCGTGACCTGCGCAATGGTCTCCTCAAACAGACCGACCACCGCCGCCGCCAGAAAGGCTGTGCCCAAGTTGATCTGCAACCACGGCAACCGTTTCTTCACCGCAAAGAACGGTGAGGACAACGCGCGCTCGTCCGGACTCACACCCACCATGGATTGCAGGTCCTCCACCGCCTCCTCCTGCGCCGCGCTCAACAACACATCGTAACGCACAACGCCCAGCAGCTTCCCTTCAAAATCCACGATCGGCACGCTGGAGAGTTTCTTTTCCTCGAACAGCAACACCACTTCCGCCGCCGGTTCCACAGCAGGCACACTGCCTGGCACCTTGCGCGCCAGTTCGCCCAACGGCGTCTTGGGATTCGCCAGGGCGATGTCTTGCAACGCCGCGCAACCGGTCAAGATCCCCTGCTCATCCACCAGATAGACATCATAGACCTTCGTCTGGCGTGAGGCCCGAATCGCATCCAGCGCTTCCCCCGCCAGCGTGGTCTTGCGGAAACTCATCACGCGCGGGTCCATCAGACCGCCGGCCGAATCCGCCGGATACACCATCAGCTCGCGCATCTCCTCCGTCACCATCGGCGGGAGCGATTGCAAGACCTGCTGCTGCTTCTCACTGCTCAGCCGCAACAGTGCCATCGCCGCGCGCACCGGGTCCATGCGCAACACCAGCTTCGCCACGGTATCGATGGGCAAGGCATCCAGCACCTTCGAGGCGAATTCCGGCAGCAACGCCTCCAGCAGATTCGCCGCCGCCGTCACTTCCAGTTGCACCACGATGTCCAGCGCCTCATCCACCTGCAGGCGCTCCACCTCGCGCGCCGCCTCTTCGGGAAAAAGCTGTACATACTTCTGCACGAGCTGGCTGCTGACTTGGGATGGCGAGAGATTGCTCATGCGCCCTCCTCCGTTTTATCGCCCACCGTCGTCTTTCTCTCCACTGGCGGCTCGATACTGTGCAACAGCCCGAACAAGCCCACCCGATACAATTCACCCAAAGCCGCGCCCGCCGACCCCCCCGTCTCCCGTCCTGCCGCCGCCTCTTCATCGGCCAGCTCCGTGAGTGTCTCCTCCGTCACCGCCCCCAAGTAATGCCCATCCTCGCTGGTCACTGGCAAGGCGTTGTAGCGCCGCAGATCCGGGTTGTTGAGCACCGAGCGGTAATCGGTCAGCGCCGACAGGCGGAAACTAAGATCCCGCATCACCGCGGAAAGCGGTTTGTCGATGGGTTGCGCCAGCAGATCACGGATGCTGATTACCCCAACCAGAACTTGGCTGCGATTGACCACGAACACGTAAAAAGAGAAATCATCCGTATCCCGCTGGATTCGCTTGGTCGCCTCGCCGATGCTCATATCCTCGGGCAAAGCCAGATAGCTCGGATCCATCAACGCCCCCACCGTGCTCTCGGGATAATGCAACAAAAGCTCCAAACCGCGCCGCTTTTCCGGAGGCATAGATTGCAGCGACTTCAGTCGCTCAGCTTCCGGCAAGCGGCGTAACACCGCTGCTCCGAGATGGGGTAAAAACTCCGCGAGCACATGGGCCCGTTGCTCCGCCGTGAGGGCCTTGAAGCACTCCCGCCCGGCCAAGGGTGACAACCGCCGGGCGACCCGCGCCGCTACCACTGGTGGCACCTGCCCCATCCAGCCCGCCGCACTCGCGGGCTCCAGCGATTCCAGCAGTCGCGCGGCATCCTGCGGATGTCGCCGCGCGAACAACTGGCCGATGTCTTCCAAACTGCTCATTTACTTGCCGTTGGCCCGGTTTATCAGCAGGGACCGTTTCTCCGTGAATTCCTGCGCCGGTATCGCCACCTGGCCATCATGCGTTTCGATGACCACAAAGGTCCCCGTGATCTTCACGATGGTTCCGCGCACGCCATCGATCTCGATGACATTGCCCACGCGATACAGCTTCTGAGTGTAATGACAGGCCAGGATGTTCCGCACCATGGTCTGCGCGCCCAAGCCAAAGGCCAACGCTCCCGCCAGCAAAGGCCCGGCCAGCAGCACCGCGCTGATGGTGGTGAGGAAGGAAAGGTTGATGCCCAACTGCCCCACCGCCACCACAATGGAGACGATGACCACGCTGAACTGGCAGACCCGCCCCAGCACCTCGGCATAGGGCAGTTTGGCCGTGGCCGCCATGCGGGTGACCATGTCCCGCAGGAAAATGCCGCACCACAACCCGCCAAACAGGATGATAACGGACGTCAGGAACTGCGGCAGGAAGCTCATCACCCGCGACAACCACGAACTGAACACCGGCAGCCCCAGGACTTCCGTGGCCAAGGCGACAAAGAAGACGATGAGGAACCAGTAAACGATGCGCGGAATGACCTTGAGCGCCGTATTCTGCAGCTTACGTCCGCCAGAACCTTGCGCCCCAAACCGGGCCACGATGAAGTCGTTAAGCCCTTGCACCAAGCGGCGCACCACGAAGAAAGCGATGGTGGCGACTCCCCAGCCGACGAGCACCAACAGCAACGCCGTGGCGAGCAAGGAGGTATAGGAAACCCCCGCCTCCTTCCCTTGCAGTGCTATTTCCAGAAACTCTTTCATGCCCGTCTATGACACAGCATCGTCTGTTCTATTCCCACTGTGAACGACGGCGACAGCCTAGTGGTCTGGCCTAAGGGTGTAAAGGGAAGGCTGGCAAAACTCACCTGAAACTTTGGCCCTACAATCAGCCGAAATTAATTCGTGCAGGGCGTGCGTGACTGCGGTAAATTACCGTCAATCTCACCACCAGACCCGGAGCCGTCTTATGAGTCTAAATGTTCAAAGAACTTCGGTATGGGCCGCCAGCATCGAGGACCGTCCCGCTGGCCTGGCCGAAAAGCTCGCCGCCTTGAATGGCAGCGGTGCCCACTTGGAATTCATCCTCGCCCGGCGTGCGCCGGAAATGCCCGGTCATGGCGTGGTGTTCATCGCCCCGCTCAAAGGCACCAAGCAGTTGCGGGCAGCCGACAAGGCGGGTTTCTTCCCCACAGAGGCACTACATGCACTGCGCGTGGAAGGCACGGACAAGTCCGGTGTGGGCCAGCGTCTCTCCGAAGCCCTCGCCGCTGCGAACCTCAATCTGCGCGGCTTCTCCGCTGCGACCATCGGCAAGAAATTCGTCGCTTACCTGGCCTTTGATGAAGATGAGGAAGCGCGGACGGCGATGCGTGCGCTGAAGAAATTAAAGTAGCTGTCGTGCGACACTTGTTCCCGGTCCGCGCAGCGAATCTTTCGTATTGAGCTTCTGTCCCGCCAGCCTACTGTAAGGCCATTGGGCAGTGCCAATTTCCCCCGGCTTGTCCACCAGATGAGTTCTCACCCTTCATCTCATGGCAGCAATGCCGTGCCTAACGGACCCGCTCTGAGTGACCGCGAGCGGGCCGAAGCGGCGTTGCGTTTCAATGAGACAATGTTGCAGGCCTCGCCTGTGGGCATCGTCACGTATCGCGCCTCCGGTGAAGCCATCTCCGCCAATCGTGCCATCGCCGAGATGACCGGCGGCACAATCGAACAATTGTCCGGCCAGAACTTCCGTCAGCTCGAATCCTGGAAAGAAAGCGGCATGCTCGCCGCCGCCGAACAAGCGCTCGTTACCGGACAAGAACAGCAGGTGGAGACTTACCTGAAGACTTCCTTCGGTTCGGAGCTGTGGATCTCATGCCGTTTCGTGCCGTTCACCTACGAAGGCCAGCAGCATCTCCTCGGCCTGTTCACCGACAGCTCCGAACGCAAGCGCGCGGAGCAGGCATTGCGTGAGAGCCAGTACTTCCTCCAAAAAGCCCAGGCTGTGGGCCAGGTGGGAAGCTGGGTGTCTGATCCGTCACCAGATGGCAGCCTGATCTGGTCGGATGAGGCGTGCCGCATTTTCGGTTTCAAACCGGAAGAGTTCGATGGCCGGGTGCCCACCTTTTTCAAGCATGTGCATCCGGAAGACCATGCCCTCGTGGTCGCGGCCGCGCAGGCGTCGCTCAACCACGGCCAGCCTTATGACATCATCCATCGCATCATCCGGCCGGATGGCGCGGTGCGCTGGGTGCATCAGCAGGGCGATGTGGACCGGGATGAACACGGCCAGGCTCTGCGGATGATCGGCGTCGTCCGGGACATCACCACGCAAAAAGAAGCCGAACTCTCGATCCAGAAACTCGCCGCCTTTCCGCGCTACAATCCGAATCCGGTGTTCGAATTCTCCCCGGAAGGGACGCTGAATTACTGCAATGACGCCGCCCGGCAGATGGCGCGTTCCCTGAACCACGAGCAACCGGAGAACATCTTGCCGACACAGACGAAGGACATTGTCAAAAAGTGTCTGGACACCGGCCTACCCCGCTGGCGGCTGGAGGTCCCTTACGGCACCCGCACGATCTCCTGGTCATTCTTCCCCATCCAGTCCGGTCAGGTCGTCCATTGTTACGCGGCGGATATCTCGCAGCGTCTGTTGCTGGAAGCCCAATTACGCCAGTCACAAAAAATGGAATCCATCGGCCAGCTCGCGGGCGGCATGGCGCATGATTTCAACAACCTGCTCACAGTCATCCAAGGGCACGCCTCGATGCTGCTCATCGACCGGCATCTGCCCGCGCACACCATCGAGACGGCCAAGGAGATCGACCAGGCCGCTGAGCGCGCGGCCAAGTTGACGCGCCAGTTGCTCACGTTCAGCCGCAAGCAGGTGATGCAGCTCAAGAATCTGGATGTGAACGATGTGATCTCCAATCTCACCCGTATGCTGCACCGGCTGCTGGGCGAGCACATCCGCCTCCAGCTTGATCTCCAGCCGAGCATGCCGGTCGTCAACGCGGATTCCGGCATGATGGAGCAGGTCCTCGTGAACCTCACGGTAAATTCCCGTGATGCGATGCCCAGGGGCGGTCGCCTCACCATCCGCACCAGCACGGAAACGGTGGATGAAGATTACGTCCGCACCAACCCGGAGGCCAAAGCCGGATTGCACGTGCGCATCAGCATCACGGATACCGGTTACGGCATTCCGCCAGAAAATCTCCCGCGCATCTTCGAACCCTTCTTCACCACCAAAGATGTGGGCACTGGCACTGGACTCGGCTTGGCCACGGTGTATGGCATCGTCCAGCAGCATCAGGGCTGGATCCGGGTGAAGAGCGTGGTGAACGAAGGCACCACCTTCGACATCTACCTGCCGACCGGCATCAAACCAGCGAGTGCCAGCGATACCGATCACTTGCAACGCACCGCTGTGGGGGGCACGGAAACCATTTTGCTCGTCGAGGATGAGAATTCCGTGCGCATGCTCGTCCGCAGCATTTTGGAACACTACGGGTACTCCGTGCTGGAAGCCGAGCACGGCCCGGCCGCGCTGGAAGTCTGGAAGCAGTATCGCTACAAGATCAAGCTGCTGCTGACGGACATGATGATGCCCGAGGGCATGACCGGACAGGATCTGGCGGAAAAATTATTGGCAGAGGAACCCAAACTTAAGGTCATCTACACCAGCGGTTATAGCGCGAATGCCTTCATCAAGGACGGGCCGTTGCGCTCCGACATCGCCTTTCTCCAAAAGCCCTACCAGCCACACAAACTGGCGCGGCTCGTTCGGGAAACCTTGGACGCCCCGGCCAAAGCCTAGCAACCGCTCCGGTCAGTCCGCATTTTCTTCATTGCCTCAAGGCTCGGAAACTTCGCAAAGTCTGCTCATGCGCGATACCTCTTTGAATTTCCTCAAGACTTTGGTGAACACCCCCAGCCCGTCCGGCCATGAAGCGCGGGGACAGCGTGTCTGGCTGGATTATGTGAAAGAGTTCGCGGATGAAACCTTCTCCGATGCCTATGGCAATTGTGTGGCGGTCTTGAACCGTGGCGGTGGCCCGCGCGTGATGCTCGCGGCGCATGCGGATGAGATCGGCATGGTGGTGAACTTCATCAGCAAGGACGGTTTCATCTACGTGCGTCGCATCGGCGGCGTGGACCCGGCGATCACCAAGGCCCAGCGCCTGACCATCCATTCCAAGAAAGGCCCGGTGAAAGGTGTCGTTGGCAATGTGGCCCCGCATCTCACCAAGACCGAAGGCGAACGCAAAATGCCGAAGATCGATGACCTGTTCATCGACATAGGTGTGGACAGCAAAAAGGAAGCAGAGAAGCTCGTGCAGATCGGCGACCCGATCACGTTGAACGATGAATTCGAACTGCTCCGCAATGACCTCGCCATCGCCCGCGCCTTCGACAACCGCATCGGCACCTTCGCCGTGGCCGAGGCTCTGCGCATGGTGCACGGTTCCCGCAGCAAGTTGAAATGTGAAGTGCTCGCCGTCTCCAACATCATGGAAGAGATCGGCCTGCTCGGTGCCCGCCAGATCGCCTACACGCTGAAGCCGGATGTGGCACTGGTGGTCGATGTCACCCACGCCACGGATTACCCGACCGTGAGCCAGATCACCCATGGCGATATCAAGCTGGGCAAAGGCCCCGCCCTCACCCACGGTGGACCGAACCACCCGGAGGTGGTCGCCCAACTGGAAAAGATCGCCAAAGCCAAGAAGATCAAGGTCCAGCACGAGGCCGTCTCCGCCAGCAGCGGCACCGATACGGACGTCATTTTCTGGACCCGAGGTGGCATTCCCAGCGCCCTTATCAGTCTGCCCAACAGGTACATGCATTCCCCGGTTGAGATGGTGAACCTCAAGGACTTAGAACAAATCCCGGAGCTGATGTCCGCCTTCTGCCTGTCGCTGAAACAGGATGACGAATTCAAGGTCAAGATCTGACCGCCCAGCCTTGGAATCAGTCATAAAATAACGGAACTTGAACAAAATCCGGAATTCGGCTATCAAATACAGAAATCCATAGGGAATAAACAGGCGTCCAGCGTCCTCCAAAGACGGGCCGTATAATGCCCGCCGGGAGTGCCAGACAGATGATTTTCCCGGATTTGCCTCCCGTTGAGGCAAGTTAAACCAAACATAACCAAAGCATAAACAATGAAGAAGTTCCTCGCCCTCGCCGCTGCCGCGGTGTTCGCCATCAGCGCTTACGCTGGTGAATTCCAAGACATCAGCATCACTGAGCTGAAAGCCAAGATCGCTGCCAAGCAGGTCACGGTCATCGACGTGAACGGTGCCGACTCCTACAAGAAGGGGCACATCCCGGGCGCGATTGACTTCTCGGCCAAAAAGGCTGAACTGGCCGCTGTCCTCCCGAAGGACAAGGACGCGCTGATCGTCGCCTACTGCGGCGGGCCCAAGTGCAATGCCTACAAGCAGGCTGCCACGGCCGCTGAGAAGCTCGGCTACAAGAACGTGAAGCACCTCTCCGCCGGCATCTCCGGCTGGAACCAGGCTGGCGAAAAAACCGAAGCCGCCAAGTAATCTAAGTTGATTCTTTTCAGGCGCTCATGCGATCCGCATGAGCGCTTTTTTATTTCCCGGACAGCTTTTCCCAAATCCATCCTCGACACCCCTGCTCTATCCCCTTAAAACGCCCGCCGTCCCTGATGCATTTTTTGCCGTCAATCCATTTGAATTTTGAACCGTCGTTGCCCGACGGAAAGGAGCTCTTTTGAAAATCACCAAAGTTGATGCGTTCCTGCTGTCCTACGCGTTCCCCGAACCTATCAAACTACCTTTCTGGGGCGGTGAGCGCACCATCCTCAAGCGTGACGCCATGTATATCCGCGTGACTACGGATACGGGCTTGAAAGGCTTCGCGCCTGGACCCGCGCATGAGCGCGCAGTGCATGAAATCAAGGACATCATCGGGCCTTTCCTCATCGGCAAAGATCCGCGCCAGTGGGCCAGCTTCAATTTCCAGGCGGACCTCGAAGTGAAGAAAACTTACTACGCCGTGGAGATCGCGGTGCTTGATGTCGTCGCCCGTTTCGAAGGCTGCCCGCTCTCCGAGATCATCGGTGGCCGCAAGCGCGACACCATCAAGCTCTACGGCAGCGCGGGCATGTATATGCCGCCGGACAAGTTCGCCGAGGAAGCCGCTGCGGTAAAAGCGATGGGTTTCCCAGCTTACAAGATGCGTCCCGCGCTCGGACCGGACAAGGATATCGAGACCGTCCAGAAGATGCGCGCCGCCACGGGTCCTGATTTCGGCCTGATGATCGATGCCCACTCCTGGTGGCGCATGGGCAGCAACAGCTATAATTACGACACGGTCGTGGAAGTCTCCAAAGCCATCAACCAGTTCAAGCCGACTTGGCTCGAAGAACCCATTCCGCCCGATGACCATGCTGCTTATCGCAAGTTGATGGCGGCGAAAGTCATTCCTGTGGCCACCGGTGAGCATGAGCAGACGGAAGCAGGCTTCCTCGATCTGATCGATACGAAAGCCGCTGATTACATCCAAGCGGATGTCTGCTGCCAAGGCGGCGTGGCGATGGGCAAGCGCCTCTTCGATGCCGTGGCGAAGGCCAAGTTGAAGTTCGCCTTCCATAGCTGGGGCACCACGTTGGAAGTCCTTGCAGCGGCGCATCTCGGCATCTGCTGGGGCGAGGAAGTCGTCGAGTGGCTCGAGTATCCCTGCTACTCGAATAGCGGTCGCAAAGGCATGTATGCCTTCCCCGCTGCCGATGAGATTCTCGCTGAACCGATGGAGATCAAGAACGGTTACCTCACCGTGCCGAAAGGTCCGGGCCTCGGCATCGAGGTGGATGAAAGCATCGTGGAGAAGTATCCGTTCATCCCCGGACCGTGGTCCTATTTCCGCATCGATAATCCACCGGAGACGATTGCCGTCACCGGTGATCACAGTGTGAAATGGGTGGAGGAAGAGAAGAAATAAAAAAGCGCACTGATGGATCCGCTGCTCATACTCCTCATTGGCATCATCGTCGTGGTCGGCGGGATTCTTGCGTTGCGATTGAACGCGTTTCTGGCGCTCATCCTCGCGGCCTTGGTCGTGGGATCGCTTACTTCAACGACTGCTTTGCAGGAGTTCGGCAAGAACCGGAAGATGTCTGAGAACGATACGAAGAAACTGGTGAAGCAATCCGTGGGCGAACGCGTGGCGGTGGAGTTCGGCAAGACCTGCGGCAGCATCGGCATCTTGGTAGCGATGGCGGCAATCATCGGCAAATGCCTGCTCGATAGCGGTGCGGCCGAAAAGATCGTCCGCACTTCACTCCGCATTTTAGGCGAGAAGAATGCGCCCGTTGCCTTTGCAGGCACAGGCTTCACGCTGGGTATCCCCGTATTCTTCGACACTGTTTTCTATCTGCTCATCCCCTTGGGCAAGGCCCTCGCCAGTCGCACGGGGCGAAATTACGCGCTCTACGTCATGACCATCACCTGCGGCACGACCATGGCGCACTCACTCGTGCCGCCCACACCCGGCCCGCTCTTCGTGGCGAATGCCCTGAACATCCAGATGGGCACGATGATGGTATGCGGCATCATCCTCGGTTTGTTCACTGTCGTCACCGGACTCAGCTACGCGTACTGGGCCAACCGCAAATGGCCCATGCCCGTCCGCGAAACCAACGGCGAATCGCTGAAAGACATGGAGAAGATGACCCAGCGCCCGGAAAGCGAACTGCCCGGCTTCTGGCTTGCCCTCATGCCCATCTTGCTGCCCGTGGTACTCATCGGCGGTGAAGGTTTTATCACGGATTCTTGGGGTAAAGCTGCTACTGGCACTTTGTCTGCCTGGCAAAGCGGCCTGCTCTGGTTCTTCCAAAAATTTGGCGACAAGAACATCGCCATCGCCTTGGCCGCCGGTATCGCGCTGCTCACCGTGGTGAGCCAGAAACGGAAAACTAAGAAAGAGATCTCTGCTGGTGTGCAGAGCGCCTTGGAGAGCGGTGGCCTCATCATTCTCATCACCGCGGCCGGGGGTGCTTTCGGCGGCGTCCTGCAACACACGGGCGTCGGTGAACGCATCCGTGATCTCGCCGCAACCTATCAGATCGGCATCTTGCCTCTCGCCTTCTTCGTCACCGCACTCATCCGCACCGCGCAGGGCTCGGCCACGGTGGCCATGATCACCACCATCGGCATGTTGCAGAGCATGGCCGCGCCGGAGACGCTGGGCTTCCATCCGGTTTACCTCGCTCTCGCCATCGGCTGCGGTTCCAAGCCGTTCGCGTGGATGAACGACAGCGGCTTCTGGGTGGTGTGCAAGATGAGCGGCATGACCGAGGGCGAAACCCTGCGCAACTTCTCCGTACTCCTGACCATCATGGCGGTAGTGGGCCTGGTGCTGGTGATGATTGCCGCAAAGGTGTTTCCCATGATTTGATTCGATTTTTCTCCTCGACGTCCCGTCTCATCATACCAATATGCCTCCAATCCTGTTGGCTGACCGGCGGCACCTTTTTCGCCCACCCGATCAGCCGTTGAATCATTTTTACCGTATGCTCTTGCGATCCGTTAAGAACCTCTTCGTCGCCCTGTCACTGCTGGCCACCTTGCCCGCCTTCGCCCAGACCGCGCAATTCCCTCAAGCCGACATCCGCTTCCTCTTGGACGGCGTAAAAGTCATCGAATCCAGCGGTGCTCCCGGCCCCGTCGCCGCGTTTGGCCCACAAGCCTTCCCTGTCGTGCTTGGTTCCGCCGGTCGTAACCTCTCCGCCCCGGTCGTCGTCGCCAGCCGCCTCGGCAGCGGCCGTATCATCGCCTTCGGTCATGGCGGCTTCCTCGGCACCACAGACAAGGGCGATTCCGGCAAGTTCCTCCAGAACAGCGTCCGCTGGGCCTCCAGCCGCACCACCGCCAAGCCCGCCGAACTCAAGGTCGGCGTGTTGAAAAACGACGGCCTCCAGAAATACCTGAAAGCCCAGGGCTTCGACGCCACCATCCTCGATCCCAAAGACTGGCACACCAAGCTCACCGGCATTCACGTAGTCGTCGCTGACACCGGCGATTGGAAGCCCGACGCCTGCCGTCCCGCCCTCGACAAGTTCATCCGCGCCGGTGGCGGTCTGCTCACCGCCGGCCTCGGCTGGGGTTGGTTGCAGTTGAATCCCGACAAGACCCTCAGCGACCATCACGCGGGCAACCTGTTGCTCACGCATGCGGGCATCCTGTGGCTGGATGGCACCCTGAGCCGCACCACGAAAGACGGCTTCTCCACCGCAAACACCCTGCCCACCGTGGTGAACACCTCGCACGCGCTCAACACCCTGCTCACCGTCACGAACGCCTCCACGCCCATCACCCAGCAACTCGTCGGTCAGGCCTCGTGGATTCTCACCCAGACCGCCCAGGCCCTGCCCAAGAGCGACCGCCTTCTGCAACCGCAGCTCACCGCCCTTCGTCAGCGCAGCACCGGTAAGATCCCCAGTGCCAAGTCCCCGCTCAAAACTCAGGATGCCCTCGAGCGCCTCACCATGACGCTTGATCTCCAAGCCCTGAAGAACGCCAACCCCGCACAGATCAAGGCCCACCCTGCTGCTAAGGAATTCCCCGGCAGCGTTCCCAGCTCCGCCGAACGCATCACCAAGCAGCTCGTCCTCAAGACCAAACAGACCGGTTGGCACTCCACCGGCCTCTACGCCGCACCCGGCGAGATCATTCGCGTCGGCTTGCCGACCAACGCCATTAAGGACCGCCTCACCGTCCGCATCGGCTGCCATACCGATCGCCTCTGGAATCTGCCCACCTGGTCCCGAGCTCCTGAGATCACCACCAGCGAATCGCTCACGAAAACGAACACCTCCATCGCCAGCGCCTTTGGCGGCCTCATCTATATTGAGGTCCCCGGCAATGCCGCTGCGAAAGACCTCAACGTCACCATCGCCGGTGGCGTCGCTGCTCCGCATTTCGTCCTCGGCCAGACCAAGCTCGCCGATTGGCGCGAAACCATCCGCCTTCACCCCGCTCCTTGGGCCGAACTCGAGACCGCCAAGCTCGTCCTCAGCGTTCCCTCCAGCGCCATCCGCACCCTCGATGACCCTGAAGCCCTCATGAAGCATTGGGACCAGGTCATGGATGGCGTCGCCGATCTCGCCACCATTTCCCGCGATCGCAAGCGCCCCGAGCGCATCGTTCCTGATGTCCAGATCTCCGCTGGCTACATGCATTCAGGTTACCCCATCATGACGCACCTCGATGTCGTGGAAGAAAGCCTCGACCTCAAGCACCTCACCACCAAAGGCAGTTGGGGCCACTACCACGAACTCGGCCACAACCACCAGGCCCCCGAATGGACCTTCGATGGCACCACCGAAGTCACCTGCAATCTCTTCTCCCTCTACACCTATGAGAAGATCCTCGGCCTCGGCCTGCAAGGCCACAACGGCATCAGCCCGGATTCCCGCGAGAAGCATCTTAAGAAATACTTCGGCACGAACACCAAGTTCGATGACTGGAAGCGCGATCCCTTCCTCGCCCTCACCATGTATTATCAACTCATTGAAGGCTTCGGTTGGGACGCCTTCAAACACACCTTCACCGAGTATCGTAATCTGCCCAAGGAACAACGTCCCAAGAGCGATGACGAGGAACGCGACCAATGGCTCATCCGCTTCTCCCGGACCACCGGCAAGAACCTCGGGCCTTTCTTCGAAGCCTGGAAAATCCCCACCTCCCAAGCCGCCCGCGACAGTGTGAAAACCCTGCCCGAGTGGCAGCCCGAACCCAACTTCCCCGCCAAATACAAGACCCCGTAGCCACGCACCGTAGTGGGACAGGCACCACCGCCTGGCCAGTCTCTCTATCCCCTCACTGAACGTTGAGCGTTGAAAGTTGGATGTGGAACGTTTTCCTAAGCCTATTAGCCCTATTCTCCTCCAACAACCCAACGGCTCATTAATCGTCCTTCCCAACTCGTGAATTAATTCGTTCCCCGAAGCGGCTTACCATCCAGTTTGTTCAGTGTGACACTCTCGCAGTAGCATCCTGTTCTGCGGCACTCTAGCCACCAGTCCACACCTCCCGCACCAAACCCCCGCCAGCCACTCCAAAACACCTGCGTTTTAGGCAAAGATGAAGACGCTCTGAAAAGAGGGCTTGAGGACGGCTGCGCCGGATGGATGGGTCAGGGCTAGGCGTGGCGAGGGAGCATATCAAATAAAGATACGTGACCGAGCCACAACGACGCCCTGGCCCATCCAGACCAGCAGACGGCCTTAAGACATCTTTTCAGATCGTCTCTTGGAACTATGTCAAAGAACAATGAAACCATCCGACCCCTGTGCCGTATCGTTTCCTCCCTCCCTACGATTGGGACTTCAGATTGAGCGCCTGTCCAAGGCCAGGCCGGTTCCGCAGTGGCTACTAAGGATTCCCCGGTCCCATCTAATAATCCTAGATTGACCGACGTCCCTTTCACCCTCCGGCTTACGGACCCTGATCCATACGCCCGATACACCCACATATCCTGAGACATGGTAGGGCATCGTCATAACCAACACCCCACCACCGCCG
>CAZPUL010000078.1:0-15556 GCA_964589735.1 uncultured Verrucomicrobiota bacterium | reverse complement strand
AACCCCCGCGCCGCCATCACTGCCGTCGCGGGAATCGGCCGGAACAGCTCCCCGGCCAGCAAAATCACCCCGGCCAGCCAAGCAGAATCTCCCTGCTGCCGTAGCCACTCGACGGAACCCTCAAAGGAAAAAGACCGCGTCAATTCCTCGCCCCAGATCAGAAACGGGACCAGAAACAAAACCGCCAGCCCGATGAATATGCCCACCAAGCGCATTACACTTCCCTATTCGTGATCGTCCTCGTTCTCGTCGTCGTCCTCGCCCCGGTCACTTCCACTCCAGCTCCACCCCCGCCTTCACCAGCCCCTGCTGAAACTGCACCAGCAACTCCCGCTTCTCCCGCACCGCCTTCGGCTCCGTTTTCTTCTGCGCGCAAAAACTCACCAGCGCCCCCGCCGCCTCGCCGATGCCCCACTCCACCGGATGCAGCCGATAACACCCGTTCGTCAGATGCGTCGTCCCGATATTCTTGTTCGCCGGGATCAAGTTCTTCACCCGCTGCGGCAGCAATGCCCCCAGCGGCACTTGAAACGGCGCCGTCAGAAAATCGATATAATTATCCCCGCGTGTCGAAGGATGCAGATCGATCGCATACGCGCCGATACCCACCGTGTCTTGGAACTGCTCCGCCCTCGCCTCGGCCTCCTTCACGCCCATCACCTTCGCGCGCATCTCTAAGCCCACATGCTGCTCCTTCACCGTGAACACCGCCTTGATCCGCCGCGCCTCCCGCACATACGGATACTTCGCCAGCCCATCCTCCGTGCCCGCGATGTCCTTCCGCAAGCGCAACCCCGGCCAGCCCTGCTTGCCATCCGGCCGCTCCACTTCCGTCTGCAACCAATACACCAGCGAGAGACTCAACTGCTTCGCCCGCTCCACATGCTGCTTGAATTCCTTGTCCGACACGCCCACCAGATTCCCCAGCAGATAATCATTCTGCGGCCAGTTCACCAGACAGATGTCGCCCGGATAAGTGCCCGCCTGAAAATTCGCCTTGTTCGCGATGCGCCTATACTTCCACAGATTCGTCACCGTGCCCGGATGCTCGCCCTCCGGATTAAAGCCCAGCTTCTTCGGCAACATCGTGCGCGGATGCGTGTAAGTCAGATCCAGCAACCGCCCCGGCCACGCCGGCGACATCTTCGGCAAATAGTTCCGCCAGAACTCATACTCCCGCGGCTTCTCGATCACCGATTCGCGACCCGCCACATACTCCAGCGCGAAACACATCGTGAACGCCTGCTGATTCTGCGGATCATTCTTCGCCACCGCATGCAGCTCACCCGTCTCCGCCTGGGATTCCGCACCCGCCACGAACTCCGTCTTCGTCAACGGCAACAGATCCCCCAGCTCCGTCGCATCCACAAACCAAGGCGCGCTCAACACCACCTTGTTCCCCGACCGCAAACTCTGCACCTCCACCACGCTCACCTCATCGCCCGCCGTTTCCGCCGCCGTCGCCTTGTGCTCCAGCAACAAAGTCAATTGCCCGCTGCTCTGCCAAGGCGCGAACCACGCTTCCAACACCGCCAACGCCACCTTCGGCTCATGACACAACCGCGACACCGAACCATCCCCGGGATTCAGATCCACCTTCGCTTTCGCCGCCGCCGTCAGCGGATAATGCCGCCGATAATAATCCCGGATCGCCATGCGCAACTCGCGATAACTCAGGTTCGCCCCGTGCGACTCGATCCAGCGATTCTCATCCGGCGGCACCGCCTGCTGCGTCAATTGCCCGCCAATCCAATCCGTCTCCTCCGTCAAGATCACCCTGAGCCCACTGCGCAAAGCTGCCAGAGCCGCCGCACACCCACCCAACCCCGCCCCAATGATCACTACATCCGCAGCCAGTTCACCTTTTACTTTCCGGCTGATTTTTAGCTCGTTAGCGGCCCGGGCCGAAGCCGTGGAAAAAATCGCCCCGCCCACCGTGGCAGCCATCGTAGTAAAAAGAAAATCGCGCCGGTTCATGTTGATGCCTCCCTCCTACCTGCTCTACCCCATCTTGGAAAGCCGAACTTCCACCCATAACGCCAGCGTCACCGCTCCCGTAGCGCAGGCCTCCGGCCCTGCTTGGCCCGTATGCACGATGTTAGGTGACCCCTTGCTTCAAACGCAGGGCACAACGAGTTGCCTCGGTCAAAAGCTCATTTTGACCGGGATTGTCTTAGGGTGTGATTGAAAACGGGTGAGGCCACCGGTGAAAACTCAATCTGACGGCCCCCTATGTGGCCGGAAGCGGCCCAGTCTCTGCGTCAACCAGACAGCGACCAACCTGTCACGGGCACTGGAAATGGGGCCTCCCTCTCCCCCCAGGGAGAGGGCCGGGGTGAGGGGGAAGGTGACGTCCATAAGCAAATCCAGCTACCATTCGCCCTAAAAGCACACACCTGTCCGCTCTTTTACGGAACTCGCGAACTTGCCGGTAACACTCAGCCTCACCGTTTTTAACCACACCCGTTGTCTTATCGGGAGAGCCGCGCAAGCCGCTCGGCAGCTCAATGATCGGCATCGATGGTCCACATGCCGGATTGCTTATTTACAGACGTATTGACAGTGCCGAGTGTTTTGCGCCGGTTCAGCAATTCCACATGCCCGTCGGCAAAAAGGTAATCATACGTTTCGCGGCCATGAATCAATCCTTCGTGAGGAATCTGTTCCGTTGTGCGGACGTTGGTGTCAAACTGGCTCCCGGCGCGATGGATCTCGGCCCAACCTCCATTGCCAAAGTAATTCGGAGCGGCAATTCGTTCGGTGAGGAGAATGGTGCCCGAGGGATCCTGCAGGGTCGCATAGTAAACGCTCGGCTGGTTGCGCATTTTGACCAGCCGGTTTGCGGTGTCATCGCTGGTGCCTGATTTCCAAACGGCCCAGCCGTCGTTAACGTTTCCACCGGCACCATTTTGCAGGAAACACAGCCCCAATCCTGTTTTGGAGGCGGGATTGGGCGGCCAGTCACCCGCACCGGCACCACCGTAGTTAAAATTGGCATTGGGTTTGCCGCCATTGTGCTGGGGCATTGAATAAGTGCGCCGGACATTCACCCAGTTCGGCGAATTCACACGATTTTGCGCGAGCACCTTGTCAGCCGGGCAGAGCGCCCACTTTTGGACCTCAGGATGACCACCGCTGGCTTCTTTGAAGTTCCTGGACCAAGTGCTCTTGTTGTCGAAGATGCGGAATCTTGATCCCAGATAACTCTCGACCAGTTCATCCCAGGAAAAGTGCGTTCCTTCCCCCGTGTTGGCCACGGTACGTATGAGGCGCGCATAAGGTATTTTATCGCTGTTATCAGTAGTGTACATGCCCATTCCGAGCGCCACCTGCTTCAAGTTGTTCAGGCAGTTGCTCGCTTGCGCCCGTTGCTTGGCCTTGGCGAGAGCGGGCAGCAGCATGCCGGCCAGAATGCCGATGATGGCAATGACCACAAGCAGTTCGATCAACGTAAAGCCTTTGGCCCTGTCTGGGCTGTTCCGGAGCGAGTTGGGAGTTTGATTCATAGTTGGCCTGGGGTTGTGTGGTTGAAAATCATTTCAGCTCCACCTTTTTTGCTTCGGGATTGAAGCTCCATTGTTTTCCGGCCGGGGCGGCGGGAAGCCGGGGCAAAAGTTTGTAGGCGACCAGTTGAGTCAAATTGGTGAGGGGAGGCCATGGCTCATCGTCCTCGTTCAGCACCACGGTGAAGCGTGATTGCTCATACGCGTCAATCGCCGTGCTGAGAATCTGCAATTCCGTCAGTCTGGTGCCGTTTTCATCGGTAAAATTGCTAAAATCTTTGGCGGGGACGGCAGCTTGATTCGGGGCGGAGGGAGCCACGATGGCACTTGGGCCACTGCCCGCCGTCGCTGGTGGCGCGGGAACATCGGTTGGGGACGACGTAACCACACTTACAGGTGGGGCGGGAGGCGGGCTTGCCAATGGCTCCTCCTGTTTGGGAGTGCATCCGCTGACGTAAATCGAGATGATGAAAATTAGAACGATTCTGGCATGCATACGGTTAGTGGTTAGGCCTCACATTACAGCAGCTTTGATTATTTTTAAAATTAAAATCAATAAACAATCATAAGTAGTAATCTTAATTAAATATTTATTTACAAAGTTAAACTTTCTAATACTGTAATGCAATTTAACCACTCTTTAAATTAAACTAACTATCAAAAGAATTTGAAATACCTATGAAAAACAAATCAATTGATTAAGATTAACTGATTATTAAACGATCGATGCCGAATCGCATAGCTACAAAGAGGCATAGTAAAGCAGGGCCCTGCATTGTGTTTTCCCCTCCGCTTCCGGCTCTGCAAATTGTTCGCCGCTTCCCCATTCCCCCTCATTGGCCCGTCGGTGCAACCGACCTAAAAATCATACACCACCGGTGCCGGCTCCATCAGTCCCGCGAACCCGTCCGCCTTCACGTCGATCTCCAGCATGCCATCCGAGAGATGGTACAGCGTCATCTTGGCTTTGACCTCCGGCGTGAGCGTCTTGAGCTGCTGATAATTCGCATGCACTCCGCCCGGGAAATGCTGGCAATCATGGAAGATTACCTCGCACTGCGGCGCCAGCCGTTGGATCATGGCGAGGTCAAACTTCGTATCCCCGGAGATCAGCACCCGTCCATCCACCACCAGCCCCGTGGTATACACGCTCTCCTCCACTGTGGCAGCGGTGTCCGGGATATGATTCGCCGCAAAGATGCGCACCACCAGATCGTCTTCCTTGATCTCGCCCTTCACCGTGAACTCCCACGTGTCCACCGCCTCCCCTTGCAGATGCTTCGGTGTCACCACGTCGAAATAATGCTCCATCAACAGCTCGCCCTTCGGGTCCGGCACATCCGTCACTTCAGAGAACGCGAGTCCGCCTCGCAAGGACCAGTCCCACAGCATCTCCGCATAGTGCGGCGGCACGTACAGCTTCGGTCGGAACCGTCCCTCCGCACGCGCATTGGCGCAGCGCATCAGGTAAGCGGGAAAAGCCTCATCTGCTCCCTTCGGCATCTCGATGAACGGCGCCTCATACCGCCGCTTGAGCGCCAGCTCCTCCAGCGAGCCGATATGATCCGCATGCGAATGCGTCACCAGCAGGTTCTTCACCGCATGCGCCGACAGGCCGAATTCGCTCATCTTGTGCGTCGCCTTGGACCCCAGGTCCACGAAGAGCGCCGTCTTGCCCTTGATGACGATGAAGTTCGACTGGAACATCTTCGCCGAGAACGCCCCGCCCACTCCCAGCGCGATGACCCGCAGCTTCCCCGTCTCCGTGGTCAACGGCAATGGCTTCTGATAACGCCAGACCCCCAATCCGGGCGAAAGCAGCTTGGGCTCATAGGCCCCCAGGTCCAGCGTTGTTGTCTTCATCGTCCCCATCGCCCGTTTCAATCGATCCACCCGGTATAACCCCGGTGGAGCCACACAGTTGTGAGATAGGAGCTAAATAAGCAGGAGCCATGCTAGGCGGCAATGAAAACCTGATACGGAAACTTGCGTTTAACCGCCAAAAAGCCAAAATTTGACCAGCACAACACCCAGCACCCATCGCTTTATGCCATTTTCATCCACCGCCACTCCTGCATCCCGCCTGAATCGCCGGGCCTTTCTCGCTCAATGCACGACGGGTGCGCTGGCGCTAGCGGCGGCCCCCACTAGCCTGCTGGCCGCTGCGAAAGGCGGGCCCATGATCCCCTTGGGCATGAGCCTTTACGGCATGAAATCGCTGGAGATCGATGTCGCCCTGCGCAATTGCGCCGAGATCGGTTATGACTCTGTGGAATGGGTCTGCAACGCCGGCTGGGCCACCGAACCCAAGAACCTCGCCAACGGCGAACGCAAACGTCTCGCCGCCCTCATCGACTCCCTCGGCCTGCGTCTCCACGGCATGATGGAAAACCTGAGCTTGCTGGCTCCGGATGACACCCTGCGCAGCAATCTCGACCGCCTCAAAGACGCCGCCGAACTCGCCTACGCCCTCGCCCCCAAGCGCATGCCCGTCATCGAAACCACCCTCGGCGGCAAACCCGCTGTGTGGAAGGAATCGAAAGACGCCATGGCCGAACGACTCAACGCCTGGGCCGAGGTCGGCAAATCGGCGAAAGCCGTCATCGCCATCAAAGCGCACGTCGGCGGTGCCTTGCACACACCCGAAGATGCCGCCTGGCTGGTGAAGCAGGCCAACAGCCCGTGGATCAAGCTCACCTACGACTTCAGCCATTTCGAGCTGCGCGGCTACAAACTCAACGACTCCATGGCCTTGATGATCGGCCAGACACGTTTCATCCACATCAAGGACACCAACGGCGGCAATGCGGAGAAATTCCAGTTCATCCTCCCCGGCGACGGCAAAACCGATTACGTGGAATACCTCACTCTGCTGAAGAGCCACGGCTATCGCGATCCCGTGACCATCGAAGTCAGCGGCCAAGTGTGGAACAAGAAAGAATACGACCCCATCGCCGCCGCCAAACACTGCTACACCAAACTGGCCCCCGCCTTCGCGAAAGCCGGCGTGCGTGACATGAAGAAAGCGGGCTGACCATCACTGGGATTCGATTTGACGATATTCATACCGCCAAGATGACGTCCAAGTCCAAATGGATTGCTTCGGTTTCAATCGGAATCGCACTCATCACCCTGGCCGCACTCTGGCGAGGCTCATTTGACTACCAAAGTCAGATTGCGATTCAACGTCTCAGCGCCTCATCATCATCCAATAGTTATTTCCTAACGTTGGCAATTACGAACCAAAGTCCCTCGACAATCATTTATTCGGTGACCAAACCGCAAGAGCAGTCTAACGGTGTTTGGCCAAAGCTCGCTGGTGGCGGTACCTCGCTAAAAGAACTGCTCCCCGGCCAGGGCACTACCATACAAATTGCAGTGCCACCTCCGAACGTAGAGTTCAGGGTGCCAGTTTTATGGGGTTTCGATTACGAGGTGGGAGCATCTAAATGGCAGCAAATGAAAAATGAATTTCTTGGTCGATTATCCGGGCGGAATCCACGAGGTCTAGGCTCGCTTTACACCAATTACGTCAACAACCCTGCCAGGTAAACGCTCGCGCTCTGGCATCGACGATAAATCACTGTCAAAACAGCTTCAGCATCACAAAACAAAACAGGCCGGTTCCAAAGAACCGGCCTGCTGCATTTTGAACTTTGATTTTTGAACTTTGAACTTGGCCTTCAGGCCTAGTCTTCGTTCCGGATCAGCTTCGCGATGACGTTGTAATCTTCCATCGTCGTCACGTCTCCCTTGATCTCTTCACCCGCCGCGATCTGCTTCAACACCCGGCGCATGATCTTGCCCGAGCGCGTCTTCGGCAGCGCCTCGGCAAAGCGCACATCGTCCGGCTTCGCCACCGGGCCGATCTCCTTGCCCACGTGTGCGCGCAGCTCGTTCTTCAACTCCGGATGCGGCTTGAAGCCCTGCTTCAACGTCACGAACACCACCAGCGCCTGGCCCTTCAATTCATCCGGCCGGCCCACCACGGCGGCTTCCGCCACTGAAGGATGGCTCACCAGCGCGCTCTCCACTTCCGCGGTGCCGATACGGTGACCCGCCACGTTCAGCACATCGTCGATGCGGCCCACGATCCAGAAATATCCGTCCTTGTCCTGGCGGCAACCGTCACCCGTGAAGTAGCTCCCCTTCACCTCGCTCCAATACGTGTCCTTGAAGCGTTTCGGATCGCCCCAGATGCCGCGCAGCATGCTCGGCCACGGCTTCCGCACCACCAGCTTGCCGCCAGAATTCTTCGGCACCGTGTTACCTTTGTCATCCACCAGTTCCGGCAAAATGCCGAAGAACGGCAAGGTCGCCGTGCCCGGCTTGAGCGGTGTGGCCCCCGGCAGCGGTGTGATCATGATCGCACCCGTCTCCGTCTGCCACCACGTATCAACGATCGGGCAGCGTCCGCCACCTACGATATTGTGATACCACATCCACGCTTCCGGATTGATCGGCTCGCCCACGGAACCCAACAAGCGCAACGAGCTGAGATCATGCTTCTTCACCCACTCATCGCCCCACTTCATGAAGGCGCGGATCGCCGTCGGTGCGGTATACAGGATCGTCACGCCATACTTGGCGATGATGCGCCAGAAACGGTCCGGCTCCGGCCAGTTCGGCGCGCCCTCATACATCAGGCTCGTCGCACCATTCGCCAGCGGTCCATAGACCACATAGCTATGACCGGTGACCCAGCCGATATCCGCCGTGCACCAGTAAACATCCTCATCCCGCAGATCGAAGACATACTTGGAAGTCATCTTCGCGCCGAGCAAGTAACCGCCCGTCGTGTGCAGAATGCCCTTCGGCTTGCCCGTGGAACCGGACGTGTAAAGGATGAACAACGGCGCTTCGGAATCCATCTCCGCCGCCGGACAATCCGCGTCCACATATTCCATTTCGCGATGCCACCAGACGTCGCGCCCCTCCTTGATGTGCACCTCGTTGTCCGAGCGCCGCACCACGATCACCTTCTCGATCGTCTTCGTCAGTGACTTGCCATCCGCGCCCTTGATCTCCAGCGCATCGTCCACGTTCTTCTTGAGCTGCACCACCGAGCCGCGGCGGAAACCGCCATCCGACGTGATCACCACCTTCGCCTGGCAATCAAAGATCCGGTCCGCCACTGATTGCGCGCTGAACCCGCCGAACACCACCGAGTGGATCGCCCCGATGCGCGTGCACGCCAGCATGGCGACCGCCGCCTCCGGGATCATCGGCAGATAGATCAACACCCGGTCACCCTTCTTGACCCCGTTCCGCTTCAGCACATTCGCGAACATGCACACCTCGCGGTGCAGTTGCTTGTACGTGATCGTCCGCTCCTCGCCCGGTTTGCCGGGGCTGGCCGGTTCACCCTCCCAGATGATCGCCGCCTTGTTCGCGTACGGCGTGCCCAGCCACTTGTCCAGGCAGTTATGGCTCACGTTCAGCTTGCCGCCCACGAACCACTTTGCGTTCGGCGCTTTCCATTGCAGTACCTTCTTCCACGGCTTGAACCACACCAGCTCCTGCTTGGCCTGCTTGCCCCAGAACTTCTCCGGTGCCTTGATGGATTCGTTGTAGATCTTGCGATACTGCGCCAGCGACTTGATATGCGCCTTGGCGGCAAATTGCTTGGACGGCTGGAAAACTCGTTCCTCCGTCATCACGGACGTGATGCTCGTCGGCTTTTCAGATTTGCTCATAAAAGATAAACGGAATGCGCGCCATATTAGGCCGGACCTCCCTCCCGTCAACCACCAGCATGGACATTTTGCAATCGCTTCCAAGGTAGCCGACGAGATAAGGAGGTGGAACTAACCTCTCTCTCCATAGCAGCCCCACATGCGGGATAAGGAGGCACTAACTCTTCTCCTTTTCCGCGTATTCAGCGTATTCTGCGGTTAACCGCTTTTCCCCAGCTGTGGTCATCCACCCTGGCCTAGCACCTCCAAAACCCGCAACAGACTCATCAACGAATTCCCTTCCAGCCGGTTCGCCATGTAGAAGTAACACCGCTTGGGCACGGGTTTCTGTTTCATCCACACCAGCATTCGCGCCGCCGCCTCAATCGCCTCCGGATAAGGGCTGCGGATCTCCTCGAACGGCTCAAACATCTCCCCCGCCTGCTCAAAGCCGATGCCCGGCTGCAAGAGCAGGCGCGCGACCCAGAAATCCGCCGTCATCGCTTCCGGGATGGCCCATTGATCGGACAGCTTCGGCATCTTCGTCCAGCTCGTGAACACATGCGCCACGCCGTACTGCCGCAGCATCGCGAAATAATCCGGGTGCAGGAATGACCGGTTCCGCACCTCCACCGCATACCGCCAGCCCACCGGCAGGCTGCCGAGGAAATTATCCAGATGCGCGATGAAATCCCGCCCGCGCACGTAATCCTCCATCTTGAAGTTCGAGAACTCGAAGATCAGCACTCCCACCTTGTCCTTGATGCACTCCAGCGGATTCAGAAAATCCCGCACGAACACCTCCGGGCTCAGGAAGAACGGATTCAACTGCCCGCCTTTTTCCCCGAATCGTGGCAGCTTCGGGAATCGCTTCACCGTGATATCATCCGTCACCTTGAACCCGAACTCGAAGCCCGGCGGCACCAACGCGGCCAGCCCCTGCGCATATTTCTCGGAGGGGAAATTGTAGTACGCCGCATCCACACTCACCGTCGGGAACACTGTGGCATACTCCTCCAGGCAATCTTTGTTGAACCGCGCCTGCGAGAACTTCCCCCGCGTCTCATACCGGTCCCGGTCATAAAGCTGCCCCAACCACCCCGGATACTTCCACGAAGACGTCCCCAGATAGATCCCCTCCGCCGCCAGCTCCTTCACCCCCGCCCGCAAGGTCCGCAGATCAAACCCGCTCTTTGCCTCAAACAGACTCATCACCCGCTAAACACTGTAATGCGGCGGCTTCGCGTTCGTGCCCTTGATACGGTCCAGTTCCTGGCCCTCCATGGACTGCGAGAGCTGTTGCTGCACCGCTTGCATGCGCGCGATCGTCTTGCTCTGGTCCGTCACCACCTGGTTCAACTGTTCGCACAAGTGCTCCAAGTGCGTGACATTCGTTTCCAACCGCAGCAACCGCTCTTCCAACGATGAATCCATAGAGACAGATTAAGCCTTAGCACCGATGCACCGCGAACATATTCTGCTTCCGGGGAGCGCGACTCTCCGGGTCGCAGTCAGGGGATAAAACAAGTGGCATTCAAAGATGAACGAGTGAAGAAAAACATTCTTTGCGCAATCGCTGGATGAATCGTGAGCCTGCTTTGCTTAGGGGGAGTTGCTGCGGATGGGACCCCGTCCTCTGGCACGGGGCAGACGCACCGCGCTCCACTGGGGGCTGTGGGCGTCTGTATCCGCGATGTTGCAATCAAGTGCCATGCAGGGTGATGAAACGTAATGAGAGTAGTGCAAGGATTGGAAATCCGTGGCTAGGGAGCTTTCCTCGCGGATGCGATGCGAGGGGAATTTGGGGCGCGGCAGTCCCGACAGGGACTTGGCGAGGGTAGCCCAGCGATTCATCGCTGGGTAGGGCCGATCTTTTTCAAAGCCCCGGTCAGGGGCGAAAGAAGCGCGGGGGCGTAATGGCGTGCGTGTGGTTTGAGTTCCCTGTTTTCTTTCGTCCCGGGTGGGACTTGATTCCGGGGTGGCTGGTCCCAGCGATGAATCGCTGGGCTATTTTCTTTCGCCCTTCGGGCTGGGGAAAGGCGGAGTGGGTTTAGGAGTGCGAACTTATTTCTTGGGGCGGGTGGCGAGGCGTTGGCGAATCTCCGCGAGGAGTTTGCGACCACGGGACGGGTTGCCGCGCTGCTGGCGGGCGACAAAGCGGGCTTCGGCCTGACGTTCGGCGATGATGTGGGTGACAAAGTTGTCGAACAGGCGCTGCACGCTGGTGCCTGAGGCGCGCGCGGCACCAAGCAGGGCCTTGTGCCGGGAGTCGTCACAACGATAGGGAATGGTTTTCATTTGCTTGATTTCACGAGTTTCAGGTGTTGCGCCGGAGACACTATCCGGGGAGAGGCGAATTTCAGTTCGGCCCGCCCAAAGTCGCGCAGGTTGTGGGTGACCAGGTGTTCCACGCCTCCGGCGATGGCGAGTTCCAGCACATGGTCATCATCCGCATCCGTCAGATTGGGCCGCCAGCGGAAATAGACGGGCTGCCAGACGGCTGCCGCGCAAAAGTCATCCAAGAGGGCTTCACGTTCGGTGGCGGTCACCGGGACGCCGCGCCACAGGCTTTCCCGCTGGATGAGTTCCTCGTATTCAGCATAGAGGGCTTCTCCCATGAGCGCCTGATCTTCCAGAGCCAAGCAACGGTCCAGGACTTCCGCGCTCGCCCCGTCCTGACTGCGAAGAGCAGCGACGAAAACATTGGTGTCCTGCACGATGTCCATACAGAAAAAGTGACATCATGGGTGATGCCAGTCAAGCAGGAGGATTGAGTGGGGTATGAGGCGGGCTTTCAGCCTTGCAGTGTTTTGATGACGGATTACTTGGCCGTCCCGACTGAAGCCGGGATGAATTGGCCCTCGGGATGGATGGGGGCGGGAAAAGACAGCGTTAGGGAGAGCCTCTTATGCTTATAAGTGATGTATTTTTACGAGGTAGCAACAGGTGTGACACATGCATCCAGACAGGTGAACATGTAATTGCCAACGGGGGCAAACTGCGGGTCATCGTGAGCGAAGGGATTCTGGTCCAGCCACTCCACAACGACTTGTGATGAGTCGAGCAGCTTCTCGCTTTCGACCCATTCGATAAATCCTTCATCCATATCCAAATGCCCGCGCGTGTCTCCAAGCATGACCACACGCGCCCTAGCGCCACCTTCCGCCAACAAAATAGTGACGATGTCGCCAAGCTTAACTGGTGATCCGTCAGCGTATTTCATGGTCTGTGTATGTATTATGACTACCAATTAGTCAGCCGATGGCGGAGCATCTGGGGCGGCGCTTGGTCCGGTGATTCCATCTCGCCGGTCGGCAAACTCCTCGTATGCCTGGCCAAACTCCAGCTCCAGAGCGATCCGAAGCAACGCCGGGTAGGAAAACCAGAACCCTTCACGCAATCGGTGGGCCACAAACTCTGCACCGGAATCTTCGCTATGCATCCGGATGTCGAAGTCGCTCATCGGACTGCGGTCGATCTCCATCACTTCCTCAGCCCGGCGCTGGAGCAATCCGTCGAGTTGATCTTCAGTGGTGATGCCAAAGGTATGAAGTTCCGCCAACTCCTCGACGTAGTCACAGGGATAATCATCATTCTTCACCGGAAAGAACCGGCCAAGAGTCTGGTGAACGGTTGCTGGGGTCAAGGGTGGCATGGCGTGTGAGCATGGTGGTGGACGGGAAGATCAACCGCGAAACAGGGGATGCGGATAAAACATGATGTTGGAACAAACGCGTTCATAGCTTTTGAACCGTGATAGGGACTCTGATTCATTGGTCCGGCTTATCCAAATGGTGTGTACCGACGAGCGACGTCCCATCAGGCAAACCGCCCCAAGGCCGCCCCGTCCAATGCCAAAGATCGACTATGGCAATCTCTCTCGGTGGCTCAAAATCTGACTCGGGAACGAGTCCGCTCTTCTGATAAAGAATGTTCACCGTGCGAACCCGGGCGGTGATGAAACCTTCGTCCAACCGATCAACAGCAAGAATCTCAACATCTCGACGAACATCTTTGGCCACGAAGCGCGAAATGGTCTGGCCAACTCGATAGCGGCGTCTGCGAAACCAGTTTCGAATGCGGTGTATCATAGGAACGTTAAAGCGACAGAGTGCTCCGGCGCAGGCACACCAAGCCAGTGATGATCAACAGGACTCTGATGGTGGAACGCAGCTTCATGGCTTGAGCTTACAGTATCATGATCAAGCCAGATTGCACCAGCAGGATGTGTTGCCAAATCGGTACGGGGAGGACGCAACGGTGTTGTGGTGGGCGGGGATGGGGAATCTGGCGTCGCTATGCGACGCGGGTTTTGTGGCGAGGGGACCACGGGTTGAAAACCCGTGGCTAGGAATCTTTCCTCGCGGGTGCGAGGGGGCTCAGCGTTTACTGAGGGTGTGAGGGGGCTGGCCAGGGGACGTTGAACAGTTTTGCTATGAAGTCGTACCGGTATTCGTCATCACCGGCGTAAACGAGCGCGATCTTGCCTTCCCAGTGGATATCGAACCGGTCACTGGTGCCGCAGCGAGTGAATTTAATACGGTGCCCTGCGACCGAATCATGGCCTAGCAGATAGGTGTGGAAAGCCAGTTCTTCCAAGTCGGCATCAGAATCGATCGGCAGCGGATCGACGACGGCCTCAAAGCCATCGAGAAATCCGGCAGAGTATTTCTCGACGGGACATACAGGGAAACCGCCATCATGCCATTCAGTGCTGGAAATGGTGCAGCTGTGGTAGTTGTTCCACACAATGGGCGATTCCCAATCGGATGTGGAATCCTTGCCGTCATCTGCGATTTTCCGCTCGGCGTCGTAGTCGGCAGATTTGAGGTGTAGAAAAAACCAGACGACTCCATCCCTGATCTCGGCCATCCACGCGAAGGCTTTGAGGGGATGCCCTTCGGACCAAGGGTTTCCTTTGAACCAGATACGATTGTTGTTTGGCATCCTCATCCTTCCAGTACGGATCAAGCGTGAACGATGGGGAGCTTAATTCGAGACTGGATAGTGGGCTTGGAACCGGGAAATCTCATTGAGGAGAAAGTGCCGGGATGGGGCCGAATGGTCAAGCGGGAGGGGGATTGGGTTTCATCGGGGGAAGCAAGCGGGTCAGTAAATGCAGAGATGAAACTTTGCGGTGTGCTTGCTCGCGGCTCGGAGCTCGTCGCAAAAAAGGCGCAATTCCTCGATCAATTCCTCGGTGGCGAAACCATCTACCACCATCTGACGTGCGGCTTCGGAGGCCAGAAACCGCTCGACCTCCGCAGTGGCCTCGGAGATGTCTGACCACTGGGGTGTCCAGTTCTCGCCTGTGGGGTCGTCTTCGTCTGGCACAGACACCCATGAATTGGATTGCGGGACATGTTCCAACAATAGCTGCGCAAGAAGGTCCGGTGTGGTCTTGGACTCAATCTTCTCGGTAGTATCGTAAACTGCCATCAGGTCCATATGCGACTCTCCATTTCAGGTGAACTATGATTGTAGATGGACAGATTTCCCTGATATCGAATAACAGGGCGAAATTGGGAAATCTCATTGCGGAGAAAGTGCCGTGAGGGAGGCGCAAGGTCAAGCGGGGTGAAGTTTTCAGCGGCAACTTTTCAGTTTTCACCGGTTGCACCGGAGGCCAAATGGGGCGGGAAGGTCTCAGGGCTCGGGTCTAAAGGCTCAAATAAGGAGGGCGTAAGGTAACCACGGAGGCACGGAGAGCGCGGAAAAGGGTTTTAGACAGGATTAACAGGAGGGACAGGATGAGGGGAAATCGGTCGTAAAATGTGAGTTAGTTAAAAACGGAGAGTGAGGTTTTGGGTGAAAAACCGGAAATCTTCGATTGGATTTTCCTGTGTAAGAAGGGGTTGGGGAAAATGTCGCTTTTAGATAACAAATAGTGGTGGTTTGAGTGGTGGGAATGTGGGATATTTAGCGTGCTGGCAGCTCGCTGCTGGTAAAGGACGGGGCAATGCCCGGTTACGGGTTCCTAGTTTGAAGTTTCGAGTTAGGAACGGGAAAAGGGCTAAATCCCAAGTCATCAAGCATAACGAAGTTATGAATTGTTATGTCCTGCGTTGGCGGGGAGGTGACGAGTCCTTATGGAGCCATCATGAGATGATGGAGTGGGGAAGTTTTCAGTGTCAAGCAGGACACGGAACGAAACACCCCAACCTAAGTCTCTGATAGTTAGGATCTGTGAGAGGGTCGGGTGTTTGGGTCGGGGCCCGTAAGCTGGAGGGCGAACTGGACGTCGGTGGGCGTAGGATTTTATGTGCCACCGGGGAATCCATGAGCCGCTGCGGAACCAGCCTGGTCAGGACCGGATACTGAAGCTGGACTCCCAATCGTAGGGAGGAGGTAACGACACGGCACAGGGGTCGGGTGGTT
>CAZPUL010000077.1:0-15808 GCA_964589735.1 uncultured Verrucomicrobiota bacterium | reverse complement strand
CCCATACCATCTGCCCCGCCCAACGATCCCGGCTCGTCAACCAGTAGATCGGGTTTCTATCCAGCTTCTTCGCCCGTTCCTTCTCGCAGACTTCACCTGCCCGGCCATCTGCCTGACCGGTGTGGCGCTTCAGCCATTTCATCTCTTTCTTCTCTTCCCCCTTCTCCTGCCACCTCCGGGGCACCAGCCAGCATGCCAACCCCAGGAACACCCATCCGTAGATCTGTACCAACCCGCTCATGACCAAAAAGGCAGTCGTCCCGCCCATGCGTGCCGGCGATATCGAACTCACAAAGGTCATCAACGGCGAAGTGGCCAGAAACGGCGCCCACTGCGCTTGCGTGGCCGAATCCAGTGAACCATTCGCCCAGAACCAGATCAGCCCGATCAAAGGTCCACCCGTCAGCAATCCCAGAACCAACCCCGAGGCCATCCCCTTGGCCTGCCGCTCCTGCACACACAGGACCGACGCCAGCAACCCGGCGCTCAACGACAGGAACAGCACATTCCCGCAACTCAGCACCAGCCGCAGAACCGTCCAGCCATCCACCCCGCCCATCAGGAAAATCACACTGACCAACGGCAATATCCCCAAGAGCTAATACACCCCGCCGATGGATGAAGAAACCAGCTTGCCCAGTACAATGTCATACCCCTTCAGATCAGTCAGGAAAAGGAATCCCAGCGTCCCCTCCCGTTTCTCACGACTGATGGAATCCGCCGTGGTATGCACCCCCGCAAAGAGACAGACGAAAAACAAGCCCCCGAAACACACATACAACATCGTCTTCCCCATCACCTGCGACGGCGCGCCTTCATACAGGCTGTAAGCGATGAAAAGGAAAACGATGGCCCCCACCAGCGGCACCATATACCGGCTGCGGTAAAGCAGCGGACTCCGGGCTCCCACCCGCAACTCCCGCTCGACTATCGGTAAAACCGTCATAGTTCCCTCCCCCTCATCTCCCGGCTTAACTCCTGTTCCTTAAAAACTCGCCGCCCAAGCCTTCCCATGCAAGCGACTCGGCACAAATGGGGATAAATGTCTCCGGTGAAGAAAAATGGCGGAAGGGGTGGGAGTCGAACCCACGGTAGGGGTTAACCTACGTCTGATTTCGAATCAGGTGCCTTAAACCACTCAGCCACCCTTCCGACCATGGCCTAGAGTCTTTCCAAACTCCGTCCCTCCCCGCAAGTCCCGATTTTCACCTTCCCGCATTTTCCCTCCACCTTTCTCGCCCTTCACACCTCTCCCCTCGCCCTTTTTTCAATCCTCCGCCCGCTCCCCCTGCTGCGCCATCTTCACCAGCTTCGGATCGAACTGCCCCAGCACCTCCACCAGATCCTTCTGCGCCTCCATCACCTGATGGATGTCCTTATACACCCCCGGCACCTCATCGATACCCGCCGAGATCAGATGCACCCCGCGATCCTTCAACAGCCGGTTCACCTTGCTCCACTCGAAGCTCTCCGTCGCCTTCTTCCGGCTCATCACGCGACCCGCCCCATGCGAGGCCGATTGCAACGACTCCGCATTCCCCTTCCCGCGCACCAGGAATCCCGGCGTCGCCATCGAGCCGGGGATGATCCCTAGCACCCCCTCACCCGCTGGCGTCGCCCCCTTGCGATGCACGATCACCTCGCGCTCCACTCCCTCGATGACATGCCGCTCCTTCCACGCAAAGTTATGATGATTCTCCACATCCAATAACACCTCGAGACCCAGGTGCTCCGCGATGTGCTTATGGATCAACTCATGATTCGCCGCCGCATAACGCCCCATCAACTCCATCGCCGCCCAATACTCCTGCCCCTCGGCTGAGTCCATCGACAACCACGCCAGATGCTTATGCTCCTTCGGCAAATCCGCATGCTGCTCCATCGCGATGTTACTATACCGATCACACACCGCCGCCCCCGAACCCCGGCTCCCGCTATGGCTCAACAACGCAACGTATTCACCAGGCTCCAGACCGTTCACCTTTTCATTCGCCGTGAACTTCCCGAATTCCACAAAATGATTCCCACTCCCGCTCGTCCCCAGTTGCGCCCACGCCCGATCCTTGTTCTGCTTCGTCACCGGGCTCACGCTCCAATCCTCATCCAGCACCGCATGCTGCCGCCGATTCTGAAAACTCGCCCCCACGCCGAACCGCGTCTCCGCCTCGATCGCCTTGATCAACTTCTCCCGTTTGCGATCCAGCTCCCGCACCGGCAGATCCAGCACCGTCAACTTCATGCGACACGCGATATCCACCCCCACCGCATACGGGATCACCGCATTCTCCGTCGCCAGCACCCCGCCGATCGGCAGCCCGTATCCCACATGCGCATCCGGCATCAACGCCCCGCGCACCGCCACCGGGAGCTGACACGCCCGCGCCATCTGGTTCACCGCCTCCGGCTCCAGCCCCTCGCCCCACTGCTGCCACCCCGCATGCGTCTGCCGCAGCGCCCCCGCCGATTGCGTCCGCACCAACGCCTGCGCGAACTCACCCCGCAACTCATCCTCCACGAACCGCGCCGGATCCTTCACAATCGCCTCCGCCTCCGCCAACAACTTGGACTTGTCCAACCCCTTCAAGATATACCGCGAAATAAAATCCACCCCCCGCCGCGTCGCATCCCCCGGCGGCACCCCTAAACGAATCAAATCTTTCGTGTTCATACAAAATCAGTCCCTTTTGCCATTAATCAAAAACGAAACAGCTTTGCTGAATGCGCGCTTTTCCAGCAACTTAGTGAAAACTACAGACGCATCACTCTCCATCTCATCTTCCCCGGAAAAGTGGTTGAATTTGTTGAGTAACGCAGCTTTGAACAAAATCGGTGCGACCTGCGTTAGCATCACAGGATTGTTTTTTGTTCCCAAGAAAAGCTTTTCTTGTGGAAATGCATCGCCGTGAAGAAAACAATTTCTAGCTCCATTCAGTTTCCAATACAGATACTGCACCGCATTGACCGTTATCGGCTTATCCTTAACTTTAATAGTGAATTCAGAGCTCAACCCCTCATCCTCGGAAAGTTTAGTGGGTGCCAGCAGTTTCAAAACGTCTATAGGTTTAACTTGTTTTGATTTGCCTGGGTGGCAAAGCGTCTCGAAAGCACTAACCCAAAGCGCGATACTCACCCCGAAATCGTAATGCCACATCAGATTTTTCTTTGGCAACCCTGCGGCATGGTAAGCAACTGCTAGTGATCGAAATAGACTATCCCATTTATCGCCACCATCAACAAACTGCTGCTTCCAAGCAGGAATAAGATAGCCACGTAAATCTTTGTCAGGCTCAGCTCGCAGACCGTGGCTAAATGATGGCAAATCCGCGTTTCTCTGTGCACGAAAACGCTTCGTCGAGTTCCAAGAACTCAGTGCAGCCCCAAGGTGATGGATGTGAATCCCATCACCTACGGGCCTAAACGGATAGAAATCGAAATAATCCGCATAAAGTGGGTGGAAAACATTCAATTGGCCAGCGGATGATTGCCACCCTTTCAGGATACATGACATTGCGAAGAGATTTCTGAAACTCATCAAAGCCGTTAAATCCACAGATGGTGGTGCATCTTTCTTAACCACCAAAGAAGCGACCTCGCATCTTTTACCATCTTGTTCGTAGAAGCCATTTAGCATTTGCCGAACGGTCCGATCTTTGCTGGCTATCGCCAGCATTCTCTCATCAGAACCAGGCAAAAGTGCAATCCACTCGCATTCAAATGGCTCTTGCAATGCTAAGTTTGGCAGAATCCCATAAACCTGCATTCCTTCGATTTGCTTTTTATCAGCCATATTTCATCCCTTCGCATACCACAAACTCACCATCACCTTGAATCCCCGCCCATGCGGATCATCCCACACGCGCCGGAGCGGCTCCGCCATCTTCTCCTGAAATGCTTTCGTCGTCTCCAATTCTTGCAACTCCTGCACGAACGGCCTCTTCTCATCCGAGAATCCCATGAAAAGCAGCAGGTACTTTTCGTATTCTGTCGCCCACGCCAGCAACTTCTCCATTCTGTTCGCATTCCACCGTTCCGAGAAATCATGGTGCGGATCCACTCGATAAGCATTTCCAAATCGCCGCACTTTGATTTTAGAGCAGCGGGCAACTGCCAGGCCCAAAATTGGCGAGGTGTCCTGGAAGGAGAAATAGTTTTCATCCTTTTGCATCCAGCGTATCCGCTGCGGATTGCACTTCAGTTCCTTCAACACCGGACGCAAAGCGAGATCCCATTCCATCTTGAACTGCGGATGAAACTCTCCTTCCTTCGCCTGATGCTCCCGAATGGCATACAACCCATGCGGAGCCGCCTTGACGTCCAGTTCGTACAAAGCCTCCAGCAACTTAGCTATTTGTTCCTTTGTTAGTTTCATACGATGCCCGTCTGAAAGGCAGCCATCAATTGCTCTCTCGCTTTCCACACCATCTCCACGTCCATCCCCTTCCGTGTCTTCTCGTCCAATTCCCGCCACAGCTCATGCACCGCCGTTCCTTGCGAGACATACTCTGTACGGCGCTTCAATTCGCAAGCGTATGTCCACAACGTCACCTTTGCCCCTAACTCGGTCGAATTGATTAATTCATCCAGATCAGCAACTGTTGCTTTCACGCCTGCTTCCCCAACCAGACTTATCAAAGCTGCCCGCTTTAAAACTAACGCTGCTAACTTCCGCCTGCGTTCCAAGTGCTTTTTGTTGCGCCCATTCTTTGGCTCTTTCGCGCCTCCAATCAAACCCGTTTCCGTTCGCATGGAATCTCGACGGCCAACTTGCCCAACCCGAAATGACGTCGCAAAGAACGACGAAAACAACCGCGCAAACGGCACCACTTCCGACGGCTCCGGCCAAAATTCCCGCGGCAACGAATTCAAGTGATGATTTATCCAGCCTACACAACTCTCCGCCACCGACATCTGTTCCACGGCCTCAGCTGACAAAATCGCCGGATTGGAGCGCGCCGCATTATTAAGCCACATCAGCAAGCCATAAGCCCGCTTCTGCCATTCCATGATTTTCTCCAGTTCCTCGCGCTTCATAAATCCCTCAATTCTTAATCGTCCTGAACCCCGCGCCGGTTAGGTCGGGGCGTCCTCGACACACTCCACTCGTAGCCGCCGTCGTGAGACGGCGCTAACCGTCCCCCTCTCGATGTTTAGAGTTCGATGTTGGATGTTCGATGTTTCCCTGGTCTCTTCATTCTTACTTCCTCATTCTGCATTTCTCGTATAACACCTTCCGTGCCAACCCGTTTTCCACTGCCATTAAAACACCTAAAGTGTTCCAAATAAGCCACTTAAACTCAAAAATCAAAAAATCATGACCCATACCTCATAATTCCCAATTGTATCCCACAGGCTAGCCTTATATCTTTCTCGCTATGGCAAGGATTGAAAACGTCCTCATCGGCATCGTCGGCAGCCACTTGGATTCCGGCTTTCATCAGGAGCGTTGGAACAAATGGCGCCCCACCGTTTCCCTCGCCAACCAAAAGGACCTGAAGTTCTCCCGGGTTGAACTCATCCACTCGCCTGAACACAAAGACATCGCCGGATGCGTCGCCGCCGACATCCGCCGCGTCTCCGAAGGCACGCGGGTCGATCTGTGTGAACTGCCCATCAAAGACCCGTGGGATCTCGAAGAAGTTTACGGTCATCTCCATGATTTCACGAAGAAGTATGGCTTCATGCCGGACCTGGAAGACTACTACATCCACATCACCACCGGCACCCACATCCAGCAGATCGCCCTGTTTCTCCTCACGGAATCCCGCCACTTCCCCGGCCGCCTCATCCAAGCCTCACCCAAAGACTCCCGCAAATCTCCGGATGGCACCTATCGCATCATCGACCTCAATCTCTCGACCTACGATAAACTCGCCTCCCGTTTCGCCAGTGAAGTGAAGGAAGCACACACCTTCCTGAAATCTGGCATCGAAACCAAAAACCGCCGCTTCAACGCCCTTATCGAACAGATCGAGCATGTTGCCATCGCCTCCCGCGATCCCATTCTTCTCATGGGCCCGACCGGTGCCGGTAAATCCCAACTCGCCAAACGCATCTATGAATTGAAGAAGCTCCGCCACAAATTGAGCGGCACTTTCGTGGAAGTGAACTGCGCCACCCTCCGTGGCGATTCCGCCATGAGCACCCTCTTCGGCCATGTGAAAGGCTCCTTCACGGGCGCGCTGAAAGATCGCCCCGGCCTCCTGCGCTCTGCCGATGGCGGCCTCCTCTTCCTTGATGAGATCGGTGAACTCGGCAGCGATGAACAAGCCATGCTCCTCCGCGCTCTCGAAGAAAAACGCTTCACTCCTTTCGGTGCCGACAAGGAGGTCACCAGTGATTTCCAGCTCATCGCCGGGACGAACCGCGACCTCGCCGTCCGCGTCCGTGAAGGCACCTTCCGCGACGACCTCCTCGCCCGCATCAATCTGTGGACCTACCAACTCCCCGGCCTCCGCGACCGCCACGAAGACATCGAACCGAACCTCGACTACGAACTCGACCGCTACGCCACCAAGAACAGCCGCCGCGTGACCATGAGCAAGGAAGTCCGCGAACGTTTCTTGGAATTCGCCCGCTCCAATGAAGCCACCTGGTCCGGCAACTTCCGCGACCTCAACGCCTGCGTCACCCGCATGGCCACCCTCGCCATCGGCGGCCGCATCGGTCCGGACGTCCTCGAAGCCGAACTCGCCCGCCTCCGCCAAGCATGGAAAACACCTGCCAATGAAGACGACACCGCAGCCGCTCTGGCCTCGGTGCTGAATGAAAAAGAGATCGCCCAGATCGACACCTTCGACCGCGTCCAACTCAACCACGTCATCCAGATCTGCCAAAAATCTCACACCCTCAGCGAAGCCGGCCGCCAGCTCTTCAATGTCACCCGCACCCAACGCAAAACCCCCAACGACGCCGACCGCCTCCGCAAATACCTCGCAAGATTCAACCTCACCTGGGAAAAAGTAAAACATGCATAAGGAGCGCGGCTTTTAAGCCGCTTCACCTTCCGCAAACCAGCAGCACACCGCGCAACGCCAAACGCAGCTTGCACTCTCCATCCATCTGTCCCGAACCACTCCGCATCCATCGCGTTATTCGTCGCCAAACCAAGAACCCCAACGGGGTTCAAATCAATCAGCCCAGGGTTGCGAGGCACGAGCTACCCTGGGTAACGACCATAGAAACCACTACCCCGAAAGGGTTGCGTCACTCTTCAGTTTCAATGGTCAAGCCCCTTTTTCACACGCCTTTTCCGGGGCAATGTCAGGATACGCCCCATTTAACTCACCGCCACCAGCTTGTAATCACTCTTCGTCCCCGCGATCTCCAGCTTGATCCGCTCGCCCTGCCTCTTCCCGAGCAACTCCTGTCCCAAAGGTGACTGCGGCGTGATGACCAATATCTCCCGCTTCTCATGCACCACCTCCAGACCTCCCGCCCGTGATGCGATGAAATACAGCATCTTCTCGCCCTTGCCTTCCAACTCCACCAACGCCCCGATGTTCACCGGCTCCTCTGGTCCGAAATCCTTCACCGGCATCTTCTGGAACTCCTCGATGGATGCCTCCGTCTCCGCCGCCTGCTTGGACTGCCCCCGCGCCAGATACGACGCCTCCAGCCCGCGCGTATCATACTTGTTCTCCGCCTTGCTCTGCGGGTCCGTGGCATCCTCCCGCGCC
Organism: uncultured Verrucomicrobiota bacterium; assembly: GCA_964589735.1. Lineage (GTDB taxonomy): Bacteria > Verrucomicrobiota > Verrucomicrobiia > Limisphaerales > JAEYXS01 > JAEYXS01. The sequence continues at coordinate 8,132 of CAZPUL010000077.1, read as the reverse complement.
GTCAGCGCCGCCTTGTAGTAAATCCCCAGATCCGCCGTCAATTGCGCGATGATCTTCTTGATGAGTGCTGATTTTTTCACGTCTTTTGAAAAAGGAGAAGGCCAGCCGCGTTCCACGGCTGGCCCAAGATTGTCTGCGACCGCCTACTTCTTCCGATAAACGATGCTCACCGGATTCGGCACTGCCGCCGAATTTCCCGTCTCGCTCAGCTTGCCCGTCTTCGGATCGATCTTGAAGACCACGAGATTGCCCGAGCTTTGGTTCGCTGCGATCAGCCATTTCCCATCCGGGCTCACGGCGAAATTGCGCGGCGTCTTGCCTCCCGTCGGGATATGCTGCGCCAGCGTCAATTGACCTGTCTTCGCATCCACCGCATAGACCACGATGCTGTCATGCCCACGGTTCGAGCCATACAGGAACTTGCCCGTCGGATGCATCTCCAGCTCCGCCGTGCTAAAGGCCGGCAACACCGTCACTCCTTCCGGCAAAGTCGAGATCGACTGGATCTCTGTCAAAGCCCCGCTCTTCTCGTCCCGGGAAAAGGCGGTGACCGTGCAAGTCATCTCGTTGATGACATAGGCGAAATCCGCCTTCGGATGCAGCGCGAAATGCCTTGGCCCGGAACCGGGTGTCACTGTTCCCGCTGCCGGATCAGCCGGGGTAAGTTTGCCGCTGGCCACGTTGAACTTGTAGATCACCACCTGGTCCAGCCCCAAGTCTGGCACATACACGTGCCGATTTGCCTCATCCACATAGATGCCATGCGCATGCGGCCCCTTCTGCCGCTTCGGATCCAGGCTGGAACCCTTGTGCTGCACGAAGTCTGAAGACTCTTTCAACCGGCCATCAGCCAGGATTGGAAACACCGCCACGCTGCCACCGCCATAATTCGCCGCCAGCAGATGTCGTCCCGTCTTGTCCACCGTGAGGTGGCAAGTACCGTCTCCCTGCGCGCTTGCGTCGTTCAAGAATGTGAGCGCGCCCGAATCCGGACTGATGCTGAAAGCGGACACCCTGCCCACCGGCCCGAGTTCATTCGCCGCATACAGATATTTCCCCGTGGGATGCAGCGCGAGAAAAGACGGATTCTGGGAGGTGGCCGACAGCGCCTTGGCCGTCAACTGCCCCGTCGTTCCGTTCAACCGCAAGCGATAGATGCCCCGGCTGTCGCCCTTCGTGTACGTCCCCACATACACATCATAATCCGCCGCCAGCAATGACCCCGCCATCACCAACATCCCCAATAGCACACTCAATTTCATATTGTACCTCCGCTTTCGTATTACAGTGACAACTCGTAAATTCTCTTACTTCGTTCCCGCTGGCACGATCTTATAGACCTTGCCCGTCTTGCCCGTCACGGCGTTGCGTCCGTTCAGCAGCACATACAGCTCGCCCGCTTCGTCTTCACCCATGGCCGTCACATAACCGCCGAGCTTGCCATTCGGCAGATTGTCCACCGTCAATGCCTCATACGGCCACTGGCCTGCGCCATCCTTCGGCCGGGTAGCCACGATGACCACGCCATCCGGCACACCCGGATTCCGCGTCCAGTCCGCGAACACATACTTGCCTTCCAGCGCCGGGATCGCCTTGCCGCGATACACATAACCGCCCGTCACGCTCGTACCTTTTATCTCCGTGCCGCTGCCGCCCGGATTGCCCGCCCGGTTCTTATACGCCACGATCGGATCGATGAATTTGCCGCCATCCGCCGCCGTGGCTGCAGGCGTCTCCGGCGGTTTGATGGGATTTTCCGGGTTGAACCCGATCAATCCCTCGCGCAAGTTCCAGCCGTAATTGCCACCCTTCACGATGATGTTGATCTCCTCGAACATGCCCTGGCCCACATCCGCCGCAAACAGCTCCCGTTTGCCCCCTTTGTCGAACGAGATGCCCCACGGATTGCGGATGCCATACGCGTAGATTTCCGGTTTGCCGCCGCCCTTCGCGAACGGATTGTCCTGCGGCACCGCATACGGCTGCTTGCCGTCCACATCGATGCGCAAGATCTTGCCCAAGATGTTGTCCTTGTCCTGCCCGTTGCCCTTCGGTCCATGACCGATGCCCTTGTCATTGCCGCTGCCACCATCACCCAGACCGATATAAAGATAACCATCCGGTCCGAACGCGATCCGTCCGCCGTTGTGGTTGAAAGAAGGCTCATCCACCTGCATCACGATGCGCTCTGAGCTGGCATCCGCCTGCTTTGGATTCTTCGCATGCACTGTGAACTCGGAAATGTGGCTCGTATGATCCCACTTCTCGGGCGCTCCGGTCCGGATCGGTGCGCTGTAATACACGTAAAATTTCCGGTTCTGCTTGAACTTCGGGTGAAACGCCAGCCCGAGGAATCCACGCTCATCAAACCCTTCGCGCAGTTTCGTCATCTTGGGCCGCAGATCGAGGAACAGTTCTTCGGCCAGCTTGCCATCCTTGGTGTAGAGATGCGCCGTGCCCACCTGGTCCACGATCACCAGATTGCCCGAACCATCGGGAATGGACGTCAAAATCATGGGCGAAACCAACCCCTCCGTGACCAGCTTCATCGAGGCAGTCTCCGCCCCTTGCGTGCTCATCACGGCTCCGAGGCAAAACACCGCCGCCAGCTTCAAAATGGATTTCATGCGCCGCAATATGCCATTCCCCTTTCCAAAAGCGAGCCGAGAAATATGAGAAAGTGATTCGTTAAAAGCGTTGAATCGCAAAAAGTTCTAACGATTCAACGCTTTTAACCTTTTAACGAAAGACAACGCGACGATAGCGAATCGAGGTCCCAAAAAATTTAATGCGTCCGGCATTGCACGAGACGGACACATTTGGCACAACAACGCCTCCTTTTCCGACGTATGAAAAAAGAACCGAAGAAAAATACCGAACTTCAGCTCCTGAATCTTCTCAAACAGATTCTCCCAAAGGCCACCGATGATGCGAAACTCGCGGGTAAAATTTATCAGGCGATCGAAAACGAATTGAAATCCAAGGCGCGCACCAAAGCCTTTGAGACCTTCTGCGATAAAGTCGCCCTGCCCGATCTCGACGCCAAGAGCATCGCCGAGGTGAAAGAACAGCTCGCCGCTTCCTTTGGCGATGGCGATGTGACGATCAAGCCCAACAAGAAGGAACAGACCCTCACCGTAGAAGTCGCGATGCCGGACGGCACCCAGTTCACCAGTGAGATCAAGGTGAACCCGAACGCCACGAACGAAGCCAGCGATGAGCAAGAGGTCAAACTCAAGTTCATTCCCTTCCCCGTCAGCCTGCCCGGTGACAAAGAACTCGTTTGGCTGCTGGCCAAGCGCGAGAGCATGTCCAACGACGAAGCCGCCATCGCCCTCACCAAGCTCGAAGAAGATTTCTGGGCCACCAAGGCTGGCCAAAAACTGCAGAAGGACCGCGTGGAAAAATGCTTCCCGGAATTCATCGCCCGCGTCCCCGGCGGGATGCTCACGGAAGTCGGCCTCAAGCGCCACTACAAGACCCCCGAAGTCCTGAAGATCCTCCGCAGCACCGGCCAGACGAAGTAATTCAATGCCTTAAAGAACAATTGCCGGTGCAAACTTTGTTTGCACCGGCAATTTGTTATAATAAGACCTTGGGAAACTTCCCTATTCCTTCGTCATTCGGATTTCGTCATTGGACATTGCGAAGCCTACGCTTCCTTCGCCTTCACCTTATGTCCCTTGATCTGGGTACGCTTGAGCTTGGCCAAGATGCTGTTCGCATGCTCCGCCGCCACATCCACAAAGAGATGCTTCTCGCGGATGTCCACGGTGCCGATCACCTTCGCGGGCAAACCGGTCTCACCTTGGATGGCCTGCACCACATCGTCTGCCGTAACACCCATGGCCTCACCCACGTTCATGTAGAGGCGTTTCTGGAAATCCGGCGTCTTCCGGCTCGCTTTTGGTGACCGCACCGGCACAGGATCTTCGATCAATTCCCGCTTCTCCGGGATGCGCATCATCGGCTTCACCTTGCTGGAGCTGGGCACCAACACCGGCGCAGACGTAGCGGCAGCTTCCGGTGGCTTCACCTTCGGCACGAAAGGTTTCACTTCCGGCTTCGGTGCCACGGACGCTTCTGCTTTTACAACTGGCACTGGCGTCGGCTTCGGTTCCACGGGCTTGACACTCGCCGCCACCGCTTCCTTCACCGCCACCGAAGTGGTCGCAATCGTCGCCGGTCTTGGCAAAACGGGTTTGGGGGCTGGGGTCGCTGTTGTCCGCGCAATCGGTGCCGGACGCGGTGCGACCGGCCTTGATGCCAGTGGACGCTCCATTGACGGGCGGGCGGCAGGCCGCTCATCATACCGGTTGTCCCCGTAACCACCCCGGGCTTGGCCCTGACCATAGCGCGGCTGCTCTTCACGATACCCGCCCCGCTCTTCCCGGAAACCACCCCGGCGGTCATCGCGACCATACCCGCCTCGCGGCTCTTCCCGCTCCGTCGGTTGCGAGACCGGCTCTTCATCCGCCCCTTGGATATGATGGATGAGCGCCGAGGCAATATCCGTGGAAGTAAATCCTTCTTCCAGCAAACGCTCGATCAAATGATCCTGCTTCTTGTATTCGCCGCTCGTCAGCGTCGCTCGCAGCTTCGTCAGGAACACGCTCGTCTTGGCTTGGTCTACCTCATCCTGCGTCGGCACCTTGCCCCGCTGGATGCGCATCTTCGTATAACGCTCGATGTGCTGGATCTGGAACAGCTCGCGCCCCGAGATGAACGAGATCGCGCGACCACTGCGCCCCGCTCGCCCTGTGCGACCGATGCGATGCACGTAATCTTCCACGTCGTACGGCAGGTCGTAATTGAACACCACCTCCACGTCGTTCACGTCGATGCCGCGTGCCGCCACATCCGTGGCCACCAGGAATTCGAGACCCGACTTGCGGAACTTCATCATCACGCGATCGCGCTGGTTCTGGTTCATGTCACCATGCAAACGATCCGCCGAATACCCCTGCGCATTCAGATGATCTACCAGGTCATCCACCATCCGCTTCGTGTTACAGAAAATGATGCCCAGCTTGAGATCATGGATGTCGATGAGCCGGGTCAGCAGCTCGATCTTGAAGCGGCGGTCCACTTCGTAATAGTGCTGCTCCACCGTCGGTACCGTCATCGCCTTCTGCTCGATCTTCACGCTCTGCGGCGTCTTCGCAAACCGGTTGATGAGGTCCTGGATCGGTCGCGGCATCGTCGCCGAGAAGAACACCGTCTGCCGTTCCGGCGGCAAGGCTTGCAGAATCACCTCGATGTCTTCGCGGAAACCCATGTCCAGCATCACGTCCGCCTCGTCCAAGATGATCATCTTGAGTTTGTCCAGGCGAAGCGTCCCGCGCCGCATATGATCCATCAACCGTCCCGGCGTGCCGATGACGATCTGCGCCCCTTGTTGCAGCCCGTAGTACTGCCGCTCATACGATTGCCCGCCGTAGATCGGCAGCGCCTGGATGCCCCGCTTGAAAAGCGTCAGCTTATGCACCTCTTCGGAAACCTGCACCGCCAGCTCACGCGTCGGGCAGAGGATCAGGATCTGCACTCCGCGCACCTTGGTGTCCACCTTTTCCACGGCCGGGATGGCAAACGCCGCCGTCTTGCCGGAACCCGTCTGGGACTGGCCGACGATGTCTTTGCCTTCCAACAGGACGGGAATGGCCGCCGCCTGGATGGGTGATGCCTGCTCATAGCCCAGCTTGTCGATGGCTTTCAGCATTTCCGGCGACAGACCTAACTCAGAAAATAACTTCGGTATCATGTATTCAAATGTCTAAACAACAGGCTCACTCTAGGCTACCAGCACACATATAGGGAGAGAAATCTGCTGCGGCTTCCCTGTAGCTTTAAGGATGGGATCGAGGCTTTATAAGCTGATTCATCATTGCGACTATCCCTGCTCTGCCGTTAGATACCTCCATGCCATTGTTCGACAGCCTGCGACGAATGCTCTCCACTGAGGGCAAACGTGCCGCGCCTGCCGCCAAACTGCCGGTGGGTCGGGGTGCCCGGACGATGGATTACCTGTCCAAGACCGGAGAATTCACCATCGAGGCCCGTTATCTCCTCGACCTGATCCTCCTCGACGCCCTCGACGCCAAGGCCAGCGATATCCACTTGGACCCTGCTGAAGACCACATGCTCGTCCGCTTCCGCATCGATGGCATGCTCCATGATGTCGTAAAGCTGCATGCCCATCTGAAAGGCCCCTTGGCCAACCGCGTTAAGGTCATGGCCGACCTCAAGATCTACGAGCATCGCGTGCCGCAGGAGGGCAAGGCCAAGGCTGATCCCGCCATGGGTGGCTTTGAGATGCGCGTCTCGCTCTCCCCCATGGTCGCCGGTGAGAAGATTTCCATCCGCCTCTTCCGCCCGGGTGAACAACGCTTCAGCGTCCAGTCCCTCGGGTTTGATCCGGATACTTTGAACCAGTGGGTGAACCTGATTTCCCGGCCGCACGGGTTGCTGCTGCTCACGGGCCCGGTCGGTTCCGGCAAAACCACTACACTTTACTCCACGCTCACCCATCTGGTGAACACCCAAGGCCAGCGCCTGAACATCACCACGGTAGAAGACCCGGTGGAATCCGTGCTGCCCCGAGTGAATCAGGCCACGGTGAATGTCGCCCAAGGCTTCACCTACCCTATCGCGCTCCGCTCCATTTTGCGTCACGACCCGCAGGTGATCATGATCGGTGAGATCAGGGATGAAGAAACGGCGGGTATTGCCGTCAGGGCCAGCCTCTCCGGCCACTTGGTCCTGAGCACGGTCCACAGTGGCACTGCCGCCGGGGCCTTCGCCCGCATGTCCAATCTCAATGTGGACCCGCAGCTCCTCGCCAGTGCGACCTTGGGTGCGATGAATCTCCGGCTCGCCCGCCAGAACTGCACACAGTGCGCCATCCCCTACGAGCCCGGCCCCATGTATCTGGCCCGCCTCGAAGGTCTCGACTTGGATCGCGCCTTCTTCCGCAAAGGTTCCGGTTGCGCCGCCTGTGCCTTCACCGGCTTCCAAGGACGCCTCCCCATCACGGAACTGCTCGTGATGAATCCGGAGCTCGAACGCCTCGTCGCCGCCAACGCTCCCAGCAACCAGATCCACGACCTCGCCGAGCAACACGGCATGCGTTCCCTCGCCGTCAACGCCGTCCTCCGGGCTTTCGATGGCGAGACGACACTTGAAGAGATCTCCGGCTTTCTAGCCTAAGTCATTTTTTGGGGGCGCCTAGATAGCGACTGTTTCCTCCGCCTTGCATGAATAACTTTCAAGGCAAGTCTGCCTGATTTTGAATCATCCCGCTTGCGACCTCGTCGCTTCAAGGTGATTATCAGCATCAGGAAAAGCCGTTCCCCTTATTCGCCATGAAATGCCTTGTCGTCGCTGACCTGCATTACGCTCTGAAACAGTGGGACTGGGTGCATCACGTCGCGGAACAATTCGACCTCGTCATCATCGCGGGCGATCTTCTTGACCTTGGCTCACTGGTGGATCGGGAATCCCAGTCCATCGTGGTGCTCAAATATCTCGACCGCATCGTCCGCAAGAAACCTCTGCTTGTCTGCTCGGGCAATCACGATGGCACCGATCACAATTCAGAGAATGAAACCATCGCGACCTGGCTTCTCGAAGCCCGCGAAGCGGGCACACTGGTAGATGGTGATTTCTGGGAAAAGGATGAATGCCTCTTCACCATCTGTCCGTGGTGGGATGGCCATGTCACCCGCAAGGAAGTCGGCGAACTAATAGCTCGCGATGCGGCCCGGCCTAAGAAACGCTGGATATGGATCTATCACTCCCCGCCCGATCAGACCAAGGTAAGCTGGACTGGCAAAACTTTCGCCGGTGATCCTTACCTCGTCGAATGGATCCAGCAGTATAAGCCTGACATGGTCTTGAGCGGTCACATCCATCAATCCCCTTTTCGCAACGAAGGTTCGTGGATCGACAAGGTCAACGGCACGTGGGTCTTTAACACCGGCCGTCAAATCGGTCCCGAACCCGCCTTCATCCTACTCGACTTGGAAAACAACCAAGCCACCTGGACCTCCCAAGCCGGCCAGGAAACAATGGCTTTGTAGTGGAGATACGGTGTTGCTGGTCAAGGGGTGGGAGTGAGATTTTTTACGCGCCTG
>CAZPUL010000076.1:0-16078 GCA_964589735.1 uncultured Verrucomicrobiota bacterium | reverse complement strand
CAAGTGCCCTTAAGGTGCCACCTTTTCAGATGACCAGCCCAACATACAAGCGCGGACGTCTCGTCCGCAGCAACGTCCAACCGCACAACGGTGTTGGAAGTTTTCTATCACTCTCCTCGCAAGCTAAACTCACCCCTCCTTCCGCTTCACCTTACCCTGATGATGCAGCAGACTCTCCAACACCTCATCCACCATGCTCAGGTGATCTTTCTGATCCTCGAACTGATGTTTCAAATCCACGAGATACCGCGTCAATGAACTCAACCGTCGCGCCAGCATCTCGGCCACGATGACAGTCACCTCCGGATGCGCATCCAAGAACTGCCGCGCATTCTCCGCTTCTAGAAACTTACAGTCCGTCAGGCACTTCACCGTGGCCATATGCGGCTGATTGAGCAGCACGGACATCTCGCCGAAAACCGCGCCCGGCTCCGAGACCCGGCTGACCTGCACATCCCCTTTGCAGATCTCCACCTTGCCCTCCACCAGCACATAGAGGTGCCCGGTGCTTTGCCCTTCATGGATGACTTCCTCGCCCACTTTGTAATCACGTTGCGGCAATGCCCGGCAAGATTCCAGCATTTGGCTCATACGTTGCCAAAGTGGAGGAACCCCCTGCCCTCGTCAAATATTGCTTCACTTTTCAATCTCCTTGGATTTCTCCAAAGAAAAACCGTGGATGAATTTTATTCATCCACGGTTCGCGAAGTCTCGTGAGCCTTTAGAAGCGCCAGACCAAGTCCACCGTGAACCGGTCCTTGAAGATATCATTGTTCGGGGCAAAGCCGCGCTCATAGGCGAAGCCCAAGTCCACATTCTCCAACAGACGGGAGCGGAAGCCCACGCCCCAAGCCGCCTGGGTCCGGCCACCGGCATTCGTGCTGCCGAAGTTGATCAGGTCGAAACCCTCGGAGTTGAACGGCAGTTGATTGCCCTCCGTCAGCGTGGTCACAGCGTTGATGGTCGTGAACGGGATGAACCATTTGCAAGTGTAGTAGTCGGCCATCAGGCTGTAACGCACGTTGGCCGTCTCCTTGTCCATGTCGATGGGAATCCGCGCTCCCAGATTGCCCGTCAGGTGGAACTTGTCCCAGCCTTTGATGGCAGAAACGAAAACGTTGAACTCACCGGACGCATTCCCTTGGAACACATCTTGATTGCCGGAGGGCAGTTCAAAGGTCAGGCCTGGCGTGATGACCGCTTGCTGCTCGTCATTCTTGTAGACCGCGTACTTAAGACCGAAGCCGATATCCGCCCAACCGTTCTGGGCTGGTCCCACCTCCGGGTTGAACTCGATGAAGCCGTCCTTGGTGGCGATGATCGCCAGCCGGTCATTCACCGCATAGCGCAGTTGCAAGGCATAGACCCGCACATCAACGTCCGTGCCCAAGAACGCATTATCCAGACGATGATACGCAAATATCGGTCGCACCTCGCTTTGGATCAAAGGCGACTCAAAGAAGATGGGGTTGGTGACCGGCGCGATGGCCTGACTGGTCCAGTCCTCTGCCTGCGCGGTGGCTCCGAGGAGCAAACCCGTCGTGGCAGCCATTAGTTTCAGAGATGTATGTTTCATAAATTAACAAGCTCTTCTTATCCGCGAACAAAACTCCGCACTACGCATCAGTTGCCACACTTCACCATCTGCTTGTGTCAATAAATGGCTAGCCCTGCGCCAAATCGGCTCAGTGAAAAAGATTGAATAGAAGTATTCTTGATGCATCTATTATATAGGTATGCATGACAATCTCTTGAACCGCTTGGGTGGGCGTCCGGTCTTGCTGAAACTTCTGCACCATTTCTATGCAGATGTACGCCAGCATCAGGTGCTCGGGCCCATCTTCACCGAGCACATCAAGGATTGGCCCCATCATCTGGAAAAGATCGCCGATTTCTGGAGCACCATCGCCGGTGGCCCGCCTGCCTACAGCGGCCCCATGGTTGGAAAGCACATGCCGCTCAACTTGAAAGAGGAACACTTTCAAGTTTGGCTTGGCCTCTGGGAGCATAATTGCAAAATCTGGCTCCCGGCCAGTTGTGCCGGTGAAATGATCCAGTTCGCCCAAAACATTGCCCTGCGCTTGCGTATGGCCTGCGGCGTCCCTGTCCCGGCTGAGAAACTGGGCACGGCCATCGCTTTGGGCCAACGCACGTACGGCAAACCAAAACCGCTGGAGCCCCAGCCCGCCAACTGACCATGAACCTCACACTTTTCTCTGACTATTCGCTGCGCATCCTCATGTATGCTGCGCTGAACGGTGACAAGCAGTTTTCCGTGGATGCCGTGGCCGAAGCTTACAAGCTCTCCCGGCATCACGTCGCCAAGGCCGTGAACTTTCTCGCGCAAACGGGCTATCTCAACGCGAAACGTGGTCGTGGTGGTGGCATATCGTTGGGCAGGAAACCGGCGGATATCCGCATCGGACAGCTCTTGCGCGAGACTGAGGCGGGCACGCCATTCATCGAATGTTTCGACGCTGCCACCAACACCTGTCCCCTCATCAAAAGTTGCACCCTGAAAGGTGCTTTGCTGGAGGCCTGGAATGCGTTCTTCGATACGTTGGACAAATATACCCTGGCGGACCTGGTCAAACGGCCGGAGCGACTCCAACAAGCGTTAGCCCTGTCGTCATGAGGTTTGGTGCTTACATCGCTGCTGTCGTCTTGCTTGCCGCTTCGCTGAGCGCATGCGGCCAGGGCCTTGAGGAGTATGAGCAAGCGCCCATCAATTACTCGGCCACACCGGCGAAGGACGCCACGCAAGCGATCGAAACCAAACTGGCCAGCGGCAAACTGAAGCTCCCGGCAAACGACAAGGAAGCTGTCCGGCTCCTGCTCAAGGAGATGAACGTCCCCATCGAAAGCCAGGTCATCGTCTTCTCCAAGACCAGTGTCCAGCGCGGCCTGATCGCCCCGAAGCATCCGCGCACCATCTATTTCAATGATGACTGCTACATCGGTTGGGTGCCCGGTGGCCTGATGGAAGTCGCCAGTTTCGATCCGCAACTAGGCCCCGTCTTTTACACCTTGGACCCGCGGCCCGCCGCCAAGGTTGAGTTGCCACGCTTCAAGCGCGATAACGATTGTCTCAGTTGCCATGGCGGCTCCTTTGTACGCGGTATCCCGGGGGTCTTTGTGCGTTCGATTAACACGGATGAGAATGGCGATCCCCTGCTCCAGTTCGGCTCCAAGGTCGTGGACCACACCACGCCCTTTAGTGACCGTTGGGGTGGCTGGTATGTGACCGGCAAACATGGAAACTCCACCCATCAGGGCAATGTATTTGCCTTGAACAAGGAGCGCGAACTTATCGTGGATTATTCTAAAGGCGCTAATCTGACGGATTTATCGCGCTTCTTCCCGGTGGAAACCGTCATCACGAACACCAGCGACATCGTGGCCCTGCTCGTCCTCGAGCATCAAACCGCGATGCATAACTCGCTCACCCGCGCGGCCTACAATGCCCGACGGATGCTGGCTTATCAGCAAAACCTGCAAACGGACCTGAAAGAAAAAATCACTGACGAACCCAGCTACGAAAGTGTGAAACGCGTCTTTGATAGTGCTGCGCAAGATGTCGTGGATCACCTGCTCTACAAAGATGAAGCCGTTCTGCCCGAGGACGGCGTGCAGGGCACCAGCGGCTTTCAGGAGGTTTATGAGCGCAGCGGCATCCGCACCAAAGATGGTCGTTCACTGCGGGATCTGCGCTTGGACCGGTATATGTTCAAATACCGTTGCAGCCACCTGATTTACTCCCAGCAATTCCTCGCCTTGCCTGCTCCTTTGAAGCAGCGCATCTACACCCGCTTGAGCAAGGCCCTCGACCGTGATGAACCGGAATCCCGCTACGATTACCTGAGCAAACAGGAACGCATCAGCATCACAGATATCTTGCGGGAAACGCATCCCGATCTGAAAACGCTTTGGGCCAAGCAAGCGGTGGCGAAATAAGCAAGCCACTATCACTGTTTGGAAAAATACTGCTGCAGCTTCTCCAGCGCCTTGGAGCGATGGCTCAAGTTGTTCTTCACCTCCTCGCCCAGTTCGGCAAACGACTTGTCGTAGCCGACGGGGATGAACATCGGATCGTAACCGAAGCCGCCACCACCGGCCGGTTTCGTATCCATGCGGCCTTCGCAGGCGCCTTCAAAGATCAGCGTGGCGGTCTCCAGTTCATCTGCCTCACAGGGCGGTGAGGAACATTTCTCGCTCTGCTCCAAAGGAGTCAGTGCCAAGGCACAGCGGAAACGGGCACTCCGTTTTCCCTTCGGCACATCCTGCATCAAGCGCAGGAGTTTCGCATTGTTCTCGCCATCGGGTGAGTTGCCCGGTTTGCCCGAATCCATGTTCGCAAACCGTGCCGAATAGACGCCCGGGGCTCCGTTTAGGGCATCCACCTCCAGCCCGCTGTCATCGGCGAGCACGTAAGCTTCTCCCGTGATACCGTTCAGTTTACCCGGAGTCGCCACAAGCCAGCGCGCCAGCCCTGTTGACTTCAAGGCGGCATTTCCTCCAAACGTCGTCGCATTCTCCTCGATGGGCGGAGCGTCCGGAAATTCATTCAGGGACAGGCAGCGGAATTCCGGCCCCAGGATTTGCTGGATCTCTCCGGTCTTGTGTTTGTTGCGCGTGGCCAGGATCAACGTCTTCACAAGGGATAAGGAAAAGCGAAATGCGACCGGAACCAAGCTCAAAGCGTACCGCTTACAACTGCGTCACCTTCACATTCACCATGAAGAACCCGCTCTGCCCCGAGCGTGCCACATAGATCGTCTGCGGGCTGCCATTCCCGTTCAGCTCGGTATTCGTCAAGGCTCCCGCCGGACTTGTAGCGAACGGCACAACACTCTCAGCTTCGGATACCTGTCCCCGGAACCGCACCTCGTGCTTCGCCCCCACCTTGGTCTCAAACGTCATCGCCAGCCGGTTCGCGCCGGAGACCGCCACCACGGTGATCCGGTGCGCCATGTTCGGGATCACTATCTCCAGCAGCCCGCTGGCAGCATGGTGAGTCAGCGTATATTGCGGCAATTGTGTACCAACGGCCGGACCTGAAAATGCGATGCCTTCCGTATCGAACACCGAGCCGTGATTGGTGCAAAAGAAACTGCCTCCGCTCGGTATCACCGTCCCCTGCGCATGCGGGCACTCTCCCCGCATCGCGATGAATTCTGCGGCCAATCGGCTGATAAGCACCGGGTAGTCCGTGCCATACATCAGCCCGATGGAGCCGCCTTCCGCGGCCAAGACGGGAAAATCCGCGAGCCTGACGGTCAACTTCCCGTCTGTGCTCGGTGCCATCAAGCCCACCATGGGTTGAGCCCATGCCTCTGTTCCCAAACGGCAACAGGCCATCCCGGTGAACAAGGCCGCGAGGAAATCGCGCCGGCTCGGAGCGATGGTCTTTTTTTGGCAGGGCAGCATGAAAGTAAGATGGCATCGCCCCGTTCATCCGTCCAGCGGCCACGCGTCACATTTTCGTTACTTAAGGTGGGGGTCGGAAAAAAACGCACTGGGCATACAAAAACCGCCCGGAAGGTGTCTGTAGGGTATGGGCGTATGTGCCGCCAGGCTTCGTCGCCCATCTGGAACGACCAGCAGGCATGAGCGCGGAGCCAAAGTTTATGATTGGCCCGCGCACCGGATTACTTAATCCTCTGGCCCCGAACTAAGCAGCAAATATGGCCGTAAATAAAAGTCCGCAACCGGAGACTGGTAACAAGCCCTGGATGAATCTGGCTTGGGCGCTGGCCGGCCTGCTGGTCCTGCTCCTCATCTCCTTCCATGAAGGGCTGGGACCGAACATGGTCCATTTCAACAATGACGCCCCCTTCGGCATGATCAAAGCCCGGGAACACTCCGCCGTGGACGGTTTGACCGGCTATTGGGAAAACCTGAACTGGGTGGGCATCGAGCAGCCCAGCGGCCAGCCGGAACTGGGCAACCTTTACTATTTCCTTACCGGCACCGAGATCTTTTGCAAAACCTTCCCGGCATTCTCCCTGTTTTTCCTGGGTTTCTGCGGGTGGGTGCTGTTCCGCACACTTAAATTTCACCCGGCCGTCTGTTTTGCCGGGGCCTTGGCAGCAGCTTACAATACCAATGCCTTCTCGAATGCCTGCTGGGGACTGGGTACCTGGCCCATCGCCCGGGGCATGATCCTGCTTTCACTCGCCGCCCTCTTCAGTTATCGCAACCGCCCCCATTGGTCGAAGCTAGTACTGGCCGGTGCCGGCATCGGTTTTAACATCATGGGTGCATTTGATACCGGGGCCATCTATAGCCTCTTCGTCGCTGCGTTCGCGTTCGCCCTGGCCCTCACCAAGCCGGGCGAGCCCATGGGCAAGCGCGCCGGTAAAGGCGTTTTGCAGGTGGGCGTCATCGCGGTGTGTGCCTTTCTGCTCTCGGCCCACACGGTCATGAACCTGATCGGCACTCAGGTGAAAGGAGTTGCCGGCATGGCGCAAACCGAACAGGAAAAACAGAACCGCTGGATGGGTGCCACCCTGTGGAGTCTGCCCAAGGTGGAAACCTTGCGCTTGGCCATCCCCGGCCTGTTCGGATACCGGATGAATGATCCGCAAAACCCCCAGCCGACGGATTACTGGGGCACGGTGGGGGCGCATGACGGGGCACCCCAGACCCGATACTCTGGTTCGGGGGAATACCTAGGTTTGCTGGTGCTGTTGCTGGCCGCTTGGGCGGTCGGCCAGAGCCTGCGCAAGGATGGCAAAGAACTCAGCGGTGAGCCCAAACTCATCATCTGGTTTTGTGCTCTGGCTGGGCTGATCTCTCTATTGCTCGCGTTTGGACGGTTTGCGCCATTTTACAAATTCGTTTATGCGTTGCCGTATTTCTCCACCATCCGCAATCCCATCAAGTTCACCAACCCGTTGCACATCTCCGTCCTGATCCTGTTCGGCTATGGACTGAACAATCTGGTCCGGGCTTATTTTCTGGCAGGCAGCCCGCAGAACCGTTCCTGGAGCGAGGCCTGGGCGGCTTTCAAAAAACTCTCGGACGCACATGCCCGACGGCTGGTCTATGGCGGTTTCGCCCTGACAGCGGCTTTCGGGCTTGGAGCCCTGATCTACTCCTCCTCCTCGGCGGAGGTGATCAGCTATCTGGAAAAACCCGCCATGTTCAGCCCTGAATCGGCCAAATTGATGGCCAGTTACAGCGTAAAAGAAGTTTTCATCGCCCTGCTTTTCATGGCGGCCTCAGTCCTCGTGATCTGGGGTGGTGTGAGCGGCTGGCTCAAACCCAAACTCGCCTTGGGCATGCTTTTGGGTGTCTTTGCCGTGGACATGGCCCGCGCCAATACGCCTTGGGTCAATTTCTATGATTACAAGTATCGCTATGAATCCAATCACATCGTTGATTTTCTGAAGTCACAGTCACCGTATTGGCGCAATGCGGCGGAAATAATGCCGCTCAGCCGGCGCTACTTGCTGGCCCCGGGCTCGGAAAACCTCGGCCCGATCTTCAACAACTGGCTCCAGCAGCATTTCCAATACTACTCCATCCAATCCCTGGACATCACTCAGATGCCTCGGGCACCGGTATTGGAGGAGAACTACATGGCTAATTTCCGGCCCAGCAGGCCAGACGGACAGGATAGCTATAAAATCTCCCGGCTTTGGGAGCTGACCAGCACCCGTTTCATCCTCGGGCAGGAAGGCTATCTGATGGCCTTGAACCAACAATTCGATCGCGGACAAAACCGTTTCAGTGTGCGGGAGAAATTCCAGTTTGCCGTCAAACCTGGCGTCACCAAGAACATTGGCGCGCATGACATCACCACGCAACCGTCCCCCAACGGACCGATGGCCGTTTTCGAGTACGCCGGTGCCTTGCCTCGGGCGGCGATCTTCACGCAATGGGAAAGCGGCACGACCAATATCGTCGCTTGCACCAATGGCGCCAGCACCGTCATGGGCGAGGCCGCGTTACCCATGCTCTCTGCCCCGGAGTTCGATCCACTGGCCAGGGTGCTGATCGCCGAATCCATCCCGGCTCCTTCCGGCAACCCGCCGAAGGAAGGCGCAACCAACAGCGTCAGCAACGTCGATATCCAGGCACGCAGCGTAAGCATGAAAGTGGAAGTGGCCCAAGACGCCGTACTCCTGTTGAACGACCGTCACAGTCCCACCTGGCACGTTTATGTGGACGGCGTGGAACGGCCGCTCCTGCGGGCTAATTATATCATGCGTGCCGTGCAGTTGAAGCCCGGTGACAAGGAAGTCGTGTTCAAGTTTGAGCCGACCGCCAAATATCTGAAGCTCACCTTTGCCTCCATAGCCGCCGCTTTGGGATTGCTCGTCTGGTGGCCTTTGCGTGAAAGAAAACAGGCCGCCAGCTCGCCGGCGGCAGCCAAGTAAATGTCCGACTCCACTGCATCGCATCAGGAATCTTACCGGCAGAACGAGGCATACGCCGAGTTCCTGGCCGGATGGGATGCTGGTTTCTACGCCAAATACGCTGATACCTTGCGCCCGGCCGATCCGGGCGGACGGGTGCTTGATGTCGGCTGTGGTGTCGGCCAGGTGGTGAACCGCCTGCAAACAGCGGGCTATGAAGCGCATGGCGTGGATGTCTCCGAGCCGAACATCCAGCGGGCCGTGAAGTTCAGCCCGCGTTGCCAGCTCTATGACGGTCGCAAACTGCCCTTCCCCGAAGGTTTCTTTGATTGTGCCGGGGCCCTGAACGTCTTGGAACATGTGGAAGAGCCCGAGCTCTTCATCCCGGAACTGGTCCGCGTGGTGAAACGCGGCGGCAAGATCGTACTCTCGAGTCCCAACTTTTTCCGCGTACTGGGCTTCCGTGACTATCATCCCCGGATGCGTGGTATCGGCCAGAAGTGGAGCAACTACAACCGCCTCCAGGAAAAGCGCCGTCAGATCCGTGAGACGCCTGAACAGGTGCGCTTCGACCGGATGGAGCCAATCAAGCGCGCCGCCTTTCAGCCGGATGACGATGCCATAATCGCCACCAATCCTTTGGAGATGAGCTTCTTCCTGGAACGCGCCGGTTGCCGGGTGGAGAGCGTCTCCTGTACTGACCGTTATGTGGCCGCGCCCGTGGAGTTCGGCCTGAATCTGGGGCCATGGCGCTGGGGCATGTTCAATGCCTTTCTCGTGGCCACCAAGGTGAAATAGATTGGTTCAGAGACCCGATGGGTGATCGAGGAATACCCAAGGCACGCCATACTTTTTGGAAAGGTGTGCCGACAGCGCCTTCACTCCGAATGTCTCCGTGGCGTAGTGTCCGCCGTAGATTACGTTCACACCCAATTCTTCCGCCAGCGGAAAAGTCCAGTGCGGTCCTTCCCCGGTTATGAAAGTATCCACGCCTTCCGCAGCCGCCTTCTTAAGTTCAGCGCCCGCACCACCCGTCACAACTCCGATGCTCCGACACACCGCCGGGCCACAAGCGAGCATGGTCGTCTTGCCATTCACGGCTTGCTGGAGCAATCCATTCAATTTCTCCCGGTCGATCTTGGCAGCAGCCTTGAAGCCGAGGTATCTTTTCTTCTCGAAGAAAAATGGCTGCAGTTTCTTCAGGCTCAAAGCCGCGCATAGCTGTGCGTTGTTGCCCAGTTTAAGATGCATATCCAAAGGCAGGTGTGAACTGTAAACCGCGATATTGTTCTCCAGCAGCAACCGCAAGAGTTCGTAGCGTTTGCCCGTCCAAGGATGGGATGGCGACCAGAAGAGTCCATGATGCACGATGAGCAGGTCGGCCCTCGACGCGATGGCTTTGCGCACGGTGGCCAGACTTCCATCCACGGCAGCGGCAATCTTGGTGACTCGGCCGCGGTTCTCCGCCTGCAATCCGTTCACCGCCCCCGGATAATCCTCCACCTGGGCCGTATCGAGCAACTGGTCACAATAAGCCGCCAGCTTGAGCAGTTCTGCGCTTTGCATAACGTCTCCATGCCATGTCATCGTCCAAAGGCAAAGCCTTTTCGCGACCGGACGCGTTTATGGATTGGGCAGAGCCTCGATCAGGTAAAAGCCGTTGCTCGTATTCGCGGTCGTGTCCAGATACACGCTGACCTGCTCCGTCGCGAGGACTGATTCCGCCACGACTTCCCATTGCGGCGCACTGGTTGAGGCTTTCCGCAATATCCGGTAACTCACCCCCGGAACGCTTTTCCAGGTGAGCGTGGGTGTCAGATGGATGCTGCTGGCAAACCCTGAAAGCGCGTCCAGCGGATTGGAACCAGCCTCAAACTCCTTGGTGTTGAGGCTGCCATCTTCATCCGGATCTGCCCCAGCCAGCGCCCGCGGGTCATGGCGATAGTTGACGCCGAAATTGGTCGTGAGCCAACCTGCGGGCAGTCCAGATATCTGGTAGGGCGAGTAACTGAACGTCTCCATGCTGTGCTGTGAACCGGTGTAACCGCCGTAAATCATGACACCAACCCCGTTCCAGACGGCATGATGATGGACCCTGGCCGAAGGTGCTCCGGTGGAACTGACCGCAGACCATGAATCCGTCACTGGATTATAAAGTCCCCCGCTGTTCACATAGAACGAATTGTTGAACGCCCCGCCGAACACAAAGAAATGACTGCCCGTCCAGACCATGGCATGCCGGTTGCGGGCGGCCGGAGCGTTTTGGGAAGACATGACAGTCCATGTATCAGTCGCTGGGTTATAACGGGCCCCATCACCGAAAGTCTGTGACAGGTTGTGATTCGCGCCACCCCAGATGATCATTTCCGTCCCCGTCCAGACACTTTGCAGCAGCCAGGAACGGGCACTGGGCGCGTTGACACTGGAGATTGTGCGCCAAGTATCGGTAGCAGGGTTGTAGGCGGCACCATCACCGCGCTGTCCGCCCACGATGCCGCCGCCCCAGACAATCATCTCCGTGCCGGTCCAGACATGCGCCGGGAGGGAGCGGGAAGACGGTGCCCCCGACTGGTTCATGGTCCGCCAGGTGTCAGTCACCGGATTGTATATGGCACCATCATTGTATATTGTCCCCCCAGCATCACCGCCCCATACGATCACCTCCGTCCCCGTCCAAACCATGGCGGGATAGGCGCGGGCGGTGGGCGCTCCGGTCAGAGACGTCGTCTGCCACGTGTCCGTTTGCGGGTTGTAGCGTCCGCCAGTCCGCAGATACGCACCATTATAACCACCCCATACGATCAATTCAGTTCCCGACCACACCCCGGCGTGACGGGAGCGGTTTTGCGGGGCATTGGCGGTCGCCATTGGTGTCCAAGTATTGCTGCCTGGTTTGTACCGGGCTCCGTTACCATAGGAGATCCCTATACCTTCGCCGCCCCAGATCAGCATTTCTTTGCCAGTCCAGGCCGACACATAGATCGAACGCCCCGGGACAACGGTATTGTTGGCCCGCTGCAACCACTCACCCGTCAACGGGAACGATTCCGCATCCGTCGGATCACTGTTCCCTAGAAACTCCTCCAGGTTGCTGGCTTCATCATGATCCGCATCGGTTGCTTCCAAGGCCACCGGATTGTGCCGGTAATCACTCCCGAAATATTCCAACAACCATTCACCCGTGATGGTCTGGAAGCCAAACTCCGGCGAATAGCTCACACAATCACTGCCGTGACCTGACCCTGTATAACCGCCGTAAACCAGCATGCTGGCCCCCGTCCAGACGGCGGTGTGATGCACCCGCGCACTTGGCGCTCCGCTCAGAGTCATCGGAGACCAACTGTCCGTAGCCGGATCATAACGTCCACCTGAGTTGATATAGGTATTGGAAAGATTGCCTGTCGCTCCGCCGGCCACGATCATCTCTTTTCCGGTCCAGACCATCGCCGCCCGGTTTCTGCCTGCCGGTGCGCCCACATTTGACATCGTTGTCCATGTATCTGTGGTCGGGTTATAGCGGGCTCCGTCGCCATAGGTAGTTGAGAGGTTTACTGTCGCACCACCCCATACAATCAAATCCGTCCCGGTCCAAAACGGGAAGATGGTACAAGTCCGCGCACTAGCTCCCGTTACACTGGAAATAGGCCGCCATGTATCCGTCTGCGGATTATAGATGGCCCCATCACTCAAGCTATTAACATTGTTATGCCCTCCCCAGATCACCAGTTCAGTTCCCGTCCAGGCAAAACTCGACCCGCCGCGGGCAGATGGTGCACCCGTCTGGCTCATTGGTCGCCAAGTATCCGTAGCCGGGTTATACAACGCCCCATCGCCAAACAGCCCGCTGCCAACTCCTGTGCCACCCCATACAATCACTTCAGTGCCCGTCCAAACCATTACTGTAGTAGTTCTCGCGGAAGGCGCTCCCGTGAGGGAAGTCGGTTGCCAGCTGTCCGTCACCGGATTGTAACGTCCGCCCGAATTCAACAACGCCCCGTTGTACCCGCCCCAGACCACCATCTCCGTCCCCGTCCACACCGCCGCATGTTTGGAACGGTAAACTGGCGCATTCACCGTGGACATCACCGCCCACGAATTGCTTCGCGCATTGAACCGGGCTCCGGAATCATAGGACACGCCAAATCCTTCCCCGCCCCAAACCAGCATTTCCTCCCCCGTCCACACCGCCGTATGCACCGCCCGGCCCGGTATCCCGCTGGCCGCAGCACGGCTCAGCCATTCGTCGCCCCCGGTTACCGCCGCAATTGGAAACACGGCGGCAAACATCAGGCATGCCGCCAACACTCGGGAAAACAGGGCCAAACTTATGGTTCTCATTGCTCGCAAGATGGGCTGTGATTCAACTCCTTTGGACATCTCCTTAGGTATGATTTCTTTATCTCCACATTCATTTGGCCTGTCGAGCCAATTTCTGTGACTTTTCCGTCACAGCTACCTCGCCTGACCTCCGCAAATATTTCCCTCACCCCTATTGAATTCCTGCCCGCACTCCTTATAGTGCGCTCGACTTTTGCATCGCAAAAAATGAGCAATCAGCAGGACGGAGCCGTTCCTTGGAACATCCAGGCGGCGCGCACTCTCTACAACGTTGATCGTTGGGGCGCGAAATATTTCGACATCAACGAACAAGGCAACGTCGCGGTCACGCCGCTGCAAGAAGGCGGTGCCAGCGTGGACATCTCCGACGTGATCGAGGAGGCCAAGGGGCGCGGACTCAAGTTCCCCCTGCTCATCCGCTTCCAGGACATTCTCCGCCACCGCGTCCAGTCCATCAATAATGCCTTCCGCAAATCCATCGCGGAATTCAATTATCAGGGCCAGTACCGCGGCGTGTTCCCCATCAAGGTGAACCAGCTCCGCGAAGTCGTGGAAGAGATCCTCGACGCCGGCAAGCAATACAATTTCGGTCTCGAAGTCGGCAGCAAGCCCGAGCTCTACGCCGGTCTCGCCCTGCAGAACCAGATGGGCGGCCTCATCATCTGCAACGGCTACAAAGACCCCGGCTTCATCAAGATGGCCCTCATGGGCATCAAGCTCGGCCGCAAGGTCATCATGGTCGTCGAGAAGCTTGAGGAGCTGAAACAGATCATCACCGTCTCCAAAGTGGTCGGCGTGGAACCCATGATCGGCATCCGCGCCCGCCTGCTCAGCAAGGGCGCCGGTAAATGGGCTGAAAGCGGTGGCGAGAACGCCAAGTTCGGCCTCAGCACTTCCGAGATGCTCGAAGCCGCCGCCTTGCTCAAGGCTGAGAACCTCCCGCAATGCTTCAAGCTCCTGCACTTTCACATCGGTTCCCAAGTGCCGGACATCTTGACCGTGAAGAAGGCTGTGCAAGAAGCCACCCGCTTCTACGCCAAGCTCCACAAGATGGGTTTCCCCATCGAGTTCCTGGATGTCGGCGGCGGGTTGGGTGTGGATTACGATGGCAGCCGTTCCGCCTTCGATAGCTCCACCAACTACACCCTTCAAGAATACACGAACGACATCGTGTATTACATCGGCAACATCTGCGATGCCGAGCAGGTCCCGCATCCGAACATCGTCAGCGAAAGCGGCCGCGCCATCGTCGCCCACCACAGCGTGCTCGTCGTCGAGGTCTTCGGCTCCATCGCCAAGATCCAGCAGGCCGATCATCTGCCTTATGGCGACAACGAGCAATCACTCGTCAAAGAGCTATTGGACATCCGCCAGAACCTGCCCAAGCTGAACAAGCTCGAAGCCTATCACGATGCGCTCGAACGCAAGGAAGACGCGCATCAGATGTTCACCCTCGGCCTCATGGAATTGCCCGACAAGGCCAAGATCGAGAACCTCTACTGGGACATCAGCCAGGCCGTCGTCGATTCCTTCCGCGGCCAGGCCTACATCCCCGAGGAGATTCGCAAGCTCGAGGACAGCCTCGGCGATCAATACCTCTGCAACTTCTCCGTGTTCCAATCCCTGCTGGATCACTGGGCGCTCGGCCAGTTGTTCCCCATCATGCCCATCAGCCGGTTAAATGAGAAACCGGACCGCGAAGGCACCCTGGTGGACATCACCTGCGATTCCGACGGCCAGATCAACAAGTTCATCGACCTGCGCGACGTCCGTGATACCCTGCCCCTCCATTCCCTCAAACAGAATGGCAATGGTAACGAGCCTTACCGCATCGGCTTCTTCCTCATGGGTGCCTATCAAGACATCATGGGTGATCTGCACAACCTCTTCGGTCGCGTCAACGAAGTCCACGTGTTCCTCGATCCCGACGAACCCTGCGGCTACTACGTCGAAGAAGTCATCGAGGGCAACACCATCGTGCAATGCCTCGCCGCCGTTCAATATGACGAGCGCGACCTCATCCGCCAGGTGAAAGCCCAGGTCGATGAAGCCATCAAGAGCGACCGCCTCAAGCCCTCCGAAGGCATGCGCCTGCTGGATGATTACGAACGCGGCTTGCGCGAATACACCTATCTTTCATTCTAGGCGCAGCATGTCTGCCCCTACAGGAACCAACCCCGACCTGATGCCCTCCCTGCGGAGGCTCTTGCGAGGTTTGTCCGCCCTGTTCTGGGGTCTGCCGCTCACCCTTATCACCTGCGTTCAGAGCGCCGTCACCGAATGGCTGCGCCCCATGGGCATGCTCCCGCCCGTCATCATGACCGGCCTGCTCTACTACGGTCTCCATGAGTTGAGCCACTTTCAACGCCAGGAACGCATCTGGATGGATGCCCTGGACCGCACGAAGCTCTTCGCCCTCGTGAACCTTGGCCTTTCACCCTTCATCTACTGGTGGAACCAGTTTCCCGGCATCGCCTTCTTCACCCAGGCCGTCCTCGTGATGGCCGCCTCCAGCCTGTTCTTCCTCATCTCGCTGAACTTCCTCCTGCAACGCCTTACCGCCATGCTGCCCGATGAGATGTTGCGCGCTGAGACTAAGGTCTTCACCCAGATGAACCTGGGCTTGATCGCCGGCCTCCTCGCCGCCGTCGCCCTCTATCAGACCCTGGCCTCCATCAACGAACTGCCCGTCTTCGTCATCGACCTCCTGAACATCCTCTACGCCACCCGCCGCGCCTGGCTCCTGTTACTCGCGTTGCTGCCCCTGGCCATGACCATGACCCTGGTATGGAAGACCAAGGAAGTCGTCCTCAGCTCCATCTTCGGTAATCGCGATCTACCACCTCCGCCCAAGAGCTAGGCAAGTATCCCTTCCCGCACACGGGACGGTTTCCCTTTTCCCCATTCCCTCGATGTTCAGAGTTCGATGCATTGGCCAGCCAGTGCAACCGGTGTTCGATGTTTCCCATTCGTCCCATCGGTCCCATTCCCCTCAACTATAGGCCCGTAGCGCAACTATTAGCCCGTGATGCAATCACTCCCTCGAAGCGGCCTGCCATCCAGTTTGTTCAATGTGACACTCTCGCAGTAGCATCCTGTTCTGCGGCACTCTAGCCACCAGTCCACACCTCCCGCACCAAACCCTCGCCAGCCACTCCAAAACCCCCGTCATCACAACGAAGGGAGACTGTCTGGAAAGATGGGTTGAGGTCGGGTGCGCAATGGGAAGACGAACTTCGTCTAAATTGGTCAGGGCTAGGCGTGGCGAGGGCGCGTATCAAATAAAAAGATACGTGACCGAGTCACAACGACGCCCTGGCCAATTTAGACCAGCAGACGCCTCAAGACATCTTTTCAGATCGTCTCTCGGAACTATG
>CAZPUL010000075.1:0-16893 GCA_964589735.1 uncultured Verrucomicrobiota bacterium | reverse complement strand
CCCGCTTATTCACCTCGCCCCGACCGAAACTCCTCGATATACCGCTTCATCTTCGGGTCGATCACAAACGTCGCCACCGGGATTAGCGAAGCCACGAACACCAGCGCCCCCCGGCCCATCGGCCAGCGCGCCACCCACATCGTCTGCGCCAGCGACACACAAAAAATCACGAACAACAACCCGTGGATCGACCCCACCACCCGCACCGCCATCGGCATGCCCGCCGCGTACTTCAACGGCATCGCGATACCCAGCAAAACCAGATACGACACCGCCTCTACCAAGGCGATCTTCCGCAAAAAAGGAACCGGATTCTTCATACGTGAAACAAACAAAACAACCACCCCTTAGACCATACCCACCCCCTCCCCGTTCACAACAAAATCAGCCAGAAACGCACCAAGCGCTATAAATGTTCTCCCTCTCCACTTGTGGGCAGCCGGACTTCGGCCCGCCTTTAGCGCCAACGGCGCGGCGTCATATCAGCCTAGGCCAACGGCCTAGGTAACCAGCACCCAAAACACAAGGGCTGAAAGCCCGTTTCATAAACCTCGCCTCGCCAACTTATCCCCGTCTTTTTCCCCGTTATGGAAGGCGAACTTCGCCCTAATTCATCTCCCAAACAATCTCACATATCCTCCCCAACGCCTCCCCTTCCCGGCTGCTCTTCTCCCCCTCCCGCAGATGCGTCATATTCACGAACACCGCGAACGCCAGCTTCCGCCCCTTCTGCGTCGTCATATACCCCGCCAGCGCCTTGCTGGTCAGCAGCCCCGTTCCGTTCAGCGAATTATCCACCACGTATGTGCCCGTCTTCGCCATCACCTTCCCCGCCGCCGCATGATTCTTCGAGATCGCCGCCAGCGTCCCATCCCTGCCCAACACCGGCAGCGCTGCTTCAAATCCGGCGAAATCCTTGCGCGTGCTCATATACCGCAGCAACTGCACCGTCGCCTTCGGCGTCACCAGATCCGCCCGCGACCCACCCGCTGCTCCGCCAAAAGAAATGCTGTCCGCCTCAACCCCTGCTTTGAGCAAAAACTTCTTCTGCCATTGCAACCCCTCCGTCACCGTTCGCTGCCCGTGCTGCACCGCCACCAGAAGCGGCAACATCCCCGCATGCTGATTATGACTCACCTTCAAAACGAGCCGCGCATTCTCCCGGAACGGCGGCGAAACCAAAGTCGCCATCGGCGACAGCTTCGCCACTGCTTCACTCGATGGCAACGCACTCAGATTATTCGTCGCCAGCGGTGACGCCATCACCGTCACCCCCGCCGCTTGCAGCGCCTCGATAAACAACATCCGCGCATACGCTGCCGGATCGGCCACCTCCGCGATCCGCACCAGCGGCGCATTCGTCGCCGGAATCACCCCGCGCAAGGAATACCGCCCCGCCCCTTCACTGCGCACCGTGATCACCGGCTTGCCCTCCGTCACCGTCTCCACCTGCGCATCCACCTGGATGCCCACCGAGTGCGGCCGCCAGACTACCTTCGCCTGCTCGCCCGCCTTCCCCGGCGTGATGACGAAGTCCACCAGATTATCATTCACCACGATCGGCGTGAGCAGACTCGGCCCGCTGCCCGAACCTTCCGCCTTGTCGAACAACCGGTCATCCACCACCACGTCCCCGCTCACTGCCTTGATCCCCGACTTCGCGATCTGCCGCGCCAATTCCTTCAACCCCGCCAAGGGATCTTGCGACGTCAATTCATTCGCCGGCGTCCAGTTGGAGTAGATATGATCCACATCCTTGAACGCGATATGCCCCTTCTCATCCGTGCGCCCGCCCATCGTCGGATCCCCACTCGCCACCAAGATGAGATCCCCGTTCAAGACGCCATCCCGTTCGATCTCCCCCCGCCGCCGGACGTACGTTTTGAACTGATGCCCCTCGCCCAGGTAATCCCAGGCCGACGCCGTGGAAAACACCTTCGTCACCGAGGCCGGCCCAAATAACTTGTCCGCGTTCATCTCATAAACCGTCTCCCCCGTCGCCACATCCGCGAACAAGATGCCCCAATGCGCATGCCGATACTCCGGCCGCTCCAACACCTTCAACACCGGCTCCGGCAATTTATCCGCCGCCGATACGCCACCCGCGAGCATCAGTGAAAGCCCAACACATACGATAGACAGGAGATGACGGTTCATAGGGAAGGCAAGAGCGGAGGTTGAAGGATGCGCCATGGACACCTCCCTCTCTTACGCCCGCGCCTGCGCCGAAACAAACATTTTGTGACCCCGCCCCATTCGGCCTCATTTACAAACGCCCGCATTTCTGCCATACCTTCCGCCATGAAACTCCTGCGCGTTGCCTTGCCCTTGCTCGTCGCTGCCTGCCTTTCCACCGCCCATGCCGAAACCGTCAAGGACCGCGAAGGCGCCGTCCGTAGCGACAAGGCCACCATGGAGAACGACGCGCTCTGGATCTACAACGACTTCGAGAAAGGCTTCACCGAAGCCAAGAAGACCGGCAAACCACTCCTCGTCGTCCTGCGCTGTGTCCCCTGTCTGTCCTGCATGGGCATCGACGCCCAGGTGCTGCAGGACAAGGAACTCAAACCCCTGCTCGAAAAATTCGTCTGCGTCCGCCTCATCAACGCCAACTCCCTCGACCTCGCCCGCTTCCAGTTCGATTACGACCTCTCCTTCTCCACCTTGTTCTTCAATGGCGACGGCACCGTCTATGGCCGCTACGGCTCCTGGACGCATCAGAAGAACCCGCAGGAGAAGACCACCGTCGGCTATCGCAAAGCCCTCGAAGCCGCCTTGGACATCCACAAAGGCTATCCCGCAAACAAAGCCTCGCTCGCGGGCAAGCAAGGCCAGCCCACGCCTTTCAAGACTCCGGTCGAGATGCCCGCGCTCATGCAGAAATACACCTTGGACCTCAACTGGAACGGCAAGGTCGTCGGCAGTTGTGTGCATTGCCACCAGATCGGCGATTCCCAACGACTTTACTACCGCGACAAAAAACAGGCCCTGCCCACCAACCTGATCTATCCCATGCCCCAAGCCGAGACCATCGGCCTGACGCTCGCGCCCGATCATCAGGCCCGCATCGAAGCCGTCGCTCCGAATTCCATCGCCGCCAAGTCCGGATTGAAGGCCGGTGATGACATCATCTCTCTCGCCGGCCAACCGCTCCTCTCCATCGCCGATTTCAGTTGGGCCCTGCATCTCGCCCCCGAGGCCGGCAACCTGCCCGCCACCGTAAATCGTGGTGGCAAAGAACAATCCCTCACCATTACTTTACCCGCAAACTGGCGACGCAAGACCGACATCGCCAAGCGCGTCGGCACCTGGCCCATGCGCGGCATGGCCACCGGCGGCATGGTGCTGGAAGATCTCGCCGATGAGGAACGCACGAAACGCGGCCTCGCCAAGAACTCCATGGCCCTCTTCGTGAAAGGCCTCGGCCAGTTCGGCAAGCACGCGGCCGCCAAGAACGCGGGCTTCCAGAAAGACGACGTCATCCTCCAGCTCGCCGGCGTCAGCACCCGCATCACCGAAGGTGAACTCATCGGCTACCTGCTGCAGAAGCATCAGATGGGCGAAAAGGTGAAAGCCACGGTGCTGCGGGGAAATCAACGCGTGGAACTGAACCTGCCCATGCAGTAAGCCTATTCCTCACGGATCAAATCCGCGTAAGCACGCCCGTTCATATACTCGTAGCCCTTGCCCTCCAGCTCCGTGCCCGTGAGCATGGCGTGGATGAATCCATTCCACTCCACCTGACGCGTGTGCAGCACCGCCTTGGTCGGGTTTTCTTTTAGGAAGAATTTCACCCGTCCATCCAAAGCCTGATGCCGCTGCCAATCCCGGGTCACTTCCATTTTGAAAGGGAACTTCACCCCAAAATCCTTGAGCATCGCCAGACTCCGCCCCCAAGTGCCGCCCGCTTCACTCACGAAAGTCTTGCCGTTCAGGAGCGCGACACTGTCATGATAAGCCAGCACGCAAAGATAGCGTTTCGTATCGCCAGCCAGCCAGTCAGCCAGCTTGTCCGCATGGTTTTGCGCGGCGTTATAGTCGTAATTGCTATCCAGAAAAGCGATGCGTTCCACCTCTTCCGGAATATGCTCGAGCCCATTCAGGTAGCCGAACGTGAAGCTGCCGCCGCCACTGTGCCCGGTAAGCACGAGTCGCGTGCTATCCCCCGGATAACGCGCGCGCAACGCCTGCACAATGGCCGGAATTCGTTTGATAACCGCATCATTCTTGCGCCGCCACGTCGGCCAGGACTTGTCGCTGTTCTCCAGATAGGCCACCACCAGATTCACTTCCGGCAAGCGCGCCCGCAACCAGCGCGTCTGCGCCCCGATATGCTGGATGTCGAAATGCCAGTCATCCCCCGGCTTCAACTTGCGCCCGATGGTCTGCTCGATGGTATTGCCGTTGGGCAGCGCGTAAAGCACGAGACGCACGGGTTTGTTGGTATCCAGCTTGGCCGGTGAATTGATCACCACGCGGACACCGGGATCGAAAGTCAAGGTGGTCGTCGCTTCGGCGGACGAAACGATCTTCACGGCGGGTTCGCTCTGCGGAAGCGCGCGAACGGAACCGTACCGCGGCTCCAGCAAGGGACCCTCATCACTGAGCAGAACGGCCAATTGCTGATCGGCCAGGACCGCTTCCACAGTCGTCGCTTTGCCGTCGACCGTGAGCTCGCGCTGGATAAAGCGCGCCCCGTGGCTGTAATCCACCCAGGAAGCCGTATGCCCAAGATAAAGCGGCTGGATGGGCTTGCCGTTGCTCTGATGCCAGCCGTAGATGGCCACCTTGTCCGCCGAGCTGGCCAAGCGCGGCGTAAGTACCACATCCTTCTTGTGACCAGCCACCAAAACACCCAACGGATGCTGCGGCAGCATGGTCTGCCGCTGCTCGAACACTTTTTGATTATGCTGCGAAAAGACCGGCACCGTGGTCATCAAGTTGCTGGGCGGGATGGGTGCCGGAGCCAGCCTCAAGGGAGCCGCTGCATAAATGTCATTCACCATCTGGCGCGTGGGCAACACACAGGCCAGCGAGTCAGCGATCGTTTGCGCCAGCCGCGGTGAGATGGGGGCGAGAAAATAATCAGCGTCCGAACCGACAGCCAGATAATCGGGAGCCACCCGATAACTGATCTGATGTTCCTCGGCGCCTATCTTGCGGGTGAACTTGACCTCCGCAAACTTCCGCCAAAAATCCGGCACATTCCCGCGCAACACCTGCTCCTTGATGACCTGCTCACGCGCGGGCAGATCCAGCGCCGAGATGCGCTGCACGATCTCACTGCCCTTGAGCGCATCCGCTGGCCGTGGCGGCAACGGCAACTCCGCCGCCGACACAGACAGCAGCCAGCTAAACACCAGCAACCAAGAAAACCACCAGCGGTTCATAAGTCATCAAAACTTCGCATCCTTTTCCAGATTGGTCCGCAAGGTCTCTGCCGACACTTCCCCTTCCCACCGGCTGATCACCACCGTAGCCACACCATTGCCAATGAGATTGGTGATCGCCCGGCATTCGCTCATGAAACGGTCGATGCCCACCAACAGCGCCAGTGAAGCCATCGGGATATCTGGCACCACGGCGAGCGTCGCCGCCAGCGTCACAAAGCCCGCACCGGTCACGCCGCTCGCGCCCTTGGAAGACACCATCGCCACCAGCAGCAGGGCGATCTGTTGCTTCAGGTCGAGCGGTGTATTCGTGGCCTGCGCCAAAAAAACCGCCGCCATGGACATGTAGATGTTGGTGCCATCCAGATTGAAGCTGTAGCCCGTAGGGATCACCAGGCCGACGGTTGATTTGGAACAGCCCAGCTTGTTCATCTTATGCAACATGCCCGGCAACGCCGTCTCCGAAGAACTGGTGCCCAGCACCAGCAGCAGCTCTTCCTTGATATAAGCCAGAAAACGCATGATGGAGAAACCGCACGCACTCGCTATGCTGCCCAACACCAAAAACACAAACACCCCCGCCGTGGCATAGAAGCCGATCATCAATTCAATCAAGTTGCCCAGGGACTTGATGCCATAACTGCCCACGGTGAAAGCCATGGCCCCAAAGGCACCCAGCGGCGCCACCCGCACCACGATGCGCATGATGCCAAAGAAGATGTGCGATGCCGTATCAATCGCGTGCAGCACCGGTTCACGCCGCTCTCCCATCGCACTGATGGCGAAAGCGGCCAGTCCCGACACCAGCAGCACTTGCAACAGATCCCCTTTCACAAACGCGTCAAACAACGTGTTCGGGATGATATTCAAGAGGAAGGCCACCATGGTTTGCGCCTCTGCCTTATGTGCATAATCCGCGCCCACGCTGGCATCCAAGGTCTTAGGGTCGATGTTGAATCCTTCACCCGGCTTGAGGACGTTCACCACCACCAATCCGATGACCAGCGCGAGCGTGGAGACGATCTCAAAGTAGAGCACGGTCTTGAACCCCACCCGCCCGAGCTTCTTCATATCGCTCATGGAGGCGATGCCATGCACCACGGTACAAAAGATGATCGGAGCGATCATCATCTTCACCAGTTTGATGAAGGCATCACCCAGCGGCTTCAACTGCTTGCCGAAATCCGGCCAAAAATGCCCGATGAGTATGCCCAGTGCAACCGCGACGAGCACCTGGATATAGAGAACTTTGTACCAAGGCTTCTTCTCGGGGGGCTGGGCCGGTTCAGCGGCGGCGGAAGTAGTCGTGCTCAAGGGTATGGTTCAAATGGCTAATTTCAAAAAGCCTAATGAGGCCAGCCAGACATGACAATGCTTTGCGTCAGATTTTGCATTCCCCCTCAGATCAACACTCCGTCCGATGCGGATGGACTCACACTTTCATTGAACTCCTTCAGGCAGGCCGACAACTGCGCCTTCGTATATTGCTTCCGGACCTCTTCGATCGCCTTGGTCGCGAGCTCATCGCAGCGTTCATTCCCGGCATGACCCGCGTGGCCCTTCACCCAATGCCAGCTTACCTTGTGCCGCGCGACCGCCTCATCCAGCATTCGCCACAGGTCCGCGTTCTTCACCGGCTCCTTCGCCTTGGTCTTCCAGCCGTTGCGCTTCCATCCATGCATCCAGGCCGTCACGCCGTTCTTCACATATTGGGAATCGGTATGAAACTCCACCTCGCACGGCCGGTTCAGCGCATTGAGCGCTTCGATGGCGCCCATCAATTCCATGCGGTTGTTCGTCGTGGCGGGCGAACCGCCGCTCACCTCGCGCGTGAGCTTGCCCCACGTCAATACCGCCGCCCAGCCACCCGGCCCCGGATTGCCCTGGCACCCGCCATCCGAATGGATGACGACCTTTTGCAGCTCAGTATTGGAACCCAAAAACACAGCGATCAATAAAACGTCTGAAGCACTTAAAATGGTAGGGCCCGCTGGCTCCCCCCGATTCAGAGTCGGGGTCCTCAGCGGGCCGCTGCCGTAACATACTGACATCCAAAAGAACTTCGGAGAACGAATGCAATCAAACCTTAGAAATTCGTATCCGCCTCTTTAAGGTCCAACTCCTTGATCCACGCATTGCGATAGCGCACATCATGCCCTTCCGCCTGCAGCTTCAATCCCTGCGGCGTGTCCGTGATGCCTTTGCCGCCGTCATTGCCGCCATCCACGCCGGAGTTCGCGCCGCCCCAGACCTTCTGAATCTGCACGTTCTCATGCACCTTCTTGCCGTTGAAATACATCGTCACCATCGCCTTCTCCACCAGCACACCGTCCTTGAACCGCGCCGCGCGGAACACGATGTCGTAGGAGTTCCACTTGCCCAGACCGGCAAAGCTGTCGTACGGGGAATCCGTCTCATTAATCACCGCGCCCATGCCGTGCTTGGTCTTGTCGCCTTCCTGGATCTGAATCTCGTAACGGTTCTGCAGATACACGCCACTGTTACCCTTTGGGTTCACCACGAGGAACTCGATGTGTAAACGGAAATCGCGATACGCTTTCTTTGTCACGATGTCGGCCGCACCATACTTGCCACCGGCGGCAGCCGGATCATCCGTCATCACCACCGTTCCTTTGTCCACCGGATCATCGACGATCTTCCACTTGATGGGCATGGATGAGCCAAAGCGCGGCCCCTCCCAATATATCCATTTCGCATCCAGTGTTTCGCGGGTGCCATCGATGATGACCTCCGCGCCCTTGATGGGCTTGGCCCCGAGACCGATATTCTTGTCCGCAGCACTAGCCGCATTGTGAAAAGTGAACATCGCCGCCAAGAGCGGCACGAGATAGAGGGCTTTCAGGCTTTTCATTGTGTGAATGATGGAGAGACGATGCCACGGGCCGTTTATTCAGGCAACATCTTCATGGGCTGACAACAGACTTGCACAATTAAGCGCTCACTCCGACACTTTTGCCCATTCACACGAAAGCGATGAAATCGATCCTATCTGCCTTGTTCGCCCTCACATTGTTGGGCAGCCAAATTCAGGCGGCTGACTCCACCCCATCCCTGCTCTCCAATGGCAATTTCGAATCAAACCGTAAGGCCAAAGACTGGCCAGACGATTGGCCCAAATCCAAGGAAGCCTCCTGGGAAGTGGAAGGTGACAACCACTTCCTGCGCCTGAAAGTCCTCGAACCCGGCAAACTTGTCATGGCCTATCGCCCGGTCAACTTGAAGCCCGAGCACAAGCGCCTGCAACTCACCTTCCGCGCCCGTTACACCGATGTGAAACGCGGCAAGGACTCGTGGCACGATGCCCGTATCCTGCTCGATTTCAAGGACGCCGCCGGCAAGAAGATGAAGTCCACCGCCAAGGCCCCCTACTTCAGCGGCACCTCAAAAGACTGGCGCGAGGTGAAGGTGGAGTTCGATGTCCCCGAAGGCGCGAAGATGCTGGAGTTCATGCCCTCGCTCTTCCAGGCGCAGAGCGGTGTGTTTGACCTGGATGACATCCAGATCGTCGCCATCGCCGCCAATACCACGGCGACAGCACCGCCCCCGCCGCCGGTGAAAGTGCAAGGTTCGGGCAAACCGCCCGAGCAATTGAAGGTCGTGGGCAATCAGGTGCAGACCGTGAGCGGCAAGGTCGTCCAGCTTCAGGGCGTGAACGTCCCCAGCCTGGAATGGTCCACCAAGGGTGAGAATGTCCTGCGCTCCATCACCGTGGCCATCGATGACTGGAAGGCCAACATCATCCGTCTGCCCGTCAAAGCGGATCGCTGGTTCGGCAAGGCCAGCGACCAGAAGGACGGCGGCAAAGCTTACCGCGAACTCGTGGACCAGGCCATCGAAGCCACTGAGACGCGTTCTGCCTATCTCATCCTCGACCTCCATCATTACCGCGCACCGAAGGAAGAATGCCTCGCCTTCTGGCGTGATGCCGCGTCCCGATACAAGAATCGCCCTTCCGTTCTCTTCGGCCTGTTGAACGAACCGCACGGCATCTCCTGGGAGATCTGGAAGAATGGCGGAGTCGTGGAAGAGAAAGCCAAGTCCGCCGCCCCTGCAGAAAATGAAGAGAAGCACACCACCTTCACCTCGCCCGGCATGCAAAAGCTCGTCGATGCCATCCGCGAAACCGGCGCGAACAACGTCTTGCTCGCCGGCGGGCTCGACTGGGCTTACGACCTCTCCGGCATCTTGAAAGGCTTTGCCCTCACGGACAAATCAGGCCATGGCATCATCTATGATACGCACGTCTATCCGTGGAAATCCGGCTGGCAGGAGAAGTTCCTCGCGATCGCCGAGAAGCATCCCGTGCTGCTGGGTGAAGTCGGCTGCGACAGCAAGCCCATGTCTTTCATCCCGCCTGAGCAGCACAAGGACCCTTACACCTGGGCGCCCAATATGCTCGGGTGCATCCAGGAGCACAAACTGCACTGGACCGCCTGGTGCTTCCATCCCAGCGCCACCCCGCGCGTCATCCAGGACTGGGACTATACCCCGACACCCTTCTGGGGAACTTTTGTCCGTTCCGCTTTGAATGGCGGCAGCTTCAAGATGATCAAGAAGTATTGAAACGTCTCTGCGCCGGTTTCGTTTGTCCGACGTAGAAGGTTTGCAATCCTGGCGATTAGGCGCATGATGCGGGTCCCTGCGGAGAAACTTACCATGCCACAGGTGACTAAAACCGCGGAAGAAAAGTAAAACTCATGGGCGATAAATCCCCGAAGTCCAACCAGAAGAAAAACACTCAGAAACAGGCAAAAGTCAGCAGCGAAAGCCAGAAAAAGGCCCAAGCCGCCGCTGCCAAGACGGCCAACCTGAAGAAGCGCTAGTCCGGTATTTCCTGTCTCCCTTGGTTTGCGCCAAGGGAGACAGTTTTTTGTAAACTATCTTATGGCCCTGAAGCTCGCTCAAAGTCAGATCTGGAAACTCGGCAACAGCTACCTGCGCATCGTCAAGCTGGAGCGCCTGTCCGTGGAATACAAGGACATGCCCTCGCCCAAGACGCCGCTGGGCACCCATCACAAGCTGACCAAGAAAGAGTTCTGCCGGCTGATCAAGAACGCCACCCTGGTGACCGAGGCAGGCGTTTCCGTGGACGAACCCGCCCAGACGATGCCCCTGCCCACGTTGCCGATGACCAAGCGCGCGCCCATCCCGATCGGCAGCCGCCCGTTCCGCAACACGCCCGGTGCCGGCAAGCCTAAAGCCCCACGCGATCCAGCTCCTCGTAAGCGTGCTTGAGCCAGTACTTCACGCGCTGCCGTTCCATCAGCCCCAGCCCCTTCACGTCCGTTTCACTCTTGTGCTTGGCCGCCCAGAAACTGGTGCTGCCCGCATCGATCTTGGTGATGACGCCTTCATGCAGCCGCTTGAGGGTGACGATCTTGGCATTGAGTTCGAGCGCGCGGTCCTTCTCGCCTGACTTGTTGAGGATATCGAAATCCTCACCACGCGACTGGTTCAGCACAACGACGTAGTTGAGGCGTGAACCGAAGCGATCCAGCAGCTTCTTCAGCAGATCCACCGAGTCTTTGCCGGAATCCATCACGTGCCAGTAGGTCAGCGTGAGGCCCATGTCGCCCGCCATCTCGAGCACGCCGGATTCATCCATCCACTTCACCAAAGGCGTATGCGTCTGCGCCGCGAGGTCCACGAGGATGCGTTTGTCCGGCTGTTCCGCCGCCGCCTCCACGATCGCATCCAGGCTTTCGTAGTTATCCACGACCACTGGTGACGCGAAGTCCGTATAGAAGCGCAGCAGTGAACCGTGTGAACGATCCGTGTCAAAGCCCAGGAACGGCAGTTGGTTGTCGATCAAGTATTGGGCCACGACCCGGGCCACCACGGATTTGCCCACCCCGCCCTTTTCCCCGCCAATGAAGTGAATCTTGCTCATGCTAAAGTCTGTTTTGCTGGATTGAAATTTATGCCGGCTGCAAGCCGGACCGGTGATTTGTGACGTCTGCAAAAACCACCCGCGCAAACTAGGCCGTCCGTTTTCGTCCAGACGACACAAATAACCCGGATTCTGTGAAAAGAATTAATGCACCCTCCAGTTTGGATTCCCGCTGTGCACGCACACCGGGCCAAGCCATAAAAAAATCGAGGCCCGGGAATCCGGGCCTCGATGTGGAAAAATTAAGCCTTAGACAGCTTAGTAGCGATCACGACCGCCGCCGCCGCTACGGCCACCGCCGTAACCGCCGCCGCCGCTGCGTCCGCCGCCACCACCGTAACCGCCGCCGCTGCGACCGCCGCCCGAACGCTCTTCACGCGGCTTGGCCACGTTGACCGTCAAAGCGCGACCATCGATCTCACGACCATGCAGACCGGCGATGGCAGCTTGCGCTTCCTCGTCCGTGCCCATGGTGATGAAACCAAAACCACGAGGGCGGCCGGTTTCACGGTCCGTCATCAGGTTCGTCTCGGTGACCGTGCCGAACGCGGCAAACGCGTCCTGCAAGTCGTTCTGGGTGGTGTTGAAGGAAAGATTCCCAACAAACAATTTATTGCTCATGTGATGTTTTACTGCCTGACAAACCAGCACTTTCTACAACGGCCACCCGAACTTCGGGTCTAAAATCATCACTGAACTTTGTTCACTTGAGGATTTACTTGGTCTCGAAAGAAACAAGCTATCTAACAGATGGAGGCACTATCGTGAGTTTTCCCCTAATAGCAACAAGTATCTCAAATTATCTTTCGCCGCCGATTCAGGCTGCCGCCACCACGTAACTCATTGCTGTGCGTGGTCTTTGAAGAATTTCACCATCAAGGCTGGAGCGTTGGCGGGGAACTTGTGCAGGCCATCGTGGATATAAGTCACCACGGGTGCGCCCAGCTTGGAAGCATAGAGGGTCGCTCCTTTTTCGTCTTTCCACGATTTACCTTCGCCACATTGGTTGAATTCGCGGAGGCGGTCCATGGTCGCCTTCTGCCATTCGAATTTCACCAAGGGATCATTCTCTGCGCCGAAATGCAGGAACGGCTTGGGTTTCAGTTGATAGTTGCCTGGTTCGCGCTTGTCCTTGGCGCGCTCGCCCTGCTTGGCCGTAGCGTCAGCCGGTTTGGCCGCCTTGCCCTCACCGGTTGCTTTGTCTGTTTCTTTCACGGCCTCGCCACTTTTAGCATTCTTGGCGTCCAGTTGAACGGTTATTTTGGCAGCGATATCCGGAGCCAGAAAACTCGCCGCGGAAGCGGAAGGCGCAAACGCAGCAAAATGCTCACCGCGCGTAGCCCAAAGCAGATAGGTGAAGCCGCCGCCATTTGAATGGCCGGTGGAATAGATGCGCTTGGCGTCCACCTTGTAGTCCTTCTTCAAGCTCGCGAGCATGGCATCGAAGAACTTCAAATCACGGTCGCCTTGGTCCCCGGCTCCATGCTGCCAGCCGGGTTTCTTGCCCTCGGGATCGGTGAGGCGGCCGGGTGTATTCAAGCCTTGCGGATAGACGACGATGGCTTCGGGCCAAAGGGTGTGGATATTGAACGTGCGCACGGTGTTCCGCATGTTCCCGCCATGACCGTGAAACGCGAAGACCACGGGAGCGGCATTCGTCTTGGCACTGGCCGGCACATAGACCAAGGCCTCGCGAACCACCCCGTCAATCGACCATTCCCGGCGGGCGGGCTCCTCTGCGGCTGAGGCACTTACGTGAGCCAGCAGGCCCAGACTGAGCAACAGAAACAGGCGACGGGAAAGGGTTCTCATGCGGGTAATGACGTCACCAAGGTGGGGTTGGTTTCAAGGGAAATGACCAAGTAACCGCCCAAAGGCGGAACTCTTACTTTTTAAGGCGACCAAGGCAGACATCCTCGTTACGCTACCCGGCAACACATTCCCTTTCCATGACATGAAGATCGGCAAATACAGTCCCCTGCTCCTGTTGTTCTGCGCTTTAATGTTGGTGGAGGTGAAGGCGGCGGAACCAGTAACCCGGCGTGAACTGTCCACTGCCGCTTATCCATCCATCCAGGCGGCAATCGACGCGAATCCCGGGCAGATGATCTATGTCCCGGCGGGTGACCATATCATCGTGCAGAAGCTCCGGTTGCGCGGGGATAACTCCGGGCTTTACGGACCGGGCCGGATCATCCAGGCGATTCCCGACCAGCCGATCATCGAGATCGAGAAACTGTCCGGCGTGCAATTGCGCGACCTCACACTCACGCGCGCGGAGGGCAGAGAGGAGACGAACAGCGAAGGAATCATCGCCATCGGTTGCCGCGATCTCTCGGTGGATAATGTGCGGGTCCTCGACAATCGCACACGCGCCGGGGCCATCTCGATCCGTGATTGCACGGGCGCGCAGGTGCGTCAGTGTCTGGTGCGGAATTACATGCGCATCACGGTGGATGACCGCACGAAGAGCGCGGATTGGGGCTATGCCTTCAAGTGCATCGACGGCAGCGGCATCGTGGTGGTGAACAGCCAGGGCACGCTCATCCAGGGCAATCGCATCCGCGAGGAGAACCTGTTACCCACG
The DNA here is from genome assembly GCA_964589735.1 of uncultured Verrucomicrobiota bacterium. GTDB lineage: Bacteria > Verrucomicrobiota > Verrucomicrobiia > Limisphaerales > JAEYXS01 > JAEYXS01. The sequence goes on along the minus strand of CAZPUL010000075.1, from coordinate 3,005 downwards.
AAGGAGAATCAGGAGAAGTTCGAGCTGGGCAAGATCATTCAGCGCAATGCGGTGAAGGGCACCATCGTCAGCCAGAAAGCTTGGGAGGCGACACACATCAGCAACTGGCATCAAGGCTCCGCCATCATCGTCACCGGTCCGGAGGTGAGCGCGGCCACGCAGATCCTCGGCAACCACATCGAGAACGCCGCGCAAGGCATCGACTTGCACTGCGATCATGTGATCGTGGCGCAGAACATCATCCAGAATTCTTTCATGGGCATGAAGGCGATGCATGGTTCGCGCAACGTGCTCATCACGGGCAATCAGTTCATCAAGAACGATCTCTGGAGCATCGGCCTGATGCCCGGTGCCGCCTCGCATGCAGCCCTGCCCGCGCAGGTCGGCAAACCGGCGCGCCCGGCGAATGTGGATGGCGGCTCGATCATCGCGAACAACATCATCACTGATTTCGGCCACGGGCATGCGCATTGGATCTGGGGCACGCAGGGAAATCCTATCCGTTTCGATGCCGGGCAGAAGGCCGACAATCCGCCGCTCACGGATGTGCTCATCCAAGGGAACGTGGTTTATGACGCGGGCAAGGACAAGGTCATCCAGGATGGCCAGCCGGTGGCAGAAGCGCCACGCTACCGCTACACGGTGCGCGTGGAAGGCGGCCCGACGGCCCCGAAAGGATTGCGGTTCTCGAACAATTTGTTCCATCCGGGCACGGAGGGGATATCCAATGTGGAGTTAAAGCCGTGAAGATGAGGGAAGATAGCGCGGTGAACTTCTTAAATGACAATTGGCTGCGGCGGAGGCATCGGAACCCCCGACACCGGTGTCGGGGCACGGGGCGTTGGTTTTCAACGGGCTTTTGCTTTCCTATTGCGCGGGTTGAATCAGTACGCTTACGTAGATTTATCGCTGCTTTGAGCAATTTGATTGCTTCGCAGCGTCTAATGAGTCGAATTTGCCTGAATCCTATCGTGAAAAAGCAGATGCATTTGATCGCCCGTCTTGGTGTTTTGGCCCTCACCGCCGTGCTCGCCAGCAGTGCGACCGCCCAGCAAGGTGACAAGGCCGGTGAAGTCCAAAAGCTCCTGGTGCCGAAGGAACTCATCCCCCCTGCCCCCGTGCTCACGCCGGAACAGGCCTTGAAGTCCTTCAAACTTGAACCCGGTTTCCGCATCGAGGTGGTCGCCGCCGAACCGCTGGTGCATGATCCGGTGGCGATGTCCTTCGACGCGCAAGGCCGCATCTGGGTCGTCGAGATGCGCGGCTACATGCCGAACATCGCCGGCAAGGGCGAGGACGAAAAGGTCGGCAGCATCGCCGTGCTCGAAGACACGAACGGCGATGGTCAGATGGACAAGCGCACAGTATTCCTCGATCAACTCATCATGCCCCGGGCCATCTGCCTCGTCGCCGATGGCGCACTCATCTCCGAGCCGCCCAACCTCATTTTCTGGAAGGACACGAATGGCGACGGCAAAGCGGATGAGAAAACGCTCGTGGCGAATGATTACGCCAAGCAATCCGACTACGCCACACTCGGTGCCAAGGCGAATCCCGAACATGCTTCCAACGGCCTGATGTGGGCGCTGGATAACTGGATCTACAGCGCGGATCACACCACGCGCTTCCGCTATGTGGACGGTGAGTTCAAACGCGAACCGACCAGCTTCCGCGGCCAGTGGGGCATCTCACAGGATGACTTCGGCCGCCTCGTTTACAATTCGAACAGCGACCAACTCCGCATGGATCTGGTGGCGTCCCAATATCTCGCTCGCAATCCTTTTTACCGCGAGGCCGTGGGCCTGAACGTGGACCCGGTGAAGAATCAAAAGACGTATCCCGCCCGCGTGAACCCGGGCATCAATCGTGGTTACCAGCCCGCCATGCTGAACAACGGCAAGCTGGCGAAGTTCACGGCGGCTTGCGGGCCGGTGATCTATCGCGGCGATAATTTCCCGAAAGAATATTACGGCAATGCCTTCGTGTGCGAACCTTCCGGCAATCTCATCAAACGCAACATCCTCACGGACAAGGACGGCATGGTGACCGGCAAGCACGCGTATGATGACCGCGAATTCCTAGCCTCCACGGACGAGCGTTTCCGTCCGGTGAACGCCTACAATGGACCCGAAGGAGCGCTCTACATCGTGGATCTCTATCGCGGTCTCATCCAACACCGCATCTTCCTCACGAGCTATCTGCGCGGGCAGACGGAAGATCGCAAATTGCAGGAACCCATCGGCCTGGGCCGCATCTATCGCGTGGTGCATGCCGGCACGCCGTTGACCAAACCCGCACCCTTGGCGAAAGCGGCCCCGGCGCAACTGGTCGCCGCCCTCTCGCATCCGAACGGTGCGTATCGAGACATCGCCCAACGGATGCTGGTGGAGAAGCCGGAAGGCACCGCCACGGCGGAACTCAAGAAGCTCGCGCTGGAAGGCAAGAATCCGCTGGGCCGCTTGCATGCGTTGTGGACCTTGGATGGTCGCCAGCAACTCGATGTGAACACCATCGAGAAAAGCCTGAAGACAGAGAAAGACCCGAAGGTCCTCGCCGCCGCGATTCGCCTCTCAGAACAGTTCTTCGCTAGCGAAGATGTCGCCACACTAATTCCCCTGCTCACCAACTTGGCCGCCAGCAAGGAAGGCGACGTGCAACTGCAACTCGCATTGACGTTGGGACAATTGAAGGATGAAGCCGCCCTTAAAGGCCTGGCTTCACTGGCTAATACGGCTTCCGCCAATCCTTACGTGCGTGACGGCATCGTCTCCGGTCTGGCGCTGCGCGAGGACAATTTCCTGGCGCAATTACTGGCGGATGCCGCGTGGAAGAACAAATCGACGAACCGGAACGACGTGATCAAGGCGCTCGCCCGGGCGGTGTTCAATCATGGCAAAGGCGACCGCGTCGGCGCGGTGCTCGATCTGACGGCAGCGACCAAGGAAGGCTGGCAACAGCAGGCGTTGATGGATGGCATGCTCGCCGCGACTCCGCCAGCCCCCAAG
>CAZPUL010000074.1:0-17780 GCA_964589735.1 uncultured Verrucomicrobiota bacterium | reverse complement strand
GGCAAAGAAAAAGCTCTGCCGACGAAGCGTGTGAAATTCACGGCGGAACCGGTCGCTTTGAAGACCCTGGTTGCTTCCAGCAACAAAACCATCAAGGAACGGGCGACCAAGCTGGACAATTTCCTGATCTGGCCGGGCAAACCGGGTGTCCCTCCCGAACCGCCAGTGAAGCCGCTGACCACGGCCGAACAGGAGCGCTTTGAACTGGGCAAGCAACTCTTCGAAGCGGCCTGCGCCGCATGTCATCAAACGCATGGCTATGGCATGGAGGGCTTGGCCCCACCGCTGGTAGATTCCGAATGGGTCGCCGGTCCGCCGAGCCGCATTGCCCGCATCATCCTGCATGGTGTGCGCGGTCCCATCTCGGTCAAAGGCCGCAAGTACGACATGGACATGCCCTCACTCGGCTCCTTCGAGGATGAGCAGATCGCGGCCATCATGACCTACATCCGGCGCGAGTGGGAACACACCTATTCGCCGGTGGATGCGAAGTTCGTGTCCGGCATCCGCAAAGAAACCGGCAAGCGCGAGGAATCGTGGACGGAAGCAGAATTGAAGAAGGTGAAATGATTACTCCCTGCGAAAAGCTTTCTTGTTGCCAGAAACAGAACATGGCACATCATCCGCGCGTCACCGAATTAAACACACTATGAAACTGCACGCTTTGCTCGCAGCCTTGTTGCTGCCGCTTACTCTCATCGCCGCTGATAAACCGGACAAGGAAGGCTGGATCAGCCTCTTCGACGGCAAGACCTTGAACGGCTGGAAACTGGGTGGCGCGGAAGGCTCCTTCAAAGTCGAAGACGGGGCTATCGTGGCCAACGGCAAGCCCATCGGCCATCTGTTCTACGATGGCGACGTGAACAATCATGATTTCAAGAATTTCGAATTCATGGTGGACGTTAAGACCACGGAGGGCAGCAATGGCGGCGTTTATTTCCACACCAAGTTCCAAGACAAAGGCTGGCCGGACATGGGTTTCGAATGCCAGGTGAACGCCACACATAAGGACACCAAGAAAGGCGGCGGTCTTTACAGCGTGGTGGACATCAAGGAAGCCCCCGTGGGCGACGGCCAATGGTGGACCTATCACATCATCGTGAAGGACAACAAAGTCACGCTGAAGGTGAATGACAAAGTAACCGTGGAATGGACCCAGCCGGAAGGGTATGCGCATCCGCAGTTCAAGAATCGCAAGCTCGGCAGCGGCACGTTCGCCTTCCAGGCGCACGACGAAAAGAGTGTGGTTTACTTCAAGAACGTAAAAGTGAAGCCCCTGCCCTGATCGAAACTTTCCTCCTCAAGGCGCTGCTCAAAAGGTAGCGCCTTTTTCATGCCATCGATTTCTCTTTGCCGCCCGCCTTCATCATCAGCCATAGCGTGTAGGCACCCCAAGCCACACCTGCTACTGAGACCAGGATGGCGGCGATTCGCACGCCTTGGGCGATTTCCTGTTCGTATTGCAGGATGTCCCAGCGGTGCAGCAGCCAGTTCCAGTCGTGGATCGTCTCGCCATCGCCACCAAACGGCGTGACCAGTTCCAATTCCAGTTTGCGCGCATCCGCGATATAAAGCGCCACCCCGTGCAGATTGGAAGCCAGCCATACCAGTGAGAAACTCCAGGCGAAGTAATCCCGCTGGCGCTTGAACATGAAAAGGGAGATCACCGGCACCAGGCACTGCACCAGCGAGCCGCCCAACACCGTGATCATCTCACCAAGCGGCTGACAGATCAGATGCCCGAATTCATGGATGCCCAGGTTCAATCCGCCCAGCAGCCCATGGTAATCGGGCGTCCGAAAATACTGGAAAGCGATGTAAACGAGCAGCAGCCAAAAGACCAGCCGCACCGGCCACGACCGTTCGCCGCAGGATTCATGAATATCCTCCCATAACTCCTGCAACCATTCCTTAAAGGTGGTGAGCATATCATTCAAGTCTGGACACTGGTCATTCCTTCGTCATTGGGATTTAGGCATTCGTCATTCGTTTGTCCAAATCAAATATTCTATCCTGATTGAATCACGACGGCTATCTTCCCCCCCGTGGCGAAACCGCAATGCATGGAACTCGGCGAAGGCCGGAGCATCACCCGCATCCCCATCTTGTATGAGGACCGCTCCGTCATGGCCATTGACAAGCCCGCGGGCTGGCTGCTCGTGCCCTTCTCGTGGCAGCGCACCCAGCGCAACTTGCAGGCCGCCGTCACCTCCTCCATCTCCGCCGGACATTTCTGGGCCCGCTCGCGCAATCTGAAATTCCTCCGCCACGTCCACCGCTTGGATGGTGATACCAGCGGCATTTTGCTCTTCGCCAAGAGCCTCGGCGCCGTGGACACTTATAGCGATCTCTTTGAGACCCGTCAGATGGAGAAGACCTACCTGGTCGCCGTCCACGGCGTGCCGAAGCAGACCCAATGGACCTGCACCGCCAAACTGGAGTCAGACCCGCAGCAAGTCGGCCGTATGCGCGTCAACAACCAGGAAGGCAAAGAGTGTGAGACTTCCTTTCGCATGCTCCAGACCAACGGCACCTGGAGCCTCGTCGAAGCTTTTCCGGTAACCGGTCGCACCCATCAGATCCGTGTGCATTTGTTGGACTCAGGTTATCCGGTAGTGGGCGATGACATCTACGGTCCTGATGCCGGCAAAGGGCATAAAAACCTGCCACCACAACGCATCCCCTTCCCCTTGGGCCTGCGCGCCGCCAGCCTCGCTTACTTTGATCCCTTCCTGCGGAAGAACACGCGCATCAAAGCCCCGCTGGATGAATTCATCAAGGCCTTCGGCTTCGAGCCTCCACCAAAGCCAGCGCCTCGTTCCCCACTGAAAACTGAACACTGAAAACTTGGGGCTTCTTCAATCATTCCCTCCATGCCCATGCGGTTCGATATGCACCAGCACATCTTTCACCTGCGGCAGTGCTGATTTGATCCGATCCTTCACCTGATGCGCGATGTCATGGGCCCGCACCACCGTCATCTGCGGGTCCACTTGCACATGGATGTCCACGAAGAGATTGTGCCCCGCCTTCCGGATCAGACACTTCTCGATATCCCTTACCCCTTCCACGGAGCCGCCCAGTTTTCGCACCTGATTCTCTATCTCCGGGTCAGCCTTCACATCCATCAACTCGTTGGCCGCCGAGCGGAACAACCGCGAACCATTCCACGCGATGATGCCCGCCGCGAACAATGCTGCCCAGTCATCCGCCGCCTCATATCCCGGCCCGCCGATCAAAGCGACGGCGATGCCGATGGCCGCAGCCAAGGAAGTCAACGCATCGCTCCTGTGATGCCAAGCATCCGTCTTCACCGCCGTGCTTTCCAGTGAAACGGACTCGCTGATGACATGCCGAAATAAAGTCTCCTTGATCAGCACCACCCCGATGAGAACCACCAGCGTGAAAGGCTTGGGCATGGAATGCGGCGTCATGATTTCACGCACCGCCGTGACACCGATCCAAAGGGCGGCAAAAATCAGCATGGTCGCCACCACCGCCGCCGCGATCGGCTCCGCCTTGCCGTGGCCGTAGGGATGATCCTTGTCCGCCGGCTCCTCCGCCACCACCAGACCGCGCCAGACGATCACCGAGCTGAACAGATCCGCCAAAGACTCCACCCCATCCGCAACCAGCGCATGCGAATGGCCGACAATACCCGCGACGGTCTTCCCCACCGCCAGGATCGTATTCACGATCATGCCGATAAAGGTCACCTTCAGACTGCGTTTTAAGCGGTTGGACTCCATTAGATGAATCACTGGCCTATCAGTTTGTCAGGGTATCATCCCAGCCCGCCCTCGGTAATGGCAAGCCAGTCAATGTTAGGCGTACCAATGAATTTCATTCGCTTCAGCTTCGTCGGACTGGATGATTAAGCCCATTTTTCATGGGCCTTTTGCATTGACCGGTTGCCGCTCAAACCTAACATCTACCCATCACTATGACCCGGCTTAAAACGTTGCCTTTCCTGCTCTCGTTGCTGCTCTGTGCCGCTTGCGCCACCACGGACCGGGGCGCCACCACGCAGAAATCGACCGGGGTTAAGATCACCAAGGACGACAAAGCCCTGAACATCAAGGTGAATGGCGAAGTATTCGCCGTTTACAATTTCGCGGCAGACGGCGCCAAGCGCCCATTCTTCTATCCCGTCTTTGGTCCCAGCGGCAAACTGACCGTGCGCAACTGGCCCATGAAGGAAGTTCCCAATGAGGAGCGCGATCACCCGCACCATCAAGGCATCTGGTTCGGACACCGTGAGGTCAATGGCATGACCTTCTGGGACAACAACGCCGAAGGCGGTTATCAAGTGCACGAGATGTTCGTGGACGTCAGCAGCGGCAAGGACTCGGGCCAGTTCACCGAGAAAGTCCGCTGGGACGACAAGAATGGCAAGGAAGTCTGCCGGGACGTCCGCACCATCACCATCCTGAACAAGCCCGAAGGCCGCTTCATGGATTTCGAGATCACCATTTTTGCCACCGGCGGAGCATTGCATTTTGGCGATGACAAGGACGGCCTTATGGCCATCCGGGTGGCGGAGTCCATGCGCCTGAAAGTGCCGAAGGTCTGGAATGACCGCAAAGCCGGCACCCAACAAGGACAGGGCCATATCGTGGTCAGTGACGGGTCACGCGATGAATCGACCTGGGGCAAGAAAGGTCCTTGGTGCGATTACCATGGTCCCGTGGATGGTGAGACCATCGGAGTCGCCATGTTCGATCATCCGGACAACTTGCGTTACCCCACTTGGTGGCACGTGCGGGATTACGGTCTCTTCGCGGCCAATCCTTTCGGGAAGCGTCACTTTGAAGCCTTGAAGGATGAACACGCTGGCGACTTTGAACTGGCCGCAGGCAAAAGCATCACTTTCAAATATCGTTTCTACTTCCACGTGGGCAATGAAGTGCAAGCCCGCGTGGCCGATCATTACGCCGATTATGTGCGCGAAACTTCTGTTCGCCTGACCGCCCGTTGATTAACCTTCGAACCATTCTCCTATGAAGAACCAAACACGTCGTAACTTCCTGAAAACCTCCCTCTTCGCCGGAGCCACCATCGCGTGGACCGCGAAGTCCTGGGCGCAAGTCCCGGGTGCCAACAGTTCCATCCGCGTCGCCACCATCGGTTTCCGTGGTCGTGGCAAAGACCACATCGGCGGCATGGTCAAGCTCGCGCCCGAGGGCGTGAAATACATCGCCCTGTGCGATGTAGATCAAAAAGTTCTCGATAGCGGCAAGGACGCTTTCGCCAAGATGAAGGAACCGCAGACCGTAGATACCTATTCGGACATGCGGAAAATGCTGGAGCGCAAAGATCTCGATGTGGTGACCATCGCCACGCCCAACCACTGGCACGCGCTCGCCGCCATCTGGTCCATCCAGGCCGGCAAGGATGTGTATGTGGAGAAACCGGTCTCCCACAATGTCTGGGAAGGCCGCAAGATCGTGGAAGCCGCCCGCAAATATAACCGCATCGTCCAGACCGGCACCCAAAGCCGCTCCAGCCATGCGATCAAGGAAGCGGTGGCGTGGGTGCAGGCCGGAAATCTGGGCAAGATGAAGATCGCCCGCGGCCTGTGCTACAAGCCCCGCGCCAGCATCGGCGACACGGAAGGTGCCCAGGCCGTGCCCGAAACGGTCAATTACGACATCTGGTGCGGCCCTGCTCCCCTTACCCCGCCGATGCGTAACAGCAAGACCTACGGCCCCATTCACTACGAGTGGCACTGGTTCTGGGCCTACGGCAATGGCGACCTCGGCAACCAGGGCATCCACCAGATGGATATCGCCCGCTGGTTCACCGGCGAAGACCGGCTCTCGCCCAAAGTCTTCAGCGTAGGTGGACGCCTCGGCTACAAGGATGACGCCGAAACGCCAAATACCCAGATCGTTTACCACGATTACGAAAAAGTGCCTTTGATCTTCGAAGTCCGTGGTCTGCCGGAAAAGACCGGTTCCAAGAGCATGGACAAATACAAGGGCGGCAGTGTGGCGGTGGTCATCGAGTGCGAAGGTGGCCATATCACTGTGCCGAACTACACCAGCGCCACCGCCGTGGACAAAGACGGCAAGGTCATCAAAGAATGGAAAGGCGCTTCGGACCATTACGATAACTTCATCCAGTGTGTGAAGAGCCGCAAAGCCACCGACCTGCATGCGGACATCTGGGAAGGCCACCTCTCCAGCGCACTCTGCCATACCGGCAATATCTCCTATCGCCTCGGCAAGAAATCCTCGCCCGACGAGATCAAGGAAGCCATCAAAGCCAGCCCGGATGCCGTGCCGACCTTTGAGCGCATGGCCGAGCATCTCGCCGCCAACGGCGTGGACATCAAGAGTGATAATCTGACCATCGGGCCGGTTCTGACCATGGATCCGAAGACCGAGAAATTCGTCGGCAACGCCGCCGCGGACAAGCTCCTGACCCGCGAGTATCGCGCGCCTTACGTGGTGCCGGAACGCGTGTAAGAAAATCCTCCGTTAAAAACTTCAACCCGGGTTTCGGTCAAAGGACTGAAACCCGGGTTTTTCAATTCAATTCTTGGACGAAGGAAGGGAATCAGGACTTGATGTCCCGCAACTGAAAGACCGTGCAGCCGATCACCAGAAAGGTCAGATTGAAGCCCATCAGAATGCTTGCCGACTCCAAAATGCGGGCGGCGGGAATCGGTTGCGCCAGCATGAGAAACCAGACATCCAGATGATAAGTGATGAACCAGTGCTGGATGTCCTCAAAGAACGGGATGCTCATCAGTATGCGGTTCAGAAAAACAAAGGACAGGGCCAGAATCGTCGCCGCCGCCGGTTTGACATTGAAACACGAAAACATGAAGGCCAGCGTCATGATGCTCGTCGCCTTGAAAGCCATCAAAAGTATGGCTCCCGAATAATGCAGCAAGCCGTCTTGGGGATTGAAAACACTGAACAATTGGCCGGGAAAGAAGGCGAACAGGCCGCCCCAAGGAAATAACAACTGCGCGAACAACACGCTGAACAAACCCAACGTGACCGCGCAAAAGACCGAGAAAACAAAACCGGCCAGCCATTTCACCAGCAGCAGTCGCAAGCGGCTGATGGGTCGCGACAGGATCATGCGCAAGGTGCCATCCTCCGCCTCCTTGGCCACAATATCGCCACCGACCAGGCATACGTATAACGGCAAAAGCATCAACGCTAAGGGAAGCAGCATGATGGTTGCCACGGTAAGACTGGAAATGAAATCCTCGGGAACGTAACCATTCCCTTCCAGAGTCCGTTTCATACCATCCATCCCGTGAAACTTCAGGATCCCCACCACCAAAGCCTGCGCCAGCAAAAACATCAGGAAGCCGATATACGTCCGCTTCTTCCCGAAGAGCTTCCAGAGTTCATTGCGTAATTGCAGCCAAAGCATGTCGTTTCCCTCAATTTTTCTTCCCTGCCGCCTTTACCAATGACAGATAAAAATCCTCCAAGGTCGCCTGATGCACCGCCATCTCCTGCACCCGGAAGCCCCGCTCCACCACGCACTCCACCAGTTGCTCCGGCATGATCCCATCTGCCAGCGCGAACAGGTCCTGCTCCCGTTCCTCCACGATCATCCGCATGTGACGCAACTGCGCCCGCAAACGCTCCGGCTCAGACGTCCTCAACCGCACCCACGTCTTGTCACCCCGCACATCCTTCAGTGAGCCTTCGAATACCTTCACTCCTTTCTGCATCACCGCGATGCGGGTACAGAGCTGCTCCACTTCATTGAGCAGATGCGAGGAGAGCAGAATGGTCAGACCCAATTCGCGTTGCAATCGCACGATGGTATGCCGCATCTCATGGATGCCCTCCGGGTCCAGGCCATCGCTGGGCTCATCGAGGATGAGCAACTCCGGGTTCGGCAACAGCGCCTGTGCCAATGCAAGCCGCGTGCGCATGCCGTGGGAATACGTCCGCACCACCGCCTTCTCGCGGCCGGTCAATCCGACCCAATCGATAACTTCCCGCAAACGCGCGGGCGGCGTGGGAGCGGTGTAATGGCTGAGAATCTCCAGATTCCGCCAGCCGCTGAGATAGTCATAGAAGACCGGGGTCTCGAAGATGGCCCCCACTTTTTCCAAGGCTTTCTGCCGGTTCTGGGTGACGTCATGTCCGCAGACATAGACTTCTCCTTCCGTCGGCCATACCTGCCCCAGCATCATGCCGATGCAGGTGCTCTTGCCGGCGCCATTATGCCCCAGCATCCCGAAGATCTCACCCTTCGGCACGGAGAGGTCGATCCGCTCCACGGCCGGCCGGTTCCCGAACACCTTGCGCACCCCTTTGAGCTGGATCACCTGGAACCCTCCACGGCCAGCAGGTTCTTGATGTGCCCGTCGGCATACAGGTAGTTCACCGCCTTGTCCTCCCCGCGCGCCCGATGAAACGATTCCTTGTCAAAAAAGAGCGGCACCTGATGTGATTTCAGATTGAGTGTCAGGATACGGAACCGGTCCTCCGCCTGCCCGTTCACCAACACATTCCACGCGTAGCTGGAACCCGTTTGTTGAAACAGCATCTGGTCATCCGCCGGACATTTCCATACCTGGGCTGAGCCCACGAAGTTGGAGAGCACCCGGTCCGGGCTGCTGGGGAAATTGGTCAGGAAAGTATTCGTGGTCACCGGCCGGTCATACATCGTGGGCATCCGCTGGTTGTTCTGGTCCACGAAGAGTTGCAGGCCCACGCCCAGTTGCCGCAGGTTGCTGAGGCACTGCGTCCCCAACGCGCCCGCCTTGCCCTTGGCGATGACCGGCAGCAGCAGGGACGCCAAAATGCCGACGACCGCGATCACCACCAGCAGTTCCACCAGGGTGAACGCCGCTACGCGCCGGACATAGCTATGATTGCCGCTGCGCTTCATGTTTATCGACGGAACAGCCTCCCGCTCTCCATCGTCTTTTGCAGTTCCTCCATGAAAGGAGCAAGCTCGGCCTTCGTCTGGGCGGAGCTGTCCTTGTAAAATGAGTTCAACCCCATCTTCACCACCTTGTCCTGCAGTTCTGGAGTCAATTCGGGCGGACGTTCCCCCCGCTTCTCCCGTTCGCCATCCAGCGAGGCCAGTTCGCCCTGTTCCTCGCGCGCCTTCTTCATCCGTTTCACCGCCTCACTGATCGCTTTCTGGCGTTTGTCCTCCGGCATCTCCTCGAACGCCGTCATCATCTGCTTGAAGCCCGTGGGCAGGGTGTCTTCCAAAAATTTGGCCTTCTCCGCATCCGTCATCTCCTTGAAGAGCCGGTTCCATTCCGCATCGAGGCGGGCCTGGCGCCGGTCCTGATAACCTAGGGCATTTAACATCTCGGCGAGCTTCTTCAGGCGTTTGGCCCGTTCTTCAGCCGACAGACTGCTCAAGTCCGTATCCCTAAGCGTCGATGCGACACGCTCCACCGTCACCTTCGCATTCCGCGCGATGACAAAACCGGTGATGGCCACCACCCAGATCGCCACGAAGACGCTGGTGGCGATCAAGATCACTCGTTTTTGCCGTTGGGTCACAGGGGCAATCTATACGGTTCCAGCCGTTTGAAAAGGTCTTACCGCAACGGATTCTCATACCAGATGACCCCCAGGTTATGCCGTTCCTCGCAGGTCAACACATCCAGGTCACCATCCCCATCCAAATCCAGCAACTGCACCAGATCGAACTTCACGCCCGCTGGTCCGCTCAATTCTCTGGGCATCCATTCCGCTTTCCACGGATCTTTCGGTGCCTCCAGCCAGAACACACCCGATTTCGGGGTCTCCGCATGCTCACAAGAACCGATCAGATCGGGTCGCCCGTCGCCGTTGATATCGCCGATTGCAATGCCCTTTGCCTGTCCTGCTCCGACGGGCAAAGGAATGCTGCGCGTCTGCCACTGTCTGCCTGACTTGTCCAGACGACGGCACAGGAGCAACTCTGACGGCCGCACTGCCACAACCACATCCTGCAATCCATCCCCATCCACATCACCTTGGGTCAGGAACATCGCCTCCTGCTTCAATGCGCCAATAGCATGTTCTCGCCATGGCTGGTTCACCTTATCCTTCCCCGGATGCTCCAGCCAAAAACACCCGCTCTGCTTGCCTTTCCGGTCGGTGAAAAGCACATCCAGGTCACCATCTTCGTCCATATCCGTCGCGACGATGGACATGATCCAGCCGACTGAACGTAACGGATGCCACTGCCAAGCCTTCAATTCACGCGCCTTGGTAGGCACCTCCCACCAGCCCAGTTCTGCGCCTTCATTCTTGCCGCCCGCAAGCAAGTCCACACCTTGCTTGCCGTCAATGTCCGCAGGGGCGGCAAACATCCACATCATCTTATTCGCCGCCGCCGGTATCGCTTCCGTGCGCCAGCTCTCCGCTCGCCAGTAACCCTGCTGGGGAGCCCAATGAACTTGCAGCGAACGCTGCTTGCCTTCCGCTGAACTCACCACCTCCATAGCCCCATCACCATCCAAATCAACCAGCACGGCATCCTCGATCGCAGGCACCTTGCCGACAGTCACCGCCGGCCAGGGTTGCTTCACCGCCTTGGGCCCGGGATTGCGATACACTCGCACCGTGCCGCCCTCCTCCCAACCCGTCACCACGTCCGGCAATCCATCCTTGTCCACATCCGCCAGTTTCACTCCATCAGCCCCTTTGCTGGAGGCATCGATCGTATGTCGCACCCACGGCTTGCCCGTCAAACTCTGCGCCTGTCCTTCAGCAACAATGGTCACAATGAGGCAAGGCAGCAACAGTTGGGCGAATGCGCGCATAGATGACATCTTGGTGTTGACGCAAACATAGCATTGCCCCGCGCTTAGAGAAGCTCTTACATCAATCGCGTGCGACGCTCCCTCTGTCACGCTCTCGACCGGCTGGCCATTTATCTGGCCCGGCGCAGTCCCCAGCGCGGCATCATCTTGCCCAATGAACCGGACCGGATCGCCAGTCTGCTCACTCATCCGGATTTCTTCTCCGATCATGTTGCTCCACTCAGCAAGATCTTTTCTGAAAGCGAACACCATTTTTCTTTCCCCTCGCCCCTGCCCTGTCCATGGGCACAAAACAACACCGTCCCCGGCCGTATCTACCGCTCTGGCACGGATTGGACCAAGCGTCCCGTCGTCCTGCTGCTACATGGCTGGAATGGCGAACTGAACTACGAGACCCTTTTCCCTTGGATGGGCCGCCGTCTCGCCGCGCAAGGCATCACCGCGATGAGCCTCTTGCTGCCCTATCACGGCAGCCGCAAGCCGCGAGAGCCCGGTGCCATCCGCAATTTCATCTGCGATGATGTGGGGGCGGTTCTCGATTCCGCCCGTCAGAGCATCGCCGATTGCCGCGCCCTCATCCGGTGGCTTCACTTGCAAGGCTGCCCGCGCATCGGTGTCTTCGGCCTCTCCTTCGGCGGCTGGCTCAGCGGCCTGCTCGCCAGCCATGAACCCCTTCTGTCCTATGCCATCCTCGGCACCCCGATCAACCGCATGGATCGGGCTCTGCGCGAACTTCCTTTCTGCCTCCCGCTCAAGGAAAAGCTCGAACACCTCAAGCTCAGCGTCGAAGCCTTCGATCTGGTGAAACAAAAATCGCTCTTGCCAGCCGGGAAACTGCTCTTGTTGGAATCTCAATACGATCTCTTTGCCCCCGCTGAAACGATTGAGGAACTCTGGCAGACCTGGCAAAAACCGGAAATCTGGCGTGTGCCGCACGGCCACATCAGCGTGCTTTTTTCCACGGCGGTCATGGGCCGGATTTGCCGCTGGATAAGCTATCAATCTGGCCTTGAGAAAACCCGTTCTACTTTGGAATACCCTTGAGGGGGCGGCCTTGCTATCCTCCATCCAATCAATCCTTATGAGCACACCCACCAATCAAGCGCCGCCCAAGCCCGTAGTTTTCTGGATCCTGTGGGTCGCCATCCTGACCGGCCTGCCCATGATTTACCTAGTCATGGGCCAGTCCTCCAGCCAAGCGTCCACTAGTTCTTCCAGCTTCCCGCTGGGGCTCATAGCGGGGTTGCCACCACTGGTTTTCAGCATCATCGCCCGCTGGGCCATCCTGCCCCGCATCGACAATCCTGCGAAAGCTTTGAGTGCGTTCATCGTGGGCATGGCCTTGGCGGAAGGCTGCGGCATCATCGGCATCATATTAGGCGGCGAGAATAAGAACCTGCTGTTCGCCGCCGGCGTCCTCGGTGTGCTGCAATACATCCCCCTTTTCGCCAGCCGTTTTGGGCAGGAATCTCCTGCACCGCCACACACCAAAGTGGTGAAGTAGCAAGCAAACAGCCGCCGGAGGATCCGGCGGCTGTGGCTGTGAAATAATTTACGTGGTGGATCAGATCACCGTGCCGCTGGGCACCACGCCGTTCTTCGGGATGATCACGATGCCATCGCGGATGTAATACAAGGGGTGATCGATGTCACCTGTTTTGCCATCGGGCGTGATGACCACGTTGTCACCGATGCGGGCGTTCTTGTCGATGATCGCATTCTCGATCCGGCAGTTCTTGCCGATGCCCACCGGCGGATTGCCCTTGGCGGCGTTCGCTTGGATGGATTCCATTGATTCATAGTAGTCAGCGCCCAGCAAGATACACCGGTGAATCCGGGTGCCCGATCCCACTGTGCTGCGGATACCCACCAAGGTGTGGCTGAGCGTTGCGTAGTTCAGAATACATCCGTCCGAGATGATACTGTGGCTCACCTCCGCCCCATTGATCTTCGTCGCGGGCAGAAACCGTGGGCGCGTGAAGATCGGCGCTTTCATGTCAAAGAAGTTGAACCGCGGCAGCTCCGCCGTCAGATCGATGTTCGCGTTGAAGAACGACCGGATGGTCCCGATGTCCTCCCAATACCCCTGGAAAACATACGAAAACACCTTGTGCGTCTGGATGGCCCCAGGGATGATGTGCTTACCGAAGTCGGTCAGGTCATTTTCCAGCAACTTCAACATCACGTCGCGGTTGAACACGTAGATGCCCATGGAGGCGAGGAACAGCTCCCCGTCTCCCTCGATGCCCAGCTTCGGATACCACTCCTTCTCAAGCACCAGCGAGTCTTGCACCTCCTTCTCCTTCGGTTTCTCGACGAAACGGGTGATCCGCCGTTCCTCGTCAATCTTCATGATGCCCAGCGCGGATGCCTCCGTGCGGGGCACCGGTATGGTGGCAATAGTCAGTTCGGCGCCGCTGGCCGCGTGCTGGTTAAGGATCTGCGTGTAATCCATCCGGTAAAGCTGGTCGCCGCTCAGGATCAGCGCGTAGTCAAAGGCGTGGTTGCGGAAGTGCATCAGGTTCTTGCGCACGGCATCGGCTGTCCCCTGATACCACGTGGTGTCCGTGAACGTCTGCTCGGCCGCCAGCAGTTCCACAAAACCGCCGGAGAAGTGGTCGAACTTGTAAGATTGCGCGATATGCCGGTGCAGCGAGGCGGAATTGAACTGCGTGAGCAGGTATATCTTCTTGACCCCCGCATTGATGCAATTGGAGATGGGGATATCCACCAGCCGATACTTGCCAGCCAGCGGCACGGCCGGCTTGGCGCGTTCCTTGGTCAGCGGAAACAGCCGGGTGCCCTGGCCGCCACCCATGATGATGGCGAGGACGTTCGCAGGATTGGCAATAGCAGGTTGGCCTGTGGGCATAGTATCAGAATCCTTTTCTTGCGGTTCGTTTACCACCCTCTATAACCTGCCCCCAGTAGTGAGGGCAACGAGATTCGCTATTCTGCCGTTGCCTTAAGCTTTACTTAAAATGTGCGGCATCATCGGATACGTTGGGAATCAGGCAGCCACCCCTATCTTGCTCGAGGGGTTGCGGCGGCTGGAATATCGCGGCTATGACAGTGCGGGCGTCGTCGTCTTTCAAGACGGACAGCTCGTCACCCGCAAGAAGAAAGGCAAGATCGATGAAGGCCTGTCCCGCCTCATCGACCGGGAGCCGCTCGACGGCAGCACCGGCGTAGGCCATACGCGCTGGGCCACCCACGGTGCCCCCTGCGATGAAAATTCCCACCCGCACCTGGACCAGTCCGGCCGCATCGCCCTGGTCCACAACGGTGTCATTGAGAATTACGAACGCCTCAAGGAACGCTTCCTTAAGGCCGGTCATACCTTTCATTCTTCCACGGACACCGAAGTACTCGCCCATCTGGTCGGTGAACATTACGAGAAGCTGAAAGGCGAGCCCGCTAAAGGCTCCCGTCTCGCCAAGGCCGTGGCCAATGCCTTGCGTGAGGTCATCGGCACCTATGGCATCGCGGTCGTCACCAAAGATGAACCCGGCGTCATCGTCGGCGCCCGTCGTGGTTCCCCGCTCATCATTGGTGTGGGCGAAGGCGAGAACTTCCTCGCCAGTGATTCCAGCGCCATCGTCGCCCATACGCAAAAGGTCGTTTACCTGAACGACTACGATGTGGTGACCCTGGACAAGGATGATTTCCATGTCATCAACCTGGGCACCGATACCGCCAAGGTCCAAATCAGCCAGATCGAGTTCAGTGCCGCTGCCGTCGAACGCGGTGAGTACGCGCATTTCATGCTCAAGGAGATCTACGAACAGCCGCGCACCGTGGAGAACGCCATGCGCGGACGCATCGACCATGATGAAGCCATGGCCAAGTTCGGTGGACTGAACATGTCCAGCGCGGAATTGCGCGCTGTGGATCGCGTGGTCATCGCGGCCTGCGGCACGAGCTGGCATGCCGCCCTCGTGGGTGAATACCTCTTCGAAGAACTCGCGCATCTGCCTACTGAGGTGGAATACGCGAGCGAGTTCCGCTATCGCAACGCCCCCATCGAGAAGCACACGCTGGTCCTCGTCATCACGCAATCGGGTGAGACGGCTGATACCCTCGCGTGCTTACGTGAAGCCCGTCGTCGCGGTCACAAGGTGCTGAGCATCTGCAATGTCGTTGGCAGCACCATCGCCCGCGAGGCGGATGGTGGCATCTACCTGCACGCCGGCCCGGAGATCGGTGTTGCCTCGACCAAGGCCTTCACTTCCCAGGTCACCGTGCTAACCTTGTTCGCGCTCTACATGGGCCGTCTGCGCATGCTCTCGCACGGTCGCGGACAGAAGATCATCAAGGCGCTTGAGGCCGTGCCCAAGCAGATCGAATCTCTGCTGGCACAGAACGAGCGCATCAAGCAGATCGCCCTCAAGTATTCGCACGTGGAAGACTTCTTCTTCCTTGGCCGCCAATACACCTTCCCCGTCGCTCTGGAAGGCGCGTTGAAGCTCAAGGAAATCTCCTATATCCACGCGGAAGGCTATCCCGCCGCTGAGATGAAGCATGGCCCCATCGCGATGATCGATGAACGCACGCCCACCGTCTTCATTTTGCCCACTGATGGTCTCTACGAAAAGACCTTCAGCAACCTGCAGGAGATCAAGGCCCGCAAAGGTCCGCTCATCGCGCTGGCCACCGAAGGCAACACGGACATCCGGAACAGCGTGGAAGACGTCATCTATCTCCCGGCCACACTGGAACCCATCTTCCCGCTGCTGGCGGTCATCCCGCTGCAACTGCTCTCCTACCACATCGCCGTCGCCCGCGGTTGCGATGTGGACAAGCCGCGCAATCTGGCGAAGAGCGTGACGGTGGAGTAATCATTTCTTTTCAACCGAGATCCACACCATGGCAACCAATCGCATCGGCATCATCGGCGGCAGCGGCCTCTACCACATCGAGGGCTTCACCAATCAGAAATGGGTGAAGGTCAAGACACCCTTTGGCGATCCCTCCGATGAATTTCTCACCGGCACCCTCGCCGGGCGCGAAGTTGTCTTCCTGCCCCGCCATGCTCGCGGCCACCGCATTTTGCCTACCGAGTTGAATCATCGCGCCAACATCTGGGCCATGAAACAGCTCGGTGTGCACTGGATCATCAGCGTGAGCGCCGTCGGCTCCTTGCAGGCGAAGTATAAGCCCTGCGACATCGTGCTCATCGACCAATTCCTCGACCGTACCAAGCAATCGCTCAACCACACCTTCTTCGGTCGCGGCATCGTCGCGCACATCGCCTTTGCCGATCCCATCTGCGAAGAACTGCGCCAGATTCTTTACAAGACCGCGAAATCCTGCAAAGCCCGCGCACATAACGGCGGCACCTATGTGAACATGGAAGGCCCCGCCTTCAGCACCCGCGCGGAGTCCCTCACGAATCACAAGCTAGGCTACGACGTCATCGGCATGACCAATCTCGGCGAGGCCAAGTGCGCGCGTGAAGCGGAGATCGCCTACGCCACCATGGCCATGGTCACTGACTACGATTGCTGGAAGACCGACGAAGCCCACGTGACTCTCGAGATGGTCATCGAATACCTCCACCGCAACGCCGCGCAAGCGAAGGCGATCTTGGCCAAGGCCATCGCGCAGATCCCCGCCGAACCCACCTGGTCCTGCCACAGTGCCCTGCAATGCGCCATCATCACGGACAAAAAGATGTGGCCGAAGAAGACCGTGAAGGAACTGCAACCCCTGCTCGCGAAGTATCTCTGAACAATACGCCGGCTCAATCCAGCGTGTGCCCGGCGATGCTGCACGTTGCCTTGTTGCTCACCACATTGATGGCGTAAGTCCCGTTGACCGGACAAGCGATGGCATAGCGGAAATACGGCCTCAGCTCTGCCATCGTCGGCATGTCACCACCATCTTTCTGATGTTCCACCGCCCACTGCTGCTTCACGTTCTCGAGTTGCCGCAGATTGGCATTGCAGGTCACGAACTGCGCCCGGGCCCTCGGCTTCGAGATGCTCGCCATCGCGATGGCCGCCAGCATCGCCAGCAACCCGGCCACGATGGTGATCTCCAGCAACGTCATGCCCTTGCAACCGCGTTGGACGGTAATTCTCACGCTTGGTCTATAGCATATTGCCGGCCAGCCCTAGGCAAGCAGAGAATAATTAAAATTTCCTACCGCCTTTTAGCACCTGCCATCTGTCACTTTTGCCACCTGTCACACCCGAACAGGGTGGATAAGTATTCCGCTTTACGCTAACCTCCCCATCATGAGCACGTTCCCCGTAAGTCCGGAGAAGGAAGACCAGTTGGCCCAGCGCATGACCGCCTTGGGCATCCAAGAGGCGGACATCGAAGAATCCTTCGTCCGCTCCGGCGGCCACGGCGGCCAAAACGTGAACAAGGTCGCCACCTGCGTCATGCTCCTCCACCGCCCCACGGGCATCCAAGTGAAGTGCCAGGACACCCGGCAACAGGGCATGAACCGTTTCCTCGCCCGCAAGCTCCTCCTCGACAAACTCGAAGCTCAGAAACAAGCGAAGGCTGATGCCGAACGCTCCCGCATCGAGAAACTTCGCCGTCAAAAACGCGGTCGCAGCCGCGCTGCCAAAAACCGCATCCTCGCCGACAAAGCCCACAACTCCGTGAAGAAAAACTTCCGTCGAAAAACCTCCGACGACTGATCTGATCCGTAGCAGCCGACGTAAGGAGGCTCTAACCTATTCCTTTCGATGTTGGATGTTTCCCAATTTAGAACTTAACACTTAAAATTTAACATTCCCCCGAAGCGGCCTGCCATCCAGTTTGCTCAGTGTGACACTCTCGCAGTAGCATCCTGTTCTGCGGCACTCTAGCCACCAGTCCACACCTCCCGCACCAAACCCCCGCCAGCTACCCCGACGCCCTTGTCCTTAATATCTAGCCAGCGCGGCGGGCTCGCGACGACAGTCGGAGTCCACCCAGGCTAAACCACCAGCGCAAAGGCGGAGACTGTCTGGAAAGATGGGTTGAGGTCGGCCCCGGCTTTAGTCGGGGCAGACGGCCTCAAGACAGC
>CAZPUL010000073.1:0-20404 GCA_964589735.1 uncultured Verrucomicrobiota bacterium | reverse complement strand
CGCGCTCTTCCACGCGTAAGCCGAGAGGCGGAAACGATACCGTCCCGCTTCCCGCACCGCCGCTTCGCGCATGAGCTTCGGCGGATACAATTCATTCATGAACACCAGACTGCCATCATCCAGCTTCAAGACTTGCCCGCCGATGGAGCGGCCCAGCTCGCCTTTATCCTCCGCATATTGATAACGCACCTTGCGCGTCTGCGGACGTGCGGTTTTCACGATGGCCGCATCGAGGATCGCATCCGCCGCTTCCAGATACTTCTCGATATGCACCGGCGAGATGTCGAGCGCGCGATCCACCGTATCGAAACCGCTGCTCGTGCCATCCTCCGGCAGCATTTCTTTTACTTCTAGGTCGATGTGGAAGAGATCGCGGATCGTGTTCTGATACTCCACGCGGTTCAATCGCCGCCACGCCGTGCGGCCATCCGCCAGTTGCCGTTCCGCATCCACCTCCGTGAGTGCCGCCGCCAGTGAACGCGTCGCCTGCTTCGTGGCCTCTTGGGGCGGACGCGTCTTCTTCGCTGGCGGCATCTCCCCATCCGCGATGCGATCATGGATGCGCGCCCACAACTCGCTCTCCTTCGCGAACTCCGGCTTCGCCAGCAGCGCCGTCAGATCCAGTCCGCCCTTCTGCACCTCTTTATCATGACATTCCGTGCAATGCTGCTCGGCGAAAGGTTTAAAGGTTTGCAACGCCAGCGTGGACTGGTCCGCGTGCCCTGTCAGAATGGAAAAAGAAAACGCGCCGGTGAGCGCGACGAAGAGCGATGACAACGACTGACGCATGCAGACTGGGTGCTTGATTCCCGCCATCCTCGCCCACCCGCCGCCGCCTGTCCACTTCCCAGTGGCTCTAGGACAACCGCTGTCCTACACCTCCTCTTTCTGAAAATATGTTAAAACCGCTTAACCATTTGAGAATCAAACAGATGCGCTGGAAATCGCTGTCAAACCCAAAACTCACGGCAAATAATTCGCGGAAATTAGTGAAATTCGTGTCGCTCCTTTTCCTCCCCCATTTCGCGTTTTTAGCGGGCCACAAAAAAAACAGCCCGCCAGTTTTCACCAGCGGGCTGTCTGTCTTGAATTATTTATCCGTGGCTCAGGCCAGATCAAACCGGTCCAGGTTCATCACCTTGGTCCAGGTCGCCACGAAGTCGTTCACGAACTTCTGCTGCGCATCCGCGCTTGCGTACACCTCCGCGAGGGCGCGCAGTTGCGAGTTTGAGCCGAACACCAGGTCCACCGCCGTGCCCATCCACTTCAGCTCGCCCGTCTTGCGGTCGCGCCCTTCGTAGAAGTGCTCGCAGCGCTGGGACTTCTGCCAGTCCGTGCCGAGTGCCAGCAGGTTCACGAAGAAGTCGTTGGTCAACGTCTCAGGTTGCTTGGTGAAGGCGCCCAGACGCGGATCGCCCACGTTCGTGCCGAGCACGCGCATGCCGCCGACGAGCACCGTCATCTCCGGCGCCGTGAGCGTGAGCAACTGCGCCTTGTCTACCAGCGTTTCCGGCGCGGGCCGGTCGAGTTCCAGGCCCAGGTAGTTGCGGAAGCCGTCGGTCTTCGGTTCGAGCACCGCGGCCGCTTCCACATCCGTCATCTCCTGCGTCGCATCCATGCGGCCCGGCGTGAACGGCACCTTCACCTCGTGCCCGCCCTTCTTCGCCGCCGCTTCGATCGCCGCGCAACCGCCCAGCACGATCAGGTCCGCGAGGGACACTTTCTTGCCGCCGGTCTGCGCCGCGTTGAATTCCTTCTGGATCTTCTCATACAGCGCGAGCATCGGCGCGAGTTCCGTCGGCTCGTTGACCGCCCAATCTTTCTGCGGTGCCAGGCGGATGCGTGCGCCATTCGCACCACCGCGCTTGTCGGAACCACGGAACGTGGCCGCCGAGGCCCACGCTGTCTTGACCAGCCGCCCGATGGACACGCCCGAGGCGAGGATCTTCGCCTTCAACGCCGCGATGTCTTTCTCATCGATCAACGGATGGTTCACCGCCGGGATCGGGTCCTGCCACAGTTGCGGCTCCGGCACCAGCGGTCCGAGGCAGCGCACATACGGCCCCATGTCGCGATGCGTCAGCTTGTACCAGGCCTTGGCGAACGCTTCGTTGAATTCGTCCGGGTGATCCAGGAAACGTCGGGTGACCTTCGCATAGTCCGGGTCCATCCGCAGCGCCATGTCCGTGGTGAACATCATCGGCGCGTGCGTCTTGCCCTTCACATGCGCGTCCGGCACCGTGCCTTTGCCCGCGCCATCTTTCGGAGTCCACTGCCAGGCACCCGCCGGGCTCTTCGTCAGCTCCCACTCATACGCGTACAGGTTCGTCAGGTAACCATGCGACCACGCACGCGGCGTGCTCGTCCAGGCACCTTCCAGCCCGCTCGTGATGGTGTCTTCCGCATTGCCCTTGCCGTATTTGTTCTTCCAGCCCAGGCCTTGCTCTTCGAGCGGAGCGCCTTCCGGTTCCGGACCGACATTCGAGGCACTGGCCGCGCCGTGCGCCTTGCCGAACGTGTGACCGCCCGCGATGAGCGCAACCGTCTCCTCGTCATTCATCGCCATGCGCGCGAAGGTCTCGCGGATGTCCTTTGCCGCCGCGAGCGGATCAGGCTTGCCGTTCGGGCCTTCCGGGTTCACATAGATCAAACCCATCTGCACCGCCGCGAGCGGCTTCTCCAGATGCCGGTCCCCGGTGTAGCGTTTGTCTCCGAGCCACGTCGTCTCACCACCCCAGTAAATATCTTCCTGCGGCTCCCACACATCCGCGCGGCCACCCGCAAAACCGAACGGCTTGAAGCCCATCGATTCCAGCGCGCAATTGCCCGTGAAGATCATCAGGTCCGCCCACGAGAGGCTCTTGCCATACTTCTGCTTGATGGGCCAGAGCAGGCGACGCGCCTTGTCCAGGCTCGCATTATCCGGCCAGCTGTTGAGGGGGGCAAACCGCTGCGTGCCGTAACCCGCACCACCACGGCCATCACTCACGCGATACGTGCCCGCACTGTGCCACGCCATGCGGATGAAGAACGGCCCGTAATGACCATAATCCGCCGGCCACCAGTCCTGCGAATCCGTCATCAGCGCGAAGAGATCCTTCTTCAACGCATTCAGGTCCAGCTTCTTGAACTCCTCGGAGTAATTGAAACCCGCGCCCATCGGATCGCTCTTGGACGAGTTCTGGTGCAGGATGGCGAGATTCAACTGGTTCGGCCACCAGTCGCGATTGGACATGGAAGCGGCGACCGTGTGGCGGTTGGCCGGAGCCATGGCGCCCATCACCGGGCACTTGCTTGTTGCATTGGTATTGTCTGACATAATGTGTGTTGCTTGCTGACTGTTTAGGGTTGCTTCGCCGTGTTTTTGCTCTTCGTGCGGGGCTTGGAAAGCGCCGCTGGCTTGGAAATCTTGTTACGCTTTGCCTGGCATTTGGGACAGGTGCCCCAATAAAGCACCTCCGCCTCATCGATGAGAAAACCCGAATCGTTCGAGGCATGCAAGCAGGGGGCGTGACCCACCGCGCAATCCACATCAGCCGCGCTACCACAACTGCGGCAGATCACGTGGTGATGGTTGTCACCCACCCGATCCTCATACAGCGTGGGCGAGCCAGCCGGTTGGATGCGCCGGATGATGCCCTTATCCGCCAAGGCGCCAAGCACGTCATACACCGCCTGTCGCGATATGGTCCCGATCTCGGCCCGCACTTCCTTCGCGATATCATCCGCCGCGCTGTGTGGCCGCCCCGCGAGCACGCGCAAAACGGCCAGCCGCTGGGCCGTGACTTGCAGCCCATGCTGGCGCAGCAGTGCGTCTGGTGAATCTTGCATCGTGGGGAGTGTATTAATTCCAATTCTGGACTCTGTCAAGAATATGGCCTCAAAAAAATTCACCCGCTAACTGCGGCCCGTAATCATGGCTGGGTTGTCCGCTCCCTCGGCCCGTTCAACAGCCGCCCGATCCAAGTGTAACGCACCATGTATTGATAACTGAGCAACAGCACACCCGTCGTCACCAGGCAGATGAACAGGAACTTCACCAGCGCGGGCAAAGGCCAGTCCCGCACGGTATGTTGCAGCAAAATCACCAGCGGCAGATGCGCCACGTAAAGCCAGTACGAGGCATCTGACATATAGCGCCACGCCCGACTCTCGCCGTGGAACACACTGCGAAACAGCCCGATGCACGCAAAGGACATGCCCCACGCGAACACGACTTGCAGCACATTCGCGACCGGTCGCTGCCATGACACCGGCAGCAATTGGTCGCGAAAACCGACACTGCCAGTGGTCAGCTCCAGACCGAGCGGAAACACCACCAGCAGCATGAGCGGCAAAGTCCACTTCCAGTTCCGCCCGATCCTTTCGCTGTGCTCACCGCTGTCATGATACAGCACGCCGAACGCGAAGAAGAGCGCGTAGTAACCCAGCATATGCGGGACTGGCAGCAGCCCGATGGAAGTATCCGGTCCGAAGGCCAGGTTCATCTCGCCCATCTGTGCTTGCGGGATGAGCGTCAACGGGATGAGCCAAGCGTAACGCGCGGGTGAAGCTACCAGAGATGCAGGCACACCTTTCCAGCCCAGCTTGTCCGCGATCAACGCATAGACCGCAAACCCCGCCACCAGCCAGCACAGGAACCACAGAAACCACAGATGATGAAACACCGGGAGGGCCATCAATGCCTCGAGGAGGCGATTGTAGTTCTTCTTGGCTGGTAACGAGTTTTCCGTTTTCGGCGCACTGACGCCGTGGGCGCTGAAATGTTTCTCCGCTTCCGTCCGTCCGCTCGTGACCTCCTTCTTGTCCACGTGGAGCTTGAGCATGCCCGCGATGAATTTGGTGGTTCCCCAGTCCGCCTGCATCGTCTCCTGCGCGGTCTGGCCGTTCTGATTGCGGAGATTCGCATCCGCCCCTTTCTCCAACAGCAACTTCACCACCGTTTCGCGTCCGAGAAACGCCGCAGCGTGCAGCGCCGTGCCGCCATCGCGACTGGTGCGGTTCACATCGGCTCCCTTTTCCAATAGCAGCGAGACGATCTCATGCCGATCATGGAGTGCCGCGATGGTCAAGGCCGGTGTGCCCCATACGGGATGCAGTTGATCCACGTTGGTGCCTTGGCTGAGATGATGCTCCACCTTGTCCGTTTCCCCGCGCACAGCGGCGGTCCAGATATCATCCGCACCCTTGGTCGCGCTTGAACGGCTGCCTCCCTGCACGGCGATGGCGATGGCCACCCACGTCACCGGCACGATCGTCACCAGCCCCAGCATGCACGGCAGGAAGATGCGCTGGAACCGCTGTCGGATCAGCTCCCGCAGGCCGCGCTTGCGCCACAGCAGGGCCGTGAAATACCCGCTGATGAGGAAGAACAACGCCATGCGAAACCCGTGGATCGCCGCCACCGGCAGGCCGAAGACCACGCTCTGCTGGCTGTCCTGCGCCATCCACGGACCGGGCATGAAGGAAAGCGCCGCATGCAGCACAATGCCCAGCAGCATCGCCACCGCGCGCAACGCGTCCAGGTCATGGCGTCGGGGGGAAGGTGCAGTAATGGGCTCGGTCATGCGCCTAAGTGCCTACCTCAAGATATCCCCCTTCAACACATTCCCCTTCACGTCCAGTAACTGGATCTGGTTGATCGTCTTGAACTGCATGTGATCTTCCACTTGCCACACTACTTTCTTGTCACGCGTCACCTCCAGCACCTGCGGCTGCTTGCCGATGTGACCATGACCGAGGTAATTGCAGAAGATCGTGTTCCCGTTCGGCAAACGCTGGCAGCCCGCCATCAGGCGCAGCGGATTCCCCTCCAGATCGTTCTCGTTCAATTCCCACACGATGTTTCCCTTGCCGTCGAATTCCAGCACCTTGTGGCCATCGCCGCACGTCACCAGCATCCCGCCCTTGGGCAGGGGCACCGCTCCATGCGGATCACCCGGCACCTTCACCTCACGCAAGACTTTGCCGTTGCCGTCCAGTTCCACGATCTTGCCCTCACCTTTGAAGCACACCAGGTAATGTCCGTTCGCCAGCTTGCGCGTGCCGCGATACTGGTTGTGCATCTTCACCGCCGGATCCGTCGTGAGTTTGATTTCCTTGGTGATTTTCCCATCGCGACCCACCTCGATGATCCGGCTCGTGCCCGTCTCCACGATCATCACCTTGCCATCCGCCAGCGGCTGGCACGCATGCACCTCACACTTCACATCCATCGGCGCCTTGTATTCCCAGACCACTTTCTTCTCCGCATCCGGCGTCACTTCTACTGCGCCCGTCACATAGCAGAAGAGATAATTCCCGTTGGGCAACAACCACACATCCTGCGGATTCTTGCAATCATACTGCCATTCGATCTTCCCCTCCGCCGAGACCCGGCAAACCTTGTTCCCGCCGTAATCACACGCCAGAAAAGGATGCGCCGCCTGGATTGCTGTCGCGCAGAGAAAGCAAAGCACCGCAAGAACACGAAGGATGGAATTCATCCCGCAAGGGTGACGAAACGTACCCGCCCCGCAAGCACTAATGAGCAGGCGGATTCACGGGGCGGATTCATCCTGTTGTTTGCCGCTTTCCTTTTCCCGGGTTTCCCGGCAAAAAGGACGAAATCCAGTCACCATGAAGAAATTGTTTCTCGCCCTCGGTTTGCTCACCCTGGCCTTCACGGGCCAGGCGGCGGACAAGAAGATCGTCCTCATCGCCGGCAAACCCAGCCATCCTCCGCTCGCGCACGAACACCGCGCCGGCTCGCTCCTTTTGCAGAAGTGCCTCGCCAATGTGCGCGGCATCACCACCGTCGTTTACAGCAACGGCTGGCCCTCCAAGGTGGAAGGTGGCCAGACCGTGGATGACCACGCCGCCCTCGAAGGTGCCGCTGGCATCGTGATCTACAGCGATGGCGGCGGCGGCCATCCCGCCTTGCAAGGCGACCGCCTGCAAGTCCTCGGCAAGCTCATGGACAAAGGCGTCGGCCTCGCCTGCCTCCATTACGCGGTGGAGCCTACGCTGCCCAAAGGCCAGAAGGAGTTTCTCGAATGGATCGGCGGCGCCTTCGAGGTGAACTGGTCCGTGAACCCGCATTGGGACGGCGATTTCAAATCCTTCCCCAAGCACCCCATCTCCAACGGGGTGAAACCTTTCCTGACAAATGATGAATGGTACTTCCACATGCGCTTCGTCGAGGGCATGAAAGGTGTGACCCCCATCCTTACCGCCCTCGCTCCCGATAGCACCATGAGCCGCCCCGACGGCCATCACAGCGGCAACCCCGATGTCCGCAAGGCCGTGGCGAACAAGGAGCCGCAACACGTCGCCTGGGCTTATGAACGCCCCAATGGCGGCCGCGGCTTCGGTTTCACCGGTGGCCACAACCATCTCGGCTGGAAGAATGAGGATCAGCGCAAACTCGTGCTGAATGCCATCCTCTGGGTCTCCCAGGTGAAAGTGCCCAAAGACGGGGTGAAATCCTCCGTCACCGACGAGGACCTGATGCAAAACCTGGACCCCAAGACTCCCAGAAAACCCGCGCCCACAGCCGCCGAAAAGAAATAGGGCTGCCTAGGCTGACCGGCGTGAGCAGTGGTTTGCCGCGTTGATTTTAAGTTGAGCAATTGGGGCTTTGGATTTGGGCAGTTGAAACGTTGCAGTCGTCTTGCCGAGAGACGGCAAGCGGGTGGGTGGTATCATCCCCAAAAATCTCCGCACGCTGACTTTTCCTGACTACCGGCCAAACCTTAACCAGGCCATCAAGCAGCTTGCGGCCCCTGGCCTTGCGGCATCTGCACGATCTGGAGGGGGATGCGCGCCACGATATTGTCATCCACGCTGACGTCGATGGAGTAATGACCGGCCTTCTCGAACTTCAGCCCCTGCAAATTGAAGACCATGTTCACGGTGGCGAAGAAGAGGTTGTCGGCCATGCGCACTTCGAGATTGGGTTCCAGCCGCGGCAAGAGATTGCGACCATCTTCATCAATCATCGTCACCCGGAGCTGGTGTTTCCCCTGGTCCTGGTCATGGAACACGATGCGCAGGGCGATGGAGCAATGAGGATGCGTGGCGGGCAGGGAGCGGACGCCGATGGTGTCAAAGGCACCGATCATGCACAGCTTGCCGCCGTAATCGGCGGCGGAATCACAAAGGGCGGCTACTTGGACCTGCATAGGACTGCGATGCTCCTCACATTGCCGGACATGGCAAGCGCAAATACAGCCAAAGCTCGCTTTGCGCGAATGTTTTTGCCAACCTCTACGTCCATCACTCACGAACATGAAACGTCACCTCTGTGTTTTGCTTTTGGCTCTCTTGGGCATGGTCGGTTCTGCATTTGCCGCTCCGATCGGTGAGACCACGCTGAACCTCGAACCGACCAAGGAGAATCCGCGCAGTTCGGAAGGGGCCTTCGTCACGCTGAAGTCTGGCCGCATCCTGTTCTATTACACCCAGTTCTACGGTGGTGCGCATGACAACAGTCCCGCCCACATCGTGGCGATCCACTCGGATGATGAAGGCCGCACCTGGAGCAAAGAGCCGCAAACCATCGTGGAGAACAAAGGCGGCGAGAACGTGATGAGCGTCTCCCTCCTGCGCCTCAAGAGCGGGCGCATCGCTTTGTTCTACCTGTTGAAAAACAACTGGCTAGATTGCCGCCCCTACGTCTGCTTCTCCGAGGATGAAACGAAAACTTGGTCCGCTCCGGTGCTCATGACCCAGGCACCCGGCTATTTCGTGATGAATAATGACCGCGTCATCCAGCTCACGACGGGGCGCCTCGTCGCGCCGCTGGCGTTTCATCGCGCGAAAGCGAGTGATCCCAAGACCAGCAAATCCTTTGACAGCCGGGCCATCACGATGTGGCTGCTTTCCGATGATGAAGGCAAAACCTGGCGCGAGGCGGATTCCTGGTGGGCCATGCCGCAGAATACACGCAGCGGCTTGCAAGAACCGGGCGTGGTGGAGCTGGCGGATGGCTCCCTCTTCAGTTGGGCCCGCACGGATGGCGGCAGCCAGTTCGTTTTCCGTTCACAAGACCTGGGCAAGACCTGGACGCCGCCAGTTGCCAGCAAACTGGTCTCCCCCGTTTCACCCGCGAGCATCAAGCGGCTGCCGGGCTCGGACAAATTACTCGCCATCTACAACGATCATTCCGGCCAGTTCCCGTTCCCGAAAGGCAAACGCACACCGCTCATCGCCGCACTCTCCACAGATGGTGGTGCGACCTGGACGCAGGCCAAGGCGCTCGAAGAAGATCAAGATGGCTGGTATTGCTACACGGCCATGCATTACACGAAGGATGCAGTGCTGCTGGGGTATTGTGCTGGCGATGCGAAGATAGGCGGCCTGAACCGTCTGCGCATCAAGCGGGTTTCTCTGAAAGCGCTGGTTGAATAACGGAAAACCCCGCCTGCGGAAAGCAGACGGGGTTTGAAAAGCGAACACTCTATCCGAGCGGCTGATTATTTCTTCTCCGCCTTCTTCTTCTCCTGCTTGGGCGCCGGCGGCGGGGACTTGGGCGGGATGTCGGCGTGATTCGGCGTCACTTCCTTGAGATTCGGAGTCACATCAGCATCAACATTGCGAACGGACCAGGAGATGCCGCCCATGAGGATGTCCTGGAAGATGGGATTGGTCCACACGTCCTCGCGATGGCCCATGGAGGTGTAGAAGACGCGGCCCTTGCCATACATGCGCGCCCAGGTGGCGGGATAGGGGGAGCGTTTGTATTCGTGATCCGGCATGTTCTTGGTCTCCTGTACGAGCAAGACATGCAGGTTGGGCTGGAACTCTTTCAGCGAGTACCACTCCTCGTTCATCTCGAAGGAATCGCCGAGCTTCTCGAAGCCGGGGAATTTCTTGTCCACCACGCGCATCGGGGCCACCTGTTGCTTGCCGTGTTTGATGAACTCGCCGCCGAGCATGAGGATGTAGGGATCGGACTTGTCCCCGTTCGTCTGGTAACGATCCGACTTATCCGCGGCATCGGGCTGGGTGTGGAACGTATCCGAACCGCTGTGCGAGCCGATGAAGCCTTTGCCCTTCTTCACGGCATCGATGAAGGCCTGTTTGCCTTCGGGGGTCATGGCCGGGTTTTTGTCCGTGCCCACGGTGGTGAGGTCGCCCGTGGTGTAGAAGAAGAAGGCGTCGAACTGGTCGAGATACTTCGGCGTGAAGAGGCTGCCGTCCTTGCTGAAGGTGAACTCGAAATTGTATTTCGGACCGATCTCGGCGAGCACCTGTTCGGCGAAGCTGGGCTGGCCGTTGTTGCGCTTGATGGCGGAGTGCTCGAAGCCGGAGGACTTGGTGAAGAACAGGATCTTGCGCTTCGGGCCCTTGGTGGGAGCGGCCCAGGAATTGGTCAGACCGGCGAGGGACAGGCCGAGCGTGGCCAGACCGGTGCGCTTGAGCATTTCACGACGATTCAGCGATGACATAAGGATACAGTGTTGGGTTGCTGGAGCCGATTATGCCAGCCCATGGCAGTGCGCCAAGTGCAATCGGGCGCTAATGACCGGGCCGGTTACTTTGAGGAAGTGACTTTGTCCACTTCCACTTTGGCCACTTCGGGCTCGACGACCAGCGCCTTGAATTCCCATTCCTGCTTGGCGTCGAGGATCATGATATAGTCGGAGGCGTTGCCGATCTGTTTGCCGGCGGCATCGAACAGTTTGAAGTCCACGCGCACCGAGGTGTGCTGGACATCGGTGTTGTTCTTCACCTTGCCGGTGACATAGACGAGACTGGTGCCCTGATTCTTTTGCAGCTCGTAGTTGAGCACTTGCAGGTCATCTTTGGGACCGAGCAGGCTCAGACCACCGCCGCCGCCACCTTTCTTCTTGATGATGACAAAGGCACCGCCGCCGATCAGGGCCAGCACGAGCAGGATGCCGACAATCAGCATCACTTTCTTGCCACCGCCTTTCTTGGCCGGGGCTTCCGTCACTTCTTCTTCGGTGGGCACGGGCGGGCTGGGCACCTTGGCCCGGGCAGCTGCGGGAGCGGCTGGAGCCGGTGCTGGTGCAGCGGCCTGAGCAGGAGCGGTGCTGACACCCGGGGCGATCAAAGGGGTTTCCTTGCCGCAATGCGGACAGGCGATCATGGAGCCGACGGCATTCGCGGGGAAAGAGATGCGACCGTTGCAATGGCGGCAGGCGCACTTAAGGCTCGGCGCAGCAGCGGTGGCGGCCACGGGAGCCGGCGGCGGTGGTGCGGCCGGAGCGGGCAAGGCCACCGAATTGTTGCAATGCGGACACTGGATCGTGGAGCCCCCCGCAGATGCGGGATAGGCGATACGACCGTTACAATGCGGACAGGCGCATTTGAGATCCTGGGCGACGCTCATGCTTCTTCTTCGTTCCCCGGTAACGCTCCGCCCCATCGGATGCGGCAGACCGGTTTTTGGGACACGCAGGTTTTCGCAAGAAACCACGCGCCCAGCAACCTTTTCCTTCAGGTTGCCGGAAACCAACACCAGATTGCGGGTGAATACGCAGAAGGGCATCGCCGATATTGGCCATCATTTTGCAGAAATGGCGGCGGGGCGGGAAGCCGGCATCATTGCGTTTTGACGCGATAGAAGCGGAAGGGCTGGTTGCTGGCCGCGAGGTCCAGATAATCGAAGACGCCGTTGGCCGGGGTGTTCGTGTGGATGGGGGTCCAGGCCTGCAAGTTGCTGGTGACTTCCAGCACGTACGTGCGGTTCGGTTCACCGAGCAGCCGCAAGGGCTGGGAGCCATCCGGCGGCCGTGTCAGGCTTTGCAAAGTGGGCGGAATGGCATTCGCATAGGCGGCGAGGGTGTAGTTGTCGAAGACCATGTAATTGTCGCCAGGATTGTTGATGTCGCGGAGGGACCACACCGCATCCACATCACCCAAGGTCAGTGCCGCGCCGCGCGTGGTGATGGGCTGTTCGATCACGAGCACGGTATCGTCAATGCGTGCGCTCCAGCGGTTGCGGGCCACATCCATGATGATGACCAACTCGTAGATACGGTTCGGCTCGAAGGTTTTTCCGGTGGAGACAAAGCCGCTTTCGTTGTCCAATGCGTAGTTCACCTGCAAGGTGTGATTGTCGAAATCCAGGGTGAAAAGGCGCTCCACCGCAGAATTATAAACGGTCCAGCGGAAGTCGTCGTAGTGACCGTTCTCCGGCGTCGAGTCCAGAATGGCCATGAGCGTGGAGAACTGGACGAGCGGCTGGTTGACGGGCACGGCGGGCAGCCCGGATTTCCAGACGCTGACCACGTTGACCCCATCACCGGGCGTATCATCTACGGGGGCAGAATAGCCGATGTAGGCCTGCTGGCCGTAGCCGGCAAAGATATTGTCCAAGACGCCGTTCCATAATCCCGAACTGCTGCCAAAACTGGACCAGCCATTCTGACCGGCCAGATCGGCCGCTGTGCTGTAGCCTTCCGCGGCTTCGAAGCCGGTGGAAAACAGCACGGTCGATTCCGCGGCCCGCAGGTTCAAAACGAGCGAGCTGAGGCAAAGTGCGGACATAATCCACCTGGGGATGAACGTTTTCATCTGCTTGATACTCCTCGAGTTGATCAGCGGTTGCCGGGCCGGCGGTTGTCGTTACCGCCGGGGATGACCGGGGCGGCGGAAGGGCGACCGTTGTTCGCCGAAATGCTCGAACCGCCCGAGGGCCGGGAAGGCGCAGGGCTCACGGACTGCGGCGCGACAGAACGGGGTGCGGGAGCCGCCGGGGCCGAGTAGCTTGGGCTAGGGCGCGGAGCGGGGGCACTGTAACTTGGGCGGGGCGATTCATAGCTGCGGGACGGAGCCACCGTGGCGGGCCGTTGCGATTGTGCTGGCGCCGAATAGGACGGCGCAGGTTGCGAAAAGGTCGGCGAAGTGTAGGACTGCGTCGGCTGTGAAGGTTGCACCGTGGTCCGGGGCGATTCCACCGGGCGCGACGGCTCACTGTACCGAGGTTGTTCTTGGGCGCGCGGCAACTGGGTCGTCTGCGGCGAAGAGATGCCGTTGCCACTGCTAGTGCCGTAAGTGGGATAGCTGGGCTGTATGGAAGGCCGCGCGGTGTAACCGCCCGGTTTGGCGATGATCGTGCTGGAGGGACGGCTTGGCTCCGCGCGCAAGGCGGCGGTCGGCGGGGCTTGATAGGTGGACACCGGCGTCTGCGGCGTCAGGCGCGCCTGCTCCGGAGTCGCCGGCTGGACCGGGCGTCCGGCACCGGGGGTCGCGGGTGCGCCATAGACCGGTTTTGGTTGGGTAAGGGACACCGTCGGGCCGGAGACGGGCTGCGGGGCCGAGGGCGTGACCACGGGGCCGGAAACCGGCCGGGGTGCGGTCAGCGGTTTGGTGACCTCCGGGCGTTTGGAGGGCGGGGTATAGACCATGCCGCGGCTACTTGCCGGAGCAGCCGGTTGCACGGGTTGTTGCGGGGTGAGCGCGCGATCGGTTCCGGTGCCCGCCGGTTGGGTCGGCATGCCGCTGGGGCGCAGGGCACCGCCGGGACCTTGAACGACCCCGCTTTGCGGGCGGCTCAGGACGGGCAACTCGGAGGTGGTCTTCGGGGCTTCATACCGTTGCAAGGCCGTGGAGGGCGCACTGGGGCGGGTGTTGACCAGTTCCGGGTGCAAGTTCGCGGGCGCATGGTTCTTGGGCATCGAACCGCCGCCGGGCCGGACGTTGCTGGTGCCGGTGGTCACGGTCGGCTTGACCGGTTCCTGGCTGGAACGGGAAAGGTTGCTGCTGCTACTGCCCGGCCCGGCCGGCCGATACACGGCGAGCGTATTACCAGCGCGCACCAAACGGTCGGGTTGCACACCGCTGCGTTGGGCAACGGGCAGGTCCATCACGTTCACCTTCTGGACTTCCGTGCGGGCGGCCTTGGAGATCTGGGTCACCGGGGCGCCGCCCTGGTTGATCACGACGGTGTTGTTGTTGCCCTGCACGATGACGTTGTTCACGACGGTCTGGTTGTAAACCTTCGTCACTTGCGTCGCAGGCAGGCAATGACGATACGGATTGTGCGAATAGAAGTGGTCGTGGCCGACGAACGTGTAGTCCCGGGCGCTCAGGCCGAATTCGAAACTGATGCCCACGTGACGGTCATAGTAGGAGAGACCGAAGCCGTGGCGATAGCGCGCCGCCGGGGGCAAGGGCGCCCAGCCGCAATAGCTCGAGGATGTTCTCCAGCTCACCCAGGCCGGACCCCAGACGCGATCCGGCGTCCAGCACCAGCCGCGGCGCGGATGATTGAACCACCGGCCATAATGGAACGGAGCCCAGCCCCAGGAGTAGTCTGACTGCCAGTACCAGCCGCTATCCGTATAGAGCCAGCGACCGCCCTGGTGATAGGGACGCCAATCGGTGTACGTCACGGCCACCGTGGGCTGCCAGCACCAGCCGTAACCATCCACCTCCACCCACGAACCATAGGGAGCGAGGGAGGTGTAGAAGTAACGCACTTCTTCCGGGGCCTGCTGGATCACGACGGGTTGTTCGATGATGACCGGTTGCTGCACAACCACGGGTTGCGTGACGACGGTGGCCGGTCCGGGATTGGTCGAGACGAGCGGGGTCAGCACCGGGCCAGCGGGAGCCATGGGGGCGTTGGCGGCGGGCACGGCAGGGATGTTGAGCGGTTCTTGGACGACCGGTTTCTGTTCGGCCATCAGGGCGGCGGGTTGCGGGGAGCGCTTGACGATCTCCGCCACGACCTTGTCCGAGACGCCGAGGTCGTGCAGGTAGATGATCTCTTCGGTGGTGGGATTGTAGGCGACGGTCGAGCGGGCGATGTAAGCCAGCAAGACATCCTCACCCACTTTGGCTTGGGCCAGTCGGATGATCTCGGCGAGGCCGGGGGAAAGATTCGGGATGGCCGGGGCAAGCTGCTGCTTGATCTCTCCGGGCGCGGCCTCCGTGACGGCCACGGCGGTCACAGTGGAGGGAGCAGCGGGAGCGGGTGCCGTTTTCGCCTTGGGATCAGCTTCAGCCTCGGTGGCGGTGATCAGCGGAACCTGCAGGGATTCAGCCGCTTCCGGGCATCCGGTCAAAGTGGTTAGAGCGACACCCAGCACTCCCGTCCGGGCAAAAAGCAGAAAACTCTGTTTCATAGTCTCATCGGCTGATTTGGGGGTTGTTGCGACCCCAATCCAACCATACCACATCTGACTTCATCCGTATGCGTAGTATTCAATCGATTGATGAGGTTTGCTTCACGGATAAAGCAGTTTTGCTTAATGGTCTTGAAGAGAGGAACTTCCAGATGAAGGGGGTGAGGTTGAAGCTTACCGGTTGGTAGGTTTTGAACCTGCGAGACTCGGAAAAAGAGTGTATTGATCCAGCGTTGTCGAAACGACGGACGGTTATCAAGGCGGGCTCTTTGATTGTCAGGGGTCATTTCGGCAAGGTGATAAGGCGGAAATAGCGGTTCTCCGAGCCGACGGGTATTACGACTTGGTAACGATCCCCCACAATGGTCGGCTCGATGTCCTCAGTCACCCAAACCGGGGTACCAGAGAGGCTGGCTGTGCTCTGGACCGTCAAACCTGTGGATTCTGCCATCGGCCATGAAAGTTCCATAGATCCAACGGAACGCACCAAGGTCAGGAGACCGCTATAGTTCACTTGGGATTCCACTATGCCGGAGCTGCCATTGGAACTGCCGCCGATTGAACGGCCTCGGGCCCGGAGCAGTCCGCTTCCGGGCAAGGGAACAGCGAGTTGCCAGTCCGCCGTATTTTCGACGCGAGTGCCAAAGCCGAGCAGATTCCAAGTCGCCCCGCCATCAATGCTGTTCTCAAAGCTGACCTGGGTGACATCGGGTGCGGTGCCCCCACGCGTCCAAAGGATCGGGGAATTTCCGGGGAGGCTGAGCGTCTGGGTGGCGGGGTCGTTGCTCAGGCGTGCATAGTGGTTTTTGAGAATACCCCCGACGATGTTGAAACCGCCGCTGAGGATAATTTTCCCGTCCGCCTGTATCGCTATATTGACGACATCACCATTGGCATTCGGATTGAAACCGGGATCGAGCGCGCCAGCGGCAGAGAGCCGGGCAATGTAGTTGCGCGCCGTGCCGCCCAGGGAAGTGAATAGGCCTCCGAGAAGGATCTTCCCATCGGCTTGTAAGGCCAAGCAATCGACCCGGTCATTCGCGTTGGGGTTGAAATCGGTGTCCAAGACACCATCGGAATGGAGCCGAGCGATACGGTTGCGCGTAACGCCTCCGACCGAGGTGAAACCACCGCCCAGCAAGATTTTCCCATCGGGCTGAACCACGAGGGTCATAAGGTAGCCGTTTAACATCGGGTTGAAATCTTCATCCAAGGTGCCATCCGGGTTTAATCTGGCGATGCCAATACGTGAGCTTCCGTCAACAGTGTAAAAGATTCCTCCAATCAGTATCTTGTTGTCCGGCTGAACAGTGATGCAACCAACGGCATCATCCGCTTGAGGATGAAAGTCCAGGTCGAGTGAGCCGTCGGAATGAAGCCGGGCGATGCGGCTGCGGGGAGTTCCATTCACCGCAGTGAACGTTCCTCCGATGAGTATCTTGCCATCCGCCTGAACCATTACGCCAAGCGCATCACCATTTGCTTGAGGATTGAAGCCCGTGTCGAGACTGCCGTCCTGGTTGAGCCGGGCGATACGGCTGTGCGTGGCTCCATTCACCGTAACAAAGCGGCCAGCGAGCAAGATCTTGCCATCCGACTGGAGAGCGAGACTGGTAATGGAACCACTCACTTGGGCATTGAAGTCCTGATCAAGGGTGCCATCCTGGTTGAGCCGGGCAATGCGGTTGTGGTTTCCATTGAGAATGGAAGAGAATTCCCCGCCGAGAAGTATCTTACCATCCGGCTGCAAAGCCACCACATTGACGGGATTGTCGGCCACGGGTTCTGGCGAATCTACCGAGCCGATGCCGGTACCCGTGCCCACGAGACTGAAAGTGTAGGGGGCTTCATCCGTATCGTTGTTGGGAATGGCAACAATGGCGTTCCGCAGGCCGGTAGCGGTGGGAGCAAAGGTCACGGTAAAGGTGGTGCTGCCACCGGCCGCAACGGAGGAAGCGGGGGGCACAGTCACGCTGAAGTCAGCGGCCGCATTGCCGGAGAACGTAATGGTGCCCACCGTCAAGCTGCCATTGCCGGAGTTTTGGATGGTGTAAGTGCGGGTCAAGGTGCCGGAGCCCATGCCGGTGGTGCCGAAGTCCATGTGGCGGTCCAGATCCGGCGCCCCGCTGCCGTTGGCAATCACATTGCCATTGCCGTAAACGGCGATCTCAGGTGCGAGGCCGGTGCCTTGGAGGGCGAAGGTGAAGGGGTTTTCATCACCATCATTATTCACGAGACTGAGTGTCGCTTGCCGCAGGCCCGTGGTGGCGGGATCAAAGGTGATGGTGAAGGTGGTGCTGCTGCCGGAGGCCACGGGGGAGACTGGCGGAGTCGTGACGGAGAACTCTGCGGCGGCAGGACCGCTGAAGGTGAGCGCGCCCAACGTGAGCGGGTCAGGACCGGAGTTTTGGACAGTGAAGGTGCGGGTGAGCGTGCCGGAGCTGGTGGAGACAGAACCAAAGTCCGTATGATCTGTGGTGGAGGGCGTGGTGTTCCCGTTAAGGATGTCTATGCCATTGCCGGAGAGTGCGATTTCGCGAACCGAGAAATCGTAGGCACCGATGTCTTCTACAATACCGGCACTGCTATTGGACAAACCGCCGAGGGTCCGGCCCCGGGCACGGAGCTGGCCGTTGCCAGTGAGGGCAAGGCCGGTGATCTCCCAGCTGGCGGAAGTGCCCACGCGGCTGCCGTTGCCCAAGGGCAGCCAGGTGTTTCCCCCGTCCTTGCTGTGCTCAAAGGTCACTTCGTAAACTAACGGTGCCGCACCTCCGCGGGTCCACAGCACTTGCGTGGCATCGGGTACGGTGAGCGTGTTTATCGCGACTTCATTGTCCAAGCGCGCAAAGCGGCGGATGAGATTGCCCACCCTATTAAACGCACCGCCCATGAGAATTTCGCCGTTTTCCTGCAGGGCGATGCCATCGACATATCCATCAGCGTTGGGGTCGAAGGCAGGGTCAAGCGAGCCGTCGGCACCCAGTCTGGCGATCTTGCGGCGGGTGGTGCCATTCACGGAAGTGAAGTGGCCGCCAATGAGAATTTTGCCATCGGCCTGCAGGTTCGCGCATATCACCCCAGAATTGATGAGGGGATTGAAATCCGTGTCGAGAGATCCATCGGCATGCAGACGCGCAAAGTAGGTGCGGGGGGTGTCACATATGGAGTTGAAGACACCGCATGGGAGTATTTTACCGTCTGGCTGGAGAGTGATGCTATACATGCCGACATTGGGATTCGGGTTGAAAGCGGTGTCCAACGTGCCGTCAGCGTTGAGCCGGGCCAAGTAATTGCGCGTGGTCGGGGTGGGTGCACCATTGGGTTGGAACGCAGTGAACTGGCCGCAGGCCAGGATTTTTCCATCAGGCTGCAGCGTGAGACCGTTGACGGTGTGGTTGGCGTTGGGGTTGAAGTCAAGGTCCAGCGAGCCGTCCGCATGGAGCCGGGCGATGCGGTTTCGCGGGACCCCGTTCACGGAGGTGAAGGCGCCGCCGAGGAGAATCTTTCCGTCCGGTTGCAGAATCAGAGAGCCGATAAAATCGTTGCCATCGGCATCGACCTCAGGAGTGAAAGAGTTGTCCAAGGAACCGTCTGCGTTGAGCCGGGCGATATTCTTGCGGGCGGTGCCGCCCACGGTGTTAAAGAGGCCGCCGATCAGGATCTGCCCGTTAGGCAGCAAGGCAAGGGTGGTGACAAAACTGCTCACATCTGGGTTGAACGAGGCATCGAGCGTGCCGTCGGCATTAAGGCGGGCAATGTTTTTGCGGGGCTCACCCAAGATCGAGTCAAACTTATAGGCAATCAAAGTTTTGCCATCTGGTTGCATGGCAATGACACTGGTAATGCCGGTGCCCGCCATGGTATCCAGCTCATCGGGGGCGCCTGGTCCCGCGCCGAACCCGCGGAGATCGAACGTGAAAGGATTTTCATCCGCATCATTGCTGGGAATGCTCACCGTGGTAGTGCGCAGTCCGGTGGCAGTGGGATCAAAAGCCACGGTAAAAGTCGTGCTTGCACCTGCCGTCAAAGTGGCAGCAGGTTGCGACGTCACGGTGAAATCGGTCCCTGTGGTCGTGACCGTTCCGAGGGTGAGGCTGGTGGCACCCGTGTTTTGGATGGTGAAAGTGTGACTGACGGTGCCCGAGCTCACGGCCACCGAACCGTAGTCCGTATCCTTGGCCGTACTGGTGGCGCTGTCTCCGTGGACGATGGTCATTCCACCGCCCGTGACGGCAAGGTTCGGGATAAAGGTGTTGGCGCGCACAGACAAGTTGTAATTATTGGCGGTGGGAGTGCTCCAAGAGGCTCCGCTATTCGGGGAAATGGCATCATTCGCGAGCACGGTGCCAGGACCGGAAGAGGCAGTATTGGAGGTGAGAGTCCACTTGAACGACCCGGAGGCGCGAGAGACCATGACCCAGTATCTGGTGTTGGGCGCGAGGATCGGGCGGGTGGTGGAATTGACCTTGTAGTTGACGTTGGCGCTGGAGCTGAAACTTATGACATAGATTGTTTCCAAGGGAGCTCCGGGAAGGCCGTCGTCGTCTTTACACAGGGAGACGCCCGCGGTGCTGGTCCCCCCGGATAGGTTGGCCAGGGTCACGGTCATGGAATCCAATTTGTAATACTGGTCGTCGGTCATGAACGCCTGAGCAGCCAGTTGGCCCGTGACGTTCTGGAACGTTGTATCCGCAGTGACGTTCCCTAAATTGTTGACGATGTCGGTGGCCGCACTGGCGTTGAATGCCCCGAGGGCGAGACACCAAGAAAGGAATCCCAGTAAGAAAGACAGCGTCGGCGATTTCGGGGATTTCATTTTGAGAGATTTACTCATGGCTCCGTGGCTTCTTAGAATAGTGATAGATAGGGGTCGGAAATCAAGAGATTTGGAGCGGCTTCGCTGGATGCATGCGTCACAGCGAAAAATCTTCGGTTGTAATTTCTTCTGTCGCAATTTGTTCGGTTTGGGGGCCGATTTTCGGAAATTTTTGATGGAAAGTTGATGATGATTTGATATGGTCACGAGTGCTGGCAGCTCGCTGCTGGTAAAGGACGGGGCGAAGCCCGGTTTCGAGTTCCTAGTTTGAAGTTTCGGGTTGGGAACAGGGAAGGGCGAACATCCCAGGTCACTAAGCATAGCGATGCGTTATGGCGTCGATGTGTCCTGCGTTGGCGGGGAGGTGACGAGTCCTTATGGAGCCATTATGGGAAGGATGAGGGGAGAGGTGCGAAATCCGAAAGGAGCATCCCAATCCCAGGTCAATCCCGAAGGATCTGTGAGAGGGTCGGGTGTTTGGGTCGGGGCCCGTAAGCTGGAGGGCGAA
>CAZPUL010000072.1:0-20667 GCA_964589735.1 uncultured Verrucomicrobiota bacterium | reverse complement strand
GAAAGAAAGCAATGCATGCAGGCGGGCACCCCTCACCCCGGCCCTCTCCCCTCCGAGGGGCGAGGGAGGTGGAGCGTTATCTTATTTTCTCAGCCACTGGTATTCAGGGGCAGTGTCAGATTGCGCCTATGGCCGGGGATTCCCGCCCGGCAACGCCTCTGGTGCAATCTTCTCCAGAGCCTCGCTGGCCGTCTTCTGCAATTCCGGGTCTTGAGATTGCAAATGCTTCATCAATGCCGGCACTGCTGCCTTGGCGCGCGGACCGAAACGCCCCAGGCAAAGACACGCACTCTTTAGTTGATCTTTGTCGGAGCCGGATAAGGTGCTGATAAATATGGGCACCATCTCATCTTCCAATCGTCCCGCAGGCGAGCCTACGTTTAGATAGCGGGCTGCTGCCCATTGGCGAGTAACGGCATTTGTTGAGGCAAAGAGGGACTTGAGTGCCTGCAAGGCCGCCTGATTGTTCCCATCCGGCTGAAGTAACACAGTCGCGGCCTCCAGGCGCACCGCTTCAACCGGGTCGGTCAACAGGGCCTCCAAGGCGGCTTTTGCGCGAGGCAACACCGCCCAACGGGCAATAAAGGCATGCACCATATAGCGGCGCACCATCGTGTCGCTGTCTCGCAGTGACGGGAGACATTCCAGCATCAGGCTATCGTCCAGATGCTGCCCATAATTCCTTATACTATGTGGTATCAATGAAGCAGCGCGCTGGCGGACTTCCACCCTTGGATCTTTTAGCAGAACAAAAAGATCGGTCAGATACAGGTGAGTTTCAGGCATGTTCAACAGCAGCACCGAAGCCTGACTGCGTAACTTTTCCAACGCCTCCGGTTTGGACATCCGGCTCCGGATGCTGGCCGGGGCTTTGGCATAGGCTTTTTCATACCACTGATCCGCCTGGGTCGTTTCGTAGCCCAGAATTTCGATCAACAGGGGCACGGCATTCGTACCCATCGCTTTGACATTCTGAAAAACCATCGCCTGATTGGTCGAATAGAGGTCTTGTAGATGCTGCAAGACCACCTCGCGGGAAGCAGGTGCTGCCGGCTTACCAGGCACCATTTCCGGTGCGATTACCCGTAAAGCATTCGTAGCGGCCCGCCGAACTTCCAGGTCGGCAGACAGCAGCAGCTTTTGCAACTCAGGAGCAGTTTCCCGGGCACGGGGCCCAAAATCTGCCAGCGATCCGGCCGCAGCCGTCTGCGACCAGGAATCATTGCTCGACAACAGGCGGAGCAGAATGGGCAGCAATTCTTTCTCGGTGCGCGGTCTGACCGGGTCGCTCTGGATGTAATCTCGGACGGCGAAATATCGGGTGTGAGGATTCGCCGAGAC
This sequence comes from uncultured Verrucomicrobiota bacterium, assembly GCA_964589735.1. Lineage (GTDB taxonomy): Bacteria > Verrucomicrobiota > Verrucomicrobiia > Limisphaerales > JAEYXS01 > JAEYXS01. The sequence continues at coordinate 19,326 of CAZPUL010000072.1, read as the reverse complement.
AAAAAGTGATTTCAACGTGGCCAGCGCTCGGGCGTGATCTTTGTCGGCGCGAAGCAAGGCATTGGCTGCCGCCAATCGTAAATCTTCGCGGGAATCATTCAGCACTTCCTCCAAAGCAGTCCTCACCTGGGGTGTTTCCGCTGAACGACGGAAGGCATTGATGATGTTTCTCCTCACCTCCCGGTCGTTGTCTTTCAAAGCAGGCAGTGCTGGCAATAACTGCCGGACGTCCACCTTGTGCGATAAGTACGACAGGAAATTTGCCCCACGCTGACGAACTTCGCTGCGCGGGTCTTGCAGCAAAGGGAACAGGTTCGTCACATAAAGCGATGCTTCGGGTATGACCGCGATAACACTCCCGGCCACACCGGGCAGCTTGCGCTTGAGCATGGCCCCATAGCCTTTGTTGTCGGGCTTTTGGGGCGGCAAACGGTTATACCATTGGTCCAGTTGAGCTGGCGAGTAACCCATGACCTCGATCAAAACAGGAACCGCATTTGTCCCCATCGCGACAAGGCTTTGCAACGCAGCTTCCTTCTTATCGGACTCCACCACCATCTCATCCAGATGTTGAAGAACTTTTTCAGCCGAGTCAGCCGCACGCAATGCAGGCGCACAAAGTGTCGCCAAAACTAACGATAGCAGGATGGATGCAAGGCGGCCTCTCATAGGGTCGCCGTCAGCATGCCGTTTCAGCGCTGAGGCGGCAAGGCATCTCTGACAGTGACATCAGCGGGACCCTAGATGGCTTCGATCAAGACTGAGGGTTCGACGGTGGGTGGCATTTGGGGAGGGGTAGAGCCCGTCTGTCCTCAGCGGGCCGTGGTACGAAGCAATGCAGGGCTCAAAAATCTAAGTCTTTGAGGCAGGCGTTCGGCCTCAAAAAGACTGCTTCTAATTTGATAGCTCTTGGCTTCGGCGGCGGCCCGCTGAGGACAGCGAGCCCTACCAGTTTACTGCCAGGCGGCGCGCCACTGGTCTTGGTACCAGCGGCCCTCGTCCATCTCGATGAGGTCGAAGTCGGTGATGACCTTGCCGTCATCGGCGAAGCCGTATTGCTTGATCATGTCGGGGATGAAGCCGTCGGTCTCGTCATCGCGCCAGCCGCGTTTGCTCATGAAGCTGTTGTAGATGAGGATCTGCTCGTCGGTCAGGCGACGGCCATTGGCTTCACACCATTCGAGGACTTCGGCATCGGATTTCCCGGCGAGCACGAGGCTTTTCACGTCTTCGTAGCGGACTTCCAGATAGCGGCAGGTACGGCCATCGAAGCCATTGCCGAGCATGTCGAAATAATCTTCCGGCAGCTTGCCCGCGGCGTGCAGACGGATCTTGGAGCACATGCGGGCGAAGTAGAAAATGCCGCGGGTCTTTTCGTAACAGCCTTTGATGCCTTCGATTTTCATGGTGCGGGTGAACGGCCTTGAGCACGTCACGGACAGCATCGAACAAACGGGTGGCAAGGCCAACCGTTTTTTTGAGGTTGATGGGGTGGGCGACGATTGCCAGATGGCTAGCCGCGGCAGGTTCATTATAAACTGGCCCCGGCTTTCCACTGGTGAACATTTTTCATTCCGGGTAGTCCAATAACGCGCTGAACAACACATTTTTTGAATTATGAACGCGATGCACGAGATCGATTACCGGATATACGGGGATGACATGCAGTTTGTGGAGGTGGAGCTGGACCCGCAGGAGGCCGTGGTGGCCGAGGCGGGCGGCATGATGTACATGGAGGATGGCATCGCCATGGAGACGGTCTTTGGCGATGGCTCGCAGCAGAACAAGGGTTTCTTCGGCTCGCTGATGGGCGCGGGCAAGCGGCTGCTCACGGGGGAATCGCTGTTCATGACGGTTTTCTACAACCAAGGCATGGGCAAGAAGAAGATGGCCTTTGGCGCACCGTATCCGGGCAAGATCATCCCGGTGCATCTGAGCGAGGTGGGCGGAGAGCTCATCAGCCAGAAGGATTCATTCTTGTGCGCGGCGAAGGGGGTGAGCGTGGGCATCGCTTTCAACAAGAAGATCGGCACGGGGCTCTTCGGTGGCGAAGGCTTCATCATGCAGCGGTTGCAGGGGGATGGCTGGGCGTTCATCCATGCGGGCGGCACGTTGCATCAGCGCGATCTGGCGCCGGGCGAGACATTGCGGGTGGATACGGGCTGCGTGGTGGCGTTCCAACCGACGGTGGATTTCGACATCCAGTTCGTGGGCGGTGTGAAATCCGCCCTGTTCGGCGGGGAAGGCTTGTTCTTCGCGACTTTGCGCGGACCGGGTCGGGTGTGGATGCAGTCGCTGCCGTTCAGCCGTCTGGCGGACCGGATCATCGCCTCAGCTCCGCGAGCGGGTGGTCGCGGCGTGGGCGAAGGCTCGATGCTGGGCGGATTGGGCGGGTTGTTGGATGGGGATAATTCGTAAGGTGAAAAGGTAAGCGTTTTTGGTTCGCTCACCCCTCACCCCAACCCTCTCCCCGTTAAGGGGAGAGGGAGAACATTTCCTGCGTATTAATTTAATCGACGACCTACGTCTGGTGACTTACTTCCCCTTCAATTGTGCGGCCTGCCAGCCTTTTTTCCATTGTTCGGTGAGTTCGCCGACGAGTTTGGCGTTCTTCGGATCGTTGGCGATGTTCACGGTGGCAAGCGGGTCGGTCTGGAGGTCGTAGAGTTCGACGGCGTCGAGCTTGGAGTGGTCCTGGCGGCCTACCCAGCGGGTGAAGCGGTAACGGTCCGTGCGCATGGAGTAGCCCATGAGTTGCTGGCCGGATACCGCGCGCGGATATTGGCTGAAGGCGGCGGGTTTCCATTTCTGCGCCGGGTCTTTGATTAGCGGGGCGAAGCTGGTGCCTTCGAGATGCTTGGGCAAGGGCAGACCGCAGAGCTCGGCCAGTGAGGGATAGATGTCCACGAATTCCACAAGTGCCTTGGTCTTCTGGCCGGCGGATTTCTGGCCGGGAACGGAGATGAGGAGCGGGGCGTTCGTGTCCAGTTCCACGTTGGAGTGTTTGCACCAGGCATCGTATTCACCGAGCTTCCAGCCGTGGTCGCCCCAGAGGACGATGATGGTGTCATCGCGCAGGCCGAGGCGTTCGAGTTCCGCGACGACCTTGCCGACCTGGGCGTCCATGTAGCTGATGGCGGCGTAGTAACCGTGCTTCAACTGGCGGGCGAGGTCATCGGGCACGTGGCCGTCCGGGATGCCGTCATAGGCGCGCATCTCGCCGCCGGGTTGCACGGCGTAGTCGGGTGCGCCCTTGGGCCGGGTGGTCACCTTCGCGAGTTCGATCTGCTTGGGGTCATACAGGTCCCAATACTTCTTGGGGGCGACGAAGGGGAGGTGCGGACGGATGAAGCCGACGCCGAGCCAGAAGGGTTGTTTCTTGTCCTTCAATTCGCGCAAAGCGGCCACGGCCATGTCGGCGAGAGCGCCATCGTGGAAGGTGTTGTCCGGGACATCGGCGGCTTCAAAGGCGGGACCGCGTGCGGAACGGCTGGCGGCTTTGCCTTTCTTGCCGGACTTTTGCGCGGCGGCAGCTTTCTTGGCTACCATGTCGAGATTCTCCTGCAGGCCGTAGCCTTTGGCTTTCGGATTCGTCCACGGGGTGGACCAGGAAGGGGCGTCATCGAAGCCGCCGTGGAAGAGTTTGCCCATGCCTTGCACGAAGTAGCCGTTGTTCTTGAAGTGCTGCGGCAGGGTGATGGTATCGGGGATGGCTTTGCGGAAATGGGTCTCAAGGTCCCAGACCTTCGTCGTGTCGGGGCGCGTGCCGGTGAGGAGGCTGGAGCGGGAAGGGGAGCAGACGGCCTGCTGGCAGTAGGCACGCTGGAAGGTGAGGCCCCTGGCGGCGAGGGCATCGAGGTTCGGGCTCTTCACGATCTTGCTGTCATACGCGCCGAACTCCGGGCGCAAGTCATCGACGGCGAAGAAGAGGACGTTGTATTTCTTGGCTTCGGCGGCGTGTGCAGACGTGGAAAAGCTGAACGCGCAGGCGCAGAGGGCGAGCAAGGTCAGCGACAGGCGGGACACGGGTTTCATGGGGGAGAGGATAGAGGGAATGGGGAGAAAGGCAAACATCGAACATCGAGAAGGGTTTTTAGCCACGGATGAAACACAGAAAAACACGGATCGGGAGAAAAGAGAATGGGAGAGAAAAAGAGGAACCGCAGAATACGCGGACCACACGGAAGAGGAGCGGGAAACATTTTTATTAATTTTACCCCTGTGACTATGGATGTCACAGGGGGTGGGGTGAAACGTAGGGATGTAGTATTGAGGATGAAGAACGAAAAAAGGGAGATAGAGTGCGGGGGACATGGAGAGGAGCGCCGAGGTGAATGACGGTACACTACGAAATGTTCAGGCGTCGCTACGCGACGCGGTTATCATGCGACACGGTGACCGTGGATTGCATCCACGGCTACCATCGAGTCGTGCCGCCCCGACAAATTGCCGGGGTAAACTGACACTACAGGGGAATGGGAAAAGATTTTTCAATTATTTTCCAGGTATGACAGCGGATGTCATACCGGGCGGGGTAAGGTCGAGGCATGAAAAGTGGAATGGAGAAGGTGAGGTTGGCGCAGGAGGGTGGCGCGGGCAGCGGGCTTTGGCGGTCGGATGAGGGAATTGGTAGAAAACCTCGGCACTTGTACACAAGTGTCGAGGTGATGAGAGGGGGCGAAATGGGAAAATTTTAAGTTTTGAGTTTTGAATTGCTGACGGGTGGCGGAAGCGGTGGCCTGGGGGAAATGGATTTTGGTTTGGGACCGCAACATGCGGTCCCTCCCGGGGGAGGGCGCGGCGGAGGTTTTTGGCTGGTGGGCGGAAGATTTTTTGGGTGAAAACGGATGTTTTATTGTAACACGTTATTTTGCAGGCAGTTAGGTGTTGGAAATATTTTTTGAGGCAGGGGGGTGTAGGACAGCCGTTGTCCTAGTGACCTTGGTAAGTTGGGCGGTATGAAATGCGTAGTGCCAACGGGCAGGGACAGCGCGGGGGCCGGAAGGCAACCGTGAAAAGAATGGGGGTAAATGATGAATTTGATTTGTGACAACGGTTCGGAAGAAGGATTGAAAATCCCGGCGGCTCATGGTCTGGTTAGTCCTCTTATGGATGATCTCCAGCAGTTTGATGAATTACTCACCTGCCGCCTCGACACGGGTCGCAAGGCGGTGCAGCCGTGTTCGATCGTGATTTTTGGCGCGAGCGGTGACCTGACGGCGCGCAAGCTGATCCCCGCGCTCTACCACTTGCATGTGGAAGGGGCGCTGCCCAAGCCGTTCAAGGTGGTGGGCTATGCCCGTCGTGACAAGACGGATGAGTCCTGGCGCGCCGAGTTGAAGGAGGGCATGGCGAAGTTTTCCCGCACGAAGGCGGTGGATGAGACGAAGTGGGCGGAGTTCGCCGCGAACGTGCATTACTGCGTGGGCGACCTGAACGAGAGTGAGGGTTATGTAAAGCTGGAAACCTTGCTGAACAGCTTCGGCACGCCGGAGCTGCGGCATAATCTGCTGTTCTATCTCGCCATCTCACCGAGCCAGTTCGCGACGGTGGTGGAGCAGTGCCACGGGGTCGGCCTGTTGCACAAGGAGATGGAGGGCGGCCACTGGCAGCGCGTGGTGGTGGAGAAGCCGTTCGGTACGGACCTGAAATCGGCCCGGGTGCTGAACGACGAACTCACGCAGTTCGCGCATGAAAAGCAGATCTACCGCATCGACCATTATCTCGGCAAAGAGACGGTGCAGAACATTTTGATGTTCCGCTTCTCGAACGCGATCTTCGAACAGTTGTGGAACCGGCAATCCGTGGAATCCGTGCAGATCACGGTATCGGAGAAATTGGGCGTGGGCGGTCGCGGCGGTTATTACGAGGAAGCGGGCGCGATCCGGGACATGTTGCAGAACCACCTCTTGCAGGTGCTCTCGCTGGTGGCGATGGAGCCGCCGGTATCGCTGGATGCCGAGCCGATCCGCGATGAGAAGGTGAAGCTGCTGAAGTCCATCCGCGAGATCCCGGCGAGCCTGATGGAGAAGTCCGTGGTGCGCGGGCAGTATTTCGCGGGGATGATCGATGGCGCGTTGCGGCCCGGTTACCGTCAGGAGGAGAAGGTGAAGTCGGACTCGAACGTGGAGACGTTCGTGGCGATGAAGCTGCTGATCGACAACTGGCGCTGGTCCGGGGTGCCGTTCTATCTGCGCACGGGCAAGTCCCTCCCGCTGAGCGCGAGCGAGGTGCGCGTGCAGTTCCGGCCAACGCCACACGTGCTGTTCGCCAAGCAGTGCGGGCAGAAGCTGGATGCGAACGCGATCACGCTGCGGCTGCAACCGAACGAGGGCATTTATCTGCGCTTCAACGGCAAGGTGCCGGGCACAAGCTTGCAACTGCGCCCGGTGCGCATGCATTTCAGCTACGATTCCGAATTCGGCGCGTACACGCCGGAGGCTTACGAGCGGCTGTTGCTGGAAGCGATCGCGGGCGATGCGACGCTCTTCATCCGTCGTGACGAAGTGGAGACGGCGTGGGGCATCGTGGATCCGATCCGCGCGGCGTGGGGCAACAAGCCGCTGACGAATCGCGAGTTCTATTCGGCGGGCACTTGGGGCCCGGTGGCGTCCGATGACCTGCTCTCGCTGGGCGGTCATGTGTGGCATAACCCACAGCCGAGCAAGTAACCGTGGCTTACGAATTGATCGCGTGCCCGGACGACGGGGCACTGGCAGTGGCGGCAGCAGAGCGATGGTTGCGGGTCCTGTCCAAACGGCGGGACCGGGTGAAACCATATTTGGTGGCGCTGTCCGGCGGACGCGTGGCGCAGAAGTTCTTCGCGGCGGTGACGGCGAAGGGCCAGGCGAACTTGGAGTGGTTCATCAACGTCCACTTCTTCTGGGCGGATGAGCGTTGTGTGCCGCCGGATCATGCGGACAGTAATTATCGCGTGGCGGAGGCGGAGCTGCTCCAGCCGTTGAGAATTCCTGCCCATCAGATTCACCGTCTCATCGGTGAGATAGATCCCGCTACCGGTGCGGAGCATGCAATTCGCGAGCTTTCGGGCATTGCATCAGGCAATCTGCACACCACGCCGCAACTGGATCTGGTGTTCTTGGGCATGGGCGAAGACGGTCATGTGGCGTCACTTTTTCCGGGGGATAAAGAGCCGGAAAACCCGGCTTGGTTCCGTCCGGTCATCGGGCCAAAACCACCGCCGCAACGCTTGACGATGGGCTTTGGTTTGCTCAGCGCGGCACAGGAAGTTTGGGTGCTGGCCTCGGGTAACGCGAAGGAGCAGGCGCTGAAGGATTCGTTAAGCGGGCCGGACAAGACACCACTGGGCCGGGTGCTGGCTTCACGGGCGCAAACCACGATTTTCAGCGATATCACAACCGGCTGAAAATCAGGGGGTTACTGCCAGTATTCTTTGGGCTCCGCATCGCCGGGCTTTTGGCCGCGTGAAGCGGAGATAAAGCCGAGCGTCAGTGCGGTGGCTTCGTGATTCACCATGCTGAAGACCACGATCTTCTCCAGCGTCATGTGCTCCCGGGGTTCGACACAGACCTTCACCATCTCCTCCAGCGATTTGAAAGGGATGGTTTCCTCAACATAATCGGGCACATCGGTCCGGATAAAGACCGCTTGGCCGATGGCGTATGAGGCTGGGTTCATGGGACTTAACTGAGCATAAGTCTTGCCCAACTTGAAGGCAAGCACCCCTTTTTGCCGGAAATCCGCCAAGAAAAATCGTAACTCGTTTTTCCCCAACCACCTGCAAACAGCATTTTGCCGGGAAGGATGCGATTCCTCCCGCTTGGCCCGCCTTATGCTAAAGAGAAAGGTGATTGCATTTCGATTGCACGACAGGTGGACCGCTGTTGAGAGGCCACCTGCCCATGCTATCGCCAGGTGATGTGCGGTACGGGATGCCAACTGAACCATAACAAAGGCCAAATGTCATGAAAGCGAAACTGATGCAGAAACTGATGATCCTCGGACTCACCTTAACCCTCTTGCCGGGTAGCAGTCTGGTCATGGCGGAAGCCGGCTCTCCCACAGCTACTCCGGCCCCGGCCAAGTCCGCCGTCAAAGCATCGGAGTTCACCGGCACCATCAGTGTGGTTGATGCCGAAGAACGCATCGTGAAGGTGGATAAATTTCTGATGGATAAAACCTTCAACCTCGCGGAGAAGTGCACCTTCGCCGTCGGGCTGGACAAGGAATCCAGCCTCGAAAACCTCACGCCGGAAATGGAAGTGACCGTGAGCTATCAGGAAGCGGACGGGGTTCTCGTGGCAACCCACATCGCCCAGCGTTGGTACACGCACACGGGCTATATCAAGGCCGCCACGCCCGCGAGCCGCGAGATCGTCATGGAGCGAATGGGCATGGCGAAAAAGTACAAGGTGAATGACAACACCCGGCTCACCATCCATGATGAGACGGCCAAGCTCAGCGACCTCAAGCCCGGCCAGAAAGTGACCGTCACCTACACCAAACAGGGTGACATCTGGCTCGCGCAAAAAGTCGAGGACACCTCCGAGATCTTCACCGGCACGGTGGAAGCCATCGACGCCGGGTCCAACACAATCAAGGTGAAAAGCCTCGTTAATACGCGCAAGTTCAACTTGGGTGAAGGCTGCAAGATTGTCCTCAACGGCGAGACCAACGGCAAATTGAAAGACCTGCGCATCGGCCAGAAAGTGATGATCGATTACGAAGAAGTGAAGGGTGTGATGGTCGCCGCCCGGATCGAACTGGATGCCGCACATACGGCCGCCTCCACCCGAAATGCTGTGGTGCAACAGAGCCAGTAAAACAATCCGTCCCGATAACCCGCTAATCCACTCCACACCGGCCGTTCTGGCCGGTGTTTTCTTTTGGGAGCCGTCCCCGGCTCTCTCACGCTTGCATTTTTCCGCTGCCCCTGTGTCCTATGCGCGTGCAACGCGCTAACGGATGGGCCGAGTATGCGGAACTCGCCGCCCTGTTTTTCCTGAACGCCATGGCCATGGGGATGTGGTTTGTCCCCTTGGGCATGGTGCTGGATGCCCATGGGCTCCATAGCATCCGCGCGTACGCTTTTGCCACCTCGGCGGTCGCGGCCTTCATCTCGCCGCTCATCTTCGGGGCCATGGCGGATCGGCGCGGCTCACCCGTCGTCGTCTTGCGCTGGCTGGCCGTGGCCACCGCAGTCGCGATGGCCTTCGCCAGCACTGCCATTCACCTCGGTTGGAACCGCTGGATCGTGCTCGCCACCATCCAGGTGCACGCGCTTTGTTCCTCACCGGGCTGGAGCCTCTCCACCACCATCGTCCTCTCGCGCCTGCAGAATTCCAAACGCCAGTTCGGTCCCGTGCGCGCCGTGGCCACGTTGGGCTGGATGGCGGGCTGTTGGGTAGTCAGCGCCTTGAATGCGGACACCTCCGTGGTCTCCGGCTTCAGCGGTGCGGGTGTCTGGCTGCTCGTGGCCGCCTTCACGCTGGTCTTGCCGACCGTGCCGCCGCCAAAATCCAACGGGCATATCAGTTTGAAAGAACGGTTCGGCCTCGATGCCCTCACGCTGTTGCAGAACCATGATCATCGCGTGGTCTTCATCATGGCCGCGCTCTTCAGCATCCCGCTCGCGGCGTTTTATCCCTACTCACCCGCGCACATGCGCGACCTCGGGCTGGAACATCCCAGCGCCTTGATGTCCTTGGGGCAGGTCACGGAAATCATTGCCATGCTCGGCCTGGCTTTCTTGCTGGCGACCTTCCGCTTGAAATGGCTCTTCGCCGCCGGGCTCGCCATCGGCCTGTTCCGCTACGTCCTCTGTGCGCTGGATACGAAGGCCACCTTGCTGGCCGGGGTCACGCTGCATGGCTTTGCCTTTACCCTAGTCTTCATCACCACCCAGATCTACCTGGATGAACGCATCGATCCGGCATGGAAGGCGCGTGCCCAAGCCTTGATGGCGTTCATGATGGGCGGTGTGGGCAACCTCATCGGTTACCTCGGGACGGGTTGGTGGTTCAATGCGTGTGACAAACCGGGCGGCACGAACTGGCCGCTCTTCTGGGGCGCACTGGCGGGTGTGATCGGGCTGGTGCTGGTTTACTTTCTCATCGCGTATCACGGGAAGCGTGAGGAAACGTCTTAAAGGCCATTCTTCTTCCGCCACTGCGGGTATTCTTTTTCAATGAGTTTCTCCGGCCAGTTGCCATACCACGGCGTGCCGGTGCGACGCTCACGTTCTATCTCTGCGAGCGCATACTTTTTGATGCCGTCACGTCCGGCGAAGACAGGACGGTTGCTGCCGATCTCATAATGGCGCGCCCACAGCGCAGGCGCATTGACGTCAGCGATAACCACCTTGTCAAAATCCGCCGTGTGACGCTGAAACTCCGCCTTCTCCGCTTCCACTTTGTCCACGCGGATGCCTGTCAGCCTGACTTGCTTTAACCACTCCACAGCGCCTTTGATAGATTGTTTTACCTCCGCACTGGGAGACTCTATCCGCATCAGAAAGCGTACAATCGCCGTTGTGTCCTGCGGACATACGGAGGCCAGCTCGAAGGTGCGCGCAGGACGGGCCTCATACGTTTTGTCATCGTGTTGCTGACACCACCCGGCAAGTTCTCCATCCACCTTGATCTGGCATTTCAAGATGCATTCGATACCCCGCTTCACAGCGTCCTCTGCTTTTGCCCGGCGTACGGGATCAAGCCACAGAAAGTGAGGCGCACCGTCAGCGGCATCTTTAAAGAGATCCAGGCAACCGATCATGCCACCGTCATTGAAGGTGATATATGCGTGAAAATCTTTGGGCTTCGGAAAGCGATGCGGAAACCCACCGTTCGCGTATTGCGCCGACAGGATGAAATCAAAACCGCGTTCACAGGCCTGACGCCATTCAGGATCAGGTGATTGCGCATAGGCCCGGGCGAGATAGAGGACTTGTGAATGAAGATTGCCGTTATCGAATGATGTATCCGTCTGCTTGCGTGTCTCGCGGATCTTCGCCTTCTGCGCATCCGTGAGGATGGCCGTCATATCGTAATCCTTCGGCCAGCCGCCATTCTCGCGTTGGAACAGCAGGATGTTCGCCGCAATCTCCCGCACTTGCTCCGGAGCGTAGGCTGGTTGGTCGGGGTCCGCCTGGATGAACCGCCCTCCATCACGGATCTCCCGCCAGTGATGCGTGCTGTCGCTAAATCCGGAAATGTCGATGGGGATGAACTTCTCGCCAGCCTGCAGGGCCAAAACAACCGGCCCACTCAGGCACATCCAAGCCAGCACGAAGAACAGACGCGGGAACATGCCGCGATACAAACAGGTGGCAGCGATTCGCGCAAGGACAGCGCAAAGCACCATGCGAACAGATTACGGCTTCTTCGCTTTGTCCACTTCACTCGCCGGCACAAACTTCAACGACACACCATTGATGCAATAACGCAAATCGGTTGGGGTCTTGAAACCTTCACCTTTGAACACATGGCCGAGGTGGCCGTCGCAAACGGCACAAAGCACTTCCGTGCGGACGGAGCCGAAGCTGTAATCTTCCTTGGTCTTCACGTTCTTGGCATTGGCCGGATCGTAGAAGGACGGCCAGCCGCAGTGGGAATCAAATTTCTCTTTCGAGGAGAACAGCTCGGCATTGCAACCCGCGCAGTAATACGTGCCGCCGCCCTGCTTCTTGAATTCTTCATAGGCCGCGCCAAAGGCCCTTTCTGTGCCGGCCTGGCGCAGGACGCGATATTGCTCAGGGGTGAGTTGCGCGCGCCATTCCGCTTCCGTCTTTATGACCTTGGCGGCAGCGGCGTTGGTTCCGGCGGGTTTGGCATCGGTTTTCATGGCAGGCTTGGGAGCGTTGGTCGAAACAGCCGTCGTCTTGGTGGACGGCGCAGACTTGTCTTGCGCCTGGCTGCAGGCGAGGAAGCCCACAACGCCGACGAGCAACAATGAATAAAAAGCGGCTTTGATCACCCTCATAGGATGGCACAAGTGGCGGGAATATTCCAACCCTTCGTTTACCCAGTAGGGCGAGAGTCCTCTCGAGCCCAAACTAGTCCTTAAGTTTACCACCTTTATGCAGCAGAGACATGGAAACACTAGCCTAACCGAATACACGACAGGAGCGCGGCTTTTAAGCCGCTTCAACTCCCACAAACCATGCGGTGTGAAAATGCTTAACGTCACCAAAGACGATCCGCTCTTTGCGTGAATCACTCCAAGCATTCCACTCTCTTACCATTCGTGCATTGAAGCGGCTTAAAAGCCGCGCTCCACTTCCGCGTAACGCCCTCAAATCTCCATGTTTCGGCAAATGGTGATTTGAATGTCTCAAGGTCTGGTCAGGGCTCGACAGAGTCTCGCCCTACCGACATGGGTTGTTTTACAACCCCACCGTCTTGAAGCGCGCTTTCACTTCCTTCATGTGGAACTCGAGCGAGCAGAGCTTCTCGAGTTCGCCCTTCTTGAAATGCTTGGCGACATCGGGATCGGCCTTCAACACTTCGAGGAAGTCGGCGTCATCGCGACCGGCGTGCTTCACTTCCCACGTCTTCATCGCGTTGCGTTGGACCAGGCCATACGCGTCTTCGCGGGTAAGGCCCTTGCGGATGAGCGCGAGCAGGACGGTCTGGCTGTTCCACATGCCCAGGCTCAAGCCCAAGTTCTTCTTCATGTTCTCGGGATAGACGTTCAGGCCGTCCATCATGCGCGTGAGCAGGCCGAACATGTAATCGAGCAACGTGCAGGAATCCGGGAAAATGATGCGCTCCACGCTGCTGTGCGAAATATCGCGCTCGTGCCAGAGAGCGACGTTCTCCAACGCTGCCATCGAGTTGCCTCGGATGACACGCGCCAAACCCGTGAGGCGTTCCCAGGTGATGGGATTGCGCTTGTGCGGCATGGCGCTGCTGCCTTTCTGGCCCTTGGTGAATGGCTCTTCCGCTTCGAGAACTTCCGTGCGTTGCAAATGACGGAACTCCACGGCCCAGCGCTCTATGCTCGCGGCGATGAGCGCCAGCGCGTTCATGTATTCCGCATGGATATCGCGCTGCACAACTTGCGTGGCGATGGGCGCGGGCTTCAAGCCGAGCTTCTTGCACACATACGCTTCCACCTTCGGAGACAGGTGCGCGTTCGTGCCCACCGCACCGCTCAATTTACCCAGCGCAGAAATCTCGCGAATGCGTTCGAGGCGTTCCAGGGCGCGGCCAAATTCATCATACATCAGCGCGAGCTTGAGACCGAACGTGGTCGGCTCGCCATGGATGCCGTGGCTGCGACCGATGCACGGGGTGAACATGTGTTCCTTCGCGCGCTTGGCGATGGATTCGCGCACGATCTTCACATCCTTGATGAGGATGTCCGCGCTTTGGACCATCTGCACGGCGAAGGCGGTGTCCACGATGTCCGAGCTGGTGAGGCCGAAGTGCAACCAGCGGCTGGCCTGGTCATTGATCTTTTCCGCGACGGCCGTGGTGAAGCCGATGACGTCGTGATTCAGCGTCTTTTCGAGTTCCTTCTGGCGTTCCACGAGCGCTTTCGTATCCGCAAAGCACAGGTCCGCGCCCGTCTTCATCTTGGCGAAATCTTTCTTGGGCACGACGCCTTCCGCCACCAGCGCCTCGCTGGCGAGCAGTTCGATCTGGAGCCAGATCTTGAGCTTGTTTTCGTCGGTCCAAATGGCCCTCATCTCAGGCCGGGAATAGCGCGTAATCATAAAGCGGCTGGCATCCTAGCGGCTGAGCGGACGGGAAAAAGAGAAAAGTGCGGTGGAACCGGAAATCAGTGGAAGACGTTAAAAACGTTGAAGCGTGAAAAGGTTAAAACGATTCAACGAATCACCGTTTTAACCATTCAACGGCCCCTCACCGCTTCGCCATCTTGGAGCGGGCTTTCTCGAGGATTTTGCGTTCCTGTTCCGTCAGGCTGTGGATGCCTTTGGAAGAGATCTTATCGAGGATTGGGTCGACTTCTTTGCTGATGAAATCCTCGGAAAACTCCTCTGTCTTGACCGTTTTGGCAGTACTTTTCCGGGACCGTTCCCGATAGAGTGTGTGTTCTGCCGGATCTGGCTCCATGCGACGCGAGCGAAAGAGACTGAAGAAGCCGCGCTCGTGCAAACCCAAGCGGACGAAGGCAAAACCCGTCAACAATCCGCCCAGATGGGCCCCGTCCGCCACATAACTGTAAGGAAAGAGCGTGCCAAACAAGGAAAGCCCAAAGGCACCCCAGAACAGATGCTTGGCGCGTATCTGGATGGGCAGGAAATAGAACCACATGGTCAGTTCCTTTTCCGGAAACATGGTGGCAAACGCTCCCATCAGACCGAACACGCCCGCCGAGGCCCCCACCACCGGCATATCCACATGACCGGGAAGAAAAGTGGCCAATATCTGCAAAATTCCGCCCAAGGTGCCCGCTCCGAAGAAAAGCTTGTAGAAGTCTTTTTTGCCCAGCACTTCATGCATCGCGGAACCAAGAAAATAGATGGCGATGCAATTCCCCAAAATATGGAATGGCCAAGGTGCCGAGTGCAAAAACTGGTAGGTGATCAACTGCCAAATGGCACCGCTTAGCAAGCCGTTCAGGCTTAAACCAAAATTTCTGGTCACGGAATAGTTAAACCAGACCTGCAGGATGCATTGGATGAAAAACAACGTTATCAGTGTCACCAGCAGAACTTTTACCGGTGACCAGCCGGAACTCTCGTCGGGCTCCCGCATGTAATGTCTGTCTGCCAGCATGTCTCTGCACGTTAGCCTACAAACGCCGGGGCGACAATCGGATTTGCTTCCGGTCACTTGGCGGTCGGTCGCGGCTTCAGCGCGGATGCTCGCTCAGGACGTAGTCGTCCACATAATTCCCGGCATCCAGCACCATCACGAGCTCGGCGGTCACCGATAGCTGGCTGTTGTTCCGTCCCGCTTCACAGACAAACCAGTGATACATCCGCACCCCGTCCAGATCGGTGTCGATCAGCATGGGCTCGCCAATCTTTGCCGTCACTTCCGTGATATGGGTGGTCTTCCGCTCCATCTTGGGGATCGCCTCGATGCCGCCCCGGATGCCACCGCGCACCGTCCCATCAAGCTGCTGCCAGTAGGGGATCATCGACATGAATTTCTCCCGGTAGGCGACTTTGCCGTCCTTGTCATAAAGCACCTGGAAACTCCGCAACGACATGTGACCGGCCATGGAAGTGCGTTTCGAAAAATTCGGCTGGTCCAGCATCAGCCGGTAATTGTCCAACCGGGTATTATCCGGGCCTTGGTGAGATTTTCCGGGCTGGCCCATGATCTGCACGACCTCTTTCCGGGTCATGCCGGGCTGAATCTTATCAATGGCTGATTCCTCCAAGAACACCCCCGGGCTGGCGCACCCGGCCAGCAAACCCACAAGTAATAGCAGGAACATATGAAGGCTGAAGTTGTGCAGGTAAAATTTCACAATGTTTCTACTTATCATGAATGGCATCCTCCATTAGCGTTTGATGCAGTATCCTGACGGACCACAAAAAAACAAGCATGGTCTGGCAAGACTGGCCAACCGGCTTGGATGCTGTAAGTTGCCAGGCAGATGAGTCCGCACCTTCATCGCAAGCCATGGATACTGACAGCCGTCTCCTTGGTCATGGTGGCACTCTGGTGCTTCGTGAAGATTGTTCCAGCCAAACCCAAAGACCAAACACAGCAATTGTATTATCTGGCCAAGCACCCGCTTGGCTGGGATGTGCTCGAACTGAACCGGGAGAACCCAAACCGGCCACTCATCTGGTGGCAGCAAACACTCCAGGCGGAACCTGCCGAGTTCGAGATCACCTCAGATGGTGATGGCTGGTCAGGGAGCTATTTGCAGCAGGAACGAAACCGCGAAACCAACCAAGTGTCTTTGTTCCACGGCAAGATTTCACCGGACCAGCAACACATGCAGGCAATCACCCCACGCGGCCTGGAACTCGCGTTCCAACAGATGGCACATGCACGGCGGCTGGAGATCAAACACGGATTCCGCCTGTTGAACCGTGGCACCAGCGCCGAGTTCTCCACCGAGTATCCGCAGTTCCATTCCACCAACCGCTTCACGCAAGCACTGAACCGGTTCATCGAACAAAAAGCGCTCGCGATCCTGCATGCCGCAGAGACCAACATCTGGTCACCCCCGGAATGGCGTGAAGAGCTGCGTCAGGCATGGGCAGGTCCCCAATACACTTCGAAATGGAATTGCTGGCAAAAATGGCGCATCATCCATGTGAGCAGCAATCTCACCAGCCTGATCATGGAATACTATGACTACACAGGCGGAGCCCATGGCATGTACAGCGTGACCACCTGGAACCTGGCCTGGGATGGTCATCGCATCCATGAACTTGATATCCATGAATTGTTCAAAGCCGGCGCAGCCTGGCAACCCTTGCTGGTCCGCCTGTGCACCGAACAACTGACCCGGCTCGAAGCCAGCTCTGTGGTCAGCAAAGGCAGCAAGGCGCTCGCTTATGATTTCTGGCAAAAATATACTGTGTCAGCGGAAGGACTGCGCTTTTATTTCGACCCGTACGATGTCGCCAGTTGGGCCGAGGGCAGGTTCACCTTGTTGATCCGCTGGGAAGAAATGCAATCTGTGTTGAACCCAGAAAAGGTCCGTCACTTCCAGTAAAACAAAAAAGCCGGTCCCGTGGTTACGGAACCGGCTTGGTAATCAAACCCGCTTACGCCGCCACAAATGTCTTCGCCTGCCCCGTGGTGGCCTTCTTGGCGAAGATCTCCTTCACCTGCTTCACCGCGTTCTCCGCCGTGAGGCCGTGTTTCTCGCGGAGGTAATCCACCGTCGAAGCGTGCTCGATGAACTCATCCGGCCAGCCGATGCGGATGACCGGCGTGTAGATGCCCTTCTTGGACAGAAGCTCCAGCACCGCGCTCCCGTAACCACCAGCGATGACGTGGTCCTCGATCGTGATCACCGCATCCGCGCCCTGCGCGAAGAACTCCGTCGTCGCCTCATCCAGCGGCTTGAAGAAGCGCGGATTGATGATGGCCACGTCGTGACCTTCGCCCAATTGCTCCACAATCTTGTGCGCCATCTTCTGCATCGGCCCGAGCGCGAACACCGCGACTTTTTTGCCGCCGTTGTTTGCGTAATGCTTCACCACTTCGGCTTTGCTGATGTCCAGCAGCTTCGGCGTTTCCTTCACCGGCACACCTTCAGCCACACCGCGCGGGTAGCGGATGAAGCATGCGTGCTTCGCGTGCGATGCCGTGAACATCATGTCCGCCAATTCATCTTCGTTAGCGGGAGCCATACCGATGACATTCGGCAAGCAGCGCAAGTATGCGATGTCGAACAAGCCGTGATGCGTCGGACCGTCATTGGCCGAGAGGCCGGCGCGGTCCATGCAGAAGATCACCGGCAAATCCTGCAAGCACACGTCGTGATGGATGCAATCATACGCGCGTTGCAAGAACGTCGAGTAAATCGCGACGACCGGGCGGAAACCCATCGTGGCCATACCCGCCGCGAAGATCACCGCGTGCTCTTCCGCGATACCCACATCGTAGTAACGGCCCGGCATCGCCTTCTCGAGCGCCTTCATGCCCGTGCCCGTCGGCATCGCGGCCGTGATACCCACGATGGAGTTGTCCTTCCGCGCGAGGCGCACCAGCGTCTCACCGAACACGTCCTGGAACGCCGGCGGCGTACCTGCTTTCGCCGGAGCCGTCTCCCCCGTCTCCACATTGTAAGGCCCCGTGCCGTGGAACTTCTCCGGATGCTGAATCGCGGCGTCGAAGCCCTTGCCCTTCTTCGTCAGCACATGGATCACCACCGGCATGTCGCACGTCTTGGCATACTCCAGAGTGCTGATGAGTAATTGCAGATCGTGACCGTCGATCGGCCCGATGTACTTTAAGCCCATCTCCTCGAAGATCAGGCTGCTGCCGAACCCGCCCCGGCCCTCGCCGCGCTTGTCGTCGTCGTTCTGTTGGAGCGAGACTTCGCTCACGACACCCTTCACGGCTTCCTCGGCCTTGTGACCGAGGCGCACCGCCAGCTCGCCCGTGGAACCCCACTTCTTCAGGAAACTCGCCGCATCCTTCTGCAAGCGGTCATAACGCGGATTCGTGATCAGCTTGTTCAGATAATTCGAGATCGCACCCACGTTCTTCGCGATGCTCCACTCGTTATCATTCAAGATGCCGATGAACTTCTTCGTCGTATGCGCGATGTTGTTCAACGCCTCGAACGAAACGCCGTTCGTCAGCGCCGCATCACCGAACACGCACACCACGTCCTCATCCGTCCGACGCTGATCGCGCGCGGCGCACATGCCCAGCGCGGCGGAAAGCGCCGTGCCCGCATGACCCGCCCCGTAGCAATCATGCTCGCTCTCCGTGCGGAGCGCGAAACCATTCAAGCCATTCGTCGTGCGGATCGTGTGGAAGCGGTCCTTGCGGCCCGTCAGCAACTTGTGCACGTACACCTGATGGCTCACGTCCCAGACGAATTTGTCCTTCGGCGTGGAGAACACATAGTGCATCGCGAGCGTCAGCTCGACTACGCCCAGGTTCGGTCCGAGATGACCACCGTTCTTCGAGAGCTTCGTGATCAGCTCGTAACGGATCTCTTCGGAAAGCTGGGTCAATTGGTCCAGCTTCAGCTTTTTGACGTGGGACGGATGATCCACCATGTCCAGGTATCGGCTCATAATTGGTTTTTTAATCTTCCGCCGTATCCCCCGGGAGTTCCACCGGGGTGAGCGTGAAGTCGCCGGAGGATTTCTTCTCCAGCTTGGAAATCTTGAGGTCGGCATCCGCGAGGCGGGTCTGGCACAGGGCGGCCAGTTTCGTGCCTTCCTCGTAGCGCGTCAGCAGCGTCTCCAAAGGCAATTCATCCGACTCCATCGTTTCCACGATGGCTTCGAGCTTCTGCAACGCCACCTCGAACGGCACCTGATCCAGGTCCGCTTCCGGCTTCGTTGCACCTTTGGCAACCTTCGACATAAGGGCGAACCCTAAAACAGGACCCGCCAAGCGTCCAGTGGATTAAATTTCACCACCGGCATCCCAATCCAAGCGAGCAATTCAACTAGCTATTATAGAACAACTTACAATAACAAAACTGCCCCCTCCACATGAAACCCAAGCCTCTCCAGCCCATCCATCCTATTCGACCCATCAGCCCCATAAGACCTATTCCCCCAAAGTTTGAACTTTGAGTTATGAGCTTACTCATAGGCCCCTGATTCAATTATAGGCCCGTGATGCAATCACCATTCCCTCGAAGCGGCCTGCCATCCGGTTTGTTCAGTGTGACACTCTCGCAGTAGCATCCTGTTCTGCGGCACTCTAGCCA
>CAZPUL010000071.1:0-21524 GCA_964589735.1 uncultured Verrucomicrobiota bacterium | reverse complement strand
CAATTGAATTTCTACAGCCGCTATAGCGTGCATCCCCTGGGGCCAAATGTTCCCCCTCTCCCCAAGGGAGAGGGTTAGGGTGAGGGGGAAGGGACTGACCTTAAGCAAAAACAGTCTGCATCTGCTAAGGGACATTCTCTTTCCCCTCATCCCGGCCTTCTCCCCGAGGAGAAGGAGTCAACATTTCCCGCGCCCATTAAAGGCCAACGTCTGGGCCGGACCTGAGTTATTTGATAGCCCGCAGATCCACGGACACGATTTCCTTATCATTCCGGATGAGCATGTGACCGTTCGCGAAGGCGGGATGCACCCAGACTACATTGCGCGTGCGCGCATCCTTGTTCGTCGGCTCCAGCACTTTCATGCGGTCCAGCTCCGTGTAGCCTTCCGGCGTCAGCTTCGCGAGGATCAGCTCACCCGCTTCGTTGAAGAGGAGATAACTTGAGCCGTGCTGGATGATGAAGGCATTGCCCCAGCGCAAGTCCTTGCCGCCCGTTGTCGGCTGGCGCGTCTCCCAGAGGCGTTCGCCGGTGCTCACTTTCAATGCGCGCAGTTGGCCGTAGCTGCACACGCCGTAGATGGTGCCGTCCACGATGGCGGGTGTGGGCATGATGCTGTTCAGCTTGTCCGTGTCCTTCTCGCTCACCTTGGCGCTCTGCCAGAGGATCTCCGGGGTCTTGCTCTCCCGCGATACTTTCAGCATGAGGGAACCGTTATAGAACGCGGTGAAGAACAACTGATCTTCGCCCACTTTGCGCGGCGTCGGCACGGCGAGCGCGAAGCGCAAGGGCCAGGCATGGCTCCAGAGGATTTCGCCCGTCTCCGGTTTCAAGGCGGTGATACCATCGCCCGTCCAGATGATGAGCTGACGCACTCCGGCGAGGGTATGGATGGTGGGCGGGGCATAGCCCGCTTCCTTGGCGGGCACACCGCGCCAGAGTTCTTTGCCCGTCTTTTTATCGAACGCCACTGTGGACGCCTTATCGCCACCGACCACGCAAATGACGTGCTCGCCATCGATCAACGGCGGCGAAGCGAACCCCCATGTCTGCGTCTTGGCATTGTAGTCTTTCTTGTAATCCTTTTCCCAAAGCACTTTGCCTTTTTCCGCATCCAGGCAAACCAGATTGCCTTCCGCGCCCACGGCATAGACGCGACCATCATCAACGGAAGGTGTGGCCCGTGGACCAGCCGCATAACTGATGGTGTAATCGCACGGATACTCATGCACCCAGAGCGTTTCGCCGGTTTTCTCATCCAGGCACAGCACGCGTTCCGTGCCCGCGATGCGACCACGGGCAAAGGGATCGTTCGGGTTCGCTGCACCCGTGGCCAATTGGCGATCGGTCACATACACGCGGCCTTTCGCCACCACGGGACCGGAGTAGCCACCGCCCACCGGCTTGCGCCAGCGATACTTCGGCCCGTCTTTGGGAAAGGAATCCGCGATGCCCGTCTCGCGCCAAACGGCATCGCGCTGTGGGCCCAGCCACTGAGGCCAGTCATCGGCATGCGCGTTCACCACCGTCAGCAAGGCCAGTGACAAAGTCAGCGAGAGTCTCTGCATCATGCGCGGAGTGTAACGCATCTTTCCCGAAAGCAAATGCGGAAGCGCTGGCATCTGAGCGTGTTCGCACTTATAGTTCCAGCATGAGCAAGACGCTTTTCGAGAAGATCGCCGCCCGCGAGATCCCGGCGAACATCGTCTATGAGGATGACAAGGTGGTTGCCTTCCGCGACATCAGCCCACAAGCGCCCACGCATATCCTCATCGTCCCGCGCAAAGCGATCCAACGCATCGCCCAGGCCCAAACCGAGGACCAGCAACTGCTCGGACATCTACTGCTGAAGGCGGCGGAAGTCGCGAAGCAAGTCGGCTTGGAAGAGAATGGGTATCGCCTCGTCATCAACAACGGCCGCGATGGCGGCGAAACCGTGCCGCACCTGCATTGTCACATCCTGGGCGGGCGACATCTGGCTTGGCCGCCGGGTTGAGTTCACGGTCAGGGCAGGGGCGAACACATCCCTTTCGCCCTCGCGCCTCAAACATAGTGTTTTCATCCGCTCTCACTTCAGGGCCAACGGCCCGCCATGTTACCGCCTGGGGAGGAGCCCGCCCCAGCGGGCGAAGCCCTAGGTAACCGCCCCGCAAACCACAAGCCCTGAAAGGGCGGGACATTCGCCTTGCCCGTTGCCAATCGCACCCGCTTCGGCTAGACTCCCACCCATACCAAGCACAAGGAGCCGATCATGAAACACCCCTTCAACATCCACACCCTGACGACAACCCTGCTGCTCGCCTTTGCCCTCCACGCCACCGCGCAGCCGACCGAAGCCGTCAACGCCATCACCCAAACCGTCACCCGCTACTACCAGTCCTTGGGCAACCGCAATGTGGACGTTTTGAAAAGCGTCGTGGAGCCGACCATCCTCGTGGTGGAATCCAAGCGCGGCCAGGCCCGGACCCATGTCGTGGATACCAGCGATCCCGCCAAACTCCTCCCGCCCGAGGGAAATCGTGACTGGTTGAACGTGACCGTCAACGGGGTGAACGTCAGCCTGACCGGCGAACAGCCCTCCTCTGCCACTGCCACCTACTCCGTGTTCCGCCCGCTCAAACCCGAACTGGTCGAAGCCTGGGAAGCCGAACTGAAATCCGCGAACTCCGTCTGGGATCAAAAACAAAAAGACGAGATCACGAAGCTCCTCAAAGCCAAAGGCCAAACAACCTCCGAACGCGCCATGCTGGCCTTCCGCGAAGGCCAATGGCGCATCGTGAGCATCACGTTTACGAAATCGTAGCAGGAGCACTGCTGAAAACCGGTCGATTTAAGGATGCAACCCAGTCTTATTCGCCCAAGCTCATGAACATTCACACTTTTAAAGGTATCAACTTTGAAACCAGTGGCCCGCTAAGCCCGGTTACAACGGCAGAATTGGAGAAAGCCGAACGCGCCCTCGGCTGCCGGTTCCCGGCTGATTACCGTGATTTCATCCTCCGCTTTGGTCCCGGAGAATTCAAGGAACTGACCCTGCGGCTATTCGCGCCCGCTGAAATTGTCGAGATGACGCCCGATGACCGCAACCGGTTATCCGGACACTGGTTCTGGGAGGATTCGCCAGATATATGGACACAGGAGCAGGCCGCGGAAAGCATTGCGTGCTTTGATGGCAGTTGCGGGGATGACATCCGCTTCCACCCAGCCGACCCGAAAACCATGTACCTCCTCGCGCACGAAGAAAGCGTGATCCTCCCGTTCACCTCTTTTGCTGACCTCGCCCACCGCTTTCAGCGCACCAGCAAATCGGACCCTGATAAACTGACGTTCACCCCCTAGGCTGTTGCCGCCGCATTGCATTTATCACCCTGGCCTTGAAAACCTACTTCTGCACCCGTTGCGGTCGTGGTTATGAATCCGCCCAATGCCGTCAAGCGACCGGCTCGATTCAGATTGGCATCCTGAACCATCAGGGCCAAAGGCCCGCGATATTATAGCCTAGGGAGGAGCCCGCCCCCAGCGGGCGAAGCCCTAGGTAAACGCCCCCCTCAAACCACAAGCCCTGAAAGGGCGGGATACTCTGTTCGCCCTTCACATATAACATTTCCCACCTCGCCTTGTTTATTGCCAACTGTAGGCAAACCAGATTAACTCGCCCAAGGACGCATCTTGCAATCTAAGATACTAGAACCTAAAACCGAGTTCGACTATACATTGTCAGGTAAAGGAGGCTTTATGACAAACATCCAAAAAACCGTCGCCATAATCGGAGCTTTTCTCTTATGGACAATAGTCGCTGTCGGCATCGACAGGTATTTTGTTCGCGATTCCATCCCTAACTTGTCTCAGTTGCTATATTTCAAGGATGCCGAAATCGTAGTAAAACCGTTTGATAGGACTTTTAAATGGCTTGGACTATCTATTGTATTGATCTTGCCGTCCTTCCTTCTCGGAATAGCAGCCGCAATATTTCTTAGAGTAAGGAAAAAGCAATCATGGTCGATATCGATCGCCAGTTGTGGGATTCTCAGTTTTTGGTTTTTTCTGATTCCTCTTTTAGCTTGGATTGGCGAAAGCATCTATCGTTTTGCCAAAAGCGGTCTCGATGACTGGGGTTGGGCCAAAGGAATCGCAGGATTTTGTGATGGTTTTGTCTTTAAGGGCTATTTGTACTCCTATGGATTTCATATTGTCCATATCGAAGCGGGCCTGGGAGCAATAGTTGGCTTAGTGCTTGGAGTAATTCTCTACTATAAATTCGGCCTTTGGGAAATAATAAAAAACAAGCTCAATACATCCTAAAAAGCAGGACCGCGCACTCAATGTCATACCTCATTCTGTTTCTGTTAGAAATTCCATCAAAGTATCTTTGAGGGGCATTGACTCCCCCATCGTCTGACAGAGGATTGATAATAACTCCACCCATGAAAACCTCCCCACTCCACTCATGGCTCCTCGCCCTGTCCCTTGCCCTCACCCAACTCGCCGCCGCCGCTGACACCGCCTTCATTAAATCCGCGTTGGAGAAACCCATCCTCGATGTGGACAAAGCGTGGCAGGAAGTCGCCGATTACACCGAGGCCCGCGTGCCTCTCATGCCCAAGATTCGCACCGCCGCGCAATGGGAGAAAGAATCCGCCCGCCTGCGGCAGGAAGTCTTCGACCGCGTCATCTTCCGTGATGCCACCTCGCAAGGCTGGCGCGATGCCAAAGTCGGCGTGGAATGGCAGGAAACCATCGAGGGCGGTCCCGGTTACCAGATCCGCAAAGCCCGTTACGAAGCCTTGCCCGGCCTCTGGATTCCCGCGCTGCTCTACGAACCCGAGAAGCTCACCGGCAAAGTCCCCGTGATGCTCGCCGTGAACGGCCACGATGGCGCGGGCAAGGCCGCCGATTACAAGCAGATCCGCTGCATCAATCTCGCCAAGCGCGGCATGCTCGTGCTGAACGTCGAATGGATCGGCATGGGCCAGCTCCGCACGGATGGCTTCATGCATTACCGCATGAACCAGCTCGATCTCTGTGGTGTGAGCGGCATCGCGGTACATTTCCTCGCGCAGAAGCGCGGGCTTGATCTGCTCCTCTCTCATCCGAATGCGGATACCGCACGCGTTGCTGTCTCCGGCCTCTCCGGCGGCGGCTGGCAGACCATCTTCTTCAGCTCGCTCGATACCCGTGTCACCCTCTGCAATCCCGTGGCCGGCTACTCCAGCTTCCGCACCCGCGCCCGACATATCACCGACCTCGGCGATTCCGAGCAGACGCCAAACGACCTCGCCACCGTGGTGGATTACACCCATCTCACCGCCATGCTTGCCCCGCGTGCTGCGCTCCTCACGCACAACGCCACCGACCAATGCTGCTTCGCCGCCCCCCACGCCCTGCCGCCTCTACTCGAAGCCGCCGCGCCCATCTACCGCCTCTTCGGTGCCGACCTGAAACTGCGCCACCACGTGAACTTCATCCCCGGAACGCACAATTTTCTCCAAGAAAATCGCGAAGCCCTCTACCGCTCCATTGGTGATTATTTTTACGCACACGACCCGAACTTCACGTGGCAGGAGATCAACGTAACGAACGAGGTGAAGACCGCCGAGCAACTGAATGTGGCGCTGCCCGAGGGCAATCTCGATTTCCAAAAACTCGCGCAGAGCGCCCTGAAAGAATTGCCACGATTTGCGGAGATACCGTCGGATGCGGGCAAATTGAAATCGTGGCAGAAGAACAAGCGTGAACAGCTCGCAGCCATCGTGCGGGCTCAGCCTGGCAAGGTCATCGCCACCAAACTCGGCACGGAAACCAAGGGCCAAACTACGGCCACCTGGTGGGCGTTGCGCGTGGATGACGCGTGGACCGTCCCCGCCTTGGAACTCGTGAACGGCTCGCCCAAGGAAACCGTCATCCTCATCGCCGACAACGGCCGCAAGAGCACCCTCGCGCAAGCCCAAGCCCTCCTCACCGCAAATAAACGCGTCCTCGCCATCGATCCCTTCTACTTCGGCGAATCGAAGATCTCGAAACGTGATTTTCTCTACGCGCTCCTCGTCGCTGCTGTCGGCGACCGCCCCCTCGGCCTGCAAGCCAGCCAAGTCGCCGGCATCGCCCGCTGGGCCCACACGCAGAACGCGAACCAGCCCGTGAGCATCCACGCGGTTGGACCGCGCTCCAGCCTCTTCACCCTGGTCGCCGCCGCCCTCGAAGAAAAAGCCATCACTGGTGTGGAACTAACCGCCCCGCTGAAATCTCTCCATGATGTGATCAACAACAACTGGTCCGTGGACAAATACCCCGAACTCTTCTGCTTCGGTCTGCTGGAGGCGTTTGATATGCCGCAACTGGAAGCGCTGGTGAAGCCGCGTGCGGTGGTGAAAAAGTGATGGGATAGTGCACTCCAAAGCGGCACTCGACTTTCCGTCAGGCTTGATTATCTTTCCTCCCGTTCACCATGAAAAAACTGCTGCTCACGCTTGCCCTCATCGTCGTCACGCTGGCTTCCGCCACGGCGGCCGCGCCTATCAAAGTCCTCATCGTCGATGGCCAGAACAATCACGATTGGAAAGGCACCACGCCCTGGCTCAAGAAATTGCTCGAAGACACGGGCAAGTTCACCGTGGAAACCGCCACCACGCCGCCCGCCAAGGGCGACATGACGTCGTTCAAACCGGATTTCAGCAAATACGACGTCGTCGTCTCCAACTACAATGGCGACCCGTGGTCCGACACGACCAAGGCCGCCTTTGAAACGTTCATGAAAAACGGCGGCGGCTTCGTCGCCGTGCATGCGGCGGACAATTCCTTCCCGGAATGGAAAGCTTACAACGAGATGATCGGCGTGGGCGGTTGGGGCGGGCGTACGGAAAAGAGCGGGCCTTACGTGAACTATTGGGAAGGCAAGATCATCAAAGACCTCGCTCCCGGACGCGGCGGCAGTCATGGGGCGCAGCATGAATTCGTGGTGGAGACCCGCGATGCCGGTCATCCCATCATGAAAGGCATCCCGGCCAAGTGGCTGCATGCGAAGGATGAACTCTATGACCGTCTGCGCGGGCCGGCGGAAAACATGACGGTGCTCGCCACCGCCTTCGCCGATCCGCAAAAAGGCGGCTCCGGCAAGCACGAGCCCATGCTCATGGTCTTGAACTGGAACAAAGGCCGCGTCTTCCACACGACGCTCGGCCATGCACGGCCCGAAGGCAAAATCGCCATGGAATGCGTGGGCTTCATCGTCACGTTCCAGCGCGGCACCGAATGGGCTGCCACGGGCAAAGTGACCATCCCGGTGGGCCGGGACTTCCCCACCGTGGACAAAGTCAGCCTCCGCCCGGATGTGAAATAAGCGATCCTCTGCAGAGCGCAGAACGGCAACCAATTCAAGGCGCGTGATGAACTCACGCGCCTTTTTCATTTCTTCACCGTCGCGATCTGCGCCAGCAACGTCCGGGCACAGCGCTCGGCAAACGCTAGATCATTCACCACGCAATCCATGTCGATGACCGGGATGTCATAACGGAGGCTCTTCTTGAGTTCCTGCATGAACGCCTCATCCGCCGCCGGATCGTGGAAAGCACCACCCGGCGCAGCGATAACGCTGAAGCCCTGCTGCGGCAGCAGCACGGTGATAGGCCCCGTGGATAGATTCAACCGTTCCGCGATCATGCGGCCCATCGTGCGATTCTCCTCCACATTCGTACGCATCAAGGTCACCTGCGGATTGTGCTGGTAGAACTTGCGGCCTTGGTACTTCGCCGGAACGGTTTCCGGACCGTGAAAGTTCACCATGTCCAGGCAGCCGGGTGCGACGATAGCAGGCACACCTTTGCGCGCCGCCGCCTCCAGGCGTGTAGGTCCGGCCGTGAGAAAACCACCCGCCACTTCATCCGCCCATTCCGTCGTGGTGATGTCCAGCACGCCGCTCACCATGCCGGATTCGATGAGCGATTCCATCGTGCGTCCACCTGTGCCCGTGGCGTGGAAGACGAGCACTTCATAACCAGCCGCTTCCAAGATACCCTTCGCATGATTCACCGCGATGGTCGTGTTGCCGAACATGCTGGCCACGATGATGGGCTTGTCCTCCGCCTGGGGCGGCTGCGCACTCACCATCCCGCAGATGGCTCCTGCCGCGCGTGTCAGGATCTGGCGTGAGATGCGGTTGAGCCCCGCGACATCCACGATGCTCGGGAACATCACGATGTCCTTCGAGCCCACGTATTGCGCCGTGTTACCGCTGGCGAGCGTGGAGACCATCAGCTTGGGAAATCCGATGGGCAGCGCCCGCATCGCCGCCGTGCCGATGGCCGTGCCGCCACCACCGCCGAGCGAGATGACGCCCTCGATTCTCTTTTCCGCCACCAACTTCTCCAGCAATACGGCCGCCGCCCTGGCCATCGCCGCGACGGTTTCGCCGCGGTCCTTGCGCGTTTTCAGGGCCTTGAGGTCCACGCCAGCCGCAGCGGCGACTTCTTCGCACGTGATGTCCGCCTGGATCTGCGAGGCTTCCAACGCACCGACGTTGATGAGCAACGGCTGATGCCCTTGGCAGCGGATCTGTTCCGCTACATAGGCATGCTCTTCCCCTTTGGTGTCAAACGTTCCCAGGACGGCGATGGTGGACATGCCGCTAGGAAACGGAATCTGGAGGGGAAAGGCAAACTTCTAAGCCTCGCCAAAGCGGGCAAGCAGCTTGGTGAAATGCACCCGGCAAGCGGATCATTTCGGTGCCGCCAAGCTCAAGGTCGGCAAGCTGCCCAGTCCCTTCATCGGAGCCACCTTGGACATGACGAGACACATGACGAGACCGATGACGGCGCAGGCCGTCAGCATGACCGTCCAGCTCTTCAAGGTCTCCTTCTCCGTCAGACCACCCAGCTTGCTCACCACCCAGAAGCCGGAATCATTCATCCACGAGCAGGCGAAGGCGCCGAAGCCGATGCTCAGGAAGATGTACATGACACTGTAAGGCAGCTCCACCGCACCGGCCGCCGCCGGATCGATCATCGGGAAGATCATCGCCGAGGTGGTCAGCATGGCCACCGTCGCCGAGCCTTGCGCCACCCGGATGACTATGGCCACCAGCCAGGAAAGCAAAATCAGATTCACATTCTGTCCTTCGGCCATGGCCTTGATGGCATCGCCCACGCCCGCGTTCTTCAGCATCAGGCCGAAAGCGCCGCCGGCACTGGTGATGAGGATGATGACACCAGCCGTTTCCAGCGGTTTACCGATAAGATCAGCAATCTTGCTGAAAGTGTAACCCTTCTGTTTGGCCAGCACATACATGGACAGGGCCGCGCCGATGAGCAGTGCGATGTTCTTGTTCCCGACGAATTCGAACAGGGAGAAGAAGGAGAGGAAGCTTTCCTTGCTGCCGAAGATTTCCACCACGGTCTTGGCCCAGTGGAAATCCGCCGTGCCCGCCAGCTTCAACTGGTTGTACGTGCGCCACGCCACATCGAGGAAGGAGGAGAACGTGATGAGCGCGATGGGCAAAATGATGGGCAAAATGGAGATGGTGAAGCCGGGCAACTGGCTCTCCGGCTTGTTCACGATGCTCTTGAGATCGTTCAGGTCCACACCTGGCACTTCACGGACAGGTATGGTGATGCGGGAGTTCAGCCACTTGGCCACAAAGTAACCGCCGATGGCCGGAATGATGCCCATGGCCACCCCGCCGATGATGGAGATGCCCACGTCCACTTTCAGGTTGTCCACCATCGCGAGCGGACCCGGATGGGGCACCGTCAACGAGTGAGTGATGACACCACCCGCGCAAACCGCCAGCACGTAGAGCAGGTAATCCTTGCCCGTGCGCAAGGCCAGCGCCATGGCCAGCGGAGCCATGAGCATGAACATGGTGTCAAAGAAGATCGGGATGGAGAGGAAGTAGGTGGCGATCAACAGCGCAAACCCCGCGCGTTTTTCACCGAAGAAGGCGAGGAACCGGCGCACCACCTTGTCCGCCGCCCCGCTGTCCATCAGGCACATGCTGATGATGGAGGCCAGGCCGATGACGATTCCGATCGCTCCCGCAGTATTGCCAAACTCCGTCGTGACCAACTCCACCGCCCGCAGGTAATGGCTCTTCAGCACGACGCCTTCCGGCACCGGGATGTCCGAGACGCGGGGGCGTCCGCCCGGAAGTTTCTCCGCCAACACACCGGCCAGCAATGCCGCGAGGATGAGGGCCAGGAAGGCATGGATGCGGCAGACCGAGATCAGGATGATCACCGAGGCCACGCTGAGCACGAGCACAACAAAAGGCCAGGTGGAACCGTCACCGGCCGCCGCAAAGATTGGCGTAAAAAAGTCCATGTGCAGAAAATGTGTGGCCGTATCCCGCCAGAAATAAGCAGGGGGGTCAAGGCTGCGGGCAGGTTTATCCCGGATAATTCACGCCCGCACCCGCTGGTAAGCAGAATTAACCAGCAACCGGCAGTTCCTTTCTGTGCCCAAGCCTGCTAACTTAACAGTCATGAAACACCTCCGTAACGCATGGGTGGGCGTCCTGCTGTCGCTCTTCGCCGCCGTCTCGCTTTCTGCGGCGGAGAATCCCCCGCGCGGTTATTCCATTCCCTTGATCGATCTCGCCCAGGAAACCCAGCGCCAGGTCATCGTGGATCGCGAGCCCGGCCAATATCTTGGCCATCCCACGACGCTCTTGCTGGAGGACAATAAGACGATGCTCATCGTGTATCCGAAAGGTCACGGCAGCGGTCCCATCAT
Organism: uncultured Verrucomicrobiota bacterium; assembly: GCA_964589735.1. Classification (GTDB taxonomy): domain Bacteria; phylum Verrucomicrobiota; class Verrucomicrobiia; order Limisphaerales; family JAEYXS01; genus JAEYXS01. The sequence continues at coordinate 10,803 of CAZPUL010000071.1, read as the reverse complement.
GTACAAGCGCAGCACGGATGGCGGCCTCACCTGGTCAGACCGGCTGCCCACGCCCGCGAACTGGGCCACATCCAAGGAAACGCCCACGCTGTTCCGCACCGTGGATGCCAAGGGCAAGAAGCGCATCATCATGTTCGCCGGCCGCCAGACGAAGTTCCCCGGCGAAACCATCCGCATGGCCTATTCCGAGGATGACGGCGGTACGTGGACGGAACTGAAATCCATCGGTGCGTATGGCGGCATCGTGGCCATGGGCACGATGCAGAAATTGAAGGATAATTCTTACATGGCTCTCTTCCATGATGACGCGCGCTTCTGGGGCTATGCAGAGAAGAAACACGGCCAGACCGCGTATGTCTTCAAGACGCTTTCCAAAGATGGCGGGCTGACGTGGAGCCTGCCGCAGATCATCACCACTCATCCCACGGCGTATCTGTGCGAGCCGGGTTCCTTGCGTTCGCCGGACGGCAAACAGATCGCAGTGCTCCTGCGCGAGAACACACGCAAAATGAACTCTTTCGTCATCTTCAGCGATGACGAGGGCAAGACGTGGACCGAGCCGCGTGAATTGCCGGGTGCTTTGACCGGTGACCGGCACACAGCCAAGTATGGTCCCGATGGCCGCCTTTTCATCTCCTTCCGCGATACTACGCTGGAGAGCCCGACCAAGGGCGATTGGGCCGGTTGGGTGGGTACGTATGAGGACATCGTGAAGGGCCGCGAAGGCCAATACCGTGTGCGCCTAATGGATAATCACAAGAGCATGGACTGCGCCTATCCGGGTGTGGAGCTTTTGCCCGACGGCACGTTCGTCACGACCACCTATGGGCATTGGACACCGGACCAGGAACCTTACATCGTTAGTGTGCGCTTCAAGTTGAGCGAACTGGATGCGAAGGCGAAGGGGAAGTGATTCATTCGAAGCCCTGCGCGACGAAATACAGTTCTCCCCAACCGACTTCGTTAGCGCCGTAGCCCGCGGCTTCCACCGCGCGGAAGAGATCCGTGAACGGGGTGAAGAGCAGTTTGCCGGTCAAAGCGGACGTGGCGAATTGCGGGCGGGCGAGGAACTCCGCCTTGATGCCCGTGGCGGCAAAGCCGGTATCTTGCAACAGCTCCAACCAGACTTCCGCCGTGTGATACGGCCATAGTTTCTCCGCCGCCAAATCCATGAAGTGCTGGCTCTCGGGTGAATTATCCCGCAGACAGGGGATGATGCCCACCAGACGCCCGGCCGGGTTCAGATGCGACTGGGCCAGAGGCAGCAGCCGCTCCGCCAGCAGGATCTCCGTCAAGGGCCCGGCCAACAGGATGGCATCCTGGTCGTGGTCCAGCGACGAGGGGGTGTTGAGCAGGGCGGCCTGTAACAGGGGCAAGGCCATGGCCGGATGGGACCAGTCACTCCACGCTGTTCCCGCAAGTGCTTGCTGGGCGAACTGGCCTTGGGCGGCCAGTTCCTCCTGCGTCCAGCGGAAAGCCTGATCATGGGCGTAATGCTGGAGGAACTCCACGATGGCTGGTGAAAAGAGCTGCATGACGGGGATAACGTGGGGGTTTAAGCGGTGGATGGCAAGGGAGACCGCGTGCGGTTCATTGACCACTACTTGCCAAGCAGTCCGGCACATGGTTACTTATCGAAAAAGGATGAATCCAACCCGACATAGCGCATAAATACAGCACCTCGCCACGATGCAGAAAAACTCTATAATATCCGGTTTAGTGGGGATTTAAGCCATGGGCGCGGCAATTGTGCATCTTCTTTTGCTGGCCAGCGTTGCGTTGGTAATTCGCATGATCATGGCCTTGGTTTCGCGTGCCAGCGCGCGTCAGCTTCGCAAACATTGGAAAGTCCATGTCCTTTGGTTTTTGACGATCCCGGCAGCATGTCTTATTTTCTGGCCCTATATCGACAATGCGTGGCCGCCTTTGTGGTGGGAGCGGCAGGCACTGCTCAACGAAATGCAGGCCAAGGTGCAATCAGCGGGCGGATGGGAGGCATTGAAGAAAGATTGCCTCGCCTTCGCCGAGCAGCACAAGGATGAGTCGGGCAGTTCATGGCATCGGAATGACACCAACGGTTTGCCGGCGAGCATCGCGGCGTTGCAACCGCAGCGGGTTGAATTCTATCTCCCGGATGTGGGCAAGAACTTTAACGATTCCGGATTTCCGATCGTGCGCATCACGGTGTTTGGTGCTAACGCCAGCGGAGCCCGAGGCACACCGTGGATGGGCTTTGATGTGATTTGCGGAGAATGCCCGAAGGATTACCTGCCCAAGCGGAACAGGTCATCAGACAGAGACTGGAGATATCGAAAGGTCACGGAGGGGGTGTATGAGTTTTACTGACCGGCTGTAACAGGCATATTACCGATGCAGAAATCAGAGATCACCGCCATATTCGATCAACAGGCCGCCACGTATGATCAGAAGTGGAGCGAGCTGGCGCCGATCAACAGCGCGTTGCACCTGCTCACGAGCGCGGTGCTGGCGAAGCTGCCTGCGACGGCGAATATTCTTTGTGTGGGAGCAGGCACCGGAACTGAGATACCTTATCTGGCCAGAAAATTTCCCAGCTGGAGTTTCACGGCGGTGGAACCCTCCGTGCCGATGCTTGAAGTCTTCCGCCGCCGTGCCGAGGAAACGGGCATCTCTTCACGTTGCACCTTCCATGCGGGCTATCTGGATTCTCTTCCGGCAGGTAGAGCATTCGATGCGGCCACTGCTTTTCTTGTTTCGCAGTTCATACTGGATCGGAATGAGCGCTCGCAATTCTTTCAAGGCATCGCCGGGCGGTTGATTCCGGGCGGCATCCTCGTCAGCTCCGATCTGGCGGGCGACCTGAATGCGGCGGATGGCCGGGATTTGCTGGGCGTGTGGTTCACCCTCATGAAAGGCAACGGGGTTTCCCTGGAGGAGCTGGAGAAAATGCGCGAAGCTTATGTCCGTGATGTTGCCGTCCTGCCGCCGCAGAGTGTCCGCGAGATCATCATAGGTGGTGGCTTTGAGTTGCCCGTGCTTTTCTTTCAGACGGGATTGATTCACGCTTGGTATGCGAAGCGATCGACTAGGTGAACGGGCTTCCGCCCTATCCACCCGCGACCAACGGAATGCCTATTCGTGACCAAACGTCGCAAGAATTCGACGGTGGCTGATGATAATATCTGAATGACACGGGCGATGTGAGGATTTGTTGAAAGAGTGGCAAAAAAACGTGGTTTGAATTCTTGCTCGGGACTACTTTTTCTACTATCAAAGCGTTCGCCTAACTGGACATGTATAAGAATGCTTCTTTGGAGGTAAGCAAGTCCGCTTATGGTTTATGGGGCATATCTATCAATATCATGAGATACCTTTATCTTGTTGTTTTAGGAGTAATACTCAGTGGTTGTGTTTCGAAAGGGCCAACAAGTGGAGTTCGATTGCATGATTCCATTGTTCAAGCGCTACCTGTTGGCACGACGAAGCCGGATATTTTATCGTCCGGCACATGGTTCCCGAATTCTCAAGGTTATGGTTTTCTAAATTCTCGGGCTGCAGCAACTCAGACAGGGGCAATCGCAATAACGGATGAAAACCTTTATTTTTTGCAATGGAGTGCTTCTCAAAAGCAAATGAATATTATGCGCGTAGTGCCGTACCTGAGTGCAAAGCAAGTATTTGTCGATCGATTTGGAAGAGGCCGAATGCTGGTCATTCAAAACAGTGATCTGTCTTTCGATTCCTTCGAGTTTACGAAAACGTCTGGGACATGGATCGACAAGGAAATGACTGAGAGAGCTTTTCTTGCTATTAGTAAACGACGAGATGGTCGTTAACTGCTAAGTCTATTAGGCGCAAAGCATGTTTTTTTCGAATGGACTGGGCACTCGACACCCCAGCTCCTAGAGCCTATTGTCCGCGCGATGTCTGATGGTTCTTTAGTTATCGCGGGCCGCACGTTTCGTTCCCGCCTGATCCTGGGCACGGGCAAGTTTTCTTCGCCCGAGGCCATGCGTGATGCCTTGGCCGCCAGCGGCACGGAGATGGTCACCGTGGCCTTGCGCCGCGCCGATCTGAGCGGCAAGGGCGATCCCTTTGCCAACATCCTCGATTTCATCAATCCCAAAAAGTATCTCCTGCTGCCGAACACCAGCGGCGCGATGAATGCGGAAGAGGCCGTGCGCCTCGCCCGTCTCGCGGTGGCCGCCGGTCTGCCCAAGTGGGTGAAGCTGGAGATCCATCCCGATCCGCGCTATCTCCTGCCGGACCCGATCGAGACGTTGAAGGCCGCCGAGATCTTGGTGAAGGAAGGTTTCACCGTGCTGCCTTACATCAATGCCGATCCGGTGCTGGCCAAGCGCTTGCAGGAAGTCGGCACGGCCACGGTTATGCCGCTGGGCTCGCCCATCGGTTCCAATCGCGGCATCCAGACGCGCGACCAGATCCGCATCATCATCGAGCAGGCGACTGTGCCGGTCGTGGTCGATGCCGGTATCGGCGCGCCAAGCCATGCTGCGGAAGCGATGGAGCTCGGCGCGGATGCCGTGTTGGTGAATACAGCCATCGCCGTGGCCAGTGATCCGAACCGCATGGGCATCGCCTTCAAACAAGCCGTGGAAGCGGGTCGCACCGCGTATGAGATCGGTCTCGCCGCGCAGTTGAACACCGCGAGTGCCACCAGTCCTTTGACCGCCTTTCTCGATTAAGCCCTTTTCATCCATGAAAACGCTCAGCCCCAAACGTCTCCGGCAAATCCTGGCTGCGGCTGCGCAGACCCGCGTGCTGGTCCTCGGCGATGTGATGCTGGACCAGTTCATCTGGGGCCGCGTGACGCGCATCTCGCCGGAAGCGCCGGTGCCGGTGGTGGAGTTCGAGCGCGAGAGCTTCATGCCCGGTGGTGCGGCGAACGTGGCGCGCAACCTGACCGCACTTGGAGCGAACGCCGAACAGTTCGGCACCGTAGGCAGTGATGAAGCGGCCAAGACATTGAAAGCTCTTTTGAAGGCCGAGCGCGTGGAGACGAAGGGTTTGCTCAGTCTGCCCGGCCGCATGACGACGCGCAAAGTCCGGCTGGTGGCGCATCAGCAGCAAATCGCCCGCGTGGACCGCGAGAACCGTGGCGATATCGATGCCAAGCTGGTGCGCAAGATCCTGGCGGCGGTGGATGCGCGGCTGCCGGAGATCGATGCCATCATCGTAGGTGATTACGGCAAGGGCGTGGTGACGCAAGAATTGCTGAACGGCCTGAAGGAGCGCAGCCATATGCGCGGCATATGGCTGAGCCTGGACCCGAAGCCGACACATCATCTGGATCTGACGGCGCTTTCGCTTATCACCCCGAACCGCAAAGAGGCGTTTGAGCTGGCCGGGGTGCGTGATGGCGGTCATCGCTGTACGAATCCGCTGGAAGACAAAGCGTTGATGGAAGTCACCAGCAAGTTGCTGGCCACTTTGCAACCGGCGTTGTTGCTCATCACCTTGGGCGATCAAGGGATGCTGCTCTGCCAGCGCAGCCACGCGCCGTATCATATCCCCACGGTGGCGCAGGAGGTCTTCGATGTTTCTGGCGCGGGAGATACGGTCATCGCGTCGTTCACCTTGGCGGTGGCAGCCGGGGCATCACCGGTGGAAGCGGCGATATTTTCCAATCACGCGGCGGGTGTGGTCGTGGGCAAGGTCGGCACGGCCACCGTGACACCGGAGGAACTCACGGCGAGTTTCAAACTCAAGAAGTAACCGATGAAACGCGCTGTATTCCTGGATCGCGACGGAACGATCAACATCGAGAAGAAGTATCTCTCGAAGCCCGAGCAACTTGTACTTTTTCCTGGTGCTGAGGCGGCGATGAAGCGGCTGCAGGATGCCGGTTACCTTCTCATCATCGTGACGAACCAATCCGGCATCGGGCGCGGTTACTACACGGAAGCGGACATGCACAAGGTGCATGAACGGCTGTTGGAGATGTTCGCACCGTATGGGATCGACATCACGAAGATCTATTTCGCCCCCGAATCACCGGAAGATCCGAGCCGCGGGCGCAAGCCTTCACCGGCATTTCTACAGGATGCCTGCGATGAATTCGGCATCGACCTCGCGCAGAGCTACATGGTCGGTGACAAGCTGATCGACCTGCAGTGCGGCTGGAATGCGGGCGTGAAGAAATCCATCCTCGTGCGCACCGGCTACGGCGCCGAGTGGGAACGCGACGAGCCGGAGCTGGTGAAGCAGGCGTGGGTGGTGGATTCACTGGAAGAGGCGGCAGCGAAGATCCTGCAGGAGAAATGACGGCCGCGATCCGGCCAAACGCCAGCGTGCTTGCTGGCATTTGATGCGGGAGATAACCTGTCGTTCAATCCTTATGTTCCGTAATCTGAACAACGGTGGCTGGTTGTTGTGCATGGCACTGGGTGCCTCGCTGTTCACCGGCTGTTCCTCACCATCGCCCTCGGTCCGCACGGAAAAACAGGCGCCCGCGGAGCCGGCCATGCCTGTGATCAAAGAATTGGCGATCGGCCAGCCGGGCAAGCTGGGTTTTCTGCTGCCGGGCGATTGGAGCTATACGCCGGGCAAGATCACAAGCCCGCTTATCCCGGCCGGTTTCCGCGTCGATTCCCCGGATAAGGCGACCGCTGTGCAGGTGAGCATTTCTTGGGACGGCATCGGGCCTACCAAAGCCAGCACCCCGACGATGGCCGATCTGGAGGTCAAGCTGCGGGTGCAGGCCGGGCATCAGAATTTGCGGACGGCCGTGGAGCGGCATGTGGTCGTGAAGCCTTTTGACGGCACGGATGTCACCGGTCTCTATACCCAGTTCACGGAGGCGCAGTGGACCAATGTCGAGGTGCCCAAGGGGGTTTACCCGATCGTGACGGATGGCGTCTTCCGCACCGGCAACCTCTGGGGCACGTTCACCATCTACTCCCAGGACAAGGCCGGCGTCGGTTATCTGCAGGCGTTTGCCATGGTGAAATCATTTAGGAAACTTTAACGGCATCTATGAACATCATCGGCATCCTCCCCGCGCGTTATGCCTCCACCCGGTTTCCGGGCAAGCCGCTGAAGCTCATCGCCGGCAAGCCGCTCATCCAGCACGTGGTCGAGCAATGCCGCAAGGCGACTACCCTAAGCGAAGTGATCGTGGCCACGGATGACGAACGCATCCGTGCGGCGGTCGCGCCCTTCTGCCGTGTGGAGATGACGTCCGAGCATCATCCCAGCGGCTCGGACCGCATCGCGGAAGTCGCCGGCCGCTTGAACTGCGACGCCGTGGTGAACGTGCAGGGCGATGAACCGCTCATCGACCCGCACGTGATCGATCTGGTGGCCATGGCGCTCACCACGTCCGAGATGTCCACGGCCGCGACGCCGATCAAGCATCTGGAGGAGTATGAGAATCCGAACGTCGTGAAAGTGGTGACGGATGTCTCCGGACGCGCGCTGTATTTTTCCCGGCGCACGATCCCCTATGTGCGCGACCTCGCGGGCAAGCCCGCCGCCGAGCAGTTGCCGTCGTTCCCTTTCCTGAAACACCTCGGCATCTACGGCTACTTGCGCGAGACCTTGCTGAATCTCGTGCGGCATCCGGTCTCCTTGCTGGAACAGGCGGAGAAGCTGGAGCAATTGCGCGCGCTGGAGAACGGCATCAACATCCATGTCTGCCGGGTGGACTACGAGAGCATCGGTGTGGACACTCCGGAAGACGTGGCACGCGTGGAGGCCATCTTGCGGGCGACGAAGCCCGCCTAACTTTCCCGACGCGACGCTGTGAAGAAACCCGCCAAAGCCAATCAGCCCGTCTTCTCCGTTCAAGGGCTCACCATCATCCGCAATGCCCAGCGCATTTTGGATGACGTTTCGTGGCGGGTGCTGCCCGGCGAGCACTGGGTCATCCTCGGTGCGAATGGTTCCGGCAAGACTTCGCTGCTCAGTTCGCTGGCCGGATACATGCCGCCGACTGCCGGTGAGATGGCGGTCTTTGACCGCGTGTATGGCGAAGTAGATTGGCGCGAGCTGCGTCGCCGCATCGGTCTCGTCAGCTCCTCCATCCGGCAGATGATGGCGGAGACGGAGACCGGTCTGGAAACCGTCGCCAGCGGCAAGTATGCGATGATCGATTTCTGGGGCCCAGTGAAGCGCGCCGACAAACTGCGCGCCCGCGAGATCCTTAAACAGGTGGAGTGCGGCTACTTGGAGGATCGCCCGTGGCTCTACCTCTCCCAGGGCGAACGCCAGCGTGTGCTCATCGGTCGCGCGATGATGGCCGAACCGCGCCTGCTCATCCTGGATGAACCATGTGCCGGATTGGACCCGGTGGCGCGCGAGAATTTCCTGAACTTCCTCGAACGCCTCGCCACTTCTAAGGCCGCTCCCACCCTGGTGCTGGTGACCCATCATGTGGAGGAGATCACCCCGGCCTTTTCACATGTCCTGATGCTGAAAGGCGGCCGCGTCCTGACCGCCGGCCTCAAACAAAAGGTGCTGACCGGCAAAGCCCTGGCCGCCACCTTTGGCGCGCCGGTTAAGCTGAAGTCCCGCGCCGGTTGCTACACTTTGGCGGTTCAGCCCCAACACCGTAAGGTTATGATCTGACGCAGACTGAGGAGCCATCCGGACAGGCCATCTCGCCCCTTGCCGAACGCGGGGCATCAGCATAGCATTGGGTGTCCACAGGAGTAACCAGACCATTGGACCACACTGCATGCAAGTGTTGGAAATCAAGATTCAATGCGGTTGCGGTTCCCGCTTCGCTTTCGAAGTGCAGCCGGTGCATGGCCGCATGCCCTCGCCCGTTTCCTGTCCCCGTTGCGGCTGTGAACACACCGAGCAAGCCAACCGCCAGATCGCCCTCAAGCTGGCACCTCCTCCCCTGCCGGATGGCCGGCGCGGCCTGAAGATCCTGAATCTCCCGGGCTATAACCATCCCGAACCGGACCCTGACTCGAACGAAGTGCTCGTCTCCATCCCGCAACCGGGCATCCAGACCCTGCCCGTGGGCGGCAAGACCAACCACACCACGGAACTCGACATCCCCATCCTGGACAATACCTCCGCTGCGCCCCACCTGCAGGATGCCGTGGATGCCGCCATCGCGGCTTCCCAAGTCCCCATCATCCCCGGCGGCAGTGCCTCACCCGCTGCGGAAACTTCCGGCAGTGCGGGCCCGGCTGCACCTGTCCCCGGAGGCCTGCGCGTGCGCGCCAGCAAAAAAGGCCAGACCACCGTGGTCATCCAGCCGCCGCCGTTGCCGGTGGAGGACGTCACCCCTGTCCTGAAGCGCAAGCCCGTCACCACCACCCCGGCCTACGACGATGATCCGCCCCAAGGCTGGCTCGGCTGGCTCAAAGCCGGTGGCAAGACCATCGTCACCACCGCCCTCGCCTTCCTGGTCGTGGCCAAGTTCCTCTTCAAGTTCAAGATCGCCAAACTGCTCGCCATCTTCGGCCTCGGCTCGGCCAGCACCACCACCGATCTGAACACGGCGAACTGGAACTTCATGGATTATTCGGACACCACCCAGATCTACGTGCAGGTGGACGACCCCAAGAAGGTCGTGGACGCCTGTGTCGCCTACTGGACCACCCAGGGCAAGACCCTCACCGTCAAAGCCAGCGACGGTGAGATCCTGGAGGAGAAACATTACCTCGTCACCCCCGCCCACCATGGTTACGTGGCTGTCATCGGCGATCTGGGCTGGGACCCGCAGTTTGTCGCTGGCCTCGCCCAGAATCTCTCCACCAGCTTCAGCACCACCGTCATGACCTTTGCCGAGAGCGACTTCTCCGGCGCGCACCGCTTCGCCGTCTATCAATCCGGCCAGAAGAACTTCAGCCATCAGCTCGATGTCCAGATTAACGGCAACAACGTGACCGACAGCTTCAAGGTGGAAGGCGAAGCATGGGTGACCGAACGCGGTTACTTCAAACCCGACGGCGACGGTTTCAAGAGCTTTGACGTCGAGCACATCAACCACATCTCCCAACAGCTCGGCCTCCAATGGTGGACCTTCCCCGAGGATGCCAAGGGCTTTCATGACTTGAGCGAATCGGCCCCGGCCAATTAAGCTCCACCCGTGAAGCAGACCACCCGGCACCGCCTCGTCCTCGTCACCGCGCCCGATCTCAAGACCGCGCGCCAATTGGCCCACGCCGCGCTCACCGTCCACCTCGTCGCCTGTGCGAACCTGATCCCAAAACTGGAATCTCACTACTGGTGGCAGGGCAAAATCGAGCGCAGCTCCGAAGTCCTCATCCTCTTCAAGACCACCCCCTCCCGGCTCAAAGCCCTGGAGCAAGTCATTCTGAAGCATCATCCTTACGACACCCCCGAATTTATCGTCCTTCCCATCACCGCCGGCAACGAGCGCTACCTCGCATGGGTGACCGCATCGGTGAAGTGATCCCCGTAACCTTCTCCTCTGGACGTTGGATGGTGAGCGTTGGAAGTTGTGGTCTCTGGTGCAACCAGTGTTTCCCATCGGTCCCACTTCTCAACTTAGAACTTGTCACTTAACATTTAACATTCCCCCGAAGCGGCCTGCCATCCAGTTTGTTTGATGTGACACTCTCACAGTAGCATCCTGTTCTGCGGCACTCTAGCCACCAGTCCACACCTCCCGCACCAAACCCCCGCCAGCCACCCCAAAACCCTTCGTTTATCACAAAGGGAGAGACGCTCTGAAAAGAGGGCTTGAGGTGGCTGCGCAGGATGGATTGGTCAGGGCTAGGCGTGGCGAGGGCGCGTATCAAATAAAAAGATACGTGACCGAGCCACAACGACGCCCTGTCCGATTTAGACCAGCAGACGCCTCAAGACATCTTTTCAGAT
>CAZPUL010000070.1:0-22285 GCA_964589735.1 uncultured Verrucomicrobiota bacterium | reverse complement strand
GGGAGGCCTGAACCGCTACCGGTCCGGCGAGTTTACGCCTTATACGGCCCGAGGTGAATTGACCATCGGGACGATTGAATCGCTGGCGGATGGAGGTGGGGGGACAGTCTGGTGGTGTGATGGCTCTTCGTTAGGGTTTTTTCGCGAAGGGGAATTCAAACGAGAAGTGGGTGGCGGGGAGGACCGTTTGCGCATGGGGGCGGCTACGGCCAACGGGTTTTGGCTGATTGAACGGGGTGTTTTGCGGCGCTGGCCGACTTTTCGGCCGGAGGAAGAATCCTGGCAGCTTCCGGATGGTCTGGAGCCTTCTCTGATTTCGGCTTTCTTCCGGGACCGGGGAGGAACGCTTTGGATCGGGACTTCGGGCATGGGGCTTTACCAGTTTCAAGACGGCGTATTCCGTCACTTTACAACGGATGATGGCTTGTCCCAGAATTCCATTCTCTCCATTGGGCAGGACAAGGAAGGAAATCTATGGATTGGAACCAACGGCGGTGGGTTGAACCGGATGCGCGAAAGCGCATTTGAAGTCTATGACAAGGAGCGCGGTCTTTCGCAGAACAACATCCTCTCCATCTCCGGCAGCCCCGATGGTTCGGTATGGATCGGCACGGAAAACGGCGGATTGTACCGGTTGCGCGACGGCAATATCTTCAATTACCGGGCACGGGAAGGTTTGAAACATCTGGTCGTGTGGTCGGTGTTGACTGATCAGGCCGGGGACGTTTGGGCCGGAACCAAGGACGGGCTCTATAAATTCAATGGCATATCATTTCAGAGGATCGGTGCCCCGAACACTCCGGGCAGCCTGCCTAGTCAGGATGTCCGGGCGATCTACGAGGACAGCAAAGGTCGCCTGTGGGTGGGCACGTTCGGTGGTGGCCTGACCCGGATGGTGGATAACCGGGCCAGCAAGTCGTTCAACTCAAAAAGTGAACCGGCAGCTTTCAGCAGTGATGATGTCAGGGCATTGCTGGAGGATGTTGACGGGGGCCTTTGGATTGGAACTGGCGGTGGCGGGTTGATTCGCTTCAAGGACAGCAAGTTCGCGGTTTTCCGGAAAGCAGATGGACTCGGCAGTGATTTCATTCGGGCGCTCTATCAAGACAGCGAGGGCTTTTTGTGGATTGGCACCAACAATGGTTTGGTTTGCCTGCGTCGGGGGCGGTTTCACCGCTTCACCACGGCCAACTATTTGCCTGATGATGTGATTTCGCAGATATTTGAGGATCAGGAAAAAGGAGATCTTTGGCTGGGGACAAATCGTGGAGTGGTGAAGGTGTCCCGCCTGGACCTGCTGAAATACGCAGATGGCCGGGTGCCGAGCTATGTGAGTGTGCTTTATGACCGTTCGGACGGGTTGGCCAGCCGGGAATGCAGCGGCGGTTTCCAGCCTTGGGGATACAAGGGACCGGATGGCAAGCTGTGGTTTCCTTCCAGTGATGGTGTTTCAGTCATTGATCCGGCGATCATACAACCGAACAGACGGCCCCCGGCTGTGGTGATAGAGAGCGTTATCGCAGACGGTATCGAGCTTGAGCCCCGGCGCTTCACCAATGATGTCGAATTCGAGTCGCAAATCGTTTACCGGGTGCCACCGGGCACGGAAAAACTGGAGTTTCGCTACACGGGCCTCAGTTATGTGGCTCCCCGGCGGATACGTTTTTCCTATCAATTGAAAGGCCATGACAATGCGGTCGTGGAAGCGGAATCTCGCCGTTCGGCCACTTATCTTGGCTTGCCTCATGGACGGTACAGTTTTCAGGTGATGGCGGCCAACAGCGATGGGGTCAGCAATACTTTGGGTCGTACCGTCGGAGTGTGGGTGCTGCCGCGATTTTACCAGACCGTCTGGTTCCAGTTGGGGATGGCAATTTTTGTTGTCTTTCTGGTTTTCGCATTCTTTCGCTACCTGTCAGTGCGGAAGTTGCGACAAAGGCTGGTGGTTCTGGAGCATCAGAGGGCTTTGGACCGTGAGCGGACTCGCATCGCGCAGGATATGCATGATGATTTGGGAGCGCGCATCACCCGGATCGGTCTGCTGACAGAGTTGGTCCGGCGCAAGGCTCCGCAGAATGAGGAGATGAACAAAGTGTCTTCTCGCATTGAGGAAGCCACCCGTGAGGTGGTGCACACGCTTGATGAGATTGTCTGGGCGGTGAATCCCAAGAACGATACATTGGACCGTCTGGTAGCTTTCATCGGGCAGTATGCCGAGGATTATTTCGAGATCACCCCCATCCGTTGTCGTCTGGAGCTGCCGGCGGATCCACCCGCAGTGCCGTTATCTGCTGAGATGCGACACAGCCTCTTTTTGGTGGTCAAAGAATCGCTCAATAATATCGTGAAACACTCGGAAGCCAGTGAGGTCAAGATCACTTTGGTTTTCACCCGACCCAAGCTGGAGATTTTGATCGAGGACAATGGCAAAGGGTTTTCCCTGGCAGAAGCTGATCCTACCCGAAATGGGTTGATGAACATGAAAAAGCGCATCGAGGACGCTGGCGGCAGGCTGGATTTGGAGAGCGAAAAAGGCAAAGGCACCCGGATACGCCTCGAGATCAGGCTGGGTACGTAGTTTTGCAGCTTGGAGATTGGTGAAATCTGGCCTATAGTCCTCCTGTCCCTAGAAATACATCGCATGGCCATCAAAGTTTCAATCGTCGAGGACGATGAGGGCGTCCGGGAAAGCCTGGCAGCCTTGATCAATGACGCCGAAGGCTTCCAGTGCGTGAGCTCCCACGCCACAGCTGAAGATGCCCTCCAGCATATCCCGGAAAAGAAGCCGGATGTGGTGCTGATGGACATCAATCTGCCGAACATGTCGGGCATCGATTGTGTTCGTAAACTGAAGGAATCAGCCCCGCAGACACAGATTATGATGCTGACGATGTATGAAGATCCCGAACAGATTTTCAATTCCCTGGCCGCTGGAGCCAGCGGATACTTGCTGAAACGGACTCCGCACGCGAAATTGCTGGAAGCGATCCAGGAAGTGCAACGCGGTGCATCTCCTATGTCCGGCAAGATCGCCCGCGTCGTAGTGCAGTATTTTCAGAAAAAAAGCCAGCCCGCCTCGGACGGGCAAGCCTTGTCCAAGCGGGAACAGGAGATCTTGGAGTTGCTCTCCAAAGGCTATCGTTACAAGGAGATCGCTGATTCCTTAAGCATCAGTTTTGATACCGTACGCAGTCATTTACGGAACATTTACGACAAGCTGCATGTCAGTTCCCGCACGGAAGCGGTGGTGAAGTATCTCAACAAATGACCACTGCCGGGTGACTGTAGAGATTCATCGTCTCGCCACGCAGGAAACCGACCAGCAATTGCCCGCTCTCCTGGGCAAAGTCCACGGCCAGGCTTGAGGGAGCGGAAACTGCGGCCACGATGGGGATGCGTGCCGCCAGCGCCTTCTGGAGAATCTCAAAGGAAGCCCGTCCACTGACTTGCAGGATATGCTTTTCCAAGGGCCAAACCCCTTGATCCAACGCAAAGCCGATGACTTTATCCACGGCATTATGCCGGCCCACATCTTCCCGGCAGACGATCATTTTGCCTTGCAGATCGAACAAGGCGGCGGCGTGCAGTCCACCCGTTTGCTCAAAGGCTAATTGATGCTGGCGGAGAGTTTGCGGCAACTGTAGCAGGACTTTACGTTCCACTTTGGGTAACTCCAGGATGGGCGAGAAATGTTGGTGGACTTCTTCGATGGAGGCCTTGCCGCAAAGACCGCAACTGGATGAAGCAAAGACATGCCGGGTCAATTTCTCAAAATCAAGCGTCACATCATCAGCGGTGAAAACGTTCAGGACATTGCCGGTCAAGGCGGCTTCACCAGTCTGACAGTGTGCGATATGGGTGACTTGCGCCCGGGACTGGATCAATCCTTCCGACACTAAAAAACCCAGGGCCAGCTCCGCATCATGGCCGGGCGTGCGCATGGTGATGGCGATGCTTTGCCCCTGAACCCGGATCTCCAGCGGCTCCTCCGCGGCCAGTGTATCCCTTGCGGATTCCATCTGGCCGCTGGCGGACACCTTGGTAACAGTGCGGTGCACGGTGGCCGCCGTCTGGCTGTCGGTGGTGGCTGCTTTGGTCACGATGTGCGGAATATAGTTGTTGCCGGGGCAATGTGCAATGCAGGCGGATTGTGGGTTGAGCCGGAGCGTGCTTCCAGTTACACCTTCCGTTAACAACCGGTTGCTGAATGAACAAGTATCTCGCGGAATTTTTTGGTGTGTTCTTTTGGATGCTCACCCTTGGGTGTGTATCCATCAATGCCGGTGCGGGGACGATTCCGGCTATCGCCATTGGCGCTGTGGTGGCAGTGATGACCGTATTGATGTGGCATATCTCCGGGGCGCATCTCAATCCCGCTATCTCGGTGACGATGTGGCGTAGTGGTTTCCTGCCCACCAAGGAGTTGGCTCCTTACCTGGTGTTTCAGTTCCTGGGGGCTGGCGCGGCGGTAGTGATCGTGAAGGTGCTTAAGAAAGGATTCAAAACAGCGGCCATGAACCCGCATGGCGTGCCGGCCTTCGACGCCGAGTTTCTGTTCACCTTCCTTTTGTGCTTTGCGATGCTGCACTTGTATCATCAGCGCGAGAAAGTGGGATCCTTTGCCAGCGGCGCGATACTGGGCGGGATCGTGATGGGCGGAGTCTTTGCGGTAGGGACGGTCTCCGGAGCGTACTTTAATCCGGCGACAACTTTGGGCGCTTGCATGGCGAGTTTGCTGTCATTCCAGAGCTTGCTGATATATCTGCTGGCCCAGGTGTTGGCCGGATTCGCCGCACCCTATGCTTATCGCAGATTGAATCCGGATAAGAAATAAACCGGGGGCCTAAGCCTTTTCGACCCGCACCTGGCAGTTGTAATCCGGCACCCCGCCCAAGGTATCCACCGCTCCGCGATGGATGATGATATTGCCTTCCGGCCACATCACCTGAAGATTGCCCCGGGCTATCGGAGCGTTGAAGACACGGCCTTCATAGCGGCCCAAATCATTCACCAGAACAATCCGGTCATTTTGCTTGAGATGAAGTGAAGCGGCATCTTCGGGATTCATGAAGACAGCATCACGGGCGGCTCCGGTGAGCGGATCGATCTCCGCGTAGATGAGGGTGTTGAACTGTTTGCCGCGACGAGTGCTGACCTCAAAGAGACCTGCGGGCCGGTCTTTGCGCAGTTGCGGGATGCTCACCACCCGGAAATGGCCTTTACCATCGGCAGTGGGGAATCGTCCGTTCGCGCAGAGATGCGGACCGCCATACTGCACCGCATCACCGGTGTCTTTCAGATTTTCGATGCCGCGATAGAAGGGGACGACCTTGGCGATCTCCTCGCGGATTTCCGGGCCACTTTCACATCCCAGCTCACCGGCACGGTCGGGGTAAGTGGCCGCAGCGATATCCAAAAGGATCTTCCACTCAGCCCGCGCTTCACCGACTTGCCGGGGGATCTCCGGACTGAAAGCGATGCGCCGCTCGGTCGTGGTCTCGATGCCGCCCCCGTCTTGCTCATAGCGCGTTTTGGCGGGCAGGAGGAGGACTTCTTCCTGTGGTTCGATGAACATCTGGTCGGTCAGGATGATGTCCTGGTGCACACGCAAGGGGACATTCGCCATGGCCTTCGCGACGTAATCCGGCTCGGGCAGCGTGCGGAGGAAATTACCGCCGAGACAGTAAAGCATGTCGAGTTCACCACGGGCGCAGGCTTCCACCATCTCCGTGGCGGGCAAACCGGGCCAGTCAGGGATCTCGAAACCATATTGATCGGCCAACTCGCGTGCGTGCTCGGCATTGACAGCTTTGCCGCCAGGGAAGGCTGTGGCGTAAGCGCCCATCTCCGCGCCGCCTTGCACGCTGGAGTGGCCGCGAATGGGCATGAGACCGTTCTTGTCGCGTCCCACGTAACCACGGGCGAGTCCGAGATTCAAAATCATGGAGACGCCATCGCCGCCGAAGGTGTGCTGCGTGATGCCCATGCTCCAGACGAGGACGGCATTTTTCGCGTCGCGGATGATCTGGGCGAACTCGCGCATATCAGCCTGGCTCAGGCCCGATTCGCGTTCCAGTTCGGGCCAGTCATATTTGGCGACGGCTGCTTTCAGCGCCTCAAAGTCCGTGGTGTGGCTGGCGATGAACTCGTGGTTCAGCCAGCCTTCCGCGATAAGAATCTTGAGGACCCCGTAGAGGAAAGGAATGTCGCCGCCTTGTGTGACCGGAAACCAGTAGTCCGTGATGTCCGTGCCGAAAAGCGCGCTGCTCGTGGTGGAGGGCACCCAATAGCGTTTCATGCCCGGCTCCATGTAGGGATTCACCATCACGACCTTGGTGCCCAGCACCTTAGCCTCGTGCAGATACTTGGTGGTGACGGGTTGGTCGTTGGCCGGATTTGCCCCGAAGAAGACGATGAGATCGGTGCCGTACCAATCCTTGTAACTGCACGTGGTGGCAGAAACGCCGATGCCATATTTCATCGCCCCAGTAGAAGGTGAATGGCAGAGGCGGGCGGCATTATCGATGTTGTTCGTGCGGAGAAAACGGGCAACTTTTTGCGCGACGTAATAGACCTCATTCGTCACACCACGGGAAGTGACGAAGAAGGCGAGGCGTTTGGGATCGGCCACGCGGATGCGTTTGCCGATACGTTCGAGCGCTTCGTTCCACGTGATGCGGCGGAAGCCTTTGTCCCCTTTGCAACGGAGCATCGGGTAGGCGAGGCGGCCCAGTTCCCGAAGTTGGGCATTATCGAAACCATTATACGTTGCGCCTTTGCCTTGAGCGGAAGTGGGCAGGGGACTGTGCTTTTGCTCCTGCGCCAGTTTGGTCCGCAACGCTTCGATGTCAGAAAGCAAAGAGTGATCAAACTCCGGCATGGTGTTCAGCCGGAGCAGATTCAGGCGGGTCATGCACAGGTGGACACCGGGAATGGTCCAATCATGCAGACCGGCGACACCGAGGGCGCAACCATCACAGACACCTTTCGTGATGACCTTGTAGGCGTAGGGAAGATTGTCGCGGTTCTTCCAGATGATGCCCACCATGTCGCGAAAGTGCTTGGGCTTGGTCTCGCCGAGGCCGAAGGGGATGGCGGAGCGAAGCTTGTCTTTCCAATCACTCTCTATTTTGCGGCTGGGCATGGATTACTAAAATAGTAGAACCTGCAGGGGATTTTCCACCCCATGCAAACGAGTAAGCTGTGGGCTCTCTCACTCCTCACCCCGGCCCTCTCCTCATTAGAGGAGAGGGAGGGGAGGCGTTGGTGAATTCGTGGCTTACTTGGACTTTTTCAGACCCTTGCCGGCGCGGCCTTTGAAGGTCAGTTCGGCGATGCCGGACTTGTCCAGGCCCCCGAGACCCATTTTGGTCATCTTGGTGAACTGCTTGTAGGTGGCTGTCGCGAGCGGAGCGTCCATCTTCTTGTCTTTGACGAGGGACAGGGCGATGCCAGAGTCCTTCGCCGCGTGAGCGCCGGAGAAGAAGCAAGAGTGGTCGCGATTCATCATGTCCTCACCATCCGTGACGAGCACGCGGGAGTTCGCCCCCGTCTGAGAGAAGACTTCCATGACCTGCTTGAGGTCATGACCGAGGGCGGCAGCGAGGCCGAGGCCTTCCGCGAGTCCGGCGGTGTTGATGTTCATCACCATGTTCACCAGCGCCTTCACTTCGGCTGCTTTACCGGGTCCGCCGATGTAGCGCAGGAGTTTGCCGCCATCGCTCAATTTCTCGAGCAGGGGTTTCACCTGATTGAAGGTGGCTTGCTCGCCGCCGATCATGAGGTAAAGCGTGCCGCTACGTGCCTGGTTGATGCTGGAGGCCATGCAGGCTTCGAGGGAGGCTGCCTTGGCCTTCTTCGCGAGCCTGCCGACTTGCACGTGGACCTTGGGCGTGAGCGTGGCGCAGTTGATGAAGATGCGGCCGGCGGCTTTCTTCAGGAGGTTGTCCTTCTTGTTGGTGAAGATGTCCAACTGGGCCTTGTCATCGGTGACGACGGTGATGATGACATCGGAAAGCTCAGTGACCCCGGCGAGGGTGTTGCATGCGGTAGCCCCGACCTCGGCGGCGAGTTCGATGGCCGATTCCTTGCGCACATCATAGACGGCGCTGACCGTATAACCGCATTCCTTGAGGCGACGGGCCATGTTGGCACCCATACGACCGACCCCGACGAATCCAATTTTCTCTGACATAAGAGTTTAGATAGTTAGCTTTATGCTCCGCCCAGCCGGGCGGGAGACTTGGGATTTGACGGGTGAATTTTTAGCGAAAAGCCGCGCCGGGGCTATGCTTTTTTAGGGAAAAGAGATGGATAAAACTCTCAGGGATGATGCCCGGCAAATAAGGTGGCCATAGACTGACCAAAATGTTTTGGAACAACTGTTGTCCTTCACCCCTTCACCCTGTATGGTTTCGCGCTCATGTCGGATAAGTCTGGACCTACAATTTTGTGTGCGACGGAACTGGTCGTGCGTCACAACGACCGGTACGTGCTGGATCATGCCTCGCTGAGCATCCATGACGGGGATCGCATCGGCCTCGTGGGACGCAACGGCTCGGGGAAATCCACGTTCCTAAAGATTATCGCCAAGGAGCTGGTGCCGGATGGCGGTGAGGTGACGCAGAAGAAAGATTTGATCGTAGGCTATCTGCCGCAGACGTTTACGCTGGATGAGAACCTGAACGTGCTGGACAACGTGCGCGCGGGCGCCAAGCGGGTGCTGGACCTGATCGCGGAGTTTGAATCGCTGCCGGGACACTCGAATCGCCATGAGGAGATCGAGGAGCATATCCAGCGGATGGATGGCTGGAATCTCGATAACCATATCGAGACGGCGATGACGAAGCTGAACTGCCCGGCGCCCGATCGGGATATCAAGACGCTGTCCGGTGGTGAGAAACGCCGTGTGGCCTTGGCCCGGGCGCTCATTGCGCAGCCGGATTTGTTGATTCTGGATGAGCCGACGAACCATTTGGATACGGAGTCCATTGAGTGGTTGGGAGAGTTTTTGAAGGGGTATCAAGGGGCTTTCCTGCTGGTGACGCATGATCGCTACTTCCTCGACAGCATTACCAACACCATCGTGGAGCTGGCGAACGGGCAGTTCTACGCCTATGACGGCAATTACACGGAGTATCTGCTAGGCAAGGCCGAGCGCGAAGCTTCCGCCGAGGTGACGGAGCATAAGCGCCAGATGTTCCTGCGGCGTGAGCTGGACTGGGTGCGGCGTGGCCCGAAGGCGCAGACGAGCAAATCCAAGGTACGCATGGAGCGTTACTTTGAAGTGGCAGGCCAGAAAGTGGTAGAAGCGGATGGGGATGTTGATCTAGTGATTCCGCCGCCGCCGCAACTGGGCAATCGCACGGCACAGTTGGTGGACGTGGGCATGAACCTTGGCGGGCGCCAGTTGTTCTCCAACATCAACTTGGATTTTGCCGGTGGCCAGCGGGTGGGGATCACGGGTCGCAATGGTTTGGGCAAAACGACGCTGCTGAAGATTCTCATCGGGCAGATGCCGCCGACGGAGGGCGAGGTGCAGATCGGGCAGCTCACAAAGTTCAATTACGTGGATCAGGGGCGGTTGCAATTGAACGAGGAGAAGACGGTGCTGGATGAGATCAGTGACGGCACGGAGTTCGTGCAGTTCGGTGAGGGCAAGCTGTCCTTGCGCGCTTATCTGAAACGATTCCTCTTTACCGATGACCGCATCGTGACGCAGGTGAAGCACTTGAGTGGCGGTGAACGAAGCCGGTTGTTGCTAGCGCGCATCCTGAAGAATGGTGGCAATTTCCTGATCCTGGACGAGCCGACGAATGATTTGGATCTGCCGACCTTGCGCGTGCTGGAGGAAGCCTTGGTGGTGTTTCCGGGCGTGGTGCTGGTGGTGAGCCATGATCGCTATTTCCTGAACCGCGTGTGTACGGGCATCTTGGCTTTTGAGGGCGAGGGCAAGGTGACTTACAGCGTGGGTGATTACGATTACTACGTGGAGAAGCGCAAGCGCGAGGAGAAGGCGGCCTTGGAATGGCAACGTGCGGCAGCCAAGGCGGCGAATGCGAAGCCGAACAAATCGTCAGCGCCGGTAGCGCAACCGGCGCAGAAGGCGAAGAAGCTTTCTTTCAAGGAGCAGAAGGAACTGGAAGGCATGGAGGCCGCCATCCATGAGGTGGAAGCGAGTATCGCCAAGATCGAGAAGACCCTGGCAGATCCGGATTTCTACAAGAAGAACGCGGCGCAGGCGAACACGCTGGCGGGAGAGCTGGAAGCGGAGAAAGCGAAACTCGCGAAGCTGTTTGTGCGCTGGGAAGAGCTGGAAGCGCTCAAGGGCTAGTTTTAGACAGCCAGCGCTTTCGCCATTCCGCCCGCGGAATCTTGCCGCGAGTGTTGGGGGAGAGTTCATCCGTGAGCACCCATTCGCGTGGCAGTTGCCAGGCAGGTTGCTTTGCGAGCAAATGCTGACGAAGCATTTCGATGGGGACTTCTTCTTTCAATCGCACCATGGCGACAATTGTTTCACCGCGGGACGCATCATCACTAGGCGCGCCGAATACGACGCAGCAATTCACCGCCGGATGACTGGCCAGCGCCGATTCGATCGTCTCCGGAGAGATCTTACGGCCAGCCACATTGATGACATCACTGGCCCGGCCCAGCAGATGCACCTGTCCTTCCCTGAGTTCAACCAGATCACTGGTGGTGAAGCATTGGTTGCCTAATCGATCCGGCTCGCTCGGGAAGTAGCCAACCCCTACCGCTTGGCCACGCACTTCCAGGCAGCCGTCAGCGTTCACAACCAATGTCACATTGTCCATGACTGAACCGACCATCGAAGCATCTGTGCGCGGTATTTCGCTGTGGTCGTAGGCGATGCCGCCACATTCACTGGAGCCGTAGAAATTATGGATCTTCAGTCCGTATTCCGCATAGACCTCCGACTCAAGGGCAATCGGCAACGGCGCCCCGGCGGAGATGGCCAATCGCATATTTGCTGGAATGCTGCTCGCTTCATGCCACGTCCGCCACAGGGCAGGCACAGCGGCGATGGTGACCTGATTCGCCAGTTTCGCGGCCGTTGCGACCATTGCGGGCAGGGGAGCATCGACGAGAATGAGCGGAATCCCGTGCAAAAGCAGGGGCAGGATGAGATTCGAGAAGCCGTAGGAATGAGCCAGCGAGATGACGCCTAGATTCGGCCAGTCCGGCCTGAGTCCCATGGTGGAAACGATGTTCCGTGCATCCGCCGCCAGTTGTTCCTCTGTGAACGCAATGAGCCGGGGTCGCCCGGTGCTGCCTGAAGTCAGCTTGAGGTGCGCACAGATGGACGGTAACTCTGGGATTGCTGGCGGCGACTGACCTTCCTCCAAGGGACAAAGAATTTTTCTTTCCCGCCAAGCGCATAAGACTTCCAGCACGAAAGCATGCGAGCGTGCAGATGGGAAAGCCGTTGTTGAATCGCTGGAGGGCAAAGACTCGGCTGCCGCGGCCAGTTCGGCAAAAGTCCATGACCGCCCGGACCACGATTCGCTCAGGGCGAGTTCGTGGGCGTGCGTGCGTGCGACTTGTTGCCAGCGCTCATACAGCATTGCCGTTATGCTGGCGCACCATTACTTTCCCCCGCAAGCATGATGTTGCGTTTGTTCTATAGTTTACTGATGGTGATGCTGCTGGCCGGTTGCGCCAGCCGTCCAGTGGCCTCGGTGCCAGTGCGCAAGTTTGATTTTGCACGGGATACTTTCTCTTACGCGAACGAACTGGTCTGGGTCTATTACCGAGACGCCGCCACCGGCAAGTTTCTGCACGCCAAGCAGGATCCCGTGCCGGAATACACGCATCACTGCTTCGTCGTCGCCCGGGCAGCCAAGCAATTTTTCGTCCATGCAGAGTTCAAGCCGCAGTATGCTAAGGTATCTGAGCAAGAGTATCGGAAGCTCGTGCAGAGTGTCCGCAGCAGTGACCCACGCGTGAAAGCGGGGCTGGAGCGGGTCATCATTCCCGGTTATGCTGACCTAAAATCCTTCAGCAAAGATCATGAGCAGATGTTGAAGGAAGAATGTGGTCCGGCCTGGTTGAGCTATGCCCAGCGTGGCCATTGGCGGATGATATTGCCGTTTACCGCCGCCCAGCGTGAGCGGAACGCTCGCAAGGTGGAGGAGAGCGTACGTCGTAATGGCATCGCGGTCGTGCATGTGGTCGCTTTCCCGGCTTTGACCATCAATCATGCCGTGGTCATCTACGACAGTGTCACTACACCGCAAGGGATTGATTTTACCGCCTACGATCCCAATACGCCCGCAGCGCCTATAACAATTCACTTCAATTCTGCCACCCGCCGCTTTGTGTTTCCGGAAACGCGTTACTACAGCGGTGGTGAATTGGACATCCACGAGGTCTTCCACCGCTGGAACTACTAAGGCGTGTCTTTCCCCTCGGCGCGTCTTTTCTTTCGCCAGGCATTGAAACGCCAGTAAAGCAGGCCAAAGAAGATCGCACCGCAACCGTTGACTCCGGCGGTATAGCCCAGCTTATAAGTGCGACCGGTGTTATTGGGCGCGTAGATGGTCACATCGTGGCCGAAAAGCAGGTGGGGCATCGCGCCCGGCATCAATGCCCCATGCAGCAGTCCTTTGGTAAATCCGGCCGGTTGACTGGCGGTGGTGCTTTCAGAGGAGTAATCAAGCACCAACGTGAAAGTGGTCGCTACGATCGCCACGATCAGCACCCGCTTCAAAATGCGTTTCCACAGTGGATTAGGTGATGAGGTTGGACTGGCGGTCGTGTTCAAAATGCGCCCGAAGGTTGAAAGGTGAACGAGTATATCGGCAAGCGTAAAATCAGGCTGCCCGCCTGGCCCAGCGCAATTTGGCCGGGCGAGAGCGCGAGTTGTCGTGCTGTTCCTCTTTGGAGGGCCGCAACACCTCCTGGGCGATCTCGGCATACTGTCCATTTTGCAGGCCTGCCTCAAAAGCTTTCTTTACCCGCCGGTCTTCGCCGGAATGAAAAGTGAGAATGGCGACACGTCCGCCAGGGTTCAGGCAATTCGGCAGATACCGCAGCAACGTGTCCAAGGCGGAAAACTCATCGTTCACCGCGATGCGCAAGGCCTGAAACGTGCGGCGGATGCTCAGGTCATGCTCGGTGACAGGTATCCGGGTCATCGCTTTTCGGATCGCTTTGGCCAGTTCCAGCGTGCTGCTGAACTTTTTAGCTGCCAGGGCGAGGGACAGTGTATCGGCGTAGGGCTCATCCGCATTTTCTTCCAGCACCGCTTTGAGTTTTTCCGGTGAAATCTTCTCCAGAAAAATGGCGGCGGATTGGCCGCGCTGCGGGTTCATCCGCATATCCAGCGGCCCGTCATTCTTTACGGAGAAACCACGGGAAGGGTCGTCCAGTTGCATCGAAGAGACGCCCAGATCGGCGAGAATGACATCGGCTCCGGTGAGGTTTTCTGTGGTCAGCACTTGCGGCAGGCCGGCGTAGTTGCTCCGATGTGCGGTGAAAGCTTCTGATCCAAAACCCAAGGCCCGTATGCGCTCTTTCGTCTTGGGCAATTCGATGGGGTCCGCGTCCAGTCCAAGCAAACGCCCGCCCGGTTGGATGCGTGTCAGGATTTCCCTAGCATGGCCGCCATAGCCGAGCGTGCAATCCACGGCAATCTGGCCTGGTTTAGGTGCGAGCACTTCCAGTATCTCGTTCACCATGATGGGGCGGTGCATGCCCGCAGGTGTTTTGCCTGAAGCCATCACTTTGGCAACCGTATCGCCGTAACGCTGGGGATTGTGCTCTTTGTATTTTTCCTCGAAACGACGAGGGTTCTTGCCAGAGTAACGTGGCCGGCGTTTATGAACCTTTGGCGTTTCCTCAGGTGCAGGCGATTGAGTTGGGGCGTCGCTCACAACTCGTTGTATTTCTTGTTGGAGCCCTTGGCCTTGTCCAGCGGGTAGCGCTGCTCATTCTTGGCGAGCTTGGCGCGCATGACTTGGGCGAGATCCAGACCGAGGTTATCGGCGAGTTCGAATAATAGAATGCCGACATCCGCGATCTCTTGGGCTATTTCCTCCTTGCGGTCGATAGCCCGTTGCTCCGATTGCTGGGGTGTCTGCCAGACGAAGTGCTGGAGCAGCTCCCCCGCTTCAGCGGTGATGCCGACGGCAAGATCTTTCGGGGAATGGAACTGTCGCCAGTCGCGGGCATCGCGGAAAGCGCGTATCTCCGCAGTGATTTCCTGAATGGAATCGGACATATCGGCGTCAGCCTGCCTGAATGTTACGCCGTCCGCGAGTCTATTTCAGTTTCGCACACTCCTTGTGCCGATAGCAGCTCACCAGATGGTCATTCACCATACCGGTTGCCTGCATGTGCGCATAGCAGATGGTGGAGCCCACGAACTTGAAGCCGCGCTTCAGCAAGTCCTTGCTCATGGCATCCGATTCCTTGGTCTTGGCCGGGACTTCCTTCGAGCTCGTCCAATGATTCACGATGGGTTTGCCTCCGACGAACTGCCACATATAGCGATCAAAGGAACCGAACTCCGCCTGCACTTCGAGGTAAGCCTGGGCATTCTTGATTGCTGCAGCAACTTTCAAACGATTCCGCACGATGCCAGGATTGGCCAGTAACTCAGCCACTTTTTTATCGTCATAACAGGCCACTTTCCGGGCATCGAACCGGTCGAAGGCAGCGCGGTAGTTTTCCCGTTTGTTCAAGATGGTGATCCAGCTTAGACCAGCCTGGGCTCCTTCCAGTACAATCATCTCGAAGAGCCGTTGATCGTCATGCAGAGGCACTCCCCACTCATGATCGTGATAGCCGAGATAGGTCTCGGTGGTGGGCCAAGGACAACGTGCTAGCTTCATACTCAGGGTGTTAGAACTTGATTGAGCATCAGACTAAACAAGAGTTCTGACAACCTTATGTCAGTATGGTCCAAAGTGCTCTGTGACAGCAAATAATGCAAATTGCATGGTCGCTGGGTGTGCGTTGCGAGTTGGAGTTGAAATGGATCATAAGTTAATGGTGGACAACAACTATCGTTGCCTGTCTAGGGGGTAAAATTCACCAGAAAGTTACGTCACCGGCTGGACATCTGCACTTAAGTCGCCAAAATAGGGTGAGTGATAGACAAAATCACTCATTGTCATTTGCTAGGGTATGAACCTGATTTCCATAGATATGATGTCGTTCTCTGAAGCATGGAAGCAGGCTAATCCGCAAGCCAAGAGCAGCTTTGAAGAAGGTGTCTTCTGGCAGGCGCTCTATCCCCATGCCCGGCTCTTTGCACGCATCGTGTGGAGGATTTGGCCGAGGTACTTCCAGCGCGATTTGGATCTGATTCGCCGGTTGTCATCGGTCACTACTGACCAAGAGGTCCGGTTTGAGGTTGGGAACTTCCGTTATCAGTATCCTGAGTTTGGCCTTTTGCGGCGAGGCTTGCGCCTCCGTGTTTCCGGCAAGCGATTGATGAACTTGGCCCGCAGGGTCATGAAGTCGGATGACAGCCCGGATTACAGCTTGACGTAAGCGGTTCGAATTCAGTCAATTCACATCCATGTTTTCCCGCAGTTTAGTTCAGACGTGTTGCACCTTGGTCGGATTGATGATGGCTTCCCAAGTGCTGGCCGAGGATTGGCCGCAATGGCGCGGCCCCATGGCGACTGGTTATCTGCCGGCCAAGCACTGGATGCCTGCCGCCCTGCCGGCAAGCCCGAAGACGATTTGGAAAGCTCCCTTGGGAGATGGTGTCGGTTCTCCAGTCATAGCGGATGGCCGGGTCTTCATTTTAGAGCAGCCAGGTGAGAAGGAAATCTTGCGTGCCTTTGATGCTGCCACAGGCAAAGACCTCTGGAAGCATGAGTTGGACAAAGCCTACGGTGACACCCAAGGCAAGGGTTCACGCAGTACACCAACCGTTTCAGGCAACCGCATCTATGTCACGTCCTGCCGAGGTGAATTCCAATGCCTGGATGTGAAGGACGGCAAGGTTCTTTGGCAAAAGAATTTTGTGACCGATTACGGCGCGCTCTTCTTTGGCGAAACGAAAGACTTGCTCGCCAATGGCGCCAGCCGACATGGGAACAACGGTTCGCCGGTGCTGTCGGGTAAGAACATCCTTATCCAGGCGGGTGGAACGAATGGTGCCAGTGTCGTTTCCCTGAACCAGGCCACCGGCAAAGAAAACTGGCGTGCTGAGAATGACCAGGCCGGCTATGCAGGTGCTTTCCTGGGCAAGGTGGCTAGTGTCGAGCAAGCCATCTTCTTCACCGCGCATGGCGTCATCGGCTTGAACCCGGACAACGGCAAGCTGCTCTGGCGTTTTCCTATCGATACCAAGTTCGCGCGTCACGTGACGGCCCCGGTAGTTTTTGAGGACATCGTGATGGTTTCCTCTCACATGCATGGTGTGTTCGGCATCCGCATCAGCAAGGATGGGAAAGCATTCAAGGCTGAGCAGGCCTGGCTGAATAAAAATGCCGCCATCAATTTCGCCTGTCCGGTATTGGTTGGTGAGCACCTTTATGGTGTGGGACCTACGAAGAACGTCATCTGTCTCAGCGCCAAGACAGGCGAGATTGTCTGGTCGAAAGACAGTTTGATCAATAGCGCTGCCGGCAAGGCTTACGCCGGGATGATCGTGGCCGGTAAGAACATCATCATGCTGACCGATACGGGGGCATTAATCCAATTTGTCGCTGATCCCAAGGAGTATCGTGAAGTTTCCCGCACACAGGTCTGCGGGAACAACTGGACCAATCCGGCGCTGGCCGATGGCGTGGTCTATGTGCGCGATAACAAGTTCATCAGCGCCGTCTCGTTGAAATAAGCTTCCTTGTGATTCAGCCCACCATCACGGATGTCCGGGCAGCAGCCTTGCGTATCCAGCCGTGGTTGCATCGTACGCCGGTGCTCACAAGCAGTTCGCTGGATGCACTTGCCGGAGCCAGTCTTTGGTTCAAATGCGAGAATCTGCAGAAGACAGGTGCCTTCAAAGCGCGGGGAGCCACCAATGCGGTGTTTCAGCTCTCCCCGGAGGGATCTGCCCAAGGTGTGGCGACTCATTCTTCAGGCAATCACGGAGCAGCCTTGGCCTTGGCGGCGAGCTGGCGGGGCATACCGGCCTACATTGTGATGCCTGAGAATGCGGCCATTGTGAAACGCCGGGCGGTGGAAGCTTACGGCGGACGGGTCATCACTTGTGCCCCGACACTGGCCAGCCGGGAAGAAGCCTTGGCCAATACTTTGCAAGTGACCGGGGCTGTTTACGTTCCACCCTACAATCATCCACACATCATTGCCGGGCAGGGGACGGCAGCATTGGAGCTGCTGGAAGATGTGCCCGACTTGGATGTCTTAATGGCTCCGGTTGGTGGTGGCGGATTATTGAGCGGGACGGCTTTGGTCGTGAAATCATTGGGCACATCCACCCAAACTTGGGGAGCCGAACCGGCCTTGGCCAATGATGCATTTCTATCCCTGAAAAATGGGCGCATCATGCCGGTTCAAAGCACGCAGACCATTGCTGATGGATTGCGCACTTCCTTGGGGGAACTGACCTTTGCACTCATCAGCCAGCATGTTTCCAAAATTCTGACGGTGAGTGAGGAGGATATCGTGAAGGCTATGCGTCTGCTTTGGGAACGGATGAAGATCGTGGTGGAGCCTTCAGGAGCAGTGCCTTTGGCGGTGGTGCTGGCTCACCGCGAAGAATTGGCCGGCAAACGTGTCGGCCTGATTTTGTCAGGCGGAAATATGGATCTGGAACGTCTGCCGTGGAAGCAGTCGTAACATCGATCACTTCCAGTGCTTGTCGCGCAAGGGCGGGAAATCCCGACGCCAGTTCTGCACCAGATCCAGGTCCAGTTCGGTTACGGTGACGTGTTCTTCACCGCCTGCATCCGCGATGATGATGCCATGCGGGTCTACTACCACACTGCGACCTGAGTAAAAGAAATGCGGATCAATCCCGCAGCGGTTTACCCCCACGACATAGGCCAGATTTTCAATGGCCCGTGCCTGGAGCAGAGTGAGCCAGTGGCGATCGCGTTTGACCGGCCAGTTGGCGATGACCACGAAGAGATTGGCACCATGATCCACGGCGCTGCGAAATATCTCCGGGAACCGCAAATCATAGCAGACAAAGGGCGCGACCGTGAACCCGTTGATTTCAAAGGTGATAATCTCGGTGCCCGGTTGATGGACCTCTAATTCGCCCCCCATGCTGAAGGGGTGGATCTTGCCGTAGCGGGCGATGAGTTTACCATCGGGGCCGAAAGTGACGGATTCATTCCGCCCCTTTTGAGGTGTCAGCCGGGAAACAATGCCGGCAGTGACATTGCATTTAGTTTCGCGCGCGAGCATTGCGAGAAACTTCTCATCCTCCATATCTGGGCCTTGAGCAGTGACTGGGAGATTGGTGCTGAAGCCAGTTGAGAAGGTCTCGGGCAGGACAATCAAAGAGCCGTGGACGGGGGCAGCGTCAAAGACCAACTGACGAGTGCGCTCGTGCGTGGCTTCTTTGTTTTCCCAGACTGTGTTGAGCTGGACGGAGTAAACCTTCATCCGCTTACTTTTTCAGTTCGTAGTCGGAAGGCTTCGTGCCCTTCTTGCCACCGTTGAAGCCATACATGGTAGGCTTGAATTCACCGACGTAATCTACGTTCGCTTTGGCTGGGATGCTTTTCTCCATGCCCAAGGCCCAGAAACTGCCATTGACGAGCAGTCGGCGGAGTCCTTCGTTCTGCAGGTCGGTGGCTGCGCCCAAGGTGGTGGTCAGGATTTTGTTCGTTTTGCCGGCTTCGTTTTTGTATTCGCGCGTCCAGACGATGGGTTGCAACGGGTTGTTCTTCTCGAATTTATCTGTGGGCTTCTGTTTGCCTTCGACTGGTGGGTCGGTGGGATTCATACCTGCCAGGACCTGACCGAGCACCAAGATGTTCGCATCAGCCGGAGGCGTGGCGGTATAGACATCGGAATCGCCGAAGATATCGGACACGCCCTTGAGGATGGGATGATTTTTGGCGGAGTCAGTGATGATGCCGCGAGTGGCCTCCCGCTTGTGAGCACCGTGATGAGCCACCCAGGTCTCCCCGAGCACCTGCTTGCCGAAGCCGCCTTTCCATTCGCTGCTGTTGAAGCTGTATTTCTTGTATTTGCTGTCACTGTCCTTCGGGTAATTGAAGGCGTGGGTGCTGGTACGGAGGGCGATGATGGGTTTGCCGCTCTCGTAGTAATCCACGAAATACTTCATCTGGTCATCCGGCAAGGCGCGGAAACGCCAGAGCATGACCACCAGATCAGCCGTCTTCAGCGTTTCCATGCCGGGGATGTTCTTTTGATTATTCGGGTCAATATCGCCCGTATCGGGGTTGATGGAGAAAAGGACGGTGCATTTGAAACCGTGGCGCACGGAGAGGATCTTGGCCATCATGGGCAAGCCTTCTTCCGAGCGGTACTCTTCGTCACCGGCGAGGAAGACGATGTGCTTGCCTTTGCCGGGGCCTTTTTCGCCCTCGTAAACCACCCAGTTGGCGGCAGTGGCCGAAGTGACAATTAGACCCAGGAACAGGACCAACCAAAGTGAGCGCAGGCATTTCATAGTGATACGGGCGTTTGTGTGCCTAATGATTAAGCGTTTAGACTCAGGGAGACAATAGAAGATTCATTTTGCCTGTCGCTTTGGCTTGAGTGATTCCTCCGGATGCCCTACGCATGGAGCATGCTACTCGAGCAACGCGCCACGCAACCAGAGAATCTGGATCTGCCCGGTCGCACGCTTGAGATTGTCAGGCAGGACTACCAGCAGCTTGCCCGGGTCAACCGGATTTTCCGGTTTGCCGAACCTTTCCAGCGTCTGATTCCGGCCACGGTGGGCGAAGCTCATTGCCAGTCCATGAGCCTGCTGGATTTGGGGGCAGGGGATTGCTCGCTTGGGGACACTTTGGAGACTTGGGCGAAAAGCAGGCAGTGGAACTGGGAAGTGACGCATCTGGATCTAAGTCCCTTGGCCCTGAGCTTGAACGAAAGTCCGCGCCGAGTAGTCGGCTCTGCGCTGGCGTTACCTTTTCGAGATAATAGTTTCGATGTCGTGATCGCGGCGCAGATGACGCATCATCTGGAAGTGCCGCAGGGGGTGGTGAACCATTTCCGGGAAGCATACAGAGTGGCGAGAAAGATGGTCGTCATCTATGATCTACATCGGACTTTGCCGATGTACATGCTCGTTTGGGGAACGCTGATTTGCCTGCGGGCACCGAAAGATTTCCGGGATGACGGGCTGCTCTCGGTGAAGAAGGGCTGGCGACCGCCAGAATGGCAGGCCATGGCCAGAGAGGCCGGGATTGCGGATGCAAACGTGGCTGTGGACCGGGCGGCGCGGGTGGTGTTGCGAGCGGTCAAGCCTGCGACGGTTTGAGGGCCTCCGCCGGAGGCGTAGCTGACGGGTGGCTCGGCTTCACGGAGTACAACCAACGGAACCACCGCAGGGAATCACGCATTGGATGAATTTTGCTTTGTTCCCCTTGGTAAATCGTCGTGATGGGGACAAACGTAATGCGACGTTGAGCCAGGGCCATCTGCACCAGCATTTCGGATTCGATCTCAAAGCCCGTGGTGACCAGATTCAGGCCGGTGAGGGCTTCTAGGCGGACCAGGCGGAAGCCGCATTGGGTGTCGGGCAATGGTTGGCCGACCAAGTTGGAAATCCGGTAGCTGAGATACCGATTGGTCCAATATCGTACGAAAGGCATGTTTGCACGCTGCGTCATGCGATTGCCGAT
This sequence comes from uncultured Verrucomicrobiota bacterium, assembly GCA_964589735.1. Taxonomy (GTDB): domain Bacteria; phylum Verrucomicrobiota; class Verrucomicrobiia; order Limisphaerales; family JAEYXS01; genus JAEYXS01. The sequence goes on along the minus strand of CAZPUL010000070.1, from coordinate 1,514 downwards.
GAGGAGGTCGGGTTGGCAACGCTCCGCTTGGGCGAAGAAAGCCGGGATGTCCGCTGCGCTATGCTGACCGTCGCCATCCATGAGCAAAGCCCAGCGATAACCCAGTTGTTTCGCCCGATCGAGGCCTTGGCGAAGGGCGATTCCCTTGCCCTGATTCTGGGCCAAGGACAGGACTTCGGTGCCAAATTTGCAGGCAACTGCTTGAGTGCCGTCGGTTGAACCATCATCCACGACCAGAATCTTGGGCAGATGCTTGCGCAATTCGGGCAGCAACGCAGCCAATCCTCGTTCCTCGTTGGAACAGGGTATCACGGCGAGGCACTGTTGCGGCCAGTTCATGCTGTGAGGCTAGCTTACTGCACAGAAGGTGAACAAGCAAAGGATGTGTGGTCAGGGCCGGATGGCCCGACCGTGCAAATTTAACCTTTGCGGCTGGCATGGTTAAGGCTTAACTAGCAAGGAGATGGATATGTCATTCCAACCGACTGCTGAGATGTTGGCCGCCCGCGGGAGCGAGCAAGGGCAGTGGATGGAGCGCGCAGCGGCGATGCGTGACCAGCGCTTCGGGCGGCGGGCATTTGTCCGCGCGGTGGTGGAGGTCTCCAATTTTTGCCGGGAGAATTGCGAGTATTGCGGCATGCGCCGTGATAACAAATCCCTGAGCCGGTTTCGCGGGCAAGTGGAGCAACTGGCTGAGCTCATCATTGAGCATCGCCCGCCGAGCATTACCGACCTGAATATCCAGACAGGGGAAGATCCGGTGGCGGTCCGGGAAGTGGTTTTGCCATTGATCAAGATTTTGCAACGAGAGACAGCGCTGGGGTTGAGTGTTTGTCTGGGGACGTTGAACCCGGAGTTGTATTCGGCGCTGCAAGAGGCGGGGGCGAGCATTTACATAATCAAGTTTGAGATTGCGGATCGCACGATATACGGGCGGCGTCATGCGCCTGGCACGTATGAGGAACGCCTGGCAAACATCCGGCATCTGGCAGAGAAGGGCTGGAATGTGAGTTCCGGTTTCATCTCAGGGCTGCCCGGGCAGACGATGGAGGATGTGCTGGAGAATCTGGCTTTGGCCAACTCGCTGCCCTTGGCCGGTTGCAGTGTCAGCCCCTTTATTCCGGGTGAATCTACGCCGCTTGCAAATGAGTCGACGGCGGATATCGAACTGGTCTTGAACAGCATGGCGGCTATGCGTTTGATGCGACCGGACTGGGTGATCCCGGTGGTCAGTGCGATGAATCTGGCGGATCCGGTAGAAGGGTACCGGCGGGGATGGCGTACGGGGGCGAATCTCGCCACGATCAACATGACGCCGGACGACGTGCGGGGCGATTATCTTCTCTACAAGCGTGACCGTTTTATCATGACCGAGGGACGTATATTGAAAGCGCTGGAGCAGGAGAAGTTGCAGCCTTCCGAGCAAGGTCTGGCGGAGCACTATCGTCAGCAGCGAGAGCTGGCTGCGGTCTGAATCAAAGCACAGTAGTTTGCGCGACCGTTTTGGGGCTTGG
>CAZPUL010000069.1:0-22791 GCA_964589735.1 uncultured Verrucomicrobiota bacterium | reverse complement strand
AGAAGAGCCAGCGGCGGCGAGCAACCTAGAGAACCCGCATGCGCGCAAGGCATACGTCCCGAAAGAAGGCCCGGCCCCAAGTTTTCCGCGCGGCATGCTGGGTGCGGCCATCGGCACGGTGGTGGGCTGCCTGATCTGGTTTGCAGTGTATTATTTCGGGGAGATCAATTTCGGTTTTCTCGCGCTCATTCCGGCCGTGATGGGCGGAGTTTTGGGACGGGTCATGGCGCGTGAGGATAATACCTGGATCGGGGTGACGGCTGCCGTCTTCACCGTACTCGGCATCTTTGGGACGAACTACGCCATGGCGGCCCATGAGCTGGAGAAAGAATTTGGCGGGTCAACCGATTCCCTCTTCCCATCCTATGATGTCCGGATGGCCGAGGCAAAGGAAGCGGCGGCGGCCAAGACGGATGACGAGATCCGGACCTTCTTGCAGAACCGGCAACGGAAATTCTTCGAGAAATTCGCGGACAAGGGCGAGAAGTATAAGCCGGAGGGCATCAGCAAAGATGAGGTTGATTCGTTCAAACAGTTTGAGCAGAAGGAATTACAGGACTTTGCCAGCGGCAAGCCTTCACGTGAGGATTACGAGAAGGAAATCAGTTCGGCCAAGAAGGCCGGGACTTGGTTCGCGCGCATACTTACAGCGGTCACGGCTGTCATCTCCGCAGGTATTTTTGGCATCTTCTCCCTGATCATGGCGGTCAGTATCGCGTATCGGACGGGCTCGGGCTAACAGTTGCACCGGCGGGCAAGGCGTGCTTCACTTCCCGCCTGTTGTAATGAGTGCCGTCACTGAAAATGCGCCCAAGCTGACCCGGCCACGCCTCCCCGCGTGGTTGCGGCTCGACCTGCCCACCCAAAGCGGCTTCGCGAAAACCCGCAACCTGCTGGAGGGCCTGAAGCTCCACACCGTCTGCGAAAGCGCGAAGTGCCCGAACCACTGGGAGTGCTGGAGCAAGGGCACGGCCACTTTCATGATCGCCGGTGACCGCTGCACACGTGCCTGTGGATTCTGCGCGGTGAGCACAGCCAAACCGCTCGCCTTGGAAGCGGATGAACCGACGCGCGTGGCCGAGGCCACAAAGCGCATGGGCCTGAAGCATGTGGTGATCACTGCCGTGGCGCGGGATGACCTGGCGGATGGCGGGGCAGAGCATTTTCGCCAGACCATCGAAGCCGTGCGCGCCGCGAATCCAGGCATTGTCATCGAGGTACTCGTGCCGGACTTTCTGGACAAGGATTTCGCGATCGAATGCGTGCTGCGGGCCGAGCCACATATCTACAATCACAATCTGGAGACCGTACGCCGCCTGACGCCCACGGTGCGTTTTCGGGCGGAGTATGACCGTTCGCTGAGCGTGTTGAAGAAGGTGAAACAAAAGCGCGGCGAGACGATCTACACGAAGTCCGGCATCATGCTGGGTTTGGGTGAGACGGAGGAAGAATTGTTGCAAGCCATGCGCGACCTGCGGGCGTCCGACTGCGACATCATCACGCTCGGGCAGTATCTCCAACCCACGCTGAAGCATCTGCCGGTGGTGGAGTATGTGCATCCGGACAAGTTCGCGGAGTACAAGGTCACCGCGGAAGGCATGGGCTTCACGCATGTGGCGAGCGGACCGATGGTGCGGAGCTCGTATCACGCGGATGAGTTCACGATCGCGACGAAGGGGTAGAACGTGCGGTTGCTTCTGGGGTAGAAATCTACGCCGTCTAAAGTCTGCCTTGAACGTCCGGGTCGGAAGGAAAAACCGCCGGATGGTTTGTGCGAGAGCGGACATCGCTTTTGCTCAAGAGCATCGCCTTTCCCCTCACCCCGGCCCTCTCCGCCGAAGCTCGGCCTGCCATTGGAGAGAGGGAGATAACATTTCCCGCGTGCTTGTCGCTTCGAAGCTTCTCTGATTGATGGCCGACGATACGGCGGACTGGCTGACTATGCGGGAACCCTTCTCATCGCAATTTCATAGGTGAAATCGATTTCATATATGGAACTAATTATACCTACCTTTCGGTATATAATTATTTCACAATTTATTTGACGGGAGGGCGGTTTCAGGCGAGACTTTTCCCAGCCTTAAGGAGGCTTGGTGAACATCACCAAAACAAGCAGCCGGGAAAAGCGCATCCCCTGCTGGAGACAAAAAATGAAGACGGAACAACAACTGCAACCCAATCAAACGGACACAAGCAAGTCCGGTCCGAACAATTTAACCCGAAGCCTGTTTCACGCCGGGAATGGGCTGATTGGTGGCGGGTTGCGGAACAGGCATGGGGGCCGGGGCGAGCGGCGGCGGATTGGTGGCGGGCAGGGCCGCAGGAACCGGGGCAAGGGCCGGCGGTTGCGTCTCACCGGGAACATCTTCGCGATTTCTGAACTTATCCGGATTGCGAAGGTATTGGTACCAGTAATAATAGCCCCCGCTCATCACCGCGATCAGAAAGAAGAACGCGGCGGTGGTGATCGCATATTTCATCTTCCGGGCATGCACCTGAAAGGCTTCAGCTTCAGCTTTTTGCACTTCCCGGAAGAGCGCGAGTTCCTGCTCCAGCGAGACGGCCTGGACGGATTCTTCCTTCAACTGGAGGACGAGCCAGCCTTCGAGGACATTACCGAACTGGGGCGGACGCTTCCCCTGCTCCGTTTCTGTGGGCGGGCGGAACTCGGCACTCGTCCAGTGCGGATGGGCCGCCGAGGTCCAAAGGCGGATGAGGCCGTGATTACCGGCAACCTTCTTGAGACGGTCCCAGAGCACATCGCGCAAGGCCTGCGTATGCTCGGGCAAAGCGATAGCCTCGCTATGGATGTGGCCCTGATTCCCATGGATCTGCAGGGCGAGGGCACCGATTACCTGCCCGTCACTGGATTCAACGACCTGGAACTCGGTGAAGCGGCGTTCGAGCTCGCCCACGGCGAAGCGTTCCTCCCGCCAGATGGTGCGAAGGATGGCCAAGTCGTTGATCGTGGCCCGGCGGACCGTATGAACCGGCAAACTCATGTTTGTTTAGATACAGCGGGAGCAGTTTCCCGGCCAATAAAAAGTGGATTTTAACGATGACCTCAGAATACTTAGCACCCATGACACGAGACGAGGCAAGGCAACGGCACACGCAACTGGCCGAGGAGATCAGACAGCATGACCACGCCTACTATGTACAGGCCAAGCCGAGCATCTCCGACCGTGATTACGACAAGCTCTATCGCGAACTGCTGGACCTGGAGCAGGCACATCCGGAGCTGGTCACCGCCGATTCCCCGAGCCAGCGCGTTGGCGGCCATGTGGCGAGCAGCTTCGCGCAGGTGAAACACGCACAACCGATGTTGAGCCTGGACAACACCTACTCACAGGAGGAAGTGCGCGATTTCGTGGCGCGCGTGCAAAAACTTCTGCCGAATGAAAAACTCGAATGGGTGGTGGAACCCAAGGTGGACGGCATCGCGATCAGTCTGCGCTACGAAAATGGCATCTTCACCACCGGAGCCACGCGCGGTGATGGCACCACGGGCGATGACATCACGAACAATCTGAAAACGATACGCAGCATCCCGCTCAAGCTGGCGGTGAAGAAAGGTTCCGCACCGCCGGTCTTCGAAGCGCGGGGCGAAGTGTATATGACGCGAGACGGGTTCGCGAAGTTGAATGCCGAGAAAGCGGCGGCGGGCGAGGAGCTTTATGCGAATCCGCGCAATACCACGGCAGGCAGCCTCAAGCAGCTTGATCCGAAGCTGGTGGCGAAGCGGCCCCTGGACATCGTGCTCTACGGCACCGGCGCCATCAGTGCGCCCGAGCAGCAGATGCCCCACACGCATGTGGAGATGTTGAAGCACTTGCAGAGTTTTGGCTTCAAGATCGCCGAGCGTTATTGGGTCTGCGGGTCCACAGAAGAATTGCTCGCAGCCATCACCGAGCTGGATCAGATACGGCGCGGTTTCAATTACGACACGGACGGTGCGGTCATCAAATTGAACAGCTACGCGCAACGTGAACGCGTGGGCTTCACCTCGAAAGCGCCGCGCTGGGCGATGGCGTACAAATATCAGGCAGAGCAGGCCGCCACCAAGCTGAAGGCCATCACCATCCAGGTGGGCCGCACGGGCGCGCTCACGCCGGTGGCGGAGCTGGAGCCGGTTTTCCTCGCCGGCAGCACCATCAGCCGTGCGACGTTGCATAACGAGGAAGAGCTGCGCCGCAAGGACATCCGCGTGGGCGACACGGTCATCATCGAGAAGGCGGGTGAAGTGATTCCTGCGGTGGTCGGAGTGGTGCTGGAACAGCGCACGGGCAAGGAACAGGTGTTTGAGTTCCCGAAGCATTGTCCAGAGTGCGGCGCGAAGATCTCGCGGGACTCCATCGGCGGCGAGGAGATGGTCGTGTGGCGGTGTGTGAATCTGGATTGTCCGGCACAGGTGCGCGGGCGTTTAGAGCATTGGTGTACGCGCGGCGCGATGGATATCGAGGGCGGCGGCGAGGTGCTGGTAAACCAGCTCGTGAAGAGCCAGCTAGCGGGCAATGTGGCCGACCTCTACCAGCTTACCGTGGCGCAAGTGGCCGGGCTGGAACGCATGGGCGAGAAGTCCGCGAAGAACTTCATCGATGGCGTGGCTGCGAGCAAGACACGCGATCTGTGGCGGATGCTGTTCGGTCTGGGCATTTTGCATGTGGGCACCGGCAGCGCGAAATCCTTGGGCCGCACCTTTGCCTCATTGGATGACATTTTGGCCGCCACGGAGGAACAACTGCTGGAAGCGGAGGATGTGGGTGAAATCATCGCGAAGAGCATCGTGCAATGGCGCAACGAACCGAAGAACCGCGAACTGATCGAGCGATTGCGCGCCGCGGGATTGAATTTCAAGTCCGAATTGTATCAAGCGGCCCCACCGAGCGGGCCGTTCACGGGCAAGACGTTTGTGCTGACAGGCACCCTGCCCACGATGTCGCGCGAAGTGGCAGCGGCGAAGATCGAAGCGCTCGGAGGCAAGGTCAGCAGCAGTGTGAGCAAGAAGACGGATTACGTGCTGGCCGGCGAGGAGGCGGGTTCCAAGCTGGAGAAGGCCCAGAAGCTGGGAGTGAAGGTGATCGATGAAGCGGAGTTTCAGAAAATGGTCGCGAGCTGAAAGCAAATGGCCGGTCAGACACAGGTGCCTGACCGGCCGAGGCAAAAGGGACAAGGAGCGCTTACTTCTTCACGTTGAAGCAGAAGATAAGTTCCTGATCGCGGAGGTAGAGCTTGCCGTTGGAGATGACCGGGTGCGTCCAGATGCGACCGGACGGACTGCGCTGGGTGGTCTGAGGCTCCAGCTTGAAGCGGCCCTTCTCATTCCAGCCCTTGGGCGAAGCTTCCACCAAGGCGACGGCACCGGACCCTTCGTCCAGGCAATAGAACATGCCGTCGGCATAAGCGATGGCACCTTTGCCGAGGGATTTGTTGGCCCAGACTTCTTCGCCCGTCATGAAACTCTGGCAGATCCAGCCGGGGCCGTCCGAGTAACCATAGAGGTGATCACCGATGAGGATCACGCCACCATGATGGTTCTTCATGACCTTGTTCTCGTAAACATCGCTGACCTGATTTCCGGCGGCGACCTTGACCAGCTTGCTGCCCACACCGTAACCGGTGGTGATGTAAACATGGCCGTTTTTGAAGATCGGCGTGGGGATGACAGCGGTGCGGCCCGGCCAGGGAGACTTCCACAAGACCTTGCCGGTCGCGGCATCCAGACCGGCCAAGGTGTTCATGACGAGCTGGATGTATTGGCGCTTGCCATTGTGGTCGGCGATGATGATGGAAGAGTATTGAGCGCCATCTGTCCATTCGGCGCTTTGCCAGATGACCTTGCCGGTATTTTTATCCAGCGCGGCCACCGTGCCTTTAGGGCCACCGGGGGTGCAGAGGACTTTGTTGCCATCCACCAAGACGGATTCGGTATAGCCCCAGTTGGGCACTTTGCCGCCGAGCTCAGCCATCGTTACTTTCCAGCGGGATTTGCCATCGGCGACACTGGCACAAATGAGCGTGCCATCGCCACCCAAAGTGTAAACGAAGTCGCCATCAACAGTGGGCGTGCCACGGGGACCATCACCCCATTTGTTGGCGAGGCGGCCACCGATGGGCGTGGCCCAGAGTTCCTTGCCGGTGTTGGCATCCAGGGCGATGAGGAATTCCGTCTGGTCCCGGGCGCCCATGGTGAAGAGCTTGCCCTTCACCACCGAGAAGCCGGCGTAACCCAGGCCGCCCACATCGCTCATCCAGACTTTCTTGGGGCCTTCGGCGGGCCACTGTTTCAAGAGGCCGGTCTCCTTGGAGACATCGTCCCGGTTTGGACCACGCCACTGCGGCCAGTCAAAATTTTGGGCAAAGGAGGTGGACGGAATGGCTCCTGCGAGGAGGACAGCACCTAAGAGCAAGGCAACAACTCGTTTCATGCGATTTTGGCCGTTGGGTTGATTGAACCCGGGGAAGGTAAACTAAAATGAGACTTCTTGCCAGCAAATTGAGCGTCCCGCTTTACAGCGGCTCGGCTCGTGACTAAGTTGACTCCATGGCAGCAGATTTTGACGGCTCAGACTTTGTGGATACCGACTTTCAATCGTCGCAAAAAGCGGGGCATCCCTCCACGGGCGCAGCGAACCGCCCGCCTTCGCGCGAGGAGCTCGACAGCACGATGTCCGACAAGCAGCAAAAGATCGCCGAACTCAAGCGGGAACAGGAGGAGCTTGAGCGCCAGCGTGCCCAGTTGGAGGAGATCCGCCGTCGCCGGATCGAATACCAGACCGGTCGCGAAGAGATGACGAACCATCTCACCCGCGGCGTAGCCCTGCTGGAAGAAGCCGAGTTCGCCGTCCGGCGGGAAGCGGAACAGATGGCCAAATCGTTGGCCGAGTTGCGGGAAGCACAGACCAAAGTCCAGGCCCTCAATGAAGAATTTTGGACCAAGGAGAATGAAAACATCGAACTGACCCGGGCGTTGACGACCTTGGAAAACGCCCGCATGGAATGGAACAGCGCCCGGCTAAAATGGACGGTGCTCGACAAGGCACTTCAATCAAACGACGACCCGGCCACCAATGGCGGTGCCGGTAGATTACCCAACTCCCTGTTCCCCACGCAAAACTTCGGCCAGCTTTGCCGCCTGGGCTTTGCGCTCACCTGGCCGATCGCCTTGGTCGTGCTCTTGGGGGTATTGGCCCTGTTGTTACGCAAATAGTCCTGACGCATGCCGTGGTTGAAGAAAAAACCGGACCCGTTGACCGATCGCGCGAAAGAGCTCGCGCGTGAGATCGCGCAACTGGAAGCAGAGATCCAGAAGCTGAGCACGCGGAATGAACCCGTGCGTCCTTCAGTCCGCTCCACCGCCCTGCCCTCCGAGACTGGCCCGGTCCCGGTGCGTCCGGCCGCCAAACCGGTGCATGATCCCGTCTTCGAAGAAGTGAACTCGCGCAAGCTGGCGGTGACTCCGGAAACTGAAAACACCAGCGCCCATTACAACGACCTCGGCGTGCGCAAATATGACCTGCAAGCCTTGTGGCGGCGGATACGCAATCACTTCTATGGTCCGCCGTCCAGCAGTCCCAAGCTGATCAATTATCTGGCCGCTGGCAGCATCCATGGTTTGCGCCCGCTGCGTTATGAATCACGGGTGGCGAGGAACCGTTTTATCGTCTATTCGATTTGCTTTCTGCTGGTTCTCTGGTGGTTGATCGCTAATCTCCTGAGCCATCGTTAAGCATGTCTCTCACGCTGATTTTGGCCATCCTATTGGTCCTCGTTGTGCTAGCTTACCTCATCATGGGCGGCCGCGACTGATGCCAACTTCTCATCATATCGCAACCAGCCTGGGCAACTTTCATGTTGTCTATTCGGCCAGCGGACTGGCCGCACTGGATTTTCCAGAGCAAACCCATGCGCCAGATCCGGACTTGCCAACACCTGCCGAAAAAGATTTTCGCACCTGGAACAAACTGACGACGGACGCTTTGTTAGCCATCATTTCCGGCAAATCACCGGGAAAACTGCCGCCACTGGATCTCAGCCGGGGTTCAGATTTCCAACGGGCCGTCTGGCAACTTCTCCTCGCCATCCCGCTGGGACATACGCGCACTTATGGTGACCTAGCGGATGATTTGAACAAAACCGCTGGCGCGCGGGCGGTGGGAGCAGCCTGTGGCGCGAACCCCATCCCGGTCATCATCCCATGTCACCGCGTAGTCGCGGCCAATGGCAAGTTCGGCGGCTTCAGCGGCGGGCTGGAATGGAAACGCCGTCTGCTCCAGATCGAAGGTGTGTTGCTCGCCTAGCTCCCTTACTTGTGCGGGCTGGGCTTGAGGCGCACCTGCGGATACTTGGAGGCGGTTTTCGCCGGTTTGCGCGATTTGTTGATGCGCCCTTTCGCCAGTTCGATGAATTCCAACTGGCTCCGATGCGGCACTTCACCCTTGGCCAAGGCCGGGATGCGATACGTCCCGTCCGTCTGCAACTGCCGGGCCTTCGTGTTATCCGCCAACGGCAGGGCCAGCATCTCATCCATGATGCGCGCGCGCAGGCGACCATCCTCGATGGGGAAAACCACCTCGATGCGGCTGAAGAAATTGCGAGGCATCCAGTCCGCACTGCCCACGAACACCTCAGGCTGGCAGGCGTTCTCGAAATAGAAGATGCGGCTGTGCTCGAGGAACCGGTCCACGATGCTGCGCACGCGGATGTTCTCGCTCACGCCCTTCACCTGCGGGCGCAGGCAGCAGATGCCGCGCACGATAAGATCGATCTGCACCCCGGCCTGGGAAGCGGCATACATGGCCTCGATGACCTCCTGGTCCACAAGCGAGTTCATCTTGGCGATGATCTTCGCGGGCAATCCTTGGCGCGCGTTCTCCGCCTCCCGCTGGATGAGGCGCATGATCGTGTCATGCAGCTCAAACGGTGCGGTCAGGAACTTCTTCATGCCGGGGAACTGGCACACACCCGTGAGGAGATTGAACAGGTTGGTGGCGTCCTCGCCGAACGCTGGATCGCATGTCAGCAAGCCGATGTCCGTGTAGAAACGCGAGGTGCTGGCGTTGTAATTGCCCGTGGAAAGATGCACGTACCGGCGGATGCCATCGTCATCATTGCGTACCACGAGACACGTCTTGCAGTGGATCTTGTAGCCGACCAGGCCATACACCACATGCACCCCGGCCTCTTCCAGGCGGCGTGACCACTCGATGTTGTTCGCCTCGTCGAAGCGGGCTTTCAGTTCCACCACGGCCGTCACTTGTTTGCCGTTGCGCACGGCATCCATGAGCGGACCGACGACGCGCCGGTCACCACCCGTGCGATACAGCGTCATCTTGATGGCCAGCACCTTCGGGTCTTGTGCCGCCTGCTGGAGAAAATCCACCGTGGTATCAAAGCTCTCGTACGGATGATGCAGCAGGATGTCGCGCGTGCGGATCGCCTCGAAGACATCTTCCTTGTCCTTCAACAACGGAGAAACCGGCGCTACGAATGGGATATCACGCAACTCCGGTGAATGATCGCCTTCATAGATGGTCATCAACCGCGTTGGATTGAGCGGACCATCGATGACGTAGAGATCATCCTCTTCCAGGCCGACCTCATCCATGAGGAAGCGTCGAATCTCCAGCGGGCAATCCTTCTCCACCTCCAACCGCACGGCGGCCCCCTTGCGCCGGTTATGCAATTCGTTCTCCACCGCCTTCAGCAAGTTGGAGGAGTCTTCCTCGTCGATGTAGAGTTCGCTGTTGCGCGTCACCCGGAACAGCCAGTAACCGAGGATCTGGTTGCCGGGAAAGAGATCACCTAGATAATGGCAGATCAGCTTGCCGAGAAAGACGTAATCCTGCCGGGAATCCTGGCGCGGCAGGCGGACCAGGCGGGGCAAGATGCGCGGCACCTGCACGATGGCCATGCGGTTGCGCCGCTCGCTATTCTTGGCCTCCTGCAGTTGCACCATGATGTTCAGTGACTTGTTCAGCAACTGGGGAAACGGATGCGCCGGGTCCAGCCCCAAGGGCGTGAGCACGGGGCGGACCTTGGTCTGGTAATAGTCTTCCAGCCAGGCAGCGTCTGGCTTGCTCAGCTTTTTGATCTCCAGGAAGTGGATTCTCGCCTCCTCGACCAAAGCGGGCAGCAACTTCTTGCGCCAGCACTTGTACTGGTCATCCACCATCTGGCGCACCCGTTGGGACACTTCCCGGAACGTCTCGGAGGCCGTGCGCCCGTCCACACTGCGGTCCACCACGCTGGATTCGATCTGCTGCTTCAGACCGGCCACGCGCACCTCGAAGAACTCATCCAGGTTCGAGCTGGTGATGCAAAAAAACTTCACACGCTCCAGCAGCGGGTTGGCCGGGTTCAAAGCCTCGTCGAGCACCCGCTGGTTGAATTCCAGCCAGCTCAGCTCGCGATTGATAAAATGTGTCGGACCGTATTTCCCGCTCATAGCCAGTAACTTAACGCAAAAATCAGTCTGGCAAGGATAGCCGGGCCTGCCAATGGCGAAAGTTACTTTCCGGTTACGGCAACTAAATCTCCTGTTAACGGCGGAAATGCAGTTTATGCTCCACCCGCTTCGTCTGGCCATATTCCAGCGGCGGCAGGTCTGTCAGCGTCGGTGATTCCGTTTCGTTCAAGATGGCCTTGGCCAGGCGTTGAAACTCCATGTAACGCGGCCAGTCCAGTTTGGGTGAATGGGCGATCTGCCGCAACGAACTTCGCCACTCGATGATGACCCGGTCGATGTCCCCCACGCCGAGAAATTCCGTCAGCCAGGCCGTCTTGCTCGCCGGATTCTTATGGACGGAGGCCACCACCAACTCCGCTCCGGAACCATACTTCAATGGCAACCCATTCTCCAGATACCCCGCGATGGTCTGGTAGCCATATTTCTCATGACAAGCCATGGCCAGACGGCCACCCCAACGGCTCTCTTCCGTGCAGAAGCGAAAACCCGCATCCAGATTCGCGATGTCGTAGATCAACTCTGTCAGCGGATAGCTCTCATCTTCCATGGCCGCCGCGATGGCCAGCCCATCGCCTTGCTGGAAGAAGCTAACGACGCGCCCACGCCGCGTCGGGCTTCCATCCGCCTCCACCAAACCGAGCCGACGCCAGATCAATGCGGTGCCCGTCACCGTCGGCAACTGACGGCAAATCTCCACCTGATCGCACACGCTGCATTCCGGCGGCAAGATCTCGCGTGTCACTGGATTCCATAGCGGTACCCCATGTCGGTCCACCGGGACCGACATGGTCAACCCGGAGATGCTGACCCGGGCCAATACCTTTTGCTCCTGCCGGTCGAACTTCACCACCGGTGTGCCTTGCTGGGCGAGCTTCTCCGCGAGCAACGGCTCCACTTTCTCCGTCCACACCGCGAGCGAGATTTGCCGCGCATTCCACACCGTCAATCGCCGCACCCACTTGGCCAGCAGCACCCGGTCCCCGTTCAAAAGATCAGCCACACCGATGGCCCGACCATGGATTTTCTGCCCGTCCTTCTCTTCCAAGACACAGACATGGCCCGTGCCTACCTTTTCCAAAGCCAGCGGTTCCGTCAGCACAGATCGCAAGTGCGGCACGGGCTGGCCATCCACCACTTCGAGCTCCGCGATCTGGATCTCCCCCAGCGGACAAGCCTTGAAAGTTGGAAACTGTTCCCATTCGCCCCGGCTGTTCCTCAACTCGCGATGCCGCTTTCGCACCAGCCGCGCGCGTTCTGCATCCGTCATCAACCCGCACGGTGTCACTGGATGCTTCAACGATTCTTCCACACCGAGAAAAATGGGCTTGGTGGTGAACAGCCGTTCCTGCACCCGCACCGCTTCGAAGAACGGTTCACGACCCTGATCCGCTGCCGCCGCCATGATGCCCAGCAGCGCCGCCCAGTCCACCATCCCACTGCGGGCGAGATGCGCCGCATGCGCCTCGTTCAGGCGGATGTTATTGCTGCTCACCAGCACATAGCCCGTCTCATCAATGCCTCGCCGCCCCGCGCGCCCGAACATCTGGAGGATTTCATCCGGTCGCAACGGCTGTTCCTGCTGATCGCGACGGTAGGAATCCCCGGCCAACGCGACGCTGCGCAGGGAAAAATTGATGCCTGCCGCCAGCCCCATCGTCGCCACCACACAACGCAACTGCCCCGCCTTTGCCAACGGTTCGATGACCCCGGCCCGTGCGCCATAGCTCAGCCCGCTGTGATGATACGCCACGCGCGATTTCAAGAGCTTGCCCAAGTGCTCACCCACCAACAGTTTCTGTTCCTGCGTAAGTTGCAGCGGATTCGGATTGGGGAGATAGCGGGACAACTCGTTCGCCAAAGCCTCCGCCGCCTGCCGTCTCGGGGCGAACACAAGTATCGGCCCCAAATCTTCCGCCAGCGCCTTCGCCACGAAACGCGGCCAATAACCCTTCACCTCGGATGGCAGATGATAGCTGAGATTATTCGCATGCACTTCTTCCAGCGGCACCGGTCGCACGTCATATCGGACACAAATGGCCTCACGTCCCAATCGCCGCAACCATTTCACAACGTCCTGTGGATTGCCTACGCTACCGCTGAGCAGCAGTAACTGCGTCTTCGGCGGTGCGAGCGCGATGGCCAGTTCGTAATTCAAGCCCCGGTCCGGATCGGCGATCATCTGGTATTCATCCACCACCAGCAGTGACGGCCCGTCCCCTTGGATCAACCGGTTCTTCTGCGTCTCCAGCGTGGCCACGATGACCGGTGCCTCCAGATTCTCCGCGAGATCGCCGGTGGCGATGCCTACATTCCAGCCGCGCGCCCGCCATTCCGCCAGTTTGTCATTCGCCAAGGCACGCGTGGGTACGGTGTAAATCGCTTGGGTACGGTTCTTCCCCTGATTGGACCAGAGTTCGAAGATGAGGGTCTTCCCGGCTCCGGTAGGAGCATGCACGACGACGTCCTTCCCCTCGCGCAAAGCAGTGACCGCCTCTTGTTGCCAGAGGTCCGGCACCGTCACGGTGTTCAGGGGAGCGGCGGCGGCCATTTCCGCCAACTTTTCAGACAACGTCTGCACGCCCGGAAGATAGCGCAAGTAGGCGAAAGCGAAACGGGAAATCAGATTTCGGGATACGAAAGGTGCGACCAGCCCACCTTCAGCGCTGCGCTATCAGCGTCAGCCGCGGCCACCACCAACTGATCTTGCCCTCCTCGTTGGCCAGCTGGTAACACTGCTTAACATGAGCCGACGCCGTCGCCACAAGTTTCCGCACCGCCACGCGATTGTCTGCCGGTGTATTCGCCGTCTCGAAATACCATTCGAGATCTGGCTGCTTGAAAGCCTTCAATTCCGCCGAACGCACCTGCAGACCGGCCTGCACGCAGAGCTGCATCCAGGCGCGCGGCGAGAGCAACCGGTTATGGCTGGGATCACGAAGCTTCTCCACTTGGTGCAGCCACGCTTCTGCCTCCGGTTCATCATCCGGCACGGAACCGTCAATCAACAGGAACCAGCCGTCCGGGCGCAATACTCGCGCCGCTTCATTCACAAAATCTGGAGGTGAACTGAAGTGATGCGGGGCCACCCGGCTGCTGACCAAGTCGAAGCTGCCATCCGCATAGGGAAAATGCTCGGCGGCGTGCTGGCGGGTGGTGACTGTCAGCCCGCGCTCGGCCGCTGCCTCGGTCGCCCGGTCCAGCATCGGCTGGGCGATATCCGCCAGTGTCACCCGGTGTCCCAAACTCGCGAAATAGAGCCCGGTATGCCCGGCTCCTGTCGCCACATCCAACACTTCAGCCACCGCTGGCAAAGTCATCTGACGGGCAGCGGCGATGACGTCCTCCACATTTTGCAGGATGTGTCCCTTGCCATAACGATGACTTTGTTTTCCGAACTGTTCTTGGGCCGTACTTTGGACAGAATCCAGCTTCACAGCGGGAAAGTAGCGTATTTCTACTGTTTTTGCCACTAATAGCTGGCCATGCTGGTGGCTTGGGGTCATTCGCCCAGCTTCCGGGACCATTAGTCCCTTCGGCTATCAGTTTGACTTGGATTTTAGGCAAACTTAGATTGAGGGCCAAATGCTCGCTCCAAACGCGAACGAAACGAATACACTGGCCGCTACGCTGCCTCTACCGGAGTCTCCGGTGGGGTGGCGGCAGATTGTCGCGCCCGTGCAGCCGTTTTTGGACGCCGTCACCGCCAGATTGGGTGAGCAGGTGGCTGCGTTCGACCCGGAGATCGCCCCGTACGCCAAGTACGCCCTGACCAATCAAGGCAAGCACTTGCGTCCGGCCCTCGTCGCGCTGAGCGGCGGCAGCATCCAGCCGGATGGCCATAAAGACGATCTCGTGACCGTGGCCGTCATCATCGAGATGATCCATCTGGCCACCTTGGTCCATGACGACATCATGGACATGGCCGAGATGCGCCGCCAGCGTCCCACCCTCGCCGCCAACTGGGGCAACCAGATTTCCGTCCTTTTGGGTGACTGCCTTTTTGCCCATGCGTTGAAACTCGCCGCCAGTTTCCCCACCACGGAAGTGTGCCGTGCGGTTTCCTCCGCCACGAACACCGTATGCAGTGGCGAGATCCTGCAAACACACCGTCGCGGCAAGCTGGACATGGCACGCAGCGAATATTTTAAGATCTTGTCCATGAAGACCGGCGAGCTCTTCGCCTTGTCGTGCGACCTCAGCGCCCATCTGACCGGAGCCACGCCAGCACAGCGCAAAGCCCTCCGTGAATACGGCATGGCGTTGGGCACCGCCTATCAGATTTACGATGACTGCGTAGACCTGTTCGATTCCGAAGATCGCGCGGGCAAATCGCTCGGCACCGACCTCGCCAGTGGCAAGGTCACCCTGCCCCTGCTCGTGGTGCTGGAACGCTGCACCCTGGCCGAGCGCAGCCAGTTGGAACGCTGGTTACAGGCCTGGCAGCCCGCGTATCAGGCGGGTGTCGGGGCGCTGCTCGAACGCTACGATTCCTTGACCATGTCCCAGCAGGTGATTGAACAGCATCTCTTTGAAGCACGTCAGCAGTTGAAGACTTTGCCGCCGACACCCGGACGTCAGGCCCTGCAGGCGCTGACCGATTTTCTGGCGCAACAAACGAACGGACTGGGTGTTACGGCTTGAAGAGCGTAACGGCCTATGACGGGAACAGTAACTTTGGAAACCATGGATTTATCCGCCACTCCTAAACCAGCCGATGCCGCCAAGGCCGAAGCTGCGGCGGAAGATCGTGAACTGGTGCGTAAAGCGCAGGCCGGTGATATGGACGCCTATGACCAGCTCATGCGGAAATATCAGGAGCGCATCTACGGCACCATCTATCACATGACGTCCAACCACGAGGACGCCAACGATCTGGCCCAGGAAACGTTCGTCAAAGCCTACAGCGCGCTGAAAAATTTCAAGGGTGACTCCAGCTTCTTCACCTGGGTCTATCGCATCGCGGTGAACAAGACGATCAACTTCCTGAAACAGCGGAAGAACCGCAGCTTTCTCAGCCTCAACGACTTGGATCAGAACGTGGAGCATGATCAGGAGCTGGTGGAACTGGTCTCCGAGCACACTCCCCGGCGCGCGGCCGGATTGACGGAATTGCAGGAAAAATTGAACGAGGCCATGCAGAAGCTGTCAGAGGATCATAGAATGGTAGTTACCTTGCACGATGTTCAAGGTCTGTCGCATGAAGAGATCGGTAAGATCATGGATTGCAATACAGGCACTGTCCGGTCCCGGTTGTTCTACGCCCGGCAACAGTTGCAAGCCAACCTCTCAGACTATTTGAAATAACATGGAACCGGCCAACGACAACGATTTCGCGCAACTACGCAAGCTGCTCGCCCTCAAGAAGCACGAGCAGCCTCCGCCGGGCTACTTCGACCGTTTCAGCCAGCAAGTGCGTAACCGCATCGAAGCGGAACAGGCGGACACCTCCGCGACGTGGTGGGAGAGCCTGTGGGAGCGATTCCAGCTCAAACCCGCCATGGTACTGGCCTATAGCTCATTGGTCTGCGGATTGTTGATCACCGGCGTGATGATGGCCGGTAAGATGCAGAACAGCGAGAATATGGCCAACCCGGCTGCCAACACTCTGCCTGCCTCCCCTGACGCCTTGGCCAACACAACGGACAATCCGCTGGCTATCAAGGTTGCCCAGACCAACCAGGAACCGGCCCCATCCAATCTGTTCTCGCCCATCGGTCCTGTGGAACGGGTAAATTTTGAACAGAAGAAATAGATCCTTTTGAAAAAGCAAAAGCGGGCTGAGTCAAAAACTCAGCCCGCTTTTTTCTTAATTGTTTTTGGCTCAACGATAGCGGGAGAACACCATCGTACCTTCATTGATCTTCACGGTGATGTTGTCTGCGTTGAGCACCGTCATGGTGCCGGTGGCTTCATTCTCACCGCTCTTCAGCGTGACCTTCATCTCCTCGCCTTCCTTGCTCCACCGCCCGCTGGCGATCAACTTGGTCTGTGTGATGTCCGTCAGCGAAGGTGCCGCTGTAGGCCCGTTCGTCGGGGCGGCAGGCGGCGGCGGTTGCCAGCCTTCCACCACCGGGGCAGCCGGCTTTTGCACACGCATGGCCTGCAAGAAGCCGCGCACCTGCGGAAACTCCACTTTCGCACCACGCAGGAACATCTGTCCGTCCGGGGTGTTCACCAGCACGATGTCGTCGGCCTCGCGTGCCATCACCTGCTTGAGCTGCAGCAACCTCACCGGCGTCACATCCGGATGATTCTGTTTCACCGCATTGATGGTGGGAGCCAGGTTGATCTCCCACACTCCGATCACCAGTTCAGAATCATATTTCGCAGACTTGCCGGTCTTGGAGAATTCCAGCAGGTCGGCCGTATCCACCTGCTTCAACTGGGACCGGATAAAGTTGTTATTCAACAGCTTCATCGAGTTGGTGTCCAGCCAGCGGGTGATCGGTGCTTTGGATTCCAGGATCTGCCGGGTTTCCGGCCCCGCCAGCAGCTTCACAAACTCCGGGGTGCCAGACAGGCTCAGGAACAGCGGATAGTGCATCAACCGGGATTGCAAAGGCGGATTTTGATACATCAGGCCGATGAGGTCGGAGGCCTGATAATAATGCTCCGGAGTCCGGTCCATGGCCGCCGCAAATTTCTCAAAACCGGATTCTTTCAAGTCGTTACGGAGCTTGGCCATGGTGCGATACAAGAATGGCGCCCGGTCGTTCGGTTCACTCAACATGATCGGATAGCCGACGGAGTAGATGAAGGACAGCAGTATCCCCAAGATCAACACCCCGTTCACCACGCCCAAACACAGCCCCACGCGGTTGTTCATCCGGTCCCAGAGGCCAAACTTCTCGTCGTTGGTCTTGTACTTGTAGTAGAGGAAAATCTTGAGGTGAAACGCCTGCGCCACCGAGTATGTCACCGCGAACAGGCCGATGAAGACCAGGAACGGCGGCATGATGAGCAAGGTGGTGGGAGTCTCAAAAAATCCCATGGCCAAAGGCCTGAGTTTGGCTGCGATGGGTCCGGTTGCCAAAAAAGACAACCAAGTGCCCAGCACTGCAAAGGCCATGCGCACCGCGCCGCCAGTATGGCCGCCAAGAGCCCCAAGTCCAATACAAGCGATGACAAGAATCCAGATGGTCATTCCCGCAACAATAAAAAGCCAAAGCCTCCAACGCACGCAGAAAAATCAGGAACCTGCAATTTCCTGATAACCGCAATTTATGGAGATTCGCCTGTGATCTAGCGTTTCAGGGTGTCTTTGCCGTCCGTCAGCCACTCCAAATTGAAGCGGGCAACGGTCAAACGGCCCGTTTTGGTGCTGCTTTTGGCGTCGGTGGAGCCTCGTTCGTAGAAGCAGAGAATGGTCCCATCCTTGGCCACCGCCAGATCACTATACCCGCTAAATCCCTCCTCCAGCCGCTTGTTCACCGGCCATGTCTTGCCCTCGTCATACGTCAGTTTCACCGCCAGATTGATGCGGTCCCGGGACATCTCCGGCTTCTCCTTGCCGTCCTTGCGGGTCAAATTGTCCGGATTCGCGAAGGCGATGCGGTTCTTGCCTCCGGTCTTCTTATCAGAAACCCGGATGATGCTGGCCATGCAAACAGGTTCCAGCAAAGCCTCTTCAAACTGAATTTTGCTCCATTTGGTTGCGCCATCCTTGCTAAACGATACCGCGCGCCTGTGCTCCTTGGATTCGCTGCGGATGTTCAGCATCGTCCGGCCATCAGCCAGTTGCACAACGATGGTTTCGCTCGGGTTCTTTAATTCGGGATGCGCCACCACCATGTCGCCCCGCTGCCAGGTCTTGCCCTTGTCATTGCTGTAAACCACCGAGACCGCTGAAGGCCGATGGGCATGGCCTCCCTCACCCGTGGACAACCAGACCGGCACGACCAAACGCCCATTCTGCAACTGGATGCCATGGGCCGGTCCCGCCGCCAGCACCTTCCAGTCATACTCCGGGCGGAACTTGTCAAAGGCCGCCGTGATCTCCACCGGCACCGACCACGTCACCCCCTCATCCTTGCTCTGCATGTAGAAGGCCCGGCAATACTCCAGGCAAAAGAGGAAATGCACCGTGCCGTCTTTATCGACTATGGCCGTGGCGTTGTTGTAGGTGACATCATTCGTGTTCCCCAGTTTCTGGGCGAGCGCCACCGGGTTCTTGGTCTTCGGCCCGGGCACATCGGAGATCTTCCGCATGGCGTCCCAGGTCTTCCCGCCATCCGTACTGCGGCGCAGCATGATGTCGATGGAGTCCCAGTCGCTCTTGCCCGTGCGCCGCGCTTCGCAATACGCCAGCACTGTCCCTTGCTTCGTCACCACGATGCCTGGGATGCGATAGAGAGCATACCCATCCTTGCCAGCCTCGAAGACATCCACTTTCTCCAGGAACGGCTCGGCGGCAGACATGGTGGAAGCAATCAGTCCTGAGACCAGGACCAAGAACGACAAGATACGGGCAAAGGCTTTCATTCGGGTATCAGGAAAATGCACTTCCAAGCTTCTCTTCACAATTCCGCACAACCGGTAAACTGACCTGACCAGTCAATCATCACAAACCAAACGCCCGGACTGTTTCTAGTCCGGGCGTTTGCGAATTCGTTCTGTCCGCTTACGCGAACAGCTTGCCCACCGATTTCGCCTTGACCAGCTCGCGCGGCTGATTGAGGTGGTTGTAAACGATGGTTTCCGGATCGATGCCGAAGGCGTGATAGATCGTCGCCAGCAGCTCGCTCGGATGCACCGCGTCCTCGGCCGGTGCCGAGCCCGTCTTGTCCGATTTGCCGTGGACATAGCCGCGCTTGATGCCCGCACCGGCGACCACACCCGTGTAGCAATAAGGCCAGTGATCGCGGCCGTCAGCGCTGTTGCCGTTGCCGGAGGTGCTGACACCTTTCACCGGGCTGCGACCGAACTCGCCCACCGCCACGACCATCGTCTCGGCGAGCAGACCACGCTGGTCGAGGTCTTCCAACAAAGCGGAGAGGCCGGTGTCCAGCATCGGTGCGGACTGGCGTTTCATGCGGTCCGGCAGGCCATTGTGCACATCCCACGAGTGATTGTCCGAATTCGCCACCTTGGGCCAGATGACTTCCACCACGCGTGTGCCGGCTTCCACCAGACGGCGCGCCAGAAGGCAGCTTTGACCGAACGTATTGCGGCCATAACGGTCGCGCACCTTCGCGGGTTCCTGGCCAAGATCGAAGGCATTGCGCGCCCGACCGGATATGACCAAGCTCAAAGCGCGGGTATAATATTCATCCAACTGGTAATTCTCGACCGCCTTCTCGATCTCGGGCATCGCATCGCTGAACGCATCGCGCAGGCTGGCGCGACGTTCGAGCCGCAGTGAGAACACGTCCGGCTGCATCTTCAGATCGTCCACCCTCACCTTCTCCATCTTGGCCATGTCCATGTCATCGCCATCCGGATACAACGTATACGGATCGAACGCCTTGCCGAGGAAGCCAGCGGAGCCGGCCTTGCCCACCACGTTGCTCTCCTGCAAGGGACGCGGCAGCATGACGAAAGGCAGCATGGGTTCGGTCGGCGGTTTGAGGCGGATGATATTGGAACCGAAGTTCGGGAAATCCTTTGCGTTCGGCGGCTCGAGCTGGCCGGACGGGCTCACCTTGTCCGTCGTGTAACCCGTCATCATCTGGTAGATGGCGGCGGTATGGTTGAAGAGTCCGTTGGGCGTGTAGCTCAGCGCCCGCATCATCGTCATCTTGTCGTTCACCTTGGCGAGCTGCGGCAGCAACTCGGTGAACATCGTGCCCGGAATCTTCGTGGAAATGGGCTTGAAGATGGAGCGCACATTGTCCGGCACATTCTCCTTCGGATCCCACAGATCGAGATGGCTCGGCCCGCCCTGGAGATAGACCATGATGATGCTCTTGGCCTTGCCCCAGCCCGGCCCGCCCTGATTGCCAGTACTGGCACGGGCTTGAAGCTGCATCATAGACCCGAGCGTCAGGCCAAGGATGCCGGAGCCGCCGATGCGCAACAAGTCGCGCCGGCTCATCTTCATGTTTGCGTCGCACAAGTCACCGTTGGTGCCGCCAGGTATACGGATCATAGTTAGGACCTTTCGGGTATCTACGTTACTATAAACTGTTAAATTTCACATTTTAGCAAGGCGATTAACCGCCCTGCCCTTTCTTACCGGTTGAACAAAAATGACGGGTTATTGATCAGAGCCCAGGCGATATCCTGCGCGGCCACCAGACGAAGCTGCTGCACCTGCTTGGTGCTCAACTCCACGGCGCGCTGCAAATCGGCCAGCTTCGGATCGATCAGCAAAGGCTGCTCCGCGCGAGCCAGCACATCTTGCAAATCCTTCAGCTTCGGATCGATCGGACGCGGCTTCCTAGCTTCGGCCAAAGCCGCCGTGCGCTTGATGAACTCCGCATCAATGCTCCGATAATAGGTTGTCAGCTTCTTCTTTTGCTCTTCCGTGCGCTGGTCGGCAGCGAGCTCCAGAATCTTCTGGATATCTTCCGGAACCCCGAAGCCCACCGGCTTCTTGGACGTCGTGGCCGAGAGGCGGAACTTGCCCAAGTTGTGCTGACCACTGTTGAACTGCTGATCCATCGTGAACGTCAGAATCGTCCCACCGGCGCTGCCCAAAGCGTCTTTCACCTCAAACGTCGCCACATGGTTTTGCCCCTGTTGCGGTGCCACGGCCCAACCGTTGCTCTGCGCCGGTCGCTTGCCATCGATAGCGGTGGCCACTTCGTAGCTCGCCTGGCTGAAATCCGCTTTCGCTTTTTCCAGAGTGACAGCTTTTGCCTGGTTCGGCTTGGCTTTGTCCGCTGCCTTCACCTCGAACTCGGTCAGCACGAAATTGCCATCGGGCGAACGGCCCGGGCCACTCTTTGGCAGGCGTGAATCCACCAATGCCTCCAGCTTGAACGCTGTGATGCCGGTAAGGGTGGTCTCCGCGGTGAGCGTGTAACTGCCCTTGCCATCGTTGCCGGAAGCATAGATGGACTTATCCTCCTGCTGCACGAGCTTGAGACCGTTCACCGTGGCCTTGAGGGTCTTGAAATCCAATGCCGTCCATGCCGTCTCAGCCTTGGGGTCCTTCTCCCACGCAACCTGTTTCTCCGCGAGCTTGGCTTCCTGATCCTTCAGCTCCTTCTCGCGTTGGGCGATGAGTTCTTTCTGCTTCTGGTCGGCTTCCGCCTCGCGCGGGGCGATCTCCTTCTGATAAGCCGCCAAATCTGCCTTGGCGTCGGCGATTGCTTTCAAGCGGTCCTGCTCACGCTTTGCGGTGATGGGCTTGAGCTGGACCTCATAAGCGGCCAGTTCCGCCATCAACTGCTTGTGCTGCGGCTCGACCACCTGGAAAGCTTCATCCGCCCGCGTCGTCTCTTTTTCCGTGGCCGGCCGGTTCAGGATGCGCATGAACAACTCGTTCACCACCTTGTGGTTGTCTTTCTCAGTCTCCACCAGCTTGGCGATGGCATTCTGCGGATCGCTCACGGCATTGCCTACCGTGGGACCGCTGACCAGGGCCATTATGGGACCGAGCTGCAACTCGTTGGAGCGCTCGCACTCGCAGGAACTCTCACGAGTAGGCCGGCCCAAGTTGGCCAGGAAGCCATCCGTGGTGCCTTGCGTGGAATCCATCAAGGAAGCGGCGCGGGCCCCGACTGGCGCTCCTGGAATCTTGGACTGCGAACCTGTCACCAGATAAATGCTGTCGAAGAGTACTTCCGCCGGGAGACGGCGGGCCTTGGCGTGGGAGTAATTGATGGTGTCATCGTTGTTCCATTTGTGGGAACGCACGGAGAGCTGATAAGTGCGCGACTTGCAGATGGTGCGCATCAGATACTGGGTGTCGAAGCCCTTCGCGATGAATTCCTTGGTGAGGTAATCCAGCAGCTCGGGATTCGTCGGCGGATTGCCCGCGCGGATGTCATCGATCGGCTCGATGATGCCCGTGCCAGTGAGGTAGCCCCACATGCGGTTCACATAGCTCATGGCGAAATAGCGGTTGTCTTTCGCCGTCATCCAGGCGGCGAGCTGTTCGCGCCGGGTGGCGTCCGCTTTCGTCGTGGTTGTCGCTGCATACGGGAACTGCGGCGGCGTGGGTTTGCCCGTGCGGTCATGCTTTACCTCGCCCTCCTTCTTGTCATAGACGATCTCGTAAAGCGGCTTGGCCCCCTCCACGGCGGTACCGCCGATCTTCTTGTCACCTGCGGCCGGATCGGTCTTCAAGTCCACCTGCGCGAAAAAGGCGGTCATCTGGTAGTACTGGTCCTGCGTCCAACGCTCGAAGGGATGGTCATGGCACTTGTTGCAGTTGA
>CAZPUL010000068.1:0-24364 GCA_964589735.1 uncultured Verrucomicrobiota bacterium | reverse complement strand
GGGGCTGTTGAGTCCGTTGGGGCAGGGTTTTGATTCGCGTAGTTTGCTGGTTGATTTGAAGGCGAAACCTCTGATCGTGGTGGCTGATAAATTGGGCGCCGTGAACCAAGCGCTGCTGGTCTTGGCCGCTTTGCCCAAGCGTTATCAAGCAGGCGCACAGATCATCCTGTCGTCCACGGCGAAACCGGATGCTTCTACGCAGACCAATGCGCGGTTATTGATGGAATTTCATCCGCAGATGGGTGTGCATTGTTTGCCACGTGTCTCCGCAAAAGATGTGTCCGCTCTCACGGATAAGCGTTCACCGGTGCACCGGGTTTTCCAGCGCGTGCTGGAGAAATGGTGTCTTGCGTGAATTGAATAGGTTTTGTTGCCGGTTCGTCACTGAACTACCGCTTGTCAGTTTTTTCCCAAGCGTTATGGTCGCTTCATAGTCATCACTGCAAACGCGATTCGTCATGCACACAAAGCATCTGCTCACACTCGGGTTGGGGATTCTCCTAGGATTCAATGCCGCACCGGTTTCGCTCCATGCGGCTGAGGCTTTTGAAGTCGGGCCGGAGGATGTGGCCAAGTTGCCCAAGGGCAAGGAAGCGGATGGTATCATCGGCGATTTCATCCTGCGCAATGACAAGGTGGAGGCCGTCATCTCGCACAATGCGCTCTATCGCCGGGCGAACATGAGCACGTTCTACGGCGAGACGGGCATCACGCCCGGTTGCCTCTATGATCTGACTTTGCGTGGAGAGAACAACGATCAGCTCGTCATTTTCACGCCCTCGCAACAGCAGGGGATGGTGTCGTATGTGCGTGTGGCCAAGGACGGCAAGGCTGGCGAGGCTGGCGAGGCAGCGGTGGAAACGGTCGTTACGGCGGCGAACAACAAGGGGCTCTACAAACGCCATGAGTATCGATTGAAGGATGGCTGGCAGGGGATCTTGATCGTCACCACGTTTCGTAATGAGAGCAAAGAAGTTGTCAAAGGTACCCCGGACGACCGCTGGACTAAGTTCGCCCAGAGCGGCACCGAGCGCGGTATCTCCTGGGCCGATGCCGAAGATCCGGCCGACAAGGCGGGTTACTCTTATGCCTGGATGGAGACCGGGGGATTTAAGGCGCCCCCGAAGCAGGTCGAGCTAAAACCGGGACAGGAAATCACCTTCGCCCGCTTCATCGCCGTTGGCCGATCTCCTTTGGAAGCCATGAGTGTGGTGATGGCGCAGAAGGGACCGGTAGGTACCTTAAGCGGTAGTATCAAAGACGCCGCCGGAAAACCGATCACCACGGCGAAAGTGGAAGTAGTGGTGGATGGCAAGCCTATCGTGGCTTACCCAGATGATCAGGGGGCCTATCGTGTTTCTTTGCGGCCAGGTGATTATGAGGTCAGTGCTACGGGCATCGGGCGTGACACCGTGAAGGGCAAGGTGAAGGTGGAATCCAAGGCGATTGCGGCGTTTGATCCGGTGTTATCAGCGGAGTCTTCCTTTATTTTCGATATTCAAGATGAGTCGGGCAAGAGCATCCCGTGCAAGGCGCAGTTCATCGGTGTCAATGGCACGAAGAATCCAAACCTTGGTCCGGCGAACCGGGCTTATGGTTGCGTGGACCAGTTTCATTCAGAGAAGGGCCAGTTCACCGTGGCGGTTCCGCCCGGTGAATACAAAGTGGTCGTTACACATGGCATCGAGTTCAGCCACCTGAGCCAGACGGTGAAGCTTGAGCCCGGCAAGAAGCATCTGATCAAAGCTGCCTTGTCCCGTCTGGTAGATACCAAGGGCTGGATCAGCGCAGACTTCCACAACCACTCCACGCCGAGTGGTGATAACACCACGGGCACCGATGATCGTATCATCAATCTGGCCGCCGAGCACATCGAGTTCGCACCGACGACCGAGCACAACCGCCTCTACGACTGGCGTCCGCATATCGAGAAGCTGGGCCTGAAGTATGAGATCCAAACAGTGAGCGGCATGGAGCTCACGGGTGGTGCCGCTCACTTCAATATGTTCCCGCTGACGCCCAAGTGGAATATCCAGGACAATGGTGCGCCGCAATGGAACCCGGACCCGCGCATCACGGCGGTGACGCTGCGTGATTTTCAAGGGCAGAACCCGCATCGCTGGGTGCAGATCAATCACCCGGATATGGTGGCCAACTTTATCGACCGCGATGCTGATGGCCGCGTAGATGGTGGCTTCCTCGGCTTGGAACGCTTGATTGATGGCGTGGAGACGCAGAACTATGCGGATGCCCAGATCTTGAATGGCAGCCCTTTTCGCATCGGGCGTGACCGGGCAGGCAAGGAATCGGTGACATATCTGCGCGAGTTCATCTGGTTGCAACTGCTGAATCGAGGGCATCGCTATTGGGCCACGGCGGTGTGTGATGCCCACACGGTTTATGGCAACGGTGTGGGTGGCTGGCGCATGTATTTCCCGAGCGCCTCCGACAAGCCGAACGAGATCGACCACGAGGAGATTGCACGTCACGCCAAAGCCGGGCGCAGCTACCTGACCACTGGGCCTTTCCTGCAAGTGACGACGGAAGACGGCATCCAGCCTGGCGGCGAAACGCGGGCGACGGGTTCCATCAAGCTGAAGGTGAAAGTGCAATGCACCGACTGGATCGACATCGATCGCGTGCAGGTGCTCGTGAACGGACGTCAGGAACCAAAGCTGGACTTCACGCGCAAATCACATCCCAAGATGTTCGCGGATGGCGTCGTGAAGTTTGACCAGACCATCGATGTGGGCCTAAGTGAAGACAGTCACTTGATAGTCGTGGCGATGGGCGAGAACTTTGATCTCTCCACCGGTTACGGCACCAGCGGCCAGGCGAAGATCCGCCCTTGCGCCTATCACAACCCCATCTTCGTGGATACCGATGGCGGCGGCTTCAAGCCAAACGGCGACCTGCTCGGCTGGCCGTTACCCACCAAAGGCATGAAGGTGGAAGAGGTGCGGGCCTTGTTGGAACGGAAATAGACACCCAGTCCTGATAAGGCAAGACTCAAGGCTGCTTGGGCGGTGCGACTGTTTCCACAGCCGGCGCCTTGCGGCTATCCAGTTCCTTCTTCACCGCATCCGTCACTTGGTAGATGCCAAGCGAGGCCATGAGGATGGCAGCCAGACTCAAGCAGGCCAGCGAGAGCGGTTTGGCCCGCAGGTCTTTGTGCTGGTTCGTGAAGTGGAAATAAAGCGCGGCTCCAGCCAGGAAGGGCAGCATGAGGCCTTGTGCGACCGCTCCCCAGAAGACGAGCTTCACGGGATTTCCGAATAGCAGGAACACGCTCGTGAACGCCACCGGCAGGATGACGCAGGAGATCTTGATCCAGCGCACGCGGTGTTCCGGATCACGATATTTGTGGAGGCCGAAAATGCTCAGGGCGTCTGCCAGTAGACGGGCGTTTGAAGCTGTTGCCCCGAAGACTGTCGAGTAGAGCACCACCACGGCACCCACCAAGAAGAGCCAGAAACTCCATTCACCAAAAGCCGAGCGATACATGTGGGAGAGCGTTTCAATCATCTGGCCGCTCTCCACCTTCATCTGCTTGGCATGAAGGATAGCCGCGCCCAGCAGGTAGAAGGCGATGGTCGCCGAGGTATAGATGGCGAAGGAGACCCAGGCGTCGATGCGCATCACGCGCAGCCAACCTTTCGCGCGTTCTTTCCACGCTTCCGTGCCGTCATCTGGCCCGGTGTGCTTGGCGTAGCCTTTTTCCAGGCACCAGTAAGGGTAGTAGATCAGCTCGGAAGCACCCACGCCGATGATGCCGAATGCTCCAAAAGCCGTGATGAGCGAATTCGGCATATCGAAGGTGAACCCGCTGGCAAGCTGGCTGCCCGTCACTGCGAAGTCCGTGAATTGCAGCGCACCCACTGCCACCATCGTGGTCAGTGTGAAGATGGCGACCATGACGGTGGAGCCGGTCTCCACTAGTTTGTAACGTCCGACGACCAGTAATACTGCACAACTGCCGCCGATCAACACGGCTAATGCGGGAATCGGTATGTTTGCCCCACCCAGTTTGAACGCCGTCGCCACCCCTCCCACCATCCCCGCCACTTGCGGCACCAGGCACAGGAACATGCCCAGCCACAGCCAAAGGACCCACGACGCCATGAAGCGTGGTCCAGGAAGAGTGTCCAACGCCTCCAAGGTCGTCCGCCCCCGCGTGATGGCGTAGCGGCCCAGCTCGATCTGCACAAACACCTTGAGCAAGCACCCGAGGATGATGAACCACAGCAGCTTGAAACCTTCTTCCGCGCCCAGCTTCGGCGTCACGATGAGTTCGCCCGAGCCCACGATCACCGCGCTGATGATGAGCCCTGGCCCGAGCTGCTTCACGATGCCGCTGAGCTTTGTTGGCGCCGGTTGCACCACGTGAGCGGTTGGAGAGGTTTCGTTAGCCACGATTCAGAAATGGGTGCGGGCGTTGCCGTTCCACCGCGTAAGCGGAAGAGGCGACCAAGCCGATACGGTTGATGACGGAGCTGCGCATTTGGAACGCGCGGAGCATAAGCGCGAACGGGCAGGGGATTCAACCAACCATTTCGCCGGTTGAAATGCGCCGGTCTGCCAGTATGCTACGGGCGTGATTGCGTTGATCGACTATGGCGCGGGCAACCTGCGCAGTGTGTATAAGGCGTTGAAGTTCCTCGGGGCGGACGTGCAGATCGTCACGAAACCGGAGGAGACCAAGGTCGCGCATGCCATGGTCCTGCCCGGCGTCGGCGCCTTCGATGACTGCATCCAGGCTCTCGATAAGCAGCAGATGCTCCAATCCGCCCGCGATTTCATCAAGTCCGGCCGCCCCTTCCTCGGCATCTGCGTCGGTTATCAGGCCCTCTTCGAGAAGAGCGAGGAATTCAACAGTTGCGCCCTTGGCCTGAACGTCTTCGGCGGCAAAGTCGTCCGTTTTCCGGAGAACACCGGCATCAAGATCCCCCAGATCGGCTGGAATCAAGTCTGGCAAAAGCGCCCTGATTGCCCGCTCTACAAGGACATCCCGGACGGCAGCCACTTTTACTTCGTCCACAGCTTTTACCCGCAACCCACCGATCCGGCCATCGTCGCCACCACCACCGATTACGGCGTGGATTTCACCTCCTCCGTCTGGCGAGATAACGTGTACGCCACGCAATTCCACCCCGAGAAGAGCCAGAAAGCCGGCCTCCAGCTCCTGAAGAACTTCATCGAGTTGGCCGAATGATCGCCGTCCGCATGGGGAGATTACCCCTGTACCCGGGTACATTCTTTTGCGTCCCTCCCTTGTGTCCGCACCGTTCCTTTGCTACCTTTGACCCATTCGAAACAAGAACCGGTGAGGTTCACCGGAGAAATCGAACATTAAACTGACATCATTATGGCTCACGAATTACCGGCACTTCCCTACGCCAAAGACGCTCTCGAACCGCACATCGACACCCAGACGATGGAGATCCATCACGGCAAGCACCACAACGCTTACGTGACGAACCTCAACAAGGCCCTCGCGGGCACGCCTTTGGAATCCAAGTCCATCGACGAACTCGTCAAAGACATCGCCAACGTTCCGGAGAATATCCGCGGCCCCGTCCGTAACAACGGCGGCGGCCACTGGAACCACAGCTTCTTCTGGAAGCTCATGGCCCCGAACGCCGGAGGCGCTCCCACCGGCAAGCTCGCGGACGCCATCAACGCGACCTTCGGCAGCTTCGACGCCTTCAAGGAGAAGTTCGAAGCCGCTGGCACCACCCGCTTCGGCAGCGGCTGGGCCTGGCTCGTCGTCAATGGCGGCAAGCTCGAAGTCGTCTCCACCGCCAACCAGGACAACCCCCTCATGGGCAAAGCTGTCGCCGGTTGCGAAGGCACCCCGATCCTCGGCTGCGATGTCTGGGAACACGCCTACTACCTGAAGTATCAGAACCGCCGCCCTGATTATCTCAAGGCCTTCTGGAACGTCGTCAACTGGACCGCCGTCTCCCAGGCCTACGAAGCCGCCGCGAAGTAATCCTTCACGTCATCCTTTCACCAAGTGCGACCATCACTGGTCGCGCTTTTTTATTTTCTGCAGGCGGTTTTTCGATCAACCGAAAGAAAAAGCGCGTGGACTTTTGACATCCACGCGCCTCTTGGTTCCCAACCCGCCCGCCTGCTCGTTCCAAATCACATCACCTTACCGGGCAGACGGGAAAGTCTCTTTTAGCCTGCTTCGTTTAACGGCCTAGGGTTGGGCTATCTTCACATGGAAGAACACTGCCGGGTTGCTCGCAAATGGGGTGTTGATCCGCACCGTGATCTGTTCCAGCCCGTTGCCCAGATTGCTCGTCGGCATTAGGGTCACGTCGATCGGGATGTTGAAGTTCACATCAGCAGCCGCTTCGATGATGATGTTCACGCCGCCCGCGCTGGCATTGCGGATCAACTGCACTGCCGGATAATCCGTGCCGCTGACATTGGCGATGACCGGCTTCGGTTTTTGGGCGCTGCCGTTTCCTTGCAATGGATGCGTGCCGAACGCGAACTCCGCCACATTCGGGATGCCGTCGCCATCCGGGTCCTGGTCTGGATCGATGAAGCTGCCGGCGATCAGCCCCAAGCCCGCTTTCCACTGTTCGTAAGATTGCTGCGGATTGTTCACCGTTACCGCAGCGATGGCACTCGTCAGGATGTTGTTCGCGGTCGTGACCGTCACATGATAATCTCCGCTGTCCCCGGCGGATGCCGCATTCACCACGTAAGCCTGATTCGTGGCTCCGGTGATGGGATCATTGTTCTTGTACCATTGATATATGGCCGTTGATCCACCGAACCAGCCTACGGACAGGCTGAACGGCTGATTGATGAATGTGTTCACCGGTTCAGGATTGCGCGCGATCCCTTCCGTGCCCGCATACTGGCCGAAGATACGGGCCACGCGATTGTAGGGACTGGTGAAGTCACCGCCCACGTACACTGTGCCGTCTGGCTGCAACTCCATGCAGTATGTTGAAGTGCTGCCGAAGGCGCTGGCAAAATTGGTGTCAATCTCGCCCGTGCTTCCTTTCACTCGCAGCAACCCACGGTATGTGGTGGCGCCTATCGTCTTGTTGAAAGAGCCGCCCACGATCACATCATTCCCCACCGGCACGATGGAGCGCACCGTGCTGTTCAGCACCAGATCCGGCACACCAGCGTCCACCGCTCCCGTGTCTGTCAGGCGCACGAGATACCGCTGGTTGAGCCCACCGTTCACCCCGTCGAACTTGCCGCCTACCCAGATCTTGCCATCCGCCGTTTGCGCGATGGCGTAGATCTCTTTGAGCGACCCGCCGCCACTGTACGAGAAGGTCGGCTGCGTGAAAGTGCCATCCGCCGTGCCATCCGCATTGAGCCTGCGAAGCGCGCCGAAGGAATTGCCCACCAGAACCTTGCCATCGCTCTGCACACAGATGGAGTAGAGGTTCCATCCCGTGATCTCGGCCGGCACGTTCGCATTGAAGACCGTATCGAAGGTGCCCGTGGCCAGCGAGAACTTGCGCAGACTGCGCACGCCGCTGCTATGATACCCGCCGATGAACAGATTGTTCCCGCTGGTCGCAAAGGTTTCGATCTGGTGGGTTTCTGCCGGGAAAGTGGCATCTGCCGTCCCGTCCGTATTATAGCGTTTCACCCCGGCCGTGTACCAGCCAATCAGGATCTTGCCATCGTTCTGCTGTGCGATACCGCGCACTCCATTGCCACCGGCTTGAGACGGATTCGTGGCCAGCGAGACCAAAGCCCCGGTGTTGTCCAGGATGGCGAAACCGCCCCGGTTCTGTGAGCTTACTGTCGTGAAACTGCCGCCGATGGCGACGTTGCCGTTCTGCAGTTTCTTGATCACTGTCACGGCACTGCCCGGACCGGCACCGGGATTGAACGCGGTATCCGCACCTCCCACCACTGCATACACCCCGAGTCCGGCGGTGAAGCTGGTGAACTCACCCAGATCATTGGAGACCACCACATCATAGTTCCCTGCGTTGCTGTTCTGCACATTGTTCAGCACCAGTGTCGCACTGTTGGAATCGGGGATGTCCACCCCGTTCTTGCGCCACCGATAGGTGAGGGGACCGCGCCCCGTCACTCCGACCGTGAAGGTCACCTGACTGCCGACCGGCACCGACTGTGTCTGCGGATGACCGGCGACGACTGGTTCCGCCAGCACCTTCACTACCGCAGCGCTGCTGCTCGCCGTGCCTTGCGTCGTGGTCACATCCACCGCATAGCTCGCCGCATCGTTCTTCGTGATGTTGTTCAGCGTCAGCGTCGCTCCGGTCTGCCCCGCCAGCGGCAACCCGTTTTTGAACCACTGATACGAGGGTGTGCTGGTGGTGTAGAAGCTCGCGCTCAAGATTGTGTTGCCGCCCAAGTTCACTTCCACCGATTGCGGTGGCACCGTCACCGCCGGGTCGGACTTGCTGGTGGTATAGACCGCCACCCGTGATTTCGGTGTGGTGAACGATCCTGCGACATACAGCAATCCATCTGCAGTGGTTTCCAGATCCAGCACCTGCGCATTCGGGGTGGAACTGAGTGTGAAGTAAGGGTCCACGCTGCCGTTCGGCAGCAGCCGCTTGAGGATGCCGGTGAATCCGCCACCCACCACGATGGCCCCGTTGAGTTGAACCTCCACCGCTGAGGCTACGGAATTAAACGCCGTGCCTGCGTCGAAGCTCGTGTCCAAGCTCCCGTTCGCGTTGAGCCGTGCAACGTAATTCCGCGTCTGACCACCCACCTGCGTGAACAGCCCGGTGATCACCACCCGTCCTGCGGCGTCCTCATCCAGATTGTTGACGTAGTTGTCGAACACTGGCGCATTGAACGTCGTGTCCAGTGACAGATCAGAGTTTAACCGGGCCACCCGGTTCGCCGTTTGCCCGCCCAAAGTGGTAAACCGGCCCATCACGTAAAACTTGCCTTCGGCGCCGGCCACGATCTTGAACACGAAGTCATTCGCGTTCAGCGTGAAGCCGCTGTCCAATGTCCCGCCACTGTCCATGCGGGCGAGGTATTGTTTCGGTGTGGTGAAGTTGCCGCCCACCAGGTATTGACCGTTCGCCAGGCGCACAATCGTCCGGATTAAACCATTGAAAGACGTGCTGGTATATCCGGTATCCACCGTGCCATCACTGTTCAGGCGGGCGAGATTGTTGTAAGAGCTTCCTTGTACCGCTGTAAAATCACCCGCCATCATGATGTCGCCATCGGGCAAAAGCTCAAAGTCATATACCATGTTGCCGGTGGCTCCGCCGGGCGAGGCGGCCGACCACGCACCGCTCACTGGCACGCCGGTGGAGCTTAGCTTGGTGAACAAAGGATGAGTCACCCCGCCCACCGTCGAAAAATTTCCACCTACTAGGACAGATTTGTCCGCCAGGACACGGATGGTCGTGGCCCCATTGTTCAAAGTCTGTGGGGTGAAGGTGGAGACCAGAGTTCCCGTCACCTCATTGACCGTGACGACCGCGATGTCGCTGGTCACACTGCCATACGAATTGCTGATGACCAAAGAGTAGCGTCCGGCAGCGGCAAACGTGACACTGGAGAGGGTGTAGGTTTTGCCCGTGGCCCCGCCGATCACGTTCCCGTTTTTGAGCCACTGATAACTTGTGCCAGAGGCGGTATCCACGCCCACGTTCAAAACATGAGTCGCATTCAACAGAAGATTGGTGCTGACTGGTTGGCGAAAGATCACCGGTGCGCCCACAGACTTCAGCACTGCTGGCTGGCTGGTCTCGGTGAGGGAGCCATTGGAAACCTGCACCGTGTAGGAACCGTCCTTGCTCGCATCGAAAGCGGAGATGTTCAGGGTGGCACTGGTCGCCCCCGTGATGATCTGGTTGTTCTTGTACCACTGGTAATTTAGCCCTGTGCCCAGCGCTGTCACGGACAGGGAAACCGCACCGCTCTGATCCACCTGGCTGCTCAAGGGTTGCTGCCAGATGCCAAAAGCGGCGGGTGTGGCAAAGAAGCGGGACAAAGCACGCCGACCAGAGGTCTGCCACGTGGCCGAAACTGAATCGGTGGAGGGAGTGACATACACAAACCCTTGCGGGTCATAAGCGACATTCGGGATTGTGGCCGTGCTGGCCAAGCCCACCGCGTCATAAAAGCTCGTATCCCGCGTGCCATCGGTGTTCAACCTCACATAATTGTCCACAGTCGTTCCACCATAGCTGGTGAACAATCCACTCATGATTAGTTTACCATCGAACTGCTCGGTGATTCCGGTCGGGACATGGGTGAAGGTCAGATTTCCGCTGTTGAAACTCGCGTCTTTGACCCCATCGCGGTCGTAAATCTCTGGCCGCGTGCTGTTAAAGATCAGCATACGGCCATCACGCAGGGAGAACACGCGCTGCAGGGAAGTCTTGAACCCCGGTTGGTAGGCGACATCTGGAGTGCCGTTGGCATTCAACCGCACGAATTTCCCCAGTTGACCATTCTGCGAAGAACCGTCCCACCAGTCATTGAACGTTCCCCGGGCATACAGATCGCCTTGGGCCGTGTAGATAAGCTGGTCCACTTGCGAAAATTGATAAATCGCCCCTTGGGTGTTGAACGACGGATCAATGCTGCCTGAGTAATCCAGCAGCATGATGGGCGGGGCTAGCGAGCCGTTCAGTTGCGGGTTGGAAGCGAATGAGACCAAATAACCCCGACCCGGCAGTTCGATCATGTCCGTCACCGTCGAGTTCAAGGTGAATGGAGTGAACGTCGTGTCATCTTGCAGCGTGTTGGGATCGATCCGGAACACCGTGCTGCCGGTGCTGCTGGTATTCCCCAGCACCAGCCGCCCTTGGCCGTCCACAACTAGTTTGGTGTAATTGTTGGCTGCGACCAGTGTGCGAGACACGGCCATGGTGGTGCCCCTGAACCGCTGGATGAAATTGCCGCTCAGCTCGATGACGTCATAATTCTTCAAAACGGCTAACGTCGAACCGGGGCGGCGGTTTGTAGGTTGTGGGAATGTCGGGTCCACTTTCCCCTGTTCCGCCACCACCACCGTCAAGGTCACCGTGCTGCTCGTCACCACACCGTTGTCACCCGTCACCTCCACCGTATAGGAGCCGGTGTCACCCACCGTCAGCGGGTTGATGGTCAGTGTCGGCCCGTTCCCCCCCGGCACGTCATCCACGCCTTTCTTCCACTTATAACTCAGGTTCTGGCCGCCCGCGAGCACCGAGAAAGTATAGCTCCCGCCTACCAGCAGCGTCGGGCTGCTTACCGGCTGCTTCACGATCTTGGTCGCCGGCGTGAAGTTGAATGACGATGCCGGTGCGCGGAACAATTTCCCGGCCGTATGCACAAACAAGTTCGCGCCCACCCTGATCAAGCGGTTCGGGCTGCCGACGATGCCTGTGGCGGACATCGCATCCCAGGTGGTGCCTTGTGTCGCCGTGAAGTAAACGAATGGTCCGTTGAAGAAATCATTGCCCACGGCGTAGCCCAGCGTGCCATCCGTGCTCAAGGGTATCTGTCGCGGCAAAGACTGGGCGAACGTCCACGTCACGCCCATGTCATCGGAATAGTACACCCCGTCCTGCAAAGTCGTGTAACCGCTGGTGGCGATAAGGATGCGGTTGCCCAAGCGCAGCAACGTGCCGGAACTCGGTCCGGGGATGCCGCCAGTAGGCGTCCAAGTCACCCCTTGATCCACCGTGCGATTGATGCCGCCCAAGGGACGCACCATGAACGCCACCCCGTTGAATGCCTCCACCGTGGCTGGCAGACCGATACCGCCATTGCCGTTATTTCGTGCCTCCCAGTTTACCCCATCCGTTGACACCATCGCTCCACCCAACGCCCCTGCTACATAATACGTTCCCGTGCTGCTGTCATACGCGATGTCATCCGCCTGATTTCCGAGCGTGAGCGCGGGAAAACCATTGCCGCTTTTGCTCCAAGTCGTCTGACCTGGTGTCAACCGGTGCAATGTCGCCAAACCGTCGTTGAGTGCCGCACTGCCCGGATCGGCACCTACCCAGACAAAGCCATTGGCCACCTCGATGAACCGCAAGCCGTACGCCCCCAAATTGTAACTCGCCCCGCTCACGGTATTCACGGCCGAGAACGAGTTGCCGCCGTCGCTGCTTACGAAAACACCTTTATCGCCCAAGACATAAAGCCGCGTACCATCCGTGGCCATGATGCCCTGATTACTCCCTGTGATAGTGCCGGGTACGTTGGCGGAAATATCCGTCCACGTCTGGGCTCCGACACTGGTCGCCATCAAGAGCAGGCTGCTTATCAACCAAGCGAAAGGCTTATGCATCATTGTTTTAGTAAGTTGTTGAAAGTTAATAAGTTGCAAAATGCAACAGTTCAGCTAATCCAATCTGTCTCAATCCGGGACGAGAATGAGCAAAAAATGGACCAACTTTACGGAATCTTAACAGAAGCCATTCTCAGGGCGCAAGTCCCTGATTTGCTACGACTTAGTGGCAAGAAATGTTGAGAATCAACGGGCGGGGACAATGCCCTTTTTCTCAAGACTGCGAAGTTTTGGCCCTATCACCGCTGCGCAATAGGGCTGGTTAGGGTTGTTCTTGAAGTAATCCTGATGATAGTCCTCGGCCTTGTAGAAGATGCTGATCGGTACGATTTCCGTGACGATGGGGCTTTTGAAGTTCGCTTGCGCCTTTTTCTTGGATTCCTCCGCCGCTTTCTTCTGCGCCTCGCTGTGATACATGATCGTGGAGCGATACTGTGTACCTGTATCCGCCCCTTGGCGGTTCAGAGTCGTCGGATCATGCGCCACCCAGAAGATTTCCAAAATCTGCGAAAAGGTGATCTTCGACGGATTAAATTCGATCTGGATGACCTCGGCATGGCCGGTATCCCCGTTGCAGATCTGCTTGTAAGTAGGGTTGGGAATTTTGCCGCCCGCATAGCCGGAGATGACAGATTTCACCCCTTCAAAACGTTCAAATACCGCCTCCGTACACCAGAAGCAACCACCTCCCAACGTCGCCTTCTCCGTATAGCTCCAGTCAGCGGTGTCATCCTTGGCGGCTTCCTTTTTCTTCGTATCTTCAGCGTTCATGTTCGTGGTGAAAAGAGTTGGGATCCCCGTGAGCAGCAACGCCTGCAGCGCGACAAAACGGCGTCGGGAAAGACCTTGCGACGGGACCAGTGGGGATAGTTGCGTGGCGTTCTTCATGGGTAATGCGTTGTCGTATTCTTATACCATTGGATGCGCGAAACACCAAAATTATTCTCAGGATTTTGACTCGTTCAACCGGCATCCTTCACATTGAACCTGACCGGCATCTGCCCTATCTTCCCACCGTGTCTGCGCCCAGCCCATACCGAATCCTTCCGTTGCTGCTGCTCGCCTGCCTGCTCACGGCCTGCTCAAAATCCGATGACTTCCGCAACTATCCGCCCAAGGCGACCGGCCCCTGGATCGCCTTCGGCGACAGCTTGACTTCTGGCTATGGCGCCTCCACGGGCAAGGATTATCCGACGCTGCTCGGCCAAAAGCTCGGCGTGACGATCGAGAACCACGGCGTGCCCGGCCAGACGACGGGCCAAGCCCTAGGCCGCGTCGATTCCTCCGCGCGCCAAGCTCCCCGCGTCGTACTCATTTGCCTCGGCGGCAACGACGGCCTGCAAAAAGTGCCCCGCGAGACGATGTTCAAAAACCTTTCCGACCTCATCAGTTCCTTCCATGCAGAAGGCTCCTTCGTCGTCCTCATCGGCGTGCGCAGCGCGACTTTGCGGGACAAGAACGAGGATGGCTTCGAGGAACTCGCCGAGCGCAAGCGCGTCTTCTACATCTCCAATATCCTCGACGGAGTCTTCACTGACCCGCGCTTCATGTCCGACCAAGTCCACCCGAACGATGCCGGGTATGACAAGATCGCCGAACGGCTGGCGAAGGAACTGCGGCCGCTGCTGGAGAAGTTGAAGTAAGCCTTTAGGCGCATCACAACCCATCCGGCACCGTCATCAGCGTGGACACGCGACCAAGCAATCGCCCCGCCGCGCCGCCATCCATGACGCGATGATCGAAGCTGAGCGTGAGGTTCGCTTCCATCACCGGTACGAACTGCTGCTTGTCCTCATCCCAGAAGGGGACTTTGCTGCCCGCCCCTAGACCGAGCACCAGCGTTTGCTCCGGCAATGGGATCGGTGTGGCCCAGGTGAGACCGAAGGTGCCGAAATTCGTGATCGTTGCGATGGAGCCGCCCGTGGAGCCCGCTGGCAGTCGGCGTTCGCGGGCGAGAGACACCAGTTCGTTGTAGCGGGTGACCAGTTCGCGCAGCGGTTTGTGATTCGCTTCACGGATGACGGGAACGAGCACACCATCTTCGGCCTCCACTGCGAAACCGATATCGATGGAGCTCGGGTGAACGATACGTGAACCGATGAGCCGACCTGCTGGTGCGCTGTTCTCGCCCAAGGCGAGTGCGAGTGCGCGCAAGGCATAGAGCGCGGGACCGGGTTTGGGATTCTGCTTGGAGCGATGCGCTAGCAGGGCATCCAATCGCACTGGCATGCCCACTGTGGCGATCGGCCGCGTCCAACTGCGCCGCATGGCGTCCGCCACCGCGATGCGCATCGAGGAAGCGGGCGTCAGGCGGTTCTGTTCCAGCCGGGTCACGAACGCTTCAAAATCTTCCACCGTCACACGGCCATTCGCCCCACTGCCCGCCAAGCCAGCGAGGTCGGCGGAGTGCAGGCCCAGTTCGGCCATCCGCGCCTTCAAGCGTGGTGAGAGATAACTCGCTCCGGCTGCTCCGACCGGGACCGGCAGCCCCTTGAGCACAGGCTCCACGGTGTTCGTCGTGGTGGTGATCGTGGCTGCGGAACTGTCGGCGAAATGTGGTTTGTCCGGTGTCGCCGGTTTAACTTGCGGCACTTCGGCGGTGAGTTCGCCCAGCAGATTTCCCACGGCGTAAGTTTCCCCTTCCTCGGCGCTAAGCGTCTTGATCTTGCCCGCGACCGGCGAGGTGACGGTGAGCGTGGCCTTGCTGGTCTCCACTTCCATCACTTCCTGGCCGGCGGTGACGGTATCGCCCGGCTGCACCAGCCAGCGGACGACGGTGGCCTCGGCGATGGATTCGCCAAGCTGCGGCATGAGGATGGGAACAGTATGCGGCATTAGTAGTCCAATACGTTACGGGCAGCAGCCACGATGCTTTGGGCCGTGGGCCGATGGGCCGCCCACAGGCGCGGATGAAAAGGAATCGGCGTGTCCTTCGCGTTCAGCCGTTGCGGCGGTGCATCCAGCAGGTCAAAACCTTCACTGACCACACGGGAGATGACTTCCGCCGTGACGCCGCCCCACGGCCAGGCTTCGCCCACGCAGAGCAAGCGCCCGGTGCGCGCTACCGAAGCCATCACGGTATCGGTATCCAAGGGCTTGATGGAGCGTAGGTCCACGATCTCCACCTGATAGCCTTGCGTCGCCAGTTCTTGGGCTGCGGCGAGAGATTCGTGCAACATCGCACTGTACGTCACCAGCGTGAGATCGCGTCCGGCGCGGGCGATGCGCGCCTTGCCCACGGGCAAAGCTTCCGTCGGCAGCTTCTCGGCCTTGAGATGGTAATAGAGAAATTTGTGTTCGCAAAAGATGACAGGGTCATCGATCGCGACCGCATCGAGCAAGAGGCTGTACGCATCTTCCACGGTCGCGGGCGTGAGTACGACCAGGCCGGGAAAATGCGCGTAGATGGCTTCGAGACTCTGACTGTGGAAAGGCCCGCTGCCGCTCGTCCCCCCGCAAGGCAGGCGGATGGTGATGGGGCAGGGGACATTTGTGCGCCAGTAATACGTCGCCGCGTGATTGACGATCTGGTTCAGGCCCACGGTCGAGAAATCCGCGAACTGCATCTCGATGATGGGTCGCATGCCTTGCAGCGCGGCCCCGATGGCCGAGCCGACGATGGCGTCCTCGCTGATCGGGGCGTCAATGACGCGGCCGGGGAATTGTTGGGCCAAGCCTTTCGTCGCCTTGAAAGCGCCGCCGAAATCGCCGACATCCTGCCCGTAGATATACACGTTCGGGTTCTCACCCAGGGCACGGGCCTGGGCTTCACGGATGGCTTCGAGGTAAGTGATGCTCACGACAGGTCAGGAAGCGTTTTCGCGCAGGGCGGCCGTAGCCAGGGCAGTCCAGTTTTCAGCCGCCGGATCGGGTGTGGGGTCGTGCAAGATCTCATCCACCGCTTTCTCCAGTTCCGCGTTGATTTCTGTCTGCCATTGGGTCAGGTCTGACTCGCTGGCCCATTGCTGGGCGAGCAGCCATTGGGTGGCGGCTTTCACGCAATCGCGGCCCACATGGGCCGATTTTAATGTCGGGTCCACGTAGCCCGCATCATCATGCTCACCATGACCGCAGAGGCGCAACAGGTTGGCGACGACCATTTGCGGACCACAGCCTTCCCGCGCCCGGCGGGCTGCCCGGTCCAAGGTCTGCATGCAAGCAGCGAGATCGGTGCCGTCCACGGAGTGACCATCGATGCCGTATCCCACGGCGCGATCCAGCAGACTGTCGCAGGCGAACTGGCGCGAACGGTGGGTGGAGTAAGCGTATTGATTGTCCGCCACGACCATGACCAAGGGCAGGTGTTCGACGGCCGCTTGGTTCATGGCTTCATGGAAGGCACCTGTCGAAGTGCCACCATCACCTATGCAGGTGGCTCCGATGCCCATGGGCTTGCCTTGCAGGCGCCGGGCCATCAGCGCCCCGTTCACCACGGAGGGGATGGCCCCCAAGTGACTGATCATCGGGATATAGCCGTCCTTGGGGCGACCGCGATGGACGTTGCCATCCCGCCCGCGCATCGGGCCCAGCGGTGAGCCGATGCAGGAACGGAGGGCGTCCTGGATGGATTCACCAAAGGCCAGCCGTCCGGCAGTGTCGCGGATCAAGGGGGCATAGATGTCCCCCGGACGCAGTTGCATGGCCAAGGAGACGCTCAGAGCTTCCTGTCCCTTGGAGAGAAAAGCGCCGCCGGGAACCAGCCCGGATCGGTAAAGGGCGGCGGTCTTCTCATCCAAGGCACGGGCCAGCAGCATCCAGCGAAATGCCTGGCGCAACTGGTTTGGGTCCAATGCCAAAGGCCGCGGTAGGGGAGTGGTCGGGCCTCCGGTTACCGCGGCTGGCGGAACTGCCTCGACGAGCCGTTGCATCTTGGTCCTTATATGCGCCGGTTCAGGGTCTTACGCAAACACTTCTTTGCGGCAGCTCGGCTAATTTTTGCAGTTGGAGGCGCCTTTTTTGAGGCGAAATTTGACCGGGAAGTCAGGCTTGCCAATGGGCTTTACCGCTGCAACCTTTGAGCGCAAGCTTAAGCCTGTAGCCGATGCGTAACCGCCCAGATGTAACGCTGTGATGATGTTGCCTTTGCCAGCCAATGAAGCGGCGCGCCTGCAGGCGCTTCAGCGGTATGCCGTCCTGGATACCGGTCCGGATGCGGCCTTGGATGACATCGCCCTGCTGGCCGCGCAGATCTGTGGCCGGCCCATGGCGGCAGTCACCTTCATCGATGGTGACCGGCAATGGTTCAAATCCTGCGTTGGTGGAAACTTGAAGGAGACGCCCCGGGAAGAGGCTTTTTGCGCCCGGGCCATCCTGGGCAGTGAGATTTACGTGGTGACGGATGTTCGGGAGGATGAGTGCTTCAGGTCAGGTCTGCTGGCCAGTGAACCCTACAATATCCGGTTCTATGCGGGTGCCCCATTGCTCACGCCGGATGGTTTTGCGGTGGGGGCGCTGAGTGTCATGGATCACGTGCCGGGCACTTTGACGGCGCAGCAGCGGGAGGCCTTGCGTACTTTGGCCCGGCAGGTGGTCACGCATCTGGAATTGCGACGGCATGTCACGGAGATCGAACGCGAGGTGGAGCGGCATCAACGGACGGAGGATGCCTTGCGCCAGACGGAGGCCAAATACCGGGGCATCTTCGACAACATCGCCGTGGGCATCTACCAGACCACGAAGGATGGTCACTACCTCGCGGCCAACCAGAGTTTGGCGGAGATCTATGGCTACCAGGCGCCCGAGGAACTGATCAACTCGGTCAACGATATCTCCCACCAGATCTATGTGGACCCGAACCGGCGGGAGGAGTTCGTAAAGTTGATGCGGGACAATGATGTCATCTCGAACTTTGAGGCGCAGGTCTATCGCCGGGACCGCAGTGTCATCTGGATCTCGGAGAATGCGCGGGCAGTGCGCAAGCCCAGCGGGGATCTGGAGTACTACGAAGGCACGGTGACGGACATCTCCCGGCGCAAGGGGATGGAGGAGAAGCTGAAGAACTCGGAGATCCTTTACCACTCGCTGGTGGAGAGCCTGCCGCAAAACATTTTCCGCAAGGACCGGAATGAGAAATTCATCTTCGCCAACCAGCGTTTCTGCCGTCTGCTGGAGCAGAACCAGGAGGATGTCATCGGCAAGACCGACTTTGATTTTTTCCCGCCCGAACTGGCCCGCAAATACCAGGAAGATGACCGCCGCATCATGGAGAAGGGCGGTACCTTCGAGACGGTGGAAGAGTATCTGACCGCCGACCACCAGAAGGCCTATGTGCAGGTGGTGAAGACGCCCCTGTATGACGCGCAAGGCAATGTCAGTGGCGTGCAGGGCATCTTCTGGGATGTGACGGAGAAGCGGCGCATCGAGGAGGACCTGGCGTTCGAGCGCGACCTGCTGCGGGCCTTGCTGGATAACGTGCCGGACCGCGTTTACTTCAAAGACACGAGCTGCCGTTTCCTCCGGTGCAGTCTCGCCATGGCCCA
Source organism: uncultured Verrucomicrobiota bacterium (assembly GCA_964589735.1). GTDB lineage: Bacteria > Verrucomicrobiota > Verrucomicrobiia > Limisphaerales > JAEYXS01 > JAEYXS01. The sequence continues at coordinate 5,608 of CAZPUL010000068.1, read as the reverse complement.
GCGGCTGGGCTTGAAAGACCCGGCGGCGGTGGTGGGCAAGACGGACTTTGATTTTCATCCGCCCGAGCTGGCGCACCAGTTCTTTGAAGATGAACAGCGTATCATCCTGACCGGCGAGTTGATGATCAACAAAGTGGAGAAACAGGTGTCCGTCAGCGGGGAGGATATCTGGGCGTCCGTCACCAAGGTGCCTTTGAAGAACCGGCACGGGCAGGTGACGGGCATCATCGGCATCTCGCGCGACATCACCACGCTGAAGAAGGCCGAGCAGGAACTCGCGGTGGCCCGCGATGCCGCCCTGGAGACGGCGCGCTTGAAGTCGGAATTCCTGGCCATCATGAGCCATGAGATCCGCACGCCGATGAACGGCATCATCGGCATGACCGGCCTGCTGCTGGACACCAAGCTGACCCCGGACCAGCGTGATTTCACCGAGACGGTGCGTTCGAGTGCGGATGCCTTGCTGACCATCATCAACGACATCCTCGACTTCTCCAAGATCGAGGCCGGCAAGCTCATCCTGGAGAAGATCGATCTCGACTTGCGTGAAGTGGTGGAGAGCACCGTCGAATTGCTCGCCCAGAAGGCGCAGGACCAGGGCTTGGAGATCATCTCGCATGTGCCGGACGAGGTCCCGACTTACCTGCGCGGCGATCCGGGCCGCTTGCGGCAGATTCTCATCAACCTCGTGGGCAATGCCGTGAAGTTCACCGAGCGCGGCGAGGTGGTGGTGCGGGTGGTGAAGGAAAGCGAGAATGACCAGCAGGTACGGCTCCGTTTTCTGGTCACGGACACTGGCATCGGCATCCCGAAGGAAGTCCAGCGAAACATGTTTGAAGCCTTCACCCAGGCGGACGGTTCGACGACCCGCAAATATGGCGGCACCGGCTTGGGGCTGGCGATTTCCCGGCAATTGGTGAGCCTGATGGGCGGTTCCATCCATGTGGAGAGCACGCCGGGTAAAGGGTCGACTTTCTGGTTTGAACTGCCGTTGGACAAACAGCCGGAGGGAGCTTGGCGGCCATTGGCCGAGCGGGTGGATCTTTCCGGGCTTAATGTGCTGATCGTGGATGACAACGCCACCAACCGGCAGATTTTCGAGCATCAGGTGAAGGCGTGGCGCATGGCCAGCCAGAGCGCGAGTGGTGGAGAAGAGGCATTGCGTTTGCTGGAAGCGCAGGTCAAGACGGGCAAGGCCTTTGACCTGATACTGCTGGACATGCAGATGCCGGAGATGGACGGCCTGACTCTGGCGCGGGCAGTTTTGAAACGATTCGGTCGCAAAGCCCCCAAGATGCTGATGCTGACCTCGCTGGGGCAACGGCTGGACGCCAAGGCATTGCATGTGGCCGGCATCGCTTCCTGCTTCGTGAAGCCGGTGAAGCAATCCCGGCTTTTTGACACTATCGCGCGCGTGATGGCCGGTTTTGAGGATGCGGATGTTTCCGAAGAGCGCCGCAAGGCGGACGCTTTGCCCCAAGGCGGCTCCCTGCCGCGCAAGGGCACGAAGATTTTGCTGGCCGAGGACAATATGGTGAACCAGAAGGTCGCCCTGTTGCAGTTGCGCAAGCTGGGTTATGAAGCGGATACGGTGGCCAACGGGCTGGAAGCCGTAGCCGCCTTGCGGCAGGTGCCTTATGAGGTGGTACTGATGGATTGCCAGATGCCAGAGATGGATGGATACTCGGCGGCGAGGGAGATCCGGCGCCTGGAGAAAGAACAGCCGCAAGCACTCAAGTCCCAGCCCCCCGTGCGCATCGTGGCGATGACGGCCAACGCTTTAGATGGGGACCGTGCAGAATGCCTTGCGGCCGGCATGGATGATTACGTGTCCAAACCGGTGCAGTTGGAAGAGTTAGCAGCAGTACTTGAACGCTACACCCCGGCAAGCGGGGGAGCTGTTGCGGTTCCTGCGTCCGCCGGTGAGCACGTGGAGGACCGGCTGGATTATACGGTCATCAACGGATTGCGGGCTTTGCGCGAACCGGGGCAACCTGACCCATTGGCAGAATTGGTTGACCTGTTCCTGATCGATGCCCCGGAGCGGCTGCACCGCATCCAGCATGGCTGGCACAGCGGAGACTTGAAGGCGGTCCAGCATGCAGCCCACAGCCTGAAGGGCAGTGCCAGCAATCTGGGCGTTCAACGGCTGGCCAAGCTGGCCGCCCAACTGGAGAAAGAGGCGAAGGCCGGGGCGCTGCAGCAGCCCGAGCCGCAGGTCGCCGCACTGCTGGCCGAGCTGGAAGCTGTGACGCAGTTGCTGCAACTGGAAAAAGAACGTTAGTGGTGAAGTGAAAACAAGTCGTGCCACCTGAGGTAAGATGGATGAGCCAGAGCGAAAAAAAACATAACATCCTCGTGATCGATGATGACCGGCTCGTCGGTGAGACAATCACCGATGCCTTGCGGGCCGAGCCGTTGTCCGTGATCCAGGTGCTGACGGCGGCGGATGGACGGCATCCCAGCGTGACGCGCCGGGCGGAGCTGATCCTGCTGGATTTGGGGCTGCCGGATGATGACGGCTTTAACGTGCTGAAAGATTTGAAGGCCGATCCCTTGACGGCGGCCATCCCGGTCATCGTGCTCACCGCGTGGAACAGCGTGGAGGACAAGGTCAAGGGTTTCAGCCTAGGCGCGGCGGATTACATCACCAAACCGTTCGAGATCGCGGAACTGCGGGCGCGGGTGAAGGCGACGTTGCGAGCCAAGCATCTGCAGGATGAGCTGAACCATACCATCCAGGCCTTGGATGAGTCCCGGCGCACAGCGGAGGAGGCGGCCCGCGCGAAATCAGAGTTTCTGGCCAACATGAGCCACGAGATCCGCACCCCGATGAACGGGGTCATCGCCATGACCGGGTTGCTCCTGGAAACGCCTCTGAACGGGGAACAGAACGAGCTGGTGGAGACCATCCGGACGAGCGGTGACACGCTGCTGACCATCATCAACGACATCTTGGATTTCTCGAAGATCGAGTCCGGCCATCTGGAACTGGAGAACCATCCGTTTGACGTGCGGCAGGCGGTGGATGATACCTTGGATCTGTTCGCCGCCAATGCTTTCGACAAAGGGCTGGAGGTGGCCTGCCTCATGGAACTGGACGCGCCCCTGGCGATCATGGGCGATGTCACCCGGTTTCGGCAGATCCTGGCCAATCTGATCAGCAACGCGGTGAAGTTCACCCGGGAGGGCGAGGTGGTCGTGGAGCTGGCGGCCAAGGCCATGGCTGACGGCCACCACGGACTGCTGGTGCGGGTGCGGGATACCGGCATCGGCATCCCCCAGGACAAATTGCACCGGCTGTTCAAATCCTTCAGCCAGGTAGACGCTTCGACCACGCGTCAATATGGCGGGACTGGTCTGGGGCTGGCGATTTCCCGCCAACTCGTAAGGCTGATGGGTGGGGAGATGTGGGTGGAGAGCGAAACGGGCCGGGGTTCCGTTTTCCAATTCGTGATTCCAGCGCAGGGGGCAGTGCTGGAGCCCGAGCCTACGCAAGCCTCATTGGAAGCCCTGAAGGGCTGTTCCATCCTGGTGGTGGATGACAACCGGACGAACCGCCGGGTAGTGGAACTGGCGGGTCAGCGCTGGGGGATGAAGGTGGATGCCGTAGCGAGCGGGGCAGAAGCCTTGAAACGGCTGGCTGGCGGGGCGGCTTATGACGTGCTGGTGCTTGACCTGCAGATGCCCGAGATGGATGGCGTGATGCTGGCCCGCGAATTGCAGCGGCTGAAAGTGGCCACGCCGCGGCTCTTGATGACTTCCTTGGGCCTGCGCTCCGACATGCCCTGGGCGGAACGGAACCTGTTCAATCTCTGCCTGAGCAAGCCGGTGAAACCTTCGCAGTTCCAGCAGGCTTTGCTCAAAGTAATCAATCAACCGGCTGCGGAAGCCGGCCAGCCGGATAAAGTGATGGAGGAGCCGACGCTCCCGCTGGCGACCCGGTTGCCGCTGCACCTGTTGGTGGCCGATGACAATTCAATCAACCAGAAGGTGGCCTTGCGCTTGCTGGAACAGGTGGGCTACCGGGCGGATGTGGCGAATAACGGGCTGGAAGTCTTGCAGGCGCTGGCCAACAAGCATTACGACCTTGTCTTCATGGATGTCCAGATGCCGGAGATGGACGGCTTGGAAGCCACCCGGCAGGTGCGCCAGATGGAGTCCCAGCCAGGACGTTGCTTGAACCCGGTCCGGCACGCCATCATCGCGATGACGGCCAACGCGATGAAAGGAGACCGGGAAAAGTGCCTGGCCGCCGGCATGGATGACTACATCCCCAAGCCGGTGCGGGCCGAGGTCTTATATGCCACCATCGAGCGGTTTGGCCGCGAAATCCTGGGCGGCAAGAATAACGGCAAAACGGTCGCAGTGACCCCGCAGGCTGCGGCTCCTGTCGCGGTCCAGAAACCGGCGAAACTGCTGGACTTTGACCGGCTGAACGACTTTTCCGAGGGCAACCGTGAGGCGGCGCAGGAACTGGTGGACCTGTATCTGCAACAGACCCGCGACCAGTTGGCGCGCTTGAAAACTCAGTTTGCCAGCGGTAATGCCGGTGACGTGCAGCGAACCGCACACAGTTGCGCCGGGGCCAGCGCCACTTGTGGCATTCTGGTGATGACGCCTCATTTTAAAAGGGTGGAAAGCCTCGCCGCCGAAGGCGCGCTGGACCAGGTGGCACCCTTGATCGACGAGTTGGAAGCCAATTTCAAGCTGGTCGAAGGTGCGTTGAACGAGTACCTGGCGGCGATGCCTGCCAGTTGAACCGAAGTTTGACTATGAAGAAAGTATTGATGGTCGAGGATGATGAGGTGGTTTCAACCATCTACCGGTCCAGGCTGGGGGCCGAGGGGTTCGAGGTGATGATGGCCAAGGATGGCGAGGAAGGTCTGCAGCAGGCGCATCAGTTCAAGCCCGACGTCATGGTGCTGGACCTAGGCCTGCCGAAGCTGGATGGCATCGAAGTGATCAAAAAACTGCGTGCCGCCCATGACACGGGCAAACTGCCCATCATCGTGCTCACCAATGCCTACCTGAGCAACCGGGTCAAGGACGCCTGGGCAGCGGGGGCCACCCGGTGCGTGACCAAATCAGAATGCACGCCGCGGGTGCTGGCGGAGATCATCCGCAAGGTGGACGAACCGTCACCTTTAACGATCTCTTCCAGGCAGAACCAGCCGGTCACTGAGGTCAGTCCGGTCTCTCCTCTGTATGAAGTCATCCCTTTTCCCGCCGGAGCCGAGTTGTTGAAGCAGGTCAATACGACGGATGCTTTTCTGGCCCAGGGGCCGGCCGTCATCCTCAAGTTGCGGCAAACGATGCAGGAATGGATGCGCAGCCCGCGTCCCGAGACGGTGTGCCATTTTACTTCCGAGATGTATGCCCAGGTGCGGAGCTTGGAAGCCAAGGCGGCGCTGGCTGCCTTGACCCGCTTTGCGCGGATGGCCTCGGCCTTGGAAGCGTTGCTCAAGGAGTTGGTGGACCGGCCAGAACTGCTCACCGCCTCCAGCCAGCGGACAGTGGCGCAGGCGATTGATTTTCTGGACGAACTGTTGCGCAAAGGCGGTGGCGGGGAGAGTGAGATACCGGTGGAGGGGGTGCTGGTGGTGGA
>CAZPUL010000067.1:0-25155 GCA_964589735.1 uncultured Verrucomicrobiota bacterium | reverse complement strand
GGAGTGGAAATGGCGGGGGGAAGGCGGTGGCCCGGGAGGGGCTGGGGGCAGCATTTTACATTGGGGCGGCGCATTTCTTCAGGGATGGTGGCGGACAAAGGGGGTATGGTGCTGGCATTCGCCGTGTAACCCGTTTGCTGTGCCAGCGCGTCTGGCCAAGTATCGTCATGCACTTGAAGATTAGACAGATGGTGGTGAGGTTGGTTTGGGCGGGGATCGCGTGGCTGGGTTTGCAAGTCCAGGCGGCGGAGGTGGATTTTACCAAGGATGTTTATCCGGTGTTGCAGCGCGCGTGTTTTGAGTGTCATGCGGCGGAGTTGCAGAAGGGGAAGTTGCGGGTGGATTCGCGGGAGGCGTTGCTCGCGGGAAAAGCGATCGTGCCGGGCAAGGCTTTGGAGAGTGAATTGTATCGGCGCATCACGTTGCCGAAGGGGCATGAGGAGGCGATGCCGAATCGCGGGGAGCCGCTGAGCAAAGCGGAGGCGGGGAAGATCCGGGCGTGGATCGAGGCGGGGGCGAAGTGGCCGGAGAATTTCACGGGCGGAAAGCATTGGGCGTACGAGGTGCCGAAGCAAGCGGCGCTGCCAGCGGTGAAGCAGAAGGCGTGGGCGAAGAATGCGGTGGATCATTTCGTGCTCGCGCAGTTGGAACAGGAGGGATTGAAGCCATCGCCGGAAGCGGACAAGGCAGCGCTCATCCGGCGCGTGACGCTGGACCTGACGGGGCTGCCGCCGAAGCCGGAGGAAGTGCAGGCGTTCCTCGCGGACAAGAGTGCGAATGCGTATGAGAAGCTGGTGGATCGCTTGCTGGCGTCGCCGCAATACGGGGTGCGCTGGGCGAGGCCATGGTTGGACCTGGCGCGGTATGCGGATTCGCACGGGTTTCAACGGGATGACTTGCGCGACTTGTGGCCGTATCGGGATTGGGTAATCAATGCGTTGAATGCGGACATGCCGTTCACGCAATTTACGATTGAACAGCTCGCGGGCGATTTGTTGCCGAATGCGACGGACGCGCAGAGGGTGGCGACGGGGTTCAACCGGTCCGCGCCGACGAATGTGGAGGCGGGCAGTGATCCGGAGGAGACGCGCGTGAACCAGGTGCTGGACCGCGTGAACACGCTGGGGGCGGTGTGGCTGGGGACGACGCTGGAGTGCGCACAGTGCCACAACCACAAGTATGATCCGATCTCGATGAAGGATTACTACGGATTGTTCGCGTTCTTCAACAACACGGCGCTGGAGGCGGATCGGACGAATTCGAAGGTGCCGGGCTCCATCCAGTTCAAGGGGCCATATCTCACGGTGGAAGATGCGGAGACGAAGGCGGCACGCGAGAAGTTCACGGCTGAGATGAGCAGCATGGAGGAGAAGATCGCGAATCGCGAGAAGGCCCTGAGCGGCAAAGTGGCGGAGATGGAAAAAGCGCTGGCGGCGAAGGTGGGGAAAGTGCTGCAGGAGCATGTGCTGGAGATCGCGCACTTCGAGACGAAGGAGGGTTCGGCGGGCAAGGTGTTGCCGGACAAGTCGGTGCTGATCAATGACGAGGCGCCGGACAAGGACACGTATATCGTGACGGTGAACACGGCGTTGAAGGACATCACGGGGTTCAAGTTGGAGACGTTAACGGACCCATCTTTGCCGGGGAATGGGCCGGGTCGCGGGGATGACAAGCGGCCGAACTTTGTGCTGAACACGTTCGCGGTGAGTGCAGCGAAACTGAACAGCGCCGAGAGCAAGCCGGTGAAGCTGGCGAAGGCGAAGGCGGATTTTGCGCAGAAGGGTTTTGATCCCAACGGAGCGATCGATGAGGACGCGAAGTCGGCGTGGGCGATCAATCCGCAATTCGGCAAGCCGCACTGGGCGATGTTTGAGACGGTGGAGCCGGTGGGTTTTGAAGGAGGAACGAAACTGACGTTTACGTTGGTGCAGGAGTTTGGTGGGGGACGATTGATCGGGCGGTTGCGGTTGTCGGCTTTGACGGGAAATCCGGAGGCGGAGGCGATGCCGGCGGAGGTAGTCGCGGCGCTGAAGGTGGCGGAGGCGAAGCGCAATGCGAAGCAGAAGAAGGCGATCACGGAGTTTTGTCTGGCGCAGGATGAGGAGCTGCGGAAGTTGCGGCTGAAGAAGCTGGACCTGGATCGCAAACTGAAAGCGGCGAAGGGGCAGTCCACCTTGGTGATGCAAGAGGTGGAGCAGTCGCGGATGAGCACGATCTTTGGGCGCGGGGATTTTCGGAGTCCGGGGGAGAAAATCGCGCCGGGTGTGCCGGGGGTGTTGCATCAGATCAAGCTGGAGACGAAAGCGAAGCAACCTGTGGTGAGCGATGAAGCCAGTCCGACACGGTTGGATTTGGCGAAGTGGTTGGTGGACCGCGAGAATCCTTTGGTGGCGCGGGTGACGGTGAATCGGTGGTGGATGGAATTGTTTGGGCACGGACTGGTGGCGACGCCGGAGGATTTTGGCATCAAGGGCGAAACACCGACGCATCCGGAGTTGCTCGATTGGCTCGCGGTGGACTTCATGGACAAGGGGTGGTCGATGAAGCAGACGCTGAAGACGATGGTGATGTCGGCGACGTATCGGCAGGCGTCGCGGGTGAGCACGGAGTTGCTGGCGCTGGATGATCAGAACAAATTGTATGCGCGCGGGCCGCGTTTCCGCATGGATGCGGAGATGATCCGGGACAACGCGCTGGCGATGGCGGGGCTTATCAGTCTCGAACAGGGCGGGCCACCGATCAAACCGTATCAGCCAGATGGATTGTGGCTGAAGGTGGGCGGGCAGAAGTATGATTACGTGGTGAGTCCGGGCGAAGAGAAGTATCGGCGCGGAGTGTATGTGGTGTGGAAGCGAGGCGCGCCGTATCCGAGCTTCACGACATTCGATGCGAGCGGGCGCATGGCCTGCACGGTGAAGCGCTCGCGCTCGAACACGCCGTTGCAGGCGCTGACGCTGCTGAATGATCCGGTGTATGTGGAGGCGGCGTTCGGGCTGGCGCAGCGGTTGATGAAGGAAGTGCCGCAGGCGGATGTGACGGCGAGAGTGGAGCGGGCGTTCACGATCTGTTTGGCGCGGGCGCCGAAGGAAATGGAAGCGAAAGTGGTGGCGGAATTGTACATGAAACAACTGGCGGCGTATCGCGTGGATGCGAAGGCGGCGAAGGAGTTGCTGGGGAATTTTGAAGCGCCGAAAGGTGTGGAGGCGGCGGAGTTCGCCGCGTGGTACGGAGTGGCGACGGCGATGTTGAATCTCGACGAAACGATCACGAAGAATTGAATTTGCCATGAATAACTATAACGACATCAGTCACGTGATTCCCCGGCGGGAGTTTTTTCGCCGGACCAGCCTTGGGTTTGGGGCCATGGCGCTTTCGTCGTTGCTGCGCGGGGAGGCGTTTGGGGCGGTGAATCCGCTGGCGTTGCATCAGCCGCATTTTGCGCCGAAGGCGAAACATGTGATCTATCTGCACATGATCGGCGCGCCGTCGCAGTTGGACCTGTTCGACTACAAGCCGACGTTGCAGAAGCTGGATGGGCAGGATTGCCCGGAATCGCTAACGAAAGGGAAGCGGTTCGCGTTCATCGGTGACAATCTCAAATTGTCGGGCACGAAGTTCAAATTTTCGCAGCACGGGAAGAGCGGGCAGAGCATCTCGGAGCTGCTGCCGTTTCTGGGGAAAGTGGCGGATGACATCGCGGTGGTGAGGTCGTTGCATACGGATGAGATCAATCACGCGCCGGCGCAGATGTTTTTGCACACGGGGTTTGGGCGCGGTGGAAGGCCGAGTTTTGGTTCGTGGGTGTCGTATGGGTTGGGCTCGGAGAATCGCGATCTGCCATCGTATGTGGTGATGTTATCAGGGCCGCCGGGTGGCGCGGGGACGAGTCTGTGGTCGAGCGGGTTTTTGCCAAGCGTGTATCAGGGGATTCAGTTCCGCTCGAGCGGGGATGCGGTGTTGTTCCTCTCGAACCCGAAGGGGCACAACCACGAGCAGCGTCGGCAGGTGCTGGATGCGGTGAACCAGTTGAACCAGGCGCAACTGGCGGATGTGGGCGACCCTGAGATCGCGACGCGCATCAGCCAGTATGAGATGGCGTATCGCATGCAGACCTCAGTGCCGGAGCTGATGGACATCAGCAAGGAATCGCCGGACACATTGAAGCTTTATGGGGCGAAACCGGGTGCGGCGTCCTTCGCGAACAACTGCTTGCTCGCGCGGCGGTTGGTGGAGCGGGGAGTGCGATTGATCGAGTTGTATGATTCGGATTGGGATCATCATTCCAGCTTGGAGAACCGCTTGCGCGCGAAGTGCAAGGATGTGGATCAAGGGATGGCGGCGCTCATCACGGACTTGAAGCAACGCGGGTTGCTGGATGATACGCTGGTCATTTGGGGCGCGGAGTTTGGTCGCACGCCGGTGGGCCAAGGCATCAATGGTGATGGCGCGAAGACGTCACCGGGGCGAGATCATCATAAGGACGCTTACACCATGTGGCTGGCGGGTGGCGGCATCAAGGGCGGCATCAGCTATGGGGAGACGGATGAATATGGGTTCAACGTGGCGAAGAATCCGGTGCATGTGCATGACCTGAACGCGACGGTGCTGCATCTGCTGGGGATGGATCATGAACGGCTGACGTTCAAGTATCAGGGGCGGGAGTTTCGGTTGACGGATGTGCACGGGCACGTGGTGAAGGGGCTTTTGGCATAGGAACTGAGTATTTCGGGAAAACGCGGGCAGATTCGGCGGCGTTGACTTGAAGGGGTGGGGCTTTCTATGGTCGGTGGCAACATATCGATTACGCATGCTGTATTTCCGAGGATCATCACTTAATCCCTTGCCGAAACGGCGAGTCGTTGTCTCGGGAATGGGTATGGTCACGGCGCTGGGTACGGGTATGACAGTCAATGCGGCGGGGTTTCAGGTGGGCAAGACAGCTTTTTCACCGGTCACCTTCTTCGATGTCTCCAAGCAACGGGTGAAGACGGCGGCACAGGCGATCGTGCCGGAACGCAGTCCGAGCAAGCGGGTGACGGAGAAACAATGGCGGCGGATGGATAGGGCGTCGCGGTTGTTGTTTCTGGCGGCTGAGGAGGCGTGGGGGCAATCCGGCTGGAATGGCGGCGTCAGATTGCCCGTGGTGTTGGGAACGACCAGCGGGGGGATGAATCTGGGTGAGACTTTTTATCGACAGGCCATTGCTACACCGGGGAAGTCTCACGGACAGGCCACACGCGTGGTGCAGTATCAGGCGCAGCGGCAGGTGCTGGACATCATGGAGGCGCTGGGGGTTTCCGGACCAGTGACGTTGATCGCGAATGCGTGTGCGTCAGGTGGCAATGCCATCGGACAGGCGTTTGAGATGATCCGCTATGGCGATGCGGAGCGCGTGCTGACGGGGGGCTACGATGGTTTGTGCCAGTTGGTGTTCGCGGGGTTCGATTCATTGCAGGCGCTATCGACGACATCGTGCAGACCGTTTGATGCGCAACGCGATGGACTCGCACTGGGTGAAGGGGCGGCGGTGCTGACGCTGGAATCGCTGGAGTCGGCACAAGCGCGCGGCGCGAAGATTTTGGGTGAGGTGGTGGGTTATGGTGCGGCGACGGATTCCCATCATCTCACGCAGCCACATCCGCAAGGGGACGCGGCATTGAAGTCGATGGATGAGGCGACGCGAGTGGCGGGTATCACGCCGGAGCAAGTAGGCTATATCAATGCGCATGGCACGGGCACGCCGATGAATGATGGGGCGGAGGCGCATGCGATCAGTCGTTGGGCCGGTGAGCATGCAGACAAGATGCGGGTGAGTTCCACGAAGGCGAGCATCGGGCATCTGTTGGGGGCGGCGGGCTCGGTGGAGGCGCTGATCTGTTTGCAGGCGTTGCAAGGGCAGTGGCTGCCGCCGATGCGGGGGACACAGACGGCTGATCCTGCGTGTAAATTTGAACTGATCAGGGAACCGGCGAAGGCGAGTTTTGACTTTGCGTTGAGCAATTCGTTCGGGTTTGGTGGGGCGAATGCGACGCTTATCTTCCGGAGGTGGTCATGAGCATCGTGGCTGCAGGCTGGGGCGCGGTATCGCCCGCCGGATGGACGGCGACGGAGCTGGTGTCTGCGATGCAAGCGGGTGCGCCGTTGCCGGTGGAGGAATTCGTGCGGGCGGGAGCGACAAAGACACTGCGGTTGCGCAAGGTCCCGAAGCCCGCGACGCGACCGGCGTTCGTGGCGCATGCACGGTTGCGGCGGACGAGCCCGATCAGTTCCTTTGCGCTATCGGCGGCGTTGGAGGCTTTGGGAGCGGACCGGGCGCAGGTGGAGCAGGGGGCGTTGCGGTTGGGCGTGGTGTTCTGCGTGATGTCCGGGTGTGTGAATTATTCGCGGCGCTTCTATGATGAGGTGTTGCGCGATCCGGCGACGGCGAGTCCGCTGGTGTTTCCGGAGACGGTGTTCAATGCGCCCGCGAGTCATCTGGCGGCGTTGCTGGGCGCCACGGGTATCAATTATACGATCGTCGGCGATCCGGGCATGTTCCTGCAAGGACTGGCCTTGGGGGCGCAATGGATCGGACGCGGTCAGGTGGATGCGTGTCTGGTGGTGAGCGCGGAGGAGGGCGACTGGCTGACATCGGAGGCGAGCGCGCTGTTCGATCCTTCCGTGGTGGTAAGCGAAGGGGCGGGAGCCATCTATCTTAAGCGGGCAGCGACTGGGGCGGTGTTGCTTGATGGCGTGACGGATGCATTTTCCTTCCACGACAGCAGCAGCAAGCTGACCGCTGCCGCCCAGATGCAGCAGGAGCTGGCTCAAGCGGGACCGGCGGACTGGCTGGGTGACAGCCGGACGGGCAGTGCTTCAATCGATGCGGCGGAGACGGTGGCTTGGGCGAGTGCAGTGATGCCGAAACGGTCGGTGAAACAGATTTTTGGCGAAGCATTCGCGGCGGCGAGTGCGTGGCAGTGTGTGCTCGCGTGTGAACGGGTGGCCAGCGGCGCGGTGGCGTCCGCGGTGGTGAGCGTAGTGGGCTGCAATCAACAGGCGATCGGGGCACGATGGGTGAAAGCATGAATGCACGAATCATTTTGGTGACGGGTGCGAATGGCGGGATGGGCCGGGCCATTGCGCGTGAGTTTTTGACGCGGGATACGAATGCCTTCGTGTGGCTGGGCGTGAACCGCCAGCGCGAACAGGCGGAAGCGTTGGTGAAGGCATTTGCCGGACGGGCGGAGGTCATCGCGCTGGATGTGACTTCGGGAGCAGCGTGGAGAGAGGCGGTGCAGACGATCACGGCGAAGAGCGGTCGGCTGGATGTGCTGGTGAATAATGCGGGGATGCATGAGGATGCGTTGCTGGCGACGATGACAGATGAGGCGTGGCGGAAAGTTTTATCGACGAATCTGGACGCGGCATTTCTCGGTTGCCGAGCGGTGATCCCGACGATGATGGGGCAGCGGGGTGGGCGCATCGTGAATGTGTCCTCACTGAGTGCGTTGCTGGCGCCAGCGGGGCAGGCGAATTATGCGGCGGCGAAGGCGGGTGTGGTGGCGATGAGCCAGTCGCTGGCGAAAGAGGTGGCGCGCGCGGGCATCACAGTGAACAGTGTTTGCCCCGGGTATATCGAGACGGAGGCGCTTGCGGCGATGGATGCGGAGGCGAAGAAGGCGGCGGCCGGGCGCATCCCGATGCGGCGGCTGGGCAAGCCGGAGGAGGTGGCGTCGGTGGTGAGGTTTTTGGCGTCGCCGGAGGCAAGCTATGTGACGGGGGCGGTGGTGAAGGTGGATGGGGGAATCCTGTAGAGATTCGTTAAAAACGTTAAATGGTTAAAACGTTGTAACGATTCAACGCTTTTAACGATTTAACGGATAATCGAGGACGACGACGAGAACGCCCCGACCTAAGGGCGCGGGGTTCAGGACGATTACGAATAGTAAATCGGAAGTTGATTTTGGGGCAAAGGTGGCTTCTGTTGGCGGTGGAAACCGTGGGGATTAATTGAATGCAAACGAACGCTGAGATCAAACAACGGATCAAACAGTTGATGGTGGAAAACCTGATGTTGCAAGTAACGGCAGAGGAGATCGGGGATGATCAGCCGCTTTTTGGCCCTGAAAGCCTTGGTTTAGACTCGGTAGATGCGCTGCAACTGGTGGTGGCGCTGGACAAGAATTTCGGACTCAAGATCCCTGACCAGGCAGCGGCGAAACAGATTTTGACGAGTGTGAGCGCGATGGCGGAGGCGGTGGAAAAACATCTGGCGGCGAAGGGCTGATTCGGTTTAAGTCTTCGGCCAGCCCATGAATGCCAACAACGAGTCCACGACGACGCGCCGCGATTTCATCAAAACCACAGCCATGGCGGCCACGGCGGCCGCATTGACTGCGCCTTCCCTGGCTTCGGCACAAGCAGCCAAGCCCGCGAAGGTGAAACTGGGGTTTGATAATTTCTCCATCCGCAGCTCGAATTGGAAAGCGGGCAAGGTGCTGGAATACGCGGCGGAACAAAAGGTGGATGTCGTCCTCTTCTCGGACCTCGATGTTTACGAGAATCATACGGAGGCGTACCTCAAGGACTTGAAGAAGAAGGCGGATGACTTGGGCATCGAGATTCAAGGCGGCACAGGCAGCATTTGTCCAACATCGAACACTTATGGGCAGGTGAAGAAGTGGGGAACGGCGGAGGAGCATCTTAAACTGACGATCAAGATCGCGAAGACGCTGGGCTCGAAGGTGGCGCGTTGCTACTTGGGCAATGCACGTGACCGGGCTTCCGAAGGCGGTATCGAGGCGCGTATCAAGGACACAGTGGCGACGTGCAAGGCGGTGAAGAGTTTCGCGCAGGATAATGGCATCAAGATCGCCATCGAGAATCATGCGGGCGATATGCAGGCGTGGGAATTGCAGATGCTGATCGAGGAGGCGGGCAAGGATTACGTGGGTGCGACGATCGACCCGGGCAATGCTACGTGGACGTTGGAAGATCCGCATGTGAACTTGGAAATCCTCGCGCCTTACGCGGCGTGCGCGGGCATCCGCGATTCCATCGTGTGGGAGACGCCGACGGGCGCCGCAGCCAAGTGGGCGGCAGTTGGTGAAGGTGTGGTGGATATGAAGGCGTATCTGAAGCGCTGGGTGGAGGTGTGCCCGGGTGTGCCGGTGACGCTGGAGATCATCTCCGAATACGCAAAGCAGCATGATTATCTGAAGCCGGAATTCTGGAAGGTGTTTCCGAAGGTGCGGCCGTATGAGTTCGCGCGGTTCACGGCGCTGGCGCGGAAGGGCAAGCCGGCGGAGTCGTTCAAGGGATCGGGCCAGGCACAGGCGGATTACCAGAAGGCGGAACTGGAACGGAGCATCAAGTACTGCAAGACGGAGCTGGGGCTGGGGTTGAAGGGGTAGTTAACCACAGATGGACACAGATTAACACAGATGGGAGGTGTCATGAGTATGGCTTCCGACAATCCTTTCAGACCACCAACAGATGAGGAAATCGCTGCTGCCGAGCTGCGACTTGGACTTGCGTTTCATCCAGACTACAGGGCATTTCTGCGAGGTGGTGGTGATGTGGCGGATGCCACACTTGAACCTGCGGTAATATTGCCCGGCTCCGGTCACCTTGACCTGTTCGAGATTGCTGACACTGCATGGCGGCTTATGGGTGTGCCCCGCCATTTGCTGCCATTCGTTGAGGACAACGGTGACTGCTACTGTATTGATCCTAGCGGAAAGGTTGTCTACTGGTCTCACAACGGGATAACCGATGAGAAATGGCCAACCATCGTTGCGTGGAGGCAGCAGGTTTGTGTCGAACGTTTATGAGTCATCGGGTTTTTACACACGCTCATCGGGTGACTTACTCGGATTGCACGGTGAGGAACCATGTGTATTACGGGCGGTTTCTGGATTTTCTGGAGGAAGCGCGCGGGGAGTTTTTTCGCTCTTTGGGCATCACGTTTCTTCAATTGGAAGAGCAGGGTATCATTTTTCCGGTACTGGATGTGCAGTTGAAGTATCGTGCGGCGGCGCGGTATGACGATGTGCTGAAGATCGAGTTGTGGATCGCGGAGATGCGGTCGGTGAAGGTGATGTTCGCGTATCGGGTGTTGAATGAAGCGGGGAAGTTATTGGTAGAGGGAACGACGATTCATGCTTGCACCAGCACGGAGGATAAGCCGATGCGGATACCGGAGGAGTTGGCGGGGAAGCTGGAGGGGTTTTTGAGGAAGGAATAGGGGAAGGGGCGAGGACGACGACGAGAACGAGGACGATTACGAAAGGGAAGTTGGCGGCGTAGGTGTCCGCCGGAGGCAGGAACTGCCGGCAAGATACCGGCAGCACATTGAGGGGTGTTTATGGCGAACAAGACTGAATGGCCGAAATTGCCGAAGTTGCCCGAGCCAGTAGTGTCTCAATTGGCGAAGTGCCTGGCGCTCGTGCCGGACAAGAAGTTGAAACCGGATACAGCCCCTTGCGTGATGGGCGGGAAGCCGCCGTTGCCGGAGGGGATCGCCTGGCCGGAGCGGGAAGGGAAGCTGCTGCATTATCTGGGGCGGATAAACACGGATGCGGCGCATGAATTGTTCGATGAAGTGCCAGCCCTCGGCTGGCTGCTTTTCTTTCACGATGAGGATACAGATCTGCTCCAGACGGTGGTCGTGGCGGCCAGATTAGGTGAACCGCAGCGTCCTCCGGCCGATAGCGAGTATATCACGCAGGGCAACGGGCCGGAGCGTGGTGAGGTGTGCTCCACCTTGGTGTGCCGTCTGGTGCCTGCCTGGTCGTGGACTTATGATCCCGACAATGACTGGGACGAGGAGGTGCAGGATGTGCTGGATGAGTTATGGCCGGATAATGCCATCGGGCAGTTGTTTGGGCTGCCACGATACGAGATGGAATATGCCCGTGACCATGCCATGCAGGTGGCGGCTGGTTTCGGAAAGGTACAGGACGAGTTCAAGTGGCTTTCTTTCGAGAAGATCGCGGCCCTTCGTAAAAAGGCACAGGAGACGGCAGATGGTTCCAGAGGAGAGGTGTTTGCCTGTCCCAAGCTGGGCGGGCGTTTGAAATCCATGGCCGAGGAACTGAGAGCTGCTGAACCGCTCTGGAAGAACCGGGCGCAGGAAAAAGGCAAGGAGTGGCCGGAGAAGTTTGGCGGAGTCTGCAAAAAGTTTTACGAAAAACAGACGGCGGCAGTCGAGGCGATGGCCCAAGGCACCAAGATGGACTTGTCCCGGCTGATGGAGGTGTTCGGGGCTTGGGATGCGATCATCCTGGAACTGGAAAGGGCAAGGCATGACCGAAAGGTGGTATGGCTGTTTGAATGGTCGAAGGATTTGCGAACCCGCCAAAAGCAGATCGGGAAGCTTTCGGCTGAAATCAAGCAGCAGCGCCAGAAAGAGGCGGATGAGTCCGGCATAGGCAAAATGTTTTCCCAACTGCTCGGGGCGATGCACCTGAAGGAGATGGAAAAGATGATCAGCGAGACGGGCACGAGGGATAAGCTGCACATGCCGATCATGGACCGGCTCATGGATCACGGGCGGCGGAAGATGAACCGGCTGCAGGATGTAAGATGGGCGATGGGAGAACTGGATCAGATCGGTGACCGGATGGATTTCTCCGATGTGACCTTTGTGTTGGGCCATGCCGCCCGCGTATTGCACAATCACTACTGCACGCTGGGCAATCGCGAGGAGATGTTGACGGTGGCAGATCTGGATGCATTGGAAGCGTGCATGAGGTGGAACAAATCGCTGGGCAAGGAAGGTTTCGCCAGAGAAGCGAAGCAATGGCGGCTGTTGTTTTCTTTCGATTCAGAACTGGACTATTGCTGGAGTGATTCAGGCGCGGTCCGGTATTTCATCGAGGAGGGGAAACTGGCGAAGGGGGAGTTTGACCGGGTGGTGAGTGATATTTCTTCGGGTTGATGCGAGAAACACGAAGGGCGCGTTGGTTGGTTCTTGTATCAAAGGTGACTGCTTTTGCTGAGGGACGTTGCTGCGGGCGAGGACGTCCCGCACCGTTGGTGTGACAGGGTGGCGCACATTAGGTGTGACACACTTCGGGTAAGTGGGACATTTTGTCTCACTTTTCAGGTGCGGTCAGAGGGGTTTAAGGGGTTTTATTTATCTATCATGTTGGCTTTCAATTGGTTACGTGAATTCCTTTAGGGTTGGCACCATGTCTGCTCCTAGTGACTCGAATTTCTTAAGTTAAAAAGAACTATGGCAAAAGTATTAGGCATCGACTTGGGCACGACGAACTCCTGTATGGCAGTGATGGAGGGCGGCGAGCCGTCAGTCATGGAGAATTCCGAGGGCAAGCGCACGACGCCATCAGTGGTGGCGTTTGCGAAGAATGGGGAGCGGTTGGTGGGCGACGCGGCGAAGCGTCAGGCAGTCACAAATCCGCGTAACACGATTTATTCCGTCAAACGCTTCATGGGCCGGAAGTTCAACGAGGTCCAGGAAGAGTTGAAGCGAGTGCCTTACAAGGTCGTCGCCGGTCCGAACGGGGACGCCTGTGTGGAAGTGGAAATCGATGGCAAGCCAAAGCAGTTCAGCCCGCCGGAAATCTCCGCGATGATCCTCGCGAAGCTGAAGTCTGACGCGGAGACGCGTTTGGGCGAGACGATCACGCAAGCGGTCATCACAGTGCCGGCTTACTTCAACGACTCGCAACGTCAGGCGACGAAAGACGCCGGCCGCATCGCGGGTCTGGAAGTGTTGCGCATCATCAATGAGCCGACGGCGGCCTCGCTCGCCTACGGTCTGGACAAGAAGAAGGACGAGAAGATCGCCGTGTATGACCTCGGTGGCGGTACGTTCGATATCTCCGTGCTGGAAATCGGCGACGGTGTGTTCGAAGTGAAGGCCACGAACGGCGACACGCACCTGGGCGGTGATGACTGGGACAACCAGATCATCGACTGGATCCTGGATGAATTTAAGCGCGACAGCGGTGTGGATCTGCGCAAGCAGCCGGACGCGCTGCAGCGCATCAAGGAAGAGGCGGAGAAGGCGAAGATCGCCCTGTCCAGCACGCAGCAGTATGACATCAGCCTGCCGTTCATCACGGCGGACGCGAGCGGCCCGAAGCATATCAGCCTCAAGCTGACGCGCGCCAAGCTGGAACAGATCTGCGACAGCCTCTTCGAGCGCACGATCACGCCGACGAAGAATTGCCTGAAGGACGCCGGCATCACGGCGGACAAGATCGATGAGCTGGTGCTTGTCGGTGGCATGACGCGTATGCCGCGGGTCGTCGAGACGGCGCGCACATTGGTTTCCAAGGCTCCGCATCAAGGCGTGAACCCGGATGAAGTGGTGGCCGTGGGTGCCGCGATCCAAGGCGGTGTGTTGAAGGGCGAAGTGAAGGACGTGCTCCTGCTGGATGTCACGCCGCTGTCCTTCGGCATCGAGACGCTGGGCGGCGTGTTCACGCGCCTGATCGAGCGCAATACGACGATCCCGACGCGCAAATCGGAAATCTTTTCAACGGCTTCGGACAACCAGCCGAGCGTGGAGATCCATGTGTTGCAGGGTGAGCGCCAGTTCGCCCGCGACAACAAGACGATCGGCAAGTTCCACCTGAGCGACATCCCGCCGGCCCCGCGCGGTGTGCCGCAGGTCGAAGTGACCTTTGATATCGACGCGAACGGCATCTTGCACGTGAGCGCGAAGGATCTGGGCACGGGCAAAGAACAGAAGATCACGATCACGGCCAGCAGCGGTCTCTCGAAGGATGAGATCGAGAAGATGCGCCGGGATGCGGAAGCCCACGCGGACGAGGACAAGAAGCGCCGCGAGGAAGTTGAGACGCGCAACGAGGCAGACAACACGGTCTATCGCACGGAGAAGACGCTCCGCGAGATGGGCGACAAGGTGCCCGCAGCGGAGAAGGCGAAGATCGAGGCGGCGGTGACCAATGTGAAGGACGCGCTCAAGGGCACGGACTCGGCGGCCATCAAGGCGGCGAGCGACAAACTGATGGAAGCGGTCGCGGAGATCTACAAGAACGCCGGTCCGCAAACACAGACGGGCAACACCGGTTCCGCCGGTGCCGGTCCGACGCCGGGCGCAGACGCCGGTGGCGACCAGCAACAGGACAAGAAAGACCAGGGTCCGATCATCGACGCCGAAGTGGTGGACGAGAAGAAGGACAAATAAATTTTCCTGCCGGCCTGTGCCGGAGGATTTGATTCAGTAGCAATCCAAACAAATAAACACACAAAGAACGAAACGAACGTATGGCAATCAACGTCAAACCGCTCGGTGACCGTGTTCTGATCGAACAGGTCGAAGAGAAGGAAACCAAAAAGGGCGGCATCATCATCCCTGATACCGCCAAGGAAAAGCCGTCCGAAGGCATCATCGTCGCGCTGGGTACCGGCAAGACGGATGACAACGGCAAGAAGGTCGCTTTCGAAGTGAAGAAGGGTGACCGTGTGCTTGTCAGCAAGTACGGCGGCACGGAAATCAAACTCGACGGCAAAGAGTACAAACTGATGAACGTGGACGACATCCTCGCGGTCATCGACTAATTTCAACCCACAATTCTTAACACACTTATCTAAATACTATGGCAGCCAAACAGATTTTGTTTGATGAAGCAGCGCGTCACGCCCTCCTCCGGGGCGTCTCGAAGCTCGCCCGCGCAGTCAGCGCCACGCTCGGACCGAAAGGCCGCAATGTGGTTCTCGACAAGAAATACGGTTCTCCGACGGTCACCAAAGACGGTGTGACGGTCGCGAAGGAAATCGAACTGGAAGACCCGTATGAAAACATGGGCGCCCAGATGGTGCGCGAAGTGGCCAGCAAGACCAGCGACGCCGCTGGTGACGGCACGACGACGGCAACCGTTCTGGCCGAAGCGATCTATCGCGAAGGTCTGAAGAACGTGACCGCCGGTGCCTCCCCGATCTCCCTCCAACGCGGCATCCAGAAGGCCGTTGACGCGGCCGTGGAACAGCTCGCCAAGATCTCCAAGAAGGTCAAGGACAAGGAAGAGATCAAGCAGGTCGCCACCGTTTCCGCCAACTGGGACACCACGATCGGCGAGATCATCGCTGACGCGATGGACAAGGTCGGCAAAGACGGCACGATCACGGTCGAAGAGGCCAAGTCCATCGAAACCACCCTCGACGTCGTCGAAGGCATGCAGTTCGACAAGGGTTATCTCTCCCCGTACTTCGTGACGAACGCGGACTCCATGGAGTGCAAGCTCGATGAAGCCTACGTCCTGATCTACGAGAAGAAGATCAGCAGCCTGAAGGACCTCCTCCCGATCCTCGAGAAGACCGCGAAGACCGGCAAGCCGCTCCTGATCATCTGCGAAGAAGTCGAAGGCGAAGCCCTCGCGACGCTCGTGGTGAACAAGCTGCGTGGCACGCTGAACATCTGCGCTGTGAAGGCCCCGGGCTTCGGCGACCGCCGCAAGTCCATGCTGGAAGACATCGCCATCCTCACGGGCGGCAAGTGCATCACGGAAGACCTGGGCATCAAGCTTGAGTCCTTGGAACTGGCCGACCTCGGCCGCGCCAAGTCCATCGTGGTGGACAAGGAAAACACGACCATCGTGGAAGGTTACGGCAAGAGCTCGGAAATTCAGGGCCGCGTGAACCAGATCCGCCGCCAGATCGAAGAGACGACGTCCGACTACGACCGCGAGAAGCTGCAGGAACGCCTGGCGAAGCTCGCCGGTGGTGTGGCCGTCATCAACGTCGGCGCCGCGACCGAGAGCGAAATGAAGGAAAAGAAGGCCCGTGTGGAAGACGCGTTGCACGCGACCCGCGCGGCCGTGGAAGAAGGCATCGTTCCGGGCGGTGGCGTGGCTCTGCTGCGTTGCCTGGCCGCGATTGAAGCGGTGAAGCCGGGCGGCGACGAGCAGATCGGTGTCGACATCGTGAAGCGCGCCATCGAGGCTCCGCTCCGCGCGTTGGCCCTGAATGCCGGTGTCGAAGGCTCAATCATCGTGCAGGAAGTCAAGAAGCGCAAAGGCTCGGAAGGTTACAACGTCGCCACGGGCGAATACGTTGACCTGCTGAAGGCCGGTGTGGTGGATCCGAAGAAGGTGACCCGCACGGCGCTGCAGAACGCTTCCTCCATCGCTGGTCTGTTGCTGACCACGGAATGCCTCATCACGGAGATTCCGGAAGAGAAGAAGCCTGCAGCTCCGGCCGGTGGTGACCACCACGGCATGGGCGGCGGAATGGACTACTAATTCGACCGGTTTGCGGGAAACCGCAAACGGACGTGGACGGGGCGGACGAAAGTCCGCCCCGTTTCTTTTTTACTTAGCCACGGATGAAACACGGACTGACACGGATGAGAAAAGGGGAGGAGGGAGCCTGCTCATGTCGGCGGCCACGTAACGAGGGAATATTTTCTGAACTTCCTTATTGGCAGGGCGGGTTTCCGACACAATATTCTTTGCCCGAACCGTAATTAATTTGATTTTGTATGGCGGAAGAAAAGAAGCACGTTTACGACGAGAGCAAGATCAAGACTCTGTCCTCGATCGACCACATCCGGCTGCGTACGGGCATGTACATCGGGCGCATCGGCGATGGGTCGCACTATGATGACGGTTGTTACGTCTTGCTCAAAGAGGTAATCGATAACGCCATCGACGAATACATCATGGGCCATGGTCGCGAGGTGAAGATCACTATCGATGGTAATCATGTCTCCGTGCGCGATTTCGGCCGGGGCATCCCGCTGGGCAAGGTCATCGATTGCGTTTCGCAGATCAATACCGGTGCGAAGTACAACGACGAAGTGTTCCAGTTCAGCGTGGGCTTGAACGGCGTGGGCACCAAGGCGGTGAACGCGCTGGCGAAAGAGTTCACGGTGCGAAGCCATCGTGAGGGCGAGTTTTTTGAGGCGACCTTCAAGCAGGGCAAGTTGAAGGGCGAGAAAAAGGGCAAGACGACGGAGCCGAACGGAACGTTCGTGAGCTTTGAGCCGGACCCGACGATCTTCAAGGACAGTGCTTACAAGATGGAGTATGTGGAGCGCCGTCTGCGTCACTACAGCTATCTGAACGCGGGCTTGAGGCTGAACCTGAACGGAACTGAGTTCGTCTCGCGTCGTGGCCTGATGGACTTGGTGCTGGAAGATCTGGAGAAGGATAACAGCGAGCCGATCTATGCACCGCTGCATTACACGAGCAAGACGTTGGAATTTTGCTTCACGCACACGAACAGCCGTTATGGTGAGACATTGTATTCGTTCGTGAACGGTCAGTACACGAGCGATGGCGGCACACACTTGAGCGCGTTCCGTGAGGGTTTGCTAAAGGCGGTGAACGAGTACGCCAAGGGCAAGTTCGATGGCGATGATGTGCGCGAGTGTATTGTCGGCGCGGTGGCGATCCGCTTGAAAGACCCGATGTTCGAATCGCAGACGAAGAACAAGCTGGGCAATACGGAGATCCGCACGGAGCTGGTGAATACGGTGCGCGAGGAGTTGCTGCATTACTTCAACCGTAACAAAGAGATCGCGACAAAGATTCTCACAAAGGTGCAGGACACGCAGCAATTGCGGAAGGAACTGCAGGAGGTCAAGAAGCTGGCGCGCGAACGGTCCAAGGCGGTGAGCCTGCGCATCCCGCAGTTGAAAGATTGCAAACACCATTACGACAAGGAAAAAGGCAAAGGCAAGGGCACGATGGTGTTCATTTGCGAGGGCCAGTCCGCTGCCGGATCCATCACAAGCTGCCGGGATGTGAACAACCAGGCGGTGTTCGTGCTGAAGGGCAAGCCGTTGAACGTGTGGGATTTGAAGCGGGACATCGTGTATAAGAACGATGAGATGTACAATCTCATGTGCGCGCTGGATATCGAGGACAACACGGAGAACGTGCGTTACGAGAAGGTCATCCTGGCGACGGATGCGGACGTGGACGGATTGCACATCCGCAACCTGATGATCACGTATTTTTTCCGGTTCTTCGAGCAACTGGTGCATGACGGTCATCTCTATGTGCTGGAGACGCCGCTCTTTCGTGTGCGGAACAAGCAGGAGACGATCTATTGCTACAGCGAGCAGGAGCGGGATGCGGCGATGGCCAAGCTGGGCAAGAGCTGCGAAGTCACGCGATTCAAAGGTTTGGGCGAGATCTCGCCTAACGAGTTCAAGCAATTCATCGGCAAAGAAATGCGGATGAGCCAGGTGGAGTATGCGAACAAGGCGGAAGCGAACGGCATCCTGACGTTCTACATGGGGCGGAATACGCCGGAGCGCAAGGACTACATCATGGAGAACCTGGTGGTGCCCGTTGAGGATTGAGCAGAGTTCAAAGTTTAAGGTTCCTAGTTCAAGATCGCCGATGACGCGCAATCGCGGGATTGCAACCTTTAGAGACGCTTACTAGTTTTAAGTTATGTTCAGCCTGAAAGAGAAAATCACATTGGTCACGGGGGCGGGGTCTGGCATTGGGCAGTCCATTGCTGAGGTGTTCGCGAAGGCCGGTGGCTTCGTGTATGTCACGGACCGCGATGAGAAGGGCGGGGCGGTGACCGTGGCGAAGATCAAAGAGGCGGGTGGACAGGCGGAGTTTCTCAAGCTGGATGTGGCTTCTGAAGAGAGCTGTGCGGAAGTGGCGAAGACGGTGCATGCGGCCAAGGGGCGCCTGGATGTGCTGGTGAACAATGCGGGCATTGGTCATGTGGGAAACATCCTGCAGACGCAAGTGACGGATCTGGACCGCATGTATCATGTGAATGTGCGCGGGGTGTTCAATGTCACGAAGGCGTTCATCCATCAGATGGTGGAGTGCAAGGCGGGCAATGTCGTGAACCTCGCATCCATCGGTGGCGTGGTGGCGGTGAAGGATCGGTTGGCGTATTGCACCACGAAGTTTGCGGTGGTGGGTTTCACGAAGGGCATCGCGCTGGATCACGCGCTGGATGGCATCCGCTGCAATTGCATCTGCCCGGGACGCGTGGAGACACCGTTCGTGAAGGCGCGGCTGGCAGAGTATCCTGATCCGGAGAAGGCGTATCGTGAGATGGCCTCGACGCAAGCGTTGGGGCGCATGGCGAAGCCGGAGGAGATCGCTTACGCGGCGCTGTATCTGGCGAGCGATGAATCGGCGTTTGTGACGGGGACGGATTTCATCATTGATGGCGGGTGGACGGCGGGCAAATAATTTTTTTGACAGGATCGACAAGATTTACAGGATTTCTTCCATGATTCGTAATGCGTGATACGTAAGGGGAAGAGGGAGGGTTGGCCCCGTTGGGAAAGTAGGAATAATCAAGGCCGAGCGAGACGGATATTTATCCCCAGAGAGTTTGGAACTCGTAGAAGATGCGGTCGAGTTCTTCTTTGTGAAGCTGATTGTTGGTGACGAGGCAGAGGCAGTTGCCATCGGAGCGCATGGCGGTGTAGAGGGTGCCTTTCTCGAACTTCCAAGTCAGTTGGGCCACTGGTGATTTGCGCAGCTTGAAGGTCTGAAAAACTTCCGCGATGACCTGACAGGTGTTTTCCAGTTTTTCGCGGTTTACCCCGTTTTCTTTGGGGATAAGATAGGTGGTCTTGTCATTGTAGCGCACGCCGGCACCCAGAATGCCTTCTGCCTGCGAGTTATCATCCAGCCAGTTGTTGAAGATGGTCAGCATGGTGGCGGTTATTTGGCGGCTCCGGCGAGCAGGATCTCCGGAGTGACGTTGCTGGAGCGGACGAAGACGGTGCAGGTCTTCTGCAATTGGAAGACCATACGGGTATTATTGCCCGGAGCTTCGATGCGGTCGCATTTGCCCAGGTTCAGATTTTTGCCCAGATGTTCGGCGCGGGTCTGCAGGAGACGGGCCAGTTCCACGCGGATATCGGCATCCGTGGCCTGCCATTCGTAGAGCGTCTCGCCTTGATTGGTGCAGACAATGATCTCCTCGATTTTGGGCTGGGGCAGGGTGGGATTGGGCTGTTTTTGCGGTTTGATGCCCAACGCAGCCAGTGGCTTGGTTGATGTTGAGGCGGCGATTGGAGCTGGTGTGGGCGGCGGCGGAACTACCGTCAGGCCCGCCTTGGCCGCATCGGCCTTTTCCTGGATCTCATCGCGCACGCGCGCGGCTTCCATGATGAGCATCTCCCACTGGCAGTTGATGCTCTCCTCACCGGGTTCGGAATAGGGCTTGAGGGTGAACTCGCCGGTATCAAACGCCAGCAGGCGGTTGAAGGCATCCTCACCTTTGCTCTGCCCGATGTGGGCGTGGATGATGTTGCCGTCCTTGATGAAGATGCGGCCTTTCGTGCCCTGCGTGGTGATCTCCAGCACGGAAGATTTCGTGCCGAGGCATTCCAGTTGCAGCACTTCCTGCAGACCAACGCGACGCAATACACCGCGGAAGCCATCCTGCGCCTGCACATCAACGATCTCATTGAGCGTGGAGTAAACCGTTTCCATCTGGTCGATGGCCGAAGGTTTTTGCAGGTAGAGATCGGCACCGTTGGCCAGGCAAAGATCACGATAGGCGGCATCTGTCGCCCCCGTGAGGATGGCCTTGGGGAGATTGGGATACTTGCGGTGGACGAGCTTCAGGAATTGAAAGCCATCCATCACGGGCATGTGCAGATCGATGACGATGAGGTCCAGCGGGCGCTCTTGCAGGATGGCGAGCGCCTTGCCGGTGGTGGGGGCGAGGAGGACTTCCCATGTGCCTTTGGACCACAGGCTGAAGAGGTTCTCGATCATCTCGAGCAGGCTCTGATCGTCATCCACGAAGAGGACGCGTTTGCGATGGACAGGGTTGCTCATCCGGTGGCGGCGAAGGAGGTTTTGCGCCGGTCCAGTTCCCGGCGGGCATGCTGCTGGAGGCGCGAAGTATCCAAGGGTTCAAAGCCGACGATCTGGAACGTGGCGGTCTGCGGGTCGAACTCGTGCTGGTTCTGCATCAGCGTGGGGAGGTCCGCGATGGCGCTCAGGTCGCGGTCGGAAAGTTCATGGCTGGATTGCGCGAGAATGTTTTCCATGGCGCGCACCGAGGCAGACGTCAAATCCGGGTCGTTGCACAGTTCGATGAGGAAAGGCACGGCGTTGACATCCATAATGGCGGCGAGCGCCGTTTCCGCCCCGGTCCATGAATCCGCGTGCTCGTTCTTCGCCTTGATGATCTCCATCAGCAGCGGGACGACGATGAAGCCGCCTTGGGCCGCGCTTTCCCAGTCCTGGATCTCGATGGCGTAGCGGGCGGCCTGATCGGGATTGCGTGGTGACCAGCCGAGCTTTTGCAATGCCAGGGCCGCCATCTTGCGGATGGCGGGTGTGTCATCGGCCAGCCGGGCGGCGAGCGGTTCGGCGGCCTTGGCGGAGGGGATCTTGGTGAGGGCTTGCACGGCTGCCCCCCGGGTGTTGCTGAGGCGGCTGGCGGCGGCTTCGGCCAGGGCAGGGATGGCCGGTTCGCCCACGGCGGCGGCATCATCCCATTTTTCGAGCAGGACCAACTGGCGAGCCCTGGAGGCCTGATCTTTGGGTTCCCAGCCGACGTTCAGCAGCGATTTTGCGGCCGCTTTCCGGACGGCTTCATCCTTGTCCTGGATATGTTTGGCGAGGGCGTCAGCAGCGCGTTTTTCCGCCAGCCGGCCGAGTGCTTCCGCGGCGGCCTGACGCAGGTCACGGTCGCCATCATCCAGCGAGATGAGCAGTGCTTCCAGCGTGGTCTGCTTGCGGGCCTGCATCGGGTCAGCGGCCTTGGAGAGCTTGGTCTCCAGTTCGCTTTCCTGGGCGGCTTCAACTTCACCGATCTTGGTCAACACTTCGGCGGCGGCCTGACGGACCCAGTAGTCGGTGGACTGGGCGCGCTGGCGCAGGGCCGTCGCGGCCTGTTT
This sequence comes from uncultured Verrucomicrobiota bacterium, assembly GCA_964589735.1. Taxonomy (GTDB): domain Bacteria; phylum Verrucomicrobiota; class Verrucomicrobiia; order Limisphaerales; family JAEYXS01; genus JAEYXS01. The sequence continues at coordinate 3,329 of CAZPUL010000067.1, read as the reverse complement.
CGCCTCGGCAGATTTCTCCCATTCCTTGTGCAAGCGCCGCAAGACACTGGCGGCGGTCTGGCGGATCTGGTCGTGTTCATCTGTCAACGACAGCACGATGTGTTCGATGGCGGCGGCATCGCCGATCTTGCCGATGGAGATGACCGCGGCGAGACGGGTATCACGATCCTTGTCCTTGAGGCAATTGACCAGGTGCAGGATGACCCGGGAGTCCTTGAACTTGCCCAAGGCTTCGACGGCGGCCATGCGCACATCCCAGGCATCGTCTTTCAAAAGCCGGGCGAGGGGATCGATGGCGCGGGCATCGCCGAGTTTGCTGAGCGCCTCGATGGTGGTGGCGCGGACGCGGGTGTCTTTGTCCCGCAAGGTCAGGATCAGCGGTTCCACGGCGCGGCCATCACCCAGACTGGCCAGGCCTTCGACGGCTTTGGCGCGGACATTGGAGTCTTCGTCCTTCAACGCTTCGGTCAGTGGCTTCAGCACCTTGGGATCACCGATCCACGCGAGGGCTTCCACGGCCTGCATGCGCTTGTAGTAAACGCTGGTCCGCAGACTGGCGATGAGCGGGTCGATGGCGGCTGAACCGAGTTGCGCCGCCTTCTCCAGTTTGCCCAAGGCGACGAGCTGCAGCGCTTTCTGCGTGTCATTGGCAGGGGACCAGCCGAGTGATTCCAGCGCACTCGCGGCGCGCCAGCGCACGCCGCTGCTGTCGTCCTTCAAGGCGGCGACGAGCGGTTCCATGGCGCGTTTGTCACCGATCTCGCGGAGGGCTTCGGCGGCGGCTTCACGCACGGCGGCATCGCGATCATGGAGGGCTTTGACGAGGGGGTTGGCGGCGCGTTCGTCCTTGAGCTTGCCGAGGGCGGTGACGGTGAGTCTGCGGACGGCTGCATCGGCATCCCCCAAGGCGGCGAGCAGCGGGTCCAGCACGCTCACGTCCTCCATGGACGCCAATTTCTCCACGGCTTTCAGCCGCGTTTTGGCGTCTTTGGACTTAAGCTGTTGTAGCGTCCACCAGAGCATTCTCTACCTGTCTGCGTGCTGAAGCGGAGCGATAACCCGCTTGCCTCTAATTGGTTACACAGGCTTCGTCGGCTGGCAAGAACCAGTCCGTTTGGACCTGTATGGATTCCTAGAGGTGAGGATAGCAGGTTCCGTTCTCATTGCGCGCCCAAGTTGCCTGATAAGTGCGATTTAGGACACTCTAGCCAGCCTAATGGGTCTTGCAAAAGCGGCCTTTAGCCACTTTTTGCCTTATTTTAAGGCAGGGCCGGATGGCTCCACTCCTCAGCCTTGATAGCCGAACAGGCGGCGCTCCTTGATGAGCCGGGCCACTTCCGCTGGCACCATGGTTTCCCAGGCGGGATCATTGGCGCGGAGTTTCGCGAGGCAATCGCGGGAGAAGATGGGCAGGCAGCTCTCGTCGATGTCGCGCAATCCCTCGATGAAGCGGTTCTCCACGAGGTAGGCGTAGAGATGCCGGAGGTTCGGGGCCACGCGCAGGTTGCCCGCCGTGATCATCATGCCGGTCTTCGGTTCTTTGAGCGGATAGACGTAGAGCTTGAGATCGTTTTTGAAGAGGCGACCGAAGGATTCCAAGATGCCACCTTCGAGATCCGTGTAATACTTCTCGTCGAAGATCTCTTTCAAGCTCGGGACACCCATGGAGATGCCGATCATCTTCTTCGTGTAACGGAAGAGGTAGCTCGCCAGGCGATGATACTCGCCGTAGTTCGAGATGAGCACCGTCTTGCCCAGCGCTCCGAGGATGTCCACGCGATCGAGGAAGTCCTTGTGATCGATCTTGTCGCCGTCCGTGAGGTTCTTGAGCGTCATCTCCATCAGCACGAGGACGTCTTCGCCCTGGACTTTCGGTTCCTGCACGAAGAGCGATTGCGCCGTGTTCAACATGTCGATGGTCACCTTCGTGACGGGGCGGAAGCTGCCGCGCTCCACCATGATGGCCTTCTTGTAGAGCAGATCGGCGGGTTGCACCACGCGACCATCGGCGGTGAACATCGCGGCTTTCGTGAGGCCGGTCTGCACGAGGTGCAAGGCCATCAGGCGGTTGTCCACTCCGGCGAAGGCCGGTCCGCTGAATTCGATCAAGTCCACCTCCACGCGTTCCAGCGTGAGGTTGTCCAGCAGCGAACGGATCATGCCCTCCGGCGACGTGTGATCGTACAGGGCGGCGTGGATCAGGTTCACGCCGATGATGCCGAGCGCCTCCTGTTCTTGCAGGTTCTCTTTATCGATGAGGCGGACGTGGATGATGATCTGCGAAGGTTCCGCGCCGGGTTCCGACTGGAATTTCATGCCCAGCCAGCCGTGCGCTTCATCCTGCCGGGTGTAACTGCGGGCCACCACGGTGTCCGCGAACACGAAGAACTTCGTCGTGGCACCGCGCTTGGCGGCCAGGCGCTGGATGAGCAGCTCATACTCATGCTGGAGCATGGTCTGGAGGCGTTGTCGGCTCACATAACGGTCGCACGCGCCATAGATCGCATCGCTCACGGTCATGTCATAGGCGGACATGGTCTTGGCGATGGTGCCAGAGGCACCGCCGACACGGAAGAACCAGCGGGCGACTTCCTGCCCCGCGCCGATCTCGGCAAAGGTGCCGTATTTGCTGGGGTCCAGGTTGATCTGGAGGGCCTTTTGATGTGTGCTTTTTACTTCTTCGCTCATCACGGGGATACGTTGGACAGGCTTCGGGTAAAAAACGAGCCTGTTTTTCGTTACAATCTGAAGCATCGGCAGATGGGGCGGGGGAGTTGACACGAATTCCGCGAATTTCCGCGAATAGCATCAATCCCCCGGCCTCATTCCCCACTCAACCCTCAACACAATCACCTCTCAACTTTATTTAGCGTTCCCCGAAGCAGCCTTCCATCCAGTTTGTTCAATGTGACACTCTCACAGTTGCATCCTGTCCTGCGGCACTCTAGCAACCAGTCCACACCTCCCGCACCAAACCCTCGCCAGCCACTTCAAATAACCATCAGAAAAAGACTCAGCGAGACCCAGACACAAGGCTCAGAACCGAAATCAGTTCTTCGCCCCCATCTGCGTTTATCTGCGTCCATCTGCGGTTAAACAGAGAACTATTTCAAAGAGCAATGAAACCACCCGACCCCTGTGAGCTATCCCGTCCAACCCTCCTCGTTAAAGAAGTCGATTCGACGCCGAACTCCAAAGTTCGCACTTCATTTGGAAGCCGAACTTCGGCCTTCACACCTCGCACTTGGTCACGACCCGGCTGGTTCCGCAGTGACTCATGGATTCCCCGGTGGCACATACAATCCTACGCCCACCGACGTCCAGTTCGC
>CAZPUL010000066.1:0-25964 GCA_964589735.1 uncultured Verrucomicrobiota bacterium | reverse complement strand
CGCGTTCGGTGATCGCCGTCTCCCAAGGCCAGCTCTTCATCCGCACCAACACGAAGCTTTATTGCATCGCTGAATCCCGTGCCCTGTCGCCTCCAGCCGGGCCGCTCAACTCTCCGCGTATCGGGGAACCACAAAATCCCAAACGCCGCCTGCCGTTGTAAACCGGGGTAGGCCGGCATTCGGGTTGTACCATGGAGATGGAGGATACGGTTGAAAGTTGGTATGGCCAAAAATAGGAGGCCGAACGGGGCTTTGGTGACGTTGGCCGGATCTCTAAATGATTGGCTGGGTATGGCAGGGACATTGCGGCAGTAAAGTCCGCGTATCGGCTACTTGCGTCGGTTTCGCACCTTTTGGCAGGTTCCGTTCTGTGATTCGGCTGCGTGGCCATCTGGTTGCTTCGGGTTTCCTAAACCCTATCGTGATACAATAGGCGGCACTGCTCTGGCTAAATCTCTCTGGGCATGCCTAAGCGCCCGATGTCAACCGGGTGCGTTCGAAGGTGGTCGGTTTGCGAAGCTTGACGAACTGCTTGATGGCGGTCGATTTCATCGAGGGAGGTGCAATTGGATCGGGAGGGTCAAACAAGCAACAAGCCAATCAATCAAGGAGGTGTTTTCGGAAGGAATTATCAATAAAGTGCCCGGTGGCGCACTTGCGCACTCGAAGTTGATACACCTTGCAGTTCCTTGGACTGCCGATGCAGCCGTTCGCCTTACCGGTGTTGATTGGCTACTAGGATATGCGCTCCCGTCGATGCTTTTCTGGGTTGAACGGCATCATCCTTTTTTTGATAGATGATTGCGGCTTTGTCTATCACTGCGTGAAATTTTTTCAACGAAGATTGGGTGGCGTTAGGTTCGAGGTCTGTTGACGTGATTTGCCCCTTTTTCGGCGGCTCGCACCGGCCAGAAGTTAACAATTGCCCGCTTGGCAAGGCCGACTTTATCCTCCAGCGACCATGGAATCGTTGTACGACGTCGCAATCATCGGTGGTGGTCCGGCTGGCAGCACGGCGGCCACGATGCTTGCCCGCCAGGGGCATAAGGTCCTTGTGCTCGAGCGCGAGAAGTTCCCTCGTTTCCACATCGGCGAATCCCTCCTGCCCCACAGCATGGAAGCCTTTGAGCGGCTGGGCGTGAAGGCGGAGATGGATAAACGCTTCGTTCATAAATACGGCGCGGAGATATCCACCGCCTGCGGAGCGAACACGGTCAAAATCTTCTTCCAAAAAGGACTGAAACCGTGCCACGCCTATGCTTACCAAGTAACGCGTTCGGAGTTCGACAAGCTGCTGCTGGATAATTCCAGCAAGAACGGCGCGGAAGTGCGTCAGGAAACGTTTGTCGAACACTTAGACTTCGGTGCCGATGAGATTGGCCTCACGCTCAAGGATGCGCAAGGCACACAGAAGGTTCGGGCGCGCTATCTGTTGGATTGCAGCGGGCGCAATGCTGTCGTGGGCCAATACTTCCGGCTCAAGCGCAATTATGAGACGTTGAAGAAATTCTCGGTGTTCGCGCATTACGAGAACGTCACGCGTGCGGAGGGCAAGGAAGGCGGCTTTATCCGCATCATCCGGGCGCATGATCGCTGGTACTGGATGATCCCGCTCTCGCCTACGAGGATGAGCATCGGTTTCGTGATGGATATCGCGGATTTCAAGGCGGCGAAGAAGTCCCCAGAAGTGGCGCTGGAAGACAGTCTGCGCGAGTATCCGACCATCTGGAACACGATGACGAATGCCACGCGCGTGACTGAAGTTTATTCCGCCAGCGATTACTCGTATCGCAACACCAGCCTCATCGGTCAACGCTGGATGCTCGCGGGCGATGCTGCCGGGTTCATCGATCCGGTGTTCAGCACGGGTGTGTTCCTCGGTATCCGTTCCGGTGAAGAGGCTGCGGAGGCTTTGAATAAGGCGTTGAAGAACTCCACTCAACGCGATGCTGCTTTCAGCCGCTATGAGCGCAGTATGAATCGCGTGATGGATCTCTATCTGCGCTTCGTGAACAACTGGTACAAGCCGCACTTTGGTGAGATCATCACGCATCCCGTGGATCGCATGCGTATCCCTGCTACCGTGAACACCGTTCTCGCGGGCAATCTCAGCAACAGCTTCGCCATCTGGTGGCGCATGCAAGTTTTCTATTTTATCGTGTTCCTCCAGAAATACCTGCCCGTCTGCCCGCGCGTGCCCTCACAGCGCAAACCCGTTCCGTCAGCTACCAGTTAACGCCCGATTGTCTTAGCGATTCGAGTTGTTGATCCAGTCGCTTCGGCGAGACCGGCACGGCCGTGCCGAGTTCTTGCGCAAAGAGAGATACTTTGTACTCCTCCACCATCCAGCGAAATTCATCGACCAACGCTTGTGCCTGCGGAGTGCGTTGAGCCTTGGCTTGGATGCGTTTTAGCACGTTCGCATAAGGTGCGAGCGCTTTCGCCCGCTCCTGATCCTTAACCGGATTCAGCGAAGCGCGTTCCGCGCGCGTGAGCAGACCCTTCAGGTAACGGGGCAGGTGGTTCAAGCGCGTAAACGACACCTGTTCCAAGAACCGCGCTGGCATCAATTCCGCGAGTTCCGTTGCGAGGGGATTACTGCTGGTCGTCGCCACGGGTTGGCCGAGTTGCGCGAGCGAGGTCAGTTTCTTGCCCGACTGAACGACCGCCGTTCCTACACGACCAACCTTTTGCTCTACCTTCTGCCGTGCTTGCAGAATGCCGCCGATGCGGTCGATGAACTGCACACCTATTCCTGGCAACTTCTTCCGCGCCTCTTCTACAGCAGCGTTGAAGTTTGCTTCCGTCAGTTTCTTCAACGGTTCCTGCGGCAAAATGTAATTCTTCAGGTGCTCCAGCGCCGTCTCGAGCAGTTCTTCGCCGGTGCCGATGGAGGAATACAACGAATCGTAGCGCACCAGTGCGCGCAAATCCTTCTCCAGCCACGCGAGATCTTTCTGGATGGCCAGTTCCACCAGTCGTTGCACGGCGCGGAGCGTGGCGTTGCGGGCGAGGTCTTCGCTGCGGTGCAAGCGCACGTTCACGCTGCCATCCTCATAAGCGAGTCCCGGCCATGCATAGAGCGGCAAGCCCGGTCCTTCGCTCACGGTGATCCGTTCAGGCAATTCACCGAAGGTCCAGCCCGTGATGCCGAAGCGTTCCCAGCGTTGCGCGGCGATCTGCCAGTCCTTTGGTTCCTTCGTCGGCTCCGTCTTCACCTGCACTAGCTTCGTGCGCAATTGCTCCAGATCACGTCCGCTGCCGAGCAGCTTATGATCGTTACCGATGACTTCGATACGTGACCGTAAATGCGCGGGCAAAGCATCTGTCGGCCAATCGCTGGCCGAGACCTGCACGCAGTAACGCTTGAAGATAAACGTCGCGAGGTCATGTAAGAACGAGGGGCCGGTCGGCTGAAACTCTTGCACGATCTCTGTCACCTTGGGCGGGAAGGGCATGAGGTCTCGGCGGATGGATTTCGGCAAGGCACGCAATAGCTCCGCGATCTTCTCCTCGCGCAAGCCCGGCACGGCCCATTCCAGTTGTGCAGGGGACACACTCTGGGCGATGGTGTAGGGGAGTTTGATGGTGACACCATCGTTCTCTTCACCCGGCGCGTAAGCATAGGTAAGTGCCACCGGTTGCCCGCCTACTGCCACTGCATCGGGAAATGCTTGCGAATCATAGCTCAACGCCTGTCCACCCGTCATCTCTGCTTCCGTGATGTTCAGCGCCTCCGGATTCTTCGTGTCGCGCAGAAAGCGATTCAGTTCGTGGACAGTCGAAACATTCTGGATGTGCTTTGCGTAGAAATCGCACATCACCTGATCGAGGTCGGCGAAGCCATACCGGCGGACGCGGGTCTGCCAGTTCTCGATCTTCTGCCGCGTGGCGCGGTTCTTCATCATGAACGCATAGATCGGCGGCAAGGCGTCTTGAGTCTTGGTCGTCGCCATCACCCGCACATCATCCGAATCGTCCTCATTCCGTCCCCTCGGCGGCAACAGATTCTCCTCCACCAATGCTGACCGGATAAAAATCTTCGTGGCTTCCTTCGGATTGATCGTTCCGTAAACGACCTTGCGCCGTTGCACTTCGAGCCCGTGCAACGTCACGATCTCTTCCACCATGACGCGACCTGAACCTACCACCCAGTGTGGATTGTGATGCGTCACCTTGCAGCAATGCGGCGCGAGTTGCAAAACCCATTGGGGATTGATGCCTGCGATGGTGCGCGCAAACAATTGGGACGTCTCCACGATCTCACCGGCCACAATCCACTCCGGCTGGTTCGATTTGGGCTTCGGCGCTCGGTTGTCTGACTTCGGGCCTTTTTTCTGTGCCTCACCGCGTTCGTAAAGGGCGGAGCCGGGGAAGACCGTCGTCATCCGGTTGCCGGTGGCCTTGTAATTATTCCGTTCCTCGCGATGCGCCACGTGCCCGATCAAGCCTGCGAGGATGGAGCGGTGGATGGCGTCATACTGCGCGTTGCTCTCGTTCAGCTTCAGCGTGCCGAGGTCTTCCAGCGCGTTGTGCAGTTGCGTGTAGAGGTCCTGCCACTCGCGCATGCGCAGGTAGGAGAGGAAGTGCTGCTTGCAGAATTTCCGCCGCGCATTCTGCGTGCGGAGCTGCTCCCACTGGTCGTGCACCGCGTTCCAGATGTTCAGCAACGCGAGGAAGTCCGATTTTGGATCGTTGAACTTCCGATGCGCCGTCATCGCCGCTTCCTTCTGATCCGTTGGGCGTTCGCGGGGGTCTTGGATGCTCAAGCCCGCCGCGATGATGAGCAACTCCTGTGTCGCATGTTCGCGCTGCGATTGCAGGAGCATGCGTCCGATGGTCGGATCAATCGGCAACCGCGCCAGATCGCGTCCCAATGCCGTGAGCATGCGGTGCTCGTCCAGCGCGCCTAGCTCCTGCAAGAGCGCATAACCGCTGGAGATGGCCGCTGGCGTGGGCGGTTGTACGAAGGGGAACGTCTCAATGTCCCCGAAGTAATACGCCTTCATCCGCAGGATGACTTCCGCGAGATTCGAGCGCTGGATCTCCGGCTGCGTGAACGCTGGCCGCTCGTTGAAATCTTCCTCCGAATAGAGGCGGATGCAGATGCCGTCTTGCACACGACCGGCACGACCCTTGCGCTGATTCGCGCTGCTTTGAGAGATCGCCTCCACCGGCAGACGCCGCGTGCGTGTGCGGGGATTGTAACGGCTGATACGCGCCAGCCCCGCATCAATCACGTAGCGGATACCGGGAATAGTGAGAGAGGTCTCCGCGATATTCGTCGCAATGACAATCTTACGCCGGGAAGACGGCGCGAACACCCGTTGCTGATCGCCCGAGCTTAAGCGTCCATAAAGCGGGATCACTTCGGCCTCACCGGAGAAACGCCCATCCAGTTGGTCACCTGTCTCGCGGATGTCCCGTTCGCCGGGCATGAAGATGAGCACATCGCCGGTGTTTGTCTCATACAGGATGCGCTCGCACGCGCTCACCGCTGCGTCCACGTAATTGACGTCGCCATGCTCATCAGAGGCATCTGCCAGCGGCTGATACTGCACCTCCACCGGATACATGCGTCCGGATACCTCGATGATCGGTGCATCGCAGAAATGCCGCGAGAACGCCTGCGTATCGATCGTGGCCGAAGTGACGATGAGTTTCAGGTCCTTGCGCCGCGCCAGCAATCCCTTCAGATGGCCCAGCAGGAAATCGATGTTCAGCGAACGCTCATGCGCCTCGTCCAGGATGATGGCGTTGTATTCGGAAAGATTCGGATCACCCTGCGCCTCAGCCAGCAGGATGCCGTCCGTCATCAGCTTGATGTACGTGTGCGGGCTGGAGTTGTCATCAAACCGGATCTTGCACCCCACATCCTCCCCCCAAGCGACGTTCAATTCCTCCGCAATACGTTTCGAGATGGAGAGTGCGGCGACACGACGTGGCTGCGTACAACCGATCTTTGCCTCGATGCCCAGTCCCGCCTCCAGGCACATCTTCGGTATCTGCGTCGTCTTGCCCGAGCCCGTCTCGCCGGCGATGACCACCACCTGGTTTTCGCGGATGGCCTTCACAATCTCATCCTTCCGCATCGTCACCGGCAACTCTGGCGGATACGTCATCCGCGGCACATTGATCCGCCGCGCTTCCCGGAGGGCGATGGACTTCAACGCCTCTTCCTTCAGGCGCGCGAGCAAGGCGTCATGCCGCTCCGCGTGATGCTGATCCCGCAAAAGCCGCACGAGCCGCGAACCCAGCTTCACCCAATCGGGCAGCAGGCATTGCGGCAGCAGCGCTTTCAGTTCATCTATCCGGGCATCAGCCATACCAGAGCCGCGTAACATAGACGAAAGCGTGGGGTGGGGGAAACAGGGAAATACTGGAGGGTAAAATCCCAAATCCAAAGTTCTAAGCTCAAAAGAATGACCAAGCTCCAAGCCTGAAACTCCCGTTCCGTTGCCTCGCCAGCAGCCGGCCTTTTGAGCTTCAAGCTTTGGACTTGGAGCTTTCCTCACCGTCTCTGTCATGGTCTCCCACATGCCCGTGAGAATGACGGCTTTTCTCAGATTCAGTGAGGCCTATATGCGCTACATGCGCTATATGGAGACAAAATTTCAAAAATCTTTCTCCTAATCGGTCCTGTGGTATCGTCATTTAATGGCGCAATGGATGCGACAGTTTACCGGTGCCACTCACGACACCAAGGTACAGGATGTTGAAGAATCCCTTCAATCGGCCGTGCAGGCGCTGGCAGATGCCGCTGGTGAAGCGCGTGCGGACAAGCTGAAGGCGGTCGAGCAGCTAGCCGGGCGGTTACTCAAAGCCCGGTTGAAAGCCGTCCGCGCAAAAATCTCGGCATTAAGTGAACCAGGCATGGAAAGGAAGGCTGCAAAGCAATTGCCGGGACTGGAAACAAGCCGTCAGCAGCTTCTCGATCAGGGAGTGGATGGCATCCTGCGGGAGTTCAAGATTCCTAAAGAGTCATATCGCGCCCCAACGGGTGGATGAATGTGATGCCCCTTATTTCTTCTCGAAGACAAACGTCATGTATGTGATGGAACCATTCGTGCTGATGGTCATCGGCACGGTCGTCTTTCCATCGTCAAATTTGAGTTCCAGCTTGTCACCCTTGATTTCGTAGCGCCCGGTTTTACTGCCAGCCTTGGAGCCAAACTCCACTCGGCCGCCATCAAATTTCAGAAACATACCAAGCGTCTCATTCTGCTTCTTCAGGATGCTTTCCATTTGTTGCTGCAGTTTGGCGTTATCACTGGCAGGCGCGAGCGACACCATGCTACCTTCATAAACGCCGCTCAACCGTTGGCCGCAACCGGTTAGCAGACAAAGCGACAATAGCGCTGTCAAACAATGGGGTGATAAAAACCTCATGAGGTGAAGCTAATGGAACCCGATTGAAATAGAATTACAATATGTGGAATTTTTTGTCACTCCACCCGCACCAACTGCACCGCATCCACGATCACAAACCCTTCCGTCCCTTCATTGGAGATCGTGATCGTAGTCTCCTTGCCAGCTACGAGTTCAAATGTCCCTGCTGTCCGAAAGCTCTCCCCACCTAACGGCGTTTGTTGATTGAACAGCACCTTGCTCTCCTTCCCGCCCGATTTCACCACGATCGGCACCTTCGCCGCCCGTGTTTCATGCGGTGAATAGGCCACGCGCAGCTCATACTTGCCCGTCTGCGGAATTTCCGGTTTGAACACCATCTTCAGATCGCCTTTGCGCGCATTGCCATCGTGAGCGTAATTACGCCCGATGAATCCTTTGAACGTCGTGGAGCGTTGCCACTCGCCCGACGCTGTCGCGTCCAGCTCATCCACCACGATTCCCTTGAGCGATCTAGGATTAATCCCTTGACCGCTTGGTGCCGCAGCAGTTGCCGGTTTCGGGGGTAGTGGCGGAATATCCAGCACCTGCTTCTGCGCCAGCAACCGCTCGCGCAGCTTCGCATACGGCAAGTCTTGCACCGCCATGTTTGCTTTCGCCGCCATCGCTGCCGCGATGCCCGCACTGTGGCCCAGCGTCATCCACGTCGGTTCCACGCGGATGGACGAGATCGCCACATGCGTGCACGAGAGCGAGACTGGCACCAGCAGGTTCTGGCACTCGGCGCGCTTCGGTGTGATGGACCGATACGGCAACTGATGGCGTGGACCGAAGCGATAACCCGGCTCGTGTTTCGGGAAGATGGTGCCCTCATTGATGAAACCCTTGCCATCCGCCGTCACCACGCGCTGCACATCATGTGAATCGATGGGGAACGACCCGATGGCGATGGAATCCTCTTTCGCAACATCCGTGAGGATATCGCCCTGCTTCACCACATATTCGCCGAGCATGCGACGGCCTTCGCGCACGTAGAGCACCGGCGGCCAGTGATTCCATTTGGCGAATTCATCCTTCGCCAGGCCCCAGCGCTTCATCTCATTGCGGATCGCCTCCGGCATGCCTTCATCATGCATCATGAACCAGATCAAGCCTTCGGTATAATCCTTGTGCGCCTGCCACATCTTGTCGCGCTCCTGGTAGGACGCCTCTGGCCAGCCCCAGTTCTCACCGACCAAACCCAAAGAGATCTGCCCGCCGATGCTGTTGTTGCCGTCCCATTTGCCGCCGGGCAAGTTGTAGAAATCGAACAAAGGCCGCTTATGCGAGTTGGCGGTCACAAATCGCCGCACCAGTTCGTATTTGGCCGGATCATAGTTCACCGGCTTGCGGAACGGCACCTTGTTCGCATCGTTCGTGGTGATGCACAGGCGGTAGCTGTAAGTCATCACGCCCTTGTCACCCGCTTCCGGATCGCCCGCATCCTTCGCTGTCATGAGCGGTAAGAGCTTGCCATTGGCATCATACGGCGACGCCTTCACCGGATTCTTCGGGAACTGCTTGCCTGCCAGCGATTCCCCGTAATCTTTCCGTCCCTCGCGACCGACCACATAGCTCACCCCCGCCTTCGCCATCAGATCCCCCTCATACGTGCAATCGATGAACACCTTGGCCGTGAACTTGTTCGACTCCGTGTTGAACGACTGAATGCGTGCACCGTTCTTCGCCACCGTCGTGAGCCGTTGGTTCAGAAACACTTTCACCTTTGCTTCACCCAGCATGTCATCGAACACCTTTGCGGCTACGTGCGGTTCATAAGTCCAGTGCTTTTGATCTTTCTCGGCGACCGAGTAGGGGAGCGTGACGCCCTTGGCCTTGTAGTGCGCCTCGATGCGCAGATGCGTCTCCTCGAACAAGCCGAGCAGCGTGCGCCGGTCCGTCTGGTTCGAATCGCTGAAGCTCAACCCGCTCGTCATCACCCCGCCCACGATATCCATCGGCTCCACCAGCGCGACCGTGGCTCCCTCTCTCGCCGCACCGACAGCGGCGGTAACTCCACCCGGCGTGGCACCGAATACCACCACATCAAACTTATGCTCTGCTGCGATGCTTTGAACAGCCATGCATGCCAACAGAGCCATAATGCTCAGGCAGGCACCAAATGTTCTCCCTCTCCTCTCAACGAGGAGAGGGCTGGGGAGAGGAGTGAGTCGCATCATAAAAGTGATCAAAATTTATCCCTTAAAAACAATCGGCAGATACTCTGCCAGATACTTCCGCCAGACCGGCCAGCTATGATTGCCCGGGGTTTCCTTGTACCCATGCCGGATACCACGCTCTGCCAGGATACCGCTGAACTTGCGATTGTCATTCAGCAGGAAATCATCGATGCCGCATTGGAACCACAGCAGCTTCAGTTGCTTGTTCAGCTTGCCACTTTGTTTGAGTATCGGCCCGATCGTCGCATCCGGTTCCCGCACCGCCGAACTCATCCCGCCCACCCAGGCGAACTTGTCCGCGTTCTTGATCCCTATCACCAGCGATTGCTGCCCGCCCATCGAGAGCCCGATGATGCTGCGGTTCTCCGCATCCGTCTTCACGGCGTAACTTGCCTCCACCAGCGGGATGACCGATTCCAGCAACTCCTTCTCGTACATCTCCACATTACGCAAACGGTCCGCATCCGTACGCCGTTCCACCGCGTGTCCGTTCGTCATCACGATCAACATCGGCACGCACTTCTTCTGTGCCAGCAAGTTGTCCGCTATCCAATGTGCCCGCCCCAGTGCCGTCCAGGTCGCTTCATTGTCCCCGGAGCCGTGCAGGAGATAGAGCACTGGATAGTTCACCTTTTTCTTCGTCGTGCCATAGCCCGGCGGCGTATAGACCTGCACGCGCCGCAATGAACCGGTCGCCTTGGAGACATAGTCATGCGTGTGCACCGTCCCATGCGGCACGTCTTGCCAATCATGGATGAGCGGTGGCTTGCCGGGGATATCCAGCACGCTCGTGTTCACATTGCGCGCGGGCTTGGTGTAAGTGTTCGCCGGGTCCACGATGCGCAGCCCATCCACCACGATACCATAACCATACAGCTCCGGCTCCAAAGGCCCCAGCGTGACGCTCCACACATTACCTTCCCCTTTGGTCATCGCCTTGTTCCCGCCGCCCCATTCGCCACTGACTTCCACCTTCTTGGCATTCGCCGAGCGATAACGGAACGTCACCGTGCGATCCGCATGGATCTCAGGTGAGAGCACCGGGGGCGGTTGTTGTGGGCGTGCCGGTGCAGCTGGAGCGGGTGTGCTGTTCTGCGCCAAGGCAGAGGCGGTGCCCAGGCCCGCCATGGTCAAAGCCCCAAGAAATTCGCGTCTCGTGGTGTTCATGGAATGCCCCAAGTTTGCCTTTTAAATCACTAGAGCGTCAATCACGCGCTGATTTCGCCCTCTTGATCGCTGGGTGGTAAAATGTGTGTCTTTCTTGCTCTCCATCTTAAACTGGGGCACATTGTATCATGAAGATTTTGGTCAGCGGTGCCAGCGGCATGGTCGGCAGCGAGCTGGTGCCGGCTTTACGGCAGGCCGGACATGAAGTGATCCGCCTGGTGCGTGGCGGCAATGCGGGGGAACCTAATGCCATAGATTGGGATCCTCTCAGCGGACGGATAGATCTCGTCAAACTGAAAGGTGTCGAGGCGGTCGTCCATCTGGCCGGTGACAACATCGCGGATGGTCGTTGGACCAAGGAAAAGAAACAGCTCATCCGGGAAAGCCGCGTCCTCGGCACCCGGTTGCTGGCCGAAACTCTGGCCTGCCTGCATCCCCAACCCAAGATTTTTCTTTCCGCTTCCGCTGTCGGCATCTACGGCAGTTGCGGTGAAGATTGGATCACCGAAGACAGCGCCTACGGCAGTGATTTTTTGGCCGAAACTGGCCGGGAATGGGAAGCCGCGACGGAACCGGCACAAGAAGCGGGCATCCGTGTAGCCTTGCTGCGCTTTGGTGTCATCCTGTCGCCGCATGGCGGTGCGCTGGCCAAGATGCTCACCCCGTTCAAGCTCGGCATGGGCGGACCTGCGGGCGATGGCGAGCAATATGTGAGCTGGATCACATTGGAAGACGCCATCGGTGCGATCTTGCATATCTTGAATCACGCCGATTTGTCTGGAGCAGTGAATGTGGTCAGCCCGGAACCGGTGACGAACCGTGATTTTTCCCACGCCTTGGGCGAAGCGTTGGGCCGGCCCGCCAAAGTGCCAATGCCTGCGATGGCTTTGAAACTCGCCTTTGGAGAGATGGCCGAGGCAACCCTGCTCGCCAGCCAGCGCGTGAAACCGCACAAACTCATCCAGAGCGGCTATCTCTTCAAGCACCCGCACATCACGGAAGCGTTTCGTTCTCTGCTGAACACTGGACCCCAGTGAACGAACTCATTCTGCCGTGCTGGAACTATGAGAGACAACAGACGATGGATCAGATTTGAAGAAGGCTTTACTGGCGTAAGCCATAGCGGGCCAGTTCGGCTTCCAGCGTGCGCACCATATCGGTGCGATTCTGCGCTTTCGCCAGCCGTAGCGCCAAGTTCCCGGCCTCCCGCGCCTCGCTCGGCTTCCCCGACTGAGCCAGGGCAAAGAACAGCGCGGCATTTGCTTCGAGAAAATCCGGCCTGAGCGAGACCGCTTTCCGGCACATGTCCACCGCTTCCTCTTTTCGTCCCAGTTCGAGCAGGAGGATGCCCAGATTGACATAAGCTTCGACATTGCCGGGGCTGGCTTTGATCGCCGTTTGATACATCTGTAAAGCCTGCTGTTTCCGCCCGGCTTCTTCATAAGTCAGCGCGAGATTGTTCATCGTCCCGGCGTCATTCGGCTCCAGCTTCAACGCCTCCTCCAGTTCACGTATGGACCCGGCGAGATCGCCGCTTTCCCGGAGGACATTCCCCAGATTGCTCCGGGCGGCGGCGAAGGCCGGCTTGGATTGGAGCGCCAGCCGGTATTGTTCGATGGCCGCTTGCGGTTGGCCCAGAGAGCGATACGCCAGTCCCAGACTATTGTGCAGATTGGGCCGGCCGGGATGCACTTTCAGTCCTTCGGTGATTACGGCTACCGCTTCTTCCAGCTTGCCGCGCGCAATCAGGGCGCTGCCCAAATTCTCGTAGCCCACCACATTTCCTGGCGAGGCGGCGAGAGCGTGGCGGAAAAGTGTTTCGCTATTCTGCCAATAGCTGAGTTGCACACGCGTGAGCCAGATGTAGCCAAGCAAGGGCAGGAAAACCGTCAGGATAAGCCCCGCGTTCCGCCAGCCTTTCTGGCGAGACACCACTTCTCCAGTCCAGATCACCGCGATGAGGATACCGATGCACGAGACATAGCTGTAACGGTCCGCCATGGACTGACCACCCGATTGCACGACACCGATCGCCGGGAACAGCACGCCCAAAAACCAGAGCCAACCGACCAATTCCCATGGATGCGTGCTGCGCCGCCGGATCACCCAGATGCTGAGGCCAAGCACCAGCAAGCCTGAGCCGATCACCAAAGGCCACGCCCATTGACCCGGATGCGGATAAAAGACCACAAGATCCTGCGGCCAGATGAGCTTGCCGAGATAGCGTGCATAGCCGACCACAGCATTGCTCAATCGTTCAGTTGTCGAGAGCTGGTCCGTGTTCCGGATGATGCCGCCACTGCTCTGCGCTTGCCACGTCAGCACGGAAAGCAATCCTGACAGGGCGAACAATGGCAGCTTCTCTTTACCCAGTTTCAGCAGGGTTGGCCAATGCTGCTTCCACGCGGTCATGCTCGCCAATGCTTCGACGGGCAGACGTTTCAGCGGCCAGATGTCCAGCAGCAACAACACGCAGGGCAACGTTACTATCAGCGGCTTCGTCATGATGCCGAGCGCAAAGCTGGCGATGACCAGCGCGTAACTCTTTCCATTGGGTTTGCTGGCATAGCGGGCATAAGCCAACAATGTCAGCAGCCAGAACAAGGTGCTCAAGGTGTCCTTCCGCTCGGCCGCCCAAGCGACGGACTCCACGCGCAGCGGATGCCACGCAAACAGCGCGGCGACGATCAAGGCCCGCCAGAACGTGCCCGTCATGGTCCGCAGCAGGATGAAAAGCAGGGCGGCGTTCACGGCATGGATCAGCGCATTCATGAGATGATGAGCGCCGGGATCGAGACCGAAGAGGGTGACATCCAGTTGGTGCGACAGGGTCGTCAACGGATGCCACATGAAGAAGTGCGGTTCTGTGAAGACAGTCTTTATGCCAGACCAGCTCAAACCGCCCAACACCTCCGGACTCTCGGTGATGTAGTGGTTGTCATCATAGTTGATGAACTCGTGCTTCCGTGTGCTGGAAAAAAGCAGAAGCGTCAGCAGCAGCAAGACTGCCGGTGCCAGGCGATGCCAGGCGGGCGCTGGGGGCGATGATGTCTTTTTGTTCTGCATGGTCAGGGCTGCTGCCGCCAGGCTTGGCCTTTTTCATACTGCTTCAAACGCAGACTTAGCGCTTCCTGCAAGGGAGTGGCACCCGTCGATTGGGCCAGCAAGGAAGCCTGCTGTGCTGTCTTGATCGCCAGGTCGAACTGGCCGGTCTCGGCATAAGCAGCTGCCAGGGCATCCAGGGCGGAGGGATCGTTGCCGCCGGTCAGTTGCAACAATCGGGTGGCCAACCGTACTGCGTCCGCGCCGCGCCGGTAGCGGGCGTCCGGATGGGTGGCCAACAGCCAGGCCAGTTGCAGGTTTGCCGCGGCGGATCCGGGATCGAGTTGGACAGCGCGGAGCAGGTGCTGGTAGCCTTCCTCTGTCCGCTCTTGCTTGACCAAGACCCGTCCGAGATTGAAATGCGCCTCGTTATTGTCCGGCCGGACCTGCAAGGCTTGGCGGAAGTTGGCTTCCGCTTCGGGCAGCCGGTTTTGTTCCAGCAAGATGAGCCCGAGATTGTTCCGGGCGCCATCGTGGTCCGGTTTCAGGCGCAAGACCTGCCGGAATTGCTCGATGGCTTCATTCGTCTTGCCTTCGAGATAAAGGATGTTACCGAGGTTCATGCGCGCCTCAGAATTGGCCGGGTTCAGTTCCACCGCGGTGGTAAAGTGGCCGCTGGCAGACCGGAAGTTTTGCACTTTCACCAGGGTCAGGCCCATATGGAAATGCACATCCTCCCGGTTGGGACGAAGCTTGAGCACGGTTTCGTAGTGCGGCAACGCCTCTTCCGCCCGGTTCTGGGCCACGAGCGCCGAAGCGATGTTGTAGTGGGCGATGGGGTTGTCCTTGGTCGCTTTCAGCGCCTGCTCAAACAAGGTGATGGAGTTTTCCCAGACCATGAGCTGCTGGCGGGTGAGTCCGATGCACGCGAGGAGAGTGGCTGCCGCGAGGCCGGCAAAGATCCGTTGCCGCGATGGATTCTGACCGGCCCAATGATCCGCCCCAAAGGCCACGCCGATGAAGATGCCGATCAAGGGCAGGTAGGTGTAACGATCGGCGAAGGCGTGCGTGCCCACTTTGATCAAACCGAGCACCGGCAGCAGCATGATGAGAAACCACCACCAAGCCACGGCCCACCACGGTGATTTGTTTTTTTGAAGCAGGCTCCAAACCATCAACCCGAGGATGAGCGTTCCGGCGACCAGCGCCTGCATCAGTGGAATGTCCGCAGGCGGGTAATAGACGGAGAGTTTGACGGGATAGACCGTCAGCTCCAGATAACGCATGACGGCGACCGCCGAGTTCTTCAAGCGAAACGCCAGATCCCATTGGTCTTCGGAGCGCAGCACGCTCGCCTGGGCGGCGGGCACGATGGTCAGCAGTACGGCGACGATTGCCAAAGCGGCATAAGGCCACTTTTCCAGCAGCAGCTTGCGCCAGGTTGCCTGGTCCATTTTGCCCGTGAGGGCCACTCGCTTGAGCGGCCAGACATCCAGCAACAACAGAACCACCGGCAGGGTGACCAGCATCGTCTTGGACATGAGTCCCAGCGCAAAGGCGGCAAAGGAAGCCCAGTACCAGCGGCGGTTCTGGCCGCGTGCGTAGCGTGCATAGGCAAACAGCGTGAGGCTGAAGAACAGGCCGCTCAGCACGTCCTTGCGCTCGGCCACCCACGCGACCGATTCGACATGCAGGGGGTGCCAGGCAAACCAGGCGGCGACCAGGGCGCTGGGCCAGGCTCTTTCGGTCAGCTCCAGCAAGGCATAGAAAAGCACGATGGCCGCGAGCAGATGGATGATCACGCTCATCAGGTGATGTCCGGCTGGGTTCAGGCCAAACAACGTGACATCCAGCATGTGCGAGAGCCAGGTGACCGGATGCCAGAAAATCTCCGCGCTGCCGGTGAACGCCCACACGAACCCTTCCCAAGTCAGTCCCTGCTGCACGACCGGATTATTGGTGACGTGGAGATCATCGTCATAGTTGACAAACTCGAACTGATTCACTGGCAGAAACAGCAGCAGCGTGATCAGCCCCAGGCAGAGGGCGATGCCGCGAGTCATGTTTCTATTTGCCGGTTGCATGCTGTTCCTGCCTTGGTACGCGAGCCTGAGGACAGGGTGAAGCCAAAAGCGCGGTCCGGACAGCATTGGTTTTATCAATGTTGCCCGCTCCATTATCAATTAACGCAATGGACAGGGGGGGCTTTAGGCTGGCTGGCGAAATCGAAAACAGTGCGTGCTGTGAACCGAAAGGCCAGACCATGAAACCAAGTGCCAAAGCAGAGTTGATGCATCTACGGGATGACTACGAGCATATCCGCCGTCAGGTGGAGCGGTTTGGTTTGCGCCTCGACAGCTTCGAGCAGCAAGTGTCGGAGCAACTGGCTGACGAGGCCGCTTCGCCAGTTGTGGCGGAGCAAAAGCCGGTGTTGCCACCACCCCTGCCGGAGATGGTTTACCATCGAGGGGCCGTACCAGTGGTTGCTCCGGAAGAGCAGGTGTTGCCGTCTGAACCGATTCCTACTCAGTCCGTGATTTCCGCTCCAGAAGTGGAATCGGGCAACTTCGAGATGAAGCTGGCCACCTATTGGTTCGTGCGGCTGGGGGTGGTGCTGTTACTCACTGGATTGGCCTTCTTCGGTTACTACACCTACCAGCACATCATCCTGGAGTTGGGTAAATGGGGCAAGCTGGGCGCGATCGGAGTGGTCGGCTCACTGCTCATCGGTGTTGGTTTGTGGTGCGAACGCCGCGCAGACAACGAGAAACTGCAGGCCTTTGGTCGCATCGTCTTTGGCGGTGGTCTTGCGACCTTCTACTTCATACTCTATGCGGCGCATCACATCCGGCATCTGCAAGTGGTATCGAGTGCGGTGGCGGATGGACTGCTGCTTTTTGGCTGGGCGGGCTTTATCGTCTGGCTGGCGGACAGGCGACGTTCCGAGGTGCTGGCTTTGTTCGCCATTGGCATGTCCTATTACACCTCGGCAGTCAGCCAGATGGGTGTGTTCACTTTGGTCTCCAATCTCATTTTGACCACAGCTTCGGTGGTCTTTCTGGTGCGCCATCGCTGGGCGGTGCTTTCGCTTGCGAGCATGGTGGCCACTTACGTCGGGTATGCCTTCTGGCGGTTTCATCACAACATCGACTGGATCACGGGTCCTGGTGGTGAACAGCTCTGGCTGGGGGTGGCCTGCCTGGCCGGTTGCTGGCTGGCGCTGACGGTCGGGGCCTTCACCCGGCGCACACCCGGATTGGACGCGACTACCCGGGCAACTATGCTGGTCTTGAACAACGCGTTCTTCTACGGCTGCGCGGCGTTGACCTTCGTGCAGTTCCATCGTGAATCATTCTGGTGGGTGTCGCTGGCTTTTGGCGGGGTCTGCACTGCCCTCAGTGTGCTGGCGGATCGCAAGCTCAGCGATGAACCGGTCGTCCGCCAATGGCTGCTGGGACAGGGTGTGCTATTTGTGACCATCGGCCTGATCGAGCATTTCAGCGGTGTGAGCCTGGGGTTGATCCTATGTGTGGAGGCGCTCGCCTTGATGCTGGCCGGCCAGGCGCAAAACCTCCGTCTGCTGCGGGCGGCAGCGTATGTGGTGGGTTTCATCGGTACGCTTTCGACCCTGCAGGGCATGCGGCTCAATGACTGGCAGACGGGCGTGCAGGCACTGGGAGCCGGGTTACTGCTTGCCGTCACCGGCTGGTTTGTCCGCCGTTACCGCGCGGATGAAAGCTGGCTGGCGACCAAGGTGACCCTGTGGTGTGCCGCGGCTCTGGCGCTTGGATTCGAAGTCATACGCTTGAACTTGAATGCCGTGCAACCGCCCTTGGTTTTGTCCATCGCGGCTTTGGTGATCGCAGTCACCCTGCCGTGGCATCGGTTAAAACCGCTGGCCGCGCTGGGCCAAATCTACCTGCTGGTGGCGCAATTCATGTGGCTGACCTATACACACATGGTTTTCCCGGCCTGGACCATTGCCGTCCTCATCGCCATCACCTTTGCGCTCGCGCAATGGTGGCAACGGCAGGAGATCGCCAATGATGAGGGCCGCATACTTCCGTTGGCCATCCTGGCCCTGATGGCCCTTTTCATGGGCATCCATTGGTTGAACCGCGAGTGGGTGCCGGACCAACGCATCCTGGTGACAGCCCTCGTCGGCGTGCTGGCCGTTGCCTATGGCGTCATGACCCGTTGGTGGGCTCTCACCATGATCGGCCAGGTCATCATCGGTTATCTCGGTGTGCAATTCCTCGTCGGCATGGGAAAAATCGACGAAATGCGCAATCTGGTGCCAGTGATCACCTTTGCTCTTTTCGGCGGAGCGATCCGTCTCTGGATCGTGAGCAGCGAGCAGAAGGAAAACACTGACCGCTTTGCATGGCTGGCAAACAGCTATCACCTGATGGCGGCGCTGATGACCATTCTCTGGATCCATCAATACATCGCCCATCCTCAGCATGTCTGGATGCAGATGGCGCTGGGCTTCGGCGTTTTCCTCATCGGCTGGAAATTCCAGAAACGTGGCGCCTTGCTTCTGGCCACCTTGTTCGCTGGTGCCGCCTTCTTTGATTTCTGGTTGCAGAAGGGTGCACCTATCATCTACTGGGCTAACTTGCTGGCCATCCTGACACCGTTGGTCGCTCAACAAATGTTGCGCCGGACAGAGGATGAATTCCGCATGGAAGAAGCCTGGCACCTCGTCCTGACGGTCATCAGCGGCGTCAGCGTGTGGCTTTATGTATCCGAATGGGCAGCGAACAAGATGCTGACCGCGAGCTGGACGGCACTGGCCTTTGTCATCCTCGCTGGTGGCCTCGTGGTGAAAGAGCGGGCGTGGCGCTGGTTGGGCCTGGTGATCTTCGCCTGTGCCATCGGCCGCGCCATTTTCGTGGACGTGTGGAAGCTTGGCGTGCTCTATCGCGTTCTCAGCTTCATGGCGCTGGGCGTCGCGCTCATCGTGCTGGGCTTCATCTACACGCGTTATCAGGAGAAGCTCAAAAAGTGGCTGTGAACTTGGAGCGCCGACCTCCGGCCCGGCGCGAGTGACATAAAAGAGAATGAAGGCACCAAGCTTACATAGGGGATTCACGCCGGGTCGGAGACCGGCGCTCCGCCAAATCACTTGTTCGCCATGACGATGAACTCCAGCAAATTCGCCAGGTCTTGGGGCGTCAGCCCTGCCTCCAATCCTTCGGGCATCAGGGATTGGCCGCTGCTGTTCATCTTTGCGATATTCGCGCGCGTGACGGTGGTTTCCTGACCGAAGGCCATCCGGAGGGTGACACTGTTGGGCGATTCATTCACCACCAGCCCCGTGTAGCTTTCCCCGTCCTTGGTATCGATGGCGTAGCTGAGGAATTGCGGCGGCACCTCGCGGTTCGGGTCCAATATGTTCACAAGCAGCTTCTCCCGGCCCGTGGTTTTCACGGTGACGATGTCCGGCCCCAGCGCGTGACCTTCGCCCTCGGCACGATGGCAGGAGACGCAACGCTCGGTGTAGATCAGCTTCCCTTTACGGGCATCGCCCTTGAGTTGGATGGCGGATTGGAAGTTTTTCACCACCTCATCGCGCTTGGCGGTGAAGCTCTGGGCGAAAAGTTTCTCCGCCTTCGCCTTCAACCCGAGGTTCTTCTGTTCGCGTAGCCGTTTGACTTGTGCCGCCGAAAGTTCGTGCGGCTTGATAACATCCGTCTCCAGCGCCTGCATGAGCCCGCCGTAATGTTCGGGACGCTTGAGCAACAATTCCACCGCCGCACCCCGCACAGCCAATGGCAGCTCAGCCCATTGCTTGATGACACCCGCAGTGACATCGGGCGAATTGAATGCGCCTAGTGAGTTCACCGCCGCCAATTGGACAGCCGTGCTGTTCTCGCGTTTCAACAAGTCCACCAGCAAGGGGATGCTGGCACTGTCCGGGTCAAAAGCCAGCGTGCGGATGCTTTCCAGCCGCTGCGCTTCGCTTTTCGCAGGCGACAGGGCATCTTTGCGCGCCGCGTTGAAAGCCGGTTTCACTTCGCCAGCTTGGTCCGCCTTGGCGAAAGAACTGCCAGCGCGCTGCAGACCAGCACCCACCGACTGGATGTAGGGGTAGGATTCCGGCGTCGGTGTCTTGGCGAGGAATTGGATGATGCTCTTGGTGTCCTCAGTCTTCTTGGAAGTCGCGAGCAGTTGGAGCAACTCTTTGAGCACGGCCTGACCGGCAGCCGACCAGCGAAAGGCCGCGTCCTGTTCCACTGCCGAGAGCATGAACTCGGCACTCGGCGGGAGGGAACTCAGCAACGCACTGCGCATCCATTTATCCGCCCCGTCCCGTTTGGCCAAGGCCAAGAGGGGTGTCGGGCGGGCGGGCGGGCTCAATTCACCCAAAGTGAACGCCAGTTGATAGCGCACGTTGATGGCCGGGTCATCGGCCATGGTTTGCAATTGATCTCGCAGCGTATTCGAGGCAAGCGGCTTCAAGAATTTCTCGGATAGTTTGACGGCATGTTCGCGCACCAGCGCATCCGGATCTTTCATCGCCTGCATCACCAGCGAAGCGTTAAGCGTGCCTTGTCCGTCCAAGGCGTAGAGCGCGTGCATACGGCCAAAGGCGGATGGCGATTCTTTCAGGAATTTTTCCAGCAACGGCGTGGCCGCTTTGTCCTGCCGTTCAAAGAGCACGCGCGCAGCGGTATCACGATGCCAGCCATTGGCGTGACCGAGAGTTTCGACCAGTTCCTTGGTCGTAGCTTTGCCCAAGACCGTGAACTTGGGCTGCTTGAACCCATCGGGGATGACGCGGTAGATGCGACCGCGGTCATTGCCGCTGTTCAGGTCCACGAACTTCTTGATGGATTCCGGGATGGACCACGGGTGTTCGATGACCTCGCGATACATGTCGATGATGTAGAGACAGCCATCAGGAGCATTGGCGAAGTTCACCGGACGGAACCAGTTATCCGAGCTGGCCACGAATTCCGCTTTCTGCTCATCCGCCGCACGTTCCGCGATGAGGCCAGCGCCATCCGGGCGGATGCGTTTGCGGTGGACGAGATTGCTTCCCGCATCACCGATGAAGGCGTTCTCCTGAAACTCCGACGGATAGGCGTTACCGCGATAAATGGTCACGCCAGTCGCGCCGGTGAAATAACCGGAGGCACGGCCACCGCCTTCCACCACGCCTTTCACCGTGCCGTCCACGCGCCATTTGGTGCGGATGACGCGCCAGGCTTCATCCGGGCTGGTGCGATAAACCTCTGCCGCCGGACCATCCGCTGGAATGTCCACGAGGGGATTCGGCAACGTGTAAGCGGAGTTGCGGGCGGCATACTTGCTATCGAACAGGTAAGCCATCAGATGACGGCTGTTGCTGGTGGCATAGCGACGGCCACTGCTGTCGAAGCTCAGGCCGTTCTGCCCACCGCCAGCTTCACTGAAGAGTTCGAGCGTGGTGGGATTAAAATAGAAATCCCGCCGGTTCACATCCAGCGGTTTGGCATCTGACCGGGTGAGATTGCGCAGGATGCCGCCGTTCGGCCCCGTCGCACCGTGAATGCGGTTGTCCAGGCCCCAATGCAGGCTGTTCGGCAGCGCTTGCATGTTCAGCCGGTCCCGCCCTTCCGCGAAGCCGGTGAAGAGCACTTTCTTTTCCTCTGCGACACCATCGCCGTTCGTGTCTTTGAACCAGATGAGGTCCGGTGAGGCGGTCACATAGATGCCACCGTTCGCATAGAACACGCCCGTAGCCCAAGGCAGATCCTTGGCGAACACGGTGCTTTTATCAAACTTACCATCGTCATTCGTGTCCTCCAGCAGGCGGATGCGGCTGAGCTTCTCATCCCGGCGCTCGGAGTAGTCGATCATCTCCACCACAAACATCCGTCCGTTTTCATCGAAACAAAGCGCCACGGGCGAGACTACCAGCGGTTCGTGCGCCACCAGATCCATGCGGAAGCCGGGGCGGACCGTGAAGGTCTTCATCACATCGGCCGGTTCGGTGGGTTTCAGGCGGGGCAGATCTTGCGCGGTCAGTTCGGGCTCGGCAGCAGAGAGGTTGAAGGCCAGGGCAGTGGCGAGCGTCGTAATAACCAGCGTGGTGATCGATGTTTTCATGGTTCAGCCAACAGACTACTGACGATGATTGATACGTTTGTATTTGAAATCCTTCGGCCACGGAACAGAATTCCTCAGCAACCAACCAGACCATCATGTCCAACTTGAACCGTCGTGAATTCCTGAAAGGCACCGCCGCTGCTATCGCGTGCTCTTGCGTCACCACCGGAGCGGCCCCGAACCCGGACGAGCCGGTCATCGACATCCATCAGCATACGGACTACTCCGGGCGCACGAATGAGCAGTTGCTCATCCACCAGCGGGCCATGGGCATCACCACGACCATATTGCTCCCCGCAGGCCGTCCGGTGCAGATCGACTCCACACACAAGGGAAAGTCCAACGGTCTCGCCGCGGCCGCCAGTGGGAATGAGGCAGTGGTGGCGATGGCGCGGGCGAATCCCAAGGAGTATCTGTTTTTCGCCAATGAGGTGCCGGACATCCCGGAAACACGCAAAGAACTGGAAAAGTATCTAAAGCTGGGTGCGAAAGGCATCGGCGAGCAGAAGTTCAATGTGGATTGCGATTCTGCAGCCATGCAACTGGTCGCCGAGATCGCGCAGGAGTATGGGGTGCCGGTGCTCATGCACTTCCAGCACGAGACGTATAATAAGGGCATCGAGCGCTTTCACAAGATGCTCGAGAAGTTTCCGAAAGTGAACTTTATCGGCCACGCTCAGACCTGGTGGGGCAACATCGACAAGGAGCATGTGCAAACGGTGCTTTATCCGATGGGGAAGGTGACGCCGGGCGGCATCACGGACCGGTATCTGAGCGATTATCCGAACATGTTCGCCGACATGTCGGCCGGGTCCGGCCTCGGCGCGCTGCTGCGGGATGAGGAGCATACCAGGGCTTTCTTCACGCGGCACCAGGACAAGCTGCTGTACGGCAGCGATTGCAATGACACCATCGGCCGGGGCCCGGGTTGCCAAGGATCTCAAACCCTCGCGGCCATCCGGCGATTGGCGCCGACCAAAGCGATCGAGCGGAAGATCCTGTTCGGGAACTCGAAGAAGCTCTTCAAGTTGTGAGGCGCGGGTAGCGGCTGCGTGCTTATCTGGAGCGGAGCGCTGTGGTCACCCATTTGCGCAACAGCTCCCTTTCATTGATCGGTCGCAAAACCCATTCGTCGGTATGATTTCGATAGGGAAAATCCACGAACGTGAACGCTCCCTTCACGCCTGTTTCTTCCAGATACTTCTTCGTCTCCGTCGTCCCGCCTTCATGACTGATGAACTGCGGCCTTCCATTCAAACGTTTCAATCGCACCAACGCCGCCGTTTTATCTGAGTCGGCATAATTCCATTTTCTCACCCCGTCATAGTGGCTGTGTGCGATGAAGCCGCACCACAGCTTCGCGATCTCATCGTCGTGCAATCCGATATAGTTGCACGCGATGGCTCCACGCGAGAAACCAGCCAGGAATACCTTGTTCGTATCGCCACCATACTTCGCGCAAATCTCCTGCACCGCCGCGTGGCAATACTTCTTCGTCTCCGCCACCTCACCCCACCACTGCGTGATGTTCGTCAGTTTGCCTTCCTTGCTGCGCCCGACGTAGGGGAGACATACCCAGATGAACCCTTTCCCGCCGGAGATGCCATAGCCCAGATTGCTTCCCTCCACCGTACCTGTGGAATGATCCCCGAACTTGTTCGTGTAATTGCCATTCCCGGCATACTCGCAGATCACCGGATACTTCTTCCCGGCCTGCCAATCTGCCGGGAGATAGAGTGCGTGATAGACCTCCGTGCCGGCGTATCCCGGGAGAGTCTGTTTCACCCGCTTCCCTGGCTCTGCATCAGCGACCACCATATTGGGCGTCATCAGATCCGGGGCCACTGTGCGGATGTCAGGTAACGGTTCCGCTGCGTGGGATTCTTGGATAGCTGCACAGCAGACAGCCAGAACGACTGTAAGTAAGGAAATCTTCACAACCCTTGGTTTGCGTCATCCGTGAAAGAAGTCACGCGCAAACTTTTGGCAGCCAGGCGATCGCTCACGGCCCCGGCTTCTGCCACGGCACCCGGCCGCCTTCCTGCAGGTTCTTCTGCAGGCTTACGGCCAGTTCGTTGAAGATGCGCCGCTCCTTGTCCGCCAGGTTGTTCTTCTCCTGCGGATCTTCGGAGATGCGATACAGCTCCATCGGCGCGAACGGGCTGTTCTGGATCAGTTTCCACTCGCCGCGGATGATGGCATCGATCGTTTTGCCGCCATACTTCATGCCGCCCTCGCGCCGGGTGAAGTAAAGCTCGCGCGCGAACTCCTGCTTCTGCCCCAGCAACGATGGCAGGATGCTCAAGCCATCCACGCGCGGCTGCTTCGTGCCACCCGCCACCTCCACGACCGTCGGGAAGACATCCATCGTCACCGCCTCCAGATCATTCGTCGTGCCCGCCTTGATCTTGCCCGGCCACGTGGCGATGAACGGCACCCGCAACCCGCCCTCATACATGCTCTGTTTGCCATCCCGCCAAGGACCGTTGTTCGCCCCCGGCGGCAAGTCCCCGCCATTATCCGAGCTGAACAGGATGAACGTGTTATCTTTCTTCCCGGACTTCTCCAGCGCCGCCAGCACCTTGCCGATGCCGTCATCCATGTGCTCGATCAACGCCACCAGCTTCGCCCGTTTCTCGTCGATGCCCTTCTCCCGTTCCTTCACCTTCTGCAACCAGTCATCCGGCGGCTGGATCGGTGTGTGCGGCGCGTTGTAGGCGAGATACAGGAAGAACGGCTTCTCATTCCGCCGCGGGTCCATGATGTAATCCGCCGCCCATTTGGAGAACAGATCCGTCGCATGCCCCGTGGGATTCGTCACCTCCCGGTTCACCCGCATGTAATTCTCCCCGTGCCGCAGATGGGTGTAATAATCATCCATCATGTCACCGAGAAAACCGTGGAAATATTCAAACCCACGGTCCATCGGCAGATTCGGCGATTCCAGCCCCAGATGCCACTTCCCGATCATCGTGGCGTGATAACCCGCGTTCCGCATCACCTGCGGCAGCATCAGACCCGAAGGCGTCAGATAACCCCAGGAATTGTTGCTATGCGTCCGGATCACGCCCGGCACGCCAACACGATCCGGATAACGCCCCGTCAGCAGCGAAGCGCGGGTAGGGGAGCATACGGAACAATTCGCGCGGAACGTATCGAACTTCATCCCCGCCGCCGCCAGTTTGTCGATGTGCGGCGTCTTGAGGTCCTTCGCCCCATAGCACGACAGGTCCCCCCAGCCCAGATCATCCACCAGGATGACGATGATGTTTGGTTTGGCCGCCCCCTGCGCCGACGTCACCACCAGCAACGTCAACAACACCAAGAATTGAGTGATTCTGGTCATAACCCTGCCCAAATTGAATGAGGACAATTTTGGGTTAGTCCCATCGCCGGGTCAACCTCGCCCCGTCCAAGCAGCCAATAATCAGTGGGTTTACGTAGATTGCGGCCATCGCTATTTGCTTTTTCCCATAAGCACCATTGGCCCCATACGTCCCATTCCCCCACCTTGTTAAATCGCTAAATCGTCAAAAACGTTGAACCGTTCAAATGATGCACGATTCAACGCCTTTGACCATTTAACGAATCACCCTTGTTTATTCATCGTTCCCCGAAATGACCTTCCATCCAGTTTGTTCGATGTGACACTCTCGCAGTAGCATCCTGTTCTGCGGCACTCTAGCCACCAGTCCACACCTCCCGCACCAAACCCCCGCCAGCCACTTCATTGTTCTCACCACCCAATAAGACACCCTTCCGTCCAAAACCTCGTTCCCTCAAGGGCCCGCTGGTGCAACCAGCTTGAGCTTTGAACTTCCGTAACCCAGCCAGAGCCCGAAATTTCACTTTCGTCCCCATCTGTGTTCATCCGTGTCCATCTGTGGCTAAACAGAAGGAAACTATGTCAAAGAGCAATGAAACCACCCGACCCCTGTGAAGTGCCGTTTCCTCCCTCCCTACGATTGGAAGTTCAGATTGAGTATCCGGTCCTGACCAGGCTGGTTCCGCAGTGACTCATGGATTCCCCGGTGGGAATCGTAAAATCCTACGCCCACCGACGTCCAGTTCGCCCTCCAGCTTACGGGCCCC
>CAZPUL010000065.1:0-26037 GCA_964589735.1 uncultured Verrucomicrobiota bacterium | reverse complement strand
TACTGGTCCTGCGTCCAACGCTCGAAGGGATGGTCATGGCACTTGTTGCAGTTGAACCGTGTGGCCAGAAACAGATGCGTGGTGTTCTCCATCGTCTCGGCCGGGGTCCGCAGGACCTTGTAATAAGAAGCAGGCGGATTGTCTTTGTTGGAACCGGAGGCCGTCAGGATCTTGTGCACGAACTGGTCATACGGCGTATTGGCCGCCACTTCCTTGCGGATCCACTCACGGAAACCTTTCGCACCTTCCGCCCCAAGGAACTTGCTGTTC
Source organism: uncultured Verrucomicrobiota bacterium (assembly GCA_964589735.1). Classification (GTDB taxonomy): domain Bacteria; phylum Verrucomicrobiota; class Verrucomicrobiia; order Limisphaerales; family JAEYXS01; genus JAEYXS01. The sequence goes on along the minus strand of CAZPUL010000065.1, from coordinate 25,767 downwards.
ACTTGCAGTAGGTCTGCCCACTTGTTCGACCAGTGCTCGATGTAGTCTGCGCTGCTGATGAGCTGGTCCACCAATTCCTCGCGCTTCGCCTGGCTATCCCGCGTATCGGCCAGGAATTTGCGGACGTCATCAGCCGTCGGGGGCAAGCCGGTGAGGTCCAGATGCACGCGGCGGACAAATTCATCATCGGTACAAAGGTCGGAAGGCAGGATTTTCATGCGCTTCCACTTGGCCTCCACCAGTTCGTCCACCTCGCTGTAAGTCGGCTGGTTCTTCCATTTGAACCCGGAGCGATCCCCCATGACCGTGATAGTCGTAGCCGCATAGGCGCCCTCATACCGCGCCAGCACCGGAGCCTCGCCTCGGCGCAACGTGGTCACCACACCCTTCTCGTCGGCCTTGATGACGTCCACATTGCCGCTCTCCACGAACGCCTCGTTGCTCACATCGCGCTTCGTCCCATCCGTGTAGAACGCGATGACCTTCATCTTCTCGGTATCACCCACCTTGTTCACTACCGGGTTCTTCGGTGTGAGTTCGATGCGTGCCACTTTCGGGCTCTCAAAATTCACCTTGGCCCCGGCAGCGATCCAATCGCGCAGAATGTTGTAATACTTGTCGCCGTGCTTGGTGCGCTGGCCGCCTTCATGCGGCACCGCGCCCGTCGCCTTGAGGAGAATAAGGCTGTCATCCGGCGAGGCCAGATTCACACGGCGGGAAGCCAGGTCATCTGCAAAGGCGCGCAGGTCGAACACCGGATCGTAACCGCGCAGGGACAGCTTGAAACCGTTCTTGCCGTCCTTGGCGCCATGGCACGTGCCCATGTTGCAACCCATCTTGGAAACCACCGGCGTCACGTCCACGATGTAATCCGGCTCTTTACGGCTGACAGTTTTGCTCTTGCGACTGGCGAGTTTGGCATCTTCGAGCGGAGCCGGCTGAAAGGTCTTCACCGGCGAAAGCGTCTGGCTGTCGAGCAGGTGGATCTCGCCATCGGAACCTGCGGCCGCGATCACTTTGTCATCGGGACTGAACGCTACCGCATACACGCCGCCCTTCAGCTTCGTGCTGGCGATGAGTTTCACGTCTTTCGTTTGGAAATCTTCCACCTTCTTGTTCTCTTCCGCAGTGCGGGTGCTGGCGACTTTCTCGAAAATCTTCTTCAACTCATCCGTCAACGTGCCGTCGATGTCTGCCGCATACACATTGACCTCCCCTGCCCCGTCCATGCTGCTGGAGGCCACGATGCGTTTGCCGTCGCTGTTGTAATCCACCGCGAAGATGCGGCCTTCCATGGCCGGAAACTTGCGGATGAGGTTCGAGTTGTCACCGATCACCCGTTTCGTCTCGCGGAACACACGGAAGATCTGCGGCACGCCATCGGCACCACCCATCAAGATCTCATCCTTCGAAGGATGCCGCGCGACCGCCGAGATGCCACCGCGCAAGGCACCTGGCGTGATGGACGTGATGTTGTCGATGAACCGTTGTGTGGCCAGTTCAGTCAGCTTGGCTGTGCGATCGCGGCCCACGGAAATAACGTGATCGCCCTTGAGCGAGAACACCGTGTCCTCGATCCAGTCGTCGTGTGACCCTTGGAAAAGCACCTGCTTGCCCGTGTCCGCTTCAATCGCCCTCACCGACTTGTCCGTGCAACCGAAAGAGATGAGCTTGCCATCCGGTGACCACGCCACTCCGTAAACCGTGTCAAAGGTCACGGGCACCGAGATGTCGAGCTTGCGCTTCTCCACGTCCCAGACCTGCACTTCACCCATGCGGCCCGGCAAACCACCCGTCACCGCCAGCTTCTTGCCATCGGGCGAGAACCTCACCGCTTCGATGCGTTCGGACAAACCGACCAACCGTGCGACCAACCCCGAACCATCCGCCTTGTGTAAGAGCACTTCATGGAAGCCCGCGATGGCGAGGTGTTGTCCATCGGAGGAGTAATCCAAAGCCGTAACCACCGGCGAACGGGTATAGACCGGCGGATTCTCCATGTCATAACGCGCCTTGGCATTCTCTGGCGTGTCATCAATCGCGCCTTCCGCGATCCATTTGGAGATCAGTTCGATCTCCACTTCGTGCAAGGGCTTCGCGCCTTTCGGCATCTCCGCTTTGCCATCCTTCGGCGTGATCTGCTTGATGAGGGAACTTTCCGTCGGGCTCTTGGGCACGATGGCCTTGCCTTCGCTGTCACCACCGGCCAGCAGCTTCACGTAATCCGTCATCACATAACCGCCCTTGGGCTTGGCCGGTTGATGGCAGCCCTGACACTGCGCTTGCAGGATAGGCCGGATCTGCTTGTAGTAGCTGACGGGCTGGTTCCCCTTCTTCTCCGCCGCCGACGAAGAAGCAACCAGCGCGGTGACAGCCAGCCAAACGGTCAAAACTCGATTAAACGCAACACGCATAAGCATCATGCCTCCGGGTGCAACTTTGGATACACAGGACAAATCCGGCTGACAACGGTAGCTGCCAGCCCAAAGCCTATAACCCGGGATTTCCAAGATACTGCGCCCAACCTGAAAGACTTGGAATAGAAGAATCTGCTTGGGCTCATGTAAGATTCTGCGCTCCAAAAGGCTGATCCAGTTGATTTCCCGGCTTTCAGTGCCAAAATAGGTAGCTCACCGGATACTTTTTTGCTGTTCGCCGAGTAGTTTTCGCTGCACCGGTGTTGGACAATCGCCAGCAAAACCCGGAGACACGACATATATGCCGAGAACCTCTTTGCGCCAGCACTGTGCCCGCAATCTTACGTTGTTAGTTGCAGCTTTGGCCAGCACCTCACCTTCCGCCGAAGCCAGCAGCCTCTACCGCAATGGCATCGGTGCCCGCTCCATGTCCCTGACCGGCTCCGATGTCGCCGTGGCCAGCGACCCCATGGGCGCGATGTATGCCAACCCCGCCGGTCTCGCCTACCTCAGCCGCCCGGAACTCCAACTCGGGGGCACGGTCGGCTACGTCCATGGCACGTTCGATAACGCCGCGAATAACGGGGCGACATTAAACAATTGGGGTGCGATCCCTGAACTCGCATTCGGCCTTCCGCTCGGCGACAGCCCGGTGACCCTCGGCCTCTCCTTCTTGCCCGAAGCCGCTCTTTCCGCCGACTGGACCTACAACGACGCGCCCGGCGGCTTGGGCGGCGTGAGCTACGGGAACCAGACGCATCGTTCCGACATCACCGTGCTCCGCTCCGCCTTGGGAGCTGCGGTGAAGCTTGGCGACAAATGGTCCTTGGGCGCGAGCGTGGGCCTCATCTACAACGACAACAAACTCCAAGCCCCTTACATCTTCCAGAACACTCCGCTCGCCGGGGCGAAGACTCTGCTCGACCTCAACACCGATGGCTTCGGCGTGAACGCCCAGTTCGGGGCCATCTACCGTCCCAATGACCGCTGGCAATTCGGCGTCTCCTATCGCACTGAGACTTCCGTGCGCAGCCGGGGCGACGCCACGGGCGATGTCGGCACGCAACTCGCCGTACCTAGTGTCCCCTTCCACTACGATGCGCAGGTGAACAATCATTTCCCGCAGATGGCCACTGCCGGTGCGGCGTGGCAGTTCCATCCGCGCTGGCGCTGGTCCATGCAGTTGGACTGGATCAACTGGTCCGATTCCTTCGATCGCCTGCCGGTGAAACTCTACAACGGCTCCAACCCCGGCGTGAACGCCGCGATGGGTTCCTCGACCGTAGAAGACGAAGTGCCTTTGAACTGGAAGGACCAGTTCGTCTATCGCACCGGCATCGAATTCGCTGCCAGTGAAGCGTGGAAACTCCGCGCCGGTTACAGTTATGGCAACAGTCCCGTGCCCGATGCCACCCTCACGCCCATGACCGCCGCCATCACCGAACATACTCTAGGTCTCGGTGCCGGCTGGCAACGCAGCCGTTACACGCTGGACTTCGGTTACCAGGTGGAACTCCCCGCCGAACAATCCGTCGGCACCAGCGCCCTGCGTTCCGGCGAATACAGCAACAGCCGCACCGGCATCCAGATCCACTGGTTCACCATCACGACGAGTGTGAAGTTTTAGCCCCCGGCTTCGCACAAATATTCCGGCGATCGCCACCAGAAACAGGACACTGTCCATACCAGTCTCCCTGATGCTGTGGGCGGGTGCGGAAGAATATTTTATCTCATCACCGCCACACTCAGCCTAGCCTTTCCTTCGCTGACCGCTTAGACTTCTCGCGGTGACCCTGGAGATCGGCATATTGCTCACCCTGATTGGTGTGGCCCTGATATTCTTCTCGTTCGAGTGGATTCCACCGGACGTAGTCGGGCTCGGCCTTTTGCTCACGCTCATCCTCTCTGGTCTCCTGCCCTACAAACAGGCCTTCGCGGGATTCGGCAGCGACACTGTCATCATGATTCTCAGTCTGCTCATCATGACGGCGGCCATGTTGAAGGCCGGCGTCGTCGATCTCGTCGGGCGCGGTATCCTGCGTTACGTCGGCAATCGCACCAGCCTCTTGCTCCCCGGGATCATGTGCATCGTCGCGTTGCTGAGCTCCTTCATCAGCAACACCGCCGCCGCCGCGTTCTTCATTCCCGTGGCGATGGGCATCGCGGCGAAGCTCGGCGTGTCTCCTTCGCGTTATCTCATGCCGGTAGCGTTTGCCTCCATCTTGAGCAGCTCCGTCAGCCTCATCAGCACTTCCACGAACCTCGTCATCAGCGGCCTGATGACCAATGCCGGCCTGGCACCGATGGGGATGTTCGAGCTCGCACCCGTCGGCATTCCCATTTTGCTCACCGGCCTCGCCTACATGCTCTTCATCGGCCGCCGCTGGATCCCTGAGCGCGCCCAGACTGGAAGTCTGCTGGAAGGCTTCGGCATTCGTTCCTACCTCACCGAAGTGCTCGTCCTGCCGAAGTCTCCCCTCATCGGCAAGACCCTCGAACAATCCGGCCTCGGCCGCGATCTCGACCTCACCGTGCTCAGCATCGTCCGGCAGAAACGCAAGTATCAACCCTCCGGCGAGATGTTCATCGAAGCCGGCGACGTTCTCCTAGTCGAAGGCGCGCGCGCCGAAGTGCTCAAGGTCAAAGACACCGCTGGCATCGAGATCCGCGCCGACGTCAAACTCTCCGACCCCAACCTGCGTACGGAAGATTCCGTCCTGGTCGAGGCCATCGTCGTGCCGAACTCCCCGCTCATCGGCCGCACCCTGCGCGGCGTCCAGTTCCGCGAACGCTACGGCCTGCAAGTCCTCGGCCTGAACCGTCACGGCCAGAACGTCCTCAACAAACTCAGCCGCATCACCCTGCGCGCTGGCGATGTCTTGCTCATCCAAGGCAACAAGGTGAAGGTCTCCGCCCTCGAAGAAGAACGCGCCTTCAGCATCCTCGGTGCTATCGACGAAAAACGCCCTGATCGCAACCGCGCCCTGCGCACCGGCATCATCTTCGTCGCCTCGCTCACTCTGGCCACCTTCAATGTCCTGCCCTTGGCCGTCGCCACTCTCCTCGGCGCCTTCGCCGTCTTCGCCACCAAGTGCATCACGCCTTCGGCGGCCTACCGCGAAGTCGAATGGCGCGCCATCATCCTCATCGCCTGCATGCTCGGCCTCGGCGAGGCCATGAGCAGCACCGGCACCGCCAAGTACCTGGCCACTTTACTGACCAATTCCTTCAACGGTTTGAACCCGCTCTGGCTCCTCGCCGGCTTCTTCCTGCTCACCGTCGCGCTCACCCAGCCGATGTCGAATCAGGCCGCCGCCGCCGTCATCCTGCCCATCGCTGTCGCCACTGCCGTGCAGCTCGATCTGAACCCGCGCACCTTCGCCATGATGATCGCCGTCGCCGCGAGCTGTTCTTATCTCACCCCGCTCGAACCCGCCTGCCTCATGGTTTACGGTCCAGGCCGCTACAAGTTCTCCGACTTCTTCCGTGTCGGCGGCCCCCTCGTCATCCTCCTCTTCCTCCTCGCCATGTGGCTGGTGCCCAAGCAATGGCCGCTGCAAGTCACAACTCCGCTCCCTGTAGCCGCCGCGAGTCCTCGCTAGCAAGTGCCAGAGGCACGACCCGATGGCAGACGTGGGTGAATCCCGCATGCGGGAGAACCCACGGCCCATCGCCCCTCAAACCCCAAGTCGCGTAGCGACGACCCGATCTCCCGCCACCATCCTTTCACGCAACCTCCCTCCCATCCCCGCTTTTCCATTGCCTTTTCCCGCCCGTTCCCCTTGAGTCAAAGCACATCCATTTCGCGCCAAGATGAAACGCACCTTCACACCGAAACACGGTCCTATTCTTGCCTTGATTGTTTGCACCATCCTAGGCGCCTGGTGGTGGGTCAGTCACCACGAACCGGTGCACCAAGGGAAGACCGTCAACGAGTGGACCCAAGACCTGAAGATCACTCCGCTCGGTCAAACCAATGCCGCACTGGATGCCCTCCTCGAGATCGGCCCCCAATCCATCCCTGCCCTGCGAAAAATCCTCAATGCACAGGACGGCCCCATGCAGAAAGGCTATACCAAACTCTGGGACGAATTGCCCGAAAATCTGCGCTCCAAACTCGAAGCCCCCGTCCCGCAAAACCTCCGCCACGCCTATGCCGCGTGGGCCTTGGGCGAGATCGGTCCCGCTGCCAAAGACGCCGTTCCCGATCTCCTCCGTGCCCTCGCCTCACCTGACCCTGTAGTTCGTACCGACATCGTCAAATCATTACGGAAGATCGACCAGCGCACTCCCGAAGTGATTTCCGCACTCATAAAAAGCGCTCAAGATCCCAACCCTGACATAAAGGAAGCCGCCGTGTGGACCTTGCGCTGGATGGCTCCGGAATCGGCTCCGGCCGCCCCCGTTTTTCAAAAGCTTTTGGCTGATCCCGTTCAGGCGCGCTTGGCCGCCAGCGGTCTGGGCGCCTTGGGCCCGGCCGCCAGCAACGCCATCCCCGACCTGATCCTCCTGATGAACACCGGTACGAACCTCCCCGCCACAGCTCTGAACAAACCCGCTGGCCCGCCGGGCTTCTACGTCCCTCCCAATCTGCCCGCCATGAATAGCTCGATGGCTGCTCAGTCTTTGGGGAACGTGGGCATCGCTTCCGCTGAAGTTCTTGCCGCCTTGCGCGCCGCCGCCGGCACCGATTCCGTCGTGAAAACTAATGCGCTCGCTTCCTTGGAAAAACTGACGCTAAAAGGTGTCCCCCCGCTCGTTGATAAGATTCTAAAAACTGACCCTGCTGATGAAACCACGCTCATGCCTCTCCTCGTCGAGCTGGATGCCAACGGCCGCGCCCGTCATTACCTGATGACCAATGCTCCCCTCGTCCGCCACCTCGTCCCGCTGTTGGCCAAACGTTTGGAAGCCCCGGAACCGCACCGCTACGTACACGTGACCGAACTCCTTCAAGCACTGCAACCTGACCACCCGTTGGTCATGCCCATGATCAAGAAAACCATGGCGGAAGATTTTCTGCCGGATCGCATTCACGGCACCATCATGTATTGGAAAGCCACTGGCGATGCCGCCCCCGCCTTGAAGATTTTACAGGAAGGTCTCGCAGCTCCCCCGAGCCCACTCAGCCAGACCTTCCCCCAATGGCTGGCCCGCATGGGACCCGCCGCCAAACCCGCCGTGCCCGCCTTGGTAAAAGCCCTCTGGCACCCCGATGAATTCACCCGCCCCATGGCCGCCAAAGCCCTAAAAATCATCGACCCAGAAGCCCTGGAGAAAGCCCTTAAAACCAAGCCTTAACACGCTTCCCCCTCGTAGCGCACGCTGCATCCTGCTGCGTCCCCTCAGTGCCAGAGGCACGACCCGATGGTAGACGTGGGTGAAGCATAGCGAAACCCACGGACCATCGCCTCCCAATTCCCAAGTCGCGTAGCGACGACCCGATTCCCCTTCCACCACCCCGCACTTGACCATGTGCCCCTAATGAAGAAGAGTCTATTTACATTACCCGCTGACCCGTCGAAAGAAATCAAGGGATGATCGCCAAACCATGATCATGCGCACGCTAGCCCTCATCACCATCTGCTGTTGCTTGCTCTCCGCGTGCAGCAAACAGAAAACGACATTTGATGACGTCGTGGACTTCGTCCGGAAGCCGCAAGATGATTCCACCTTTAATCTTCAAGTTCATCAGCGCCTGAGGCTTGCCCGTAACATCTGGAACTATGAGAATGTCGAACGCGACCGGGAAAAATGGTTGAAAGTCCTCCAAAACCAGAAGGAGAACATCTATACCCGGATGTGTGCGGCGCACTATCTGGCTGGCTCCAGTGAAGAGGCGCGCAAATTCCTCGAAACGCAGATCGAATCCCAGAATCTGCGCCATCGCTACAATGCCGCGGAAGCCGTACGGCTTCACATTGGACGCGATCCCAAGAAGCAGTGGGGAATCGACCTTCTCCTGAAACACGTCTCCTCCCGCGCATTGGATGGAAGTGGCGTTAACTCAACACCACCCGGCAATCAATTCTCAGACGGCGACCGCGATGACATCATGCGCTCGCCATTGGAAGAATTCTGTTGGGACTTGGGTTCTCTGAACTACCTGCCTGCCGTTCCCGTTCTTATCGGTGTTTTGGAGCGCAAGCCATCCTCCGAAGGAGCGGCGTACTCCCTTGGCGAAATCGGAGATCGCGCGGCGATCCCCGTCCTGATGAATATGCTGACGAACCAATTGGGATACAATGGCCGTGAGGTGTTTGCGCTTGGCAAACTCAAGGCCAAGGAAGCAGTCCCCATTCTCATCAACCGATTGGACAATCCCGGAACGAAGTTCAACGGCAATCGGGAATGGGTGCTCGAAGCACTGCTCGCGATCGACGATAAACAGGCGGTAGCTCCTATCAAGCGCTACCTGGCCACGAATCCCGAAAAAAGGGTCGCCGCAGTAGCCAAACGACTTCTAGCCCAGTTTGACTCTTCCGATCCAGTTGCTGATCTGCTTGCGCTTCTGGCGGCGGAGACAGACAAATACGAGCCGGGTAATTTGATATCCGCTCTGGCTCGCTATCCCACCGACGCTCGCGTGCTCGACCAGCTTTCCACCATCGCCAGCACGTCTAATTTAGCTATAATGCGACGCGACGCGATCCATGCCATGGGTGAGATCAACACCAGCAAATCTCTTCTCTTTCTCGCTGGCCTCCTGGACCAAAAATTCCCAAACGACCTCAAAGATGAACGGGTTTGGAAGTCTCCACCACCAACAAGCTTCACCGAACATTTTCACAAGCAAATTCATTGGACGCTAAAAAATAAAACCGGAAAGGATTTCCCACCTGCAAGTGCTCCGTGGAGGCAATACCTTGAAACCTACCAAAGCCCAAGCAACGCAGAACCCGGCGCGGCCCCCAAACCTTGACCCCACCCATGAACACCCACGAAAAACTCAACTACGTCGAACTCCCCTCCCGCGACCTCGAACTCACCAGAAAATTCTTCACCGCCGCCCTCGGCTGGTCCTTCACCGATTACGGTCCCGACTACACCGCCTTCGCGGATGAAGGACTCGATGGCGGTTTCTTCCGCGCCGATCAAGCTTCCACCACCAAAGCCGGAGCCGCCCTGCTCGTCTTCTACAGTGAAAAACTGGAACAGACCAAGCAGAAGATCGAACAAGCCGGTGGAACCATCATAAGACCCATCTTCTCCTTCCCCGGCGGACGCCGCTTCCACTTCACCGAACCCTGCGGCAACGAATTCGCCGTCTGGTCGGACAAATCGGCTTAAATCGGCTTCATTGAATGAAACCTTCCGCACACCTACTGGCATTCTCCACCTCGAACTACGACGCCATGCTCAAGTTCCTCCGGGACTTCGGATTTTCGATAATTGAAGATCCCCACGACCAACTCACCCCTCTATTCGAGCAAGGTCGGGCCGCCCGCATCAGCCGGGGCTCGTTAGAATTTCAACTGGAGGAAAGCCAATCCGCGGACGCCCACGCTTGTTTCAATCTGTTTCTGACGGACTACCCGGACGAAGCCATCGAACGGCTCAAAGCCCTGGGATATCCGTGCGCCTACGAAAGTACCGGCCACACCCACACCTTTCACACCCCCGACGGCGGCACCTTCGTGCTATGACGACTTGCACCGCGCGTCCGTCCGGCTTAAGCTCGCCTTTGACATGCGAGGCCACAAAGAATCCTTGTTTGCCCTCGGCAAACCTTCCGTCGCCAACCACCTCCCGGCCTTCGCCTGTGCCTGAGCATGAAACGACTGAACACCCTTGAGATTTGCGGGCTCGTGCTGGGCATCGTATTTCTGATTTACGGTGTCTCCAACCTCATCTGGCCAAAGCCGGGGGTTGTTTCCCACTTCACCAACGACGAGCTCGGGATGTCGCCCGGTTATAAAACCATGACCGTATCCGCCACCGGCTCACGGATCTATGGTCTCTTGGCCGCGACCATGGGGGCCGGGATGGTTGCCGCTGCACTTTGCCGTGAAATGAAATGAGGAGTTTTGGAAAAGGCTAAAAAGCTGTCCGACGTCTTCACCCGCCTTTTCGAGGATCAGATCATCAGGACGCGCCCGCCCTTCTGTAAGTTTTCCCCCCTTCCGTCACTCTGTCCTCAATTCGTGCTAATTAGTGCAATTCGTGTCTTATCCCCATAACGTTGAAGCTTGCCGCCGGTCCAAATGAAGACATTATTGCTCCGATCAACTGAGACTTATCTATGGACGCCGCGCTGCAACCTCCTGCCACCTTGACCAGTGAAGCACCAGCTCCTGCCCTGTCCACCACCACGACCCAGCGCCTGCCGCGTCTGGCCTGGCTTCTCGTCTTCAGCGTTTTCTGCATCCCCCTCGGCGTGCTCTGGGACATCTCCTGGCACTCCACCATCGGCCGCGATTCCTTCTGGACCGCCGCGCACATCGTCATCTACATGGGCGGGGCGATACCTGGCATGGTCTCCGGTTGGATCGCCTTTCGCACTCACTTCTTCGGTTCACCGGCAGAAAAAGCCGCGTCCGTCTCCCTCTGGGGCTTGCGCGCGCCGCTCGGGGCGTGGCTCACCATCTGGGGTTCCATCGGCATGCTCACCTCCGCCCCCTTCGATGATTGGTGGCACAACGCCTACGGTCTGGACGTCAAGATCCTCAGCCCGCCGCACACTCTGCTCGCCCTCGGCATGTATGCCGTCGCCTTCGGTGTGTTGCTGCAAATGCTCTCCTGGCAGAACCGCCTGACCGGTCGGGACAGCAAACTCGCCGGCGGCTTCTTCCTGCTCACCGCCGGAGTGATGCTGAACATGCTCACCATCTTCCTCACAGAGAAGTGCCAGCCGAACCACATGCGCACCTCCACGTTTTTCTACATCTGCGCGTGGCAATATCCCATGCTGCTGGCCTGCGTGCGCCGTGCCGCCAAACATCCGTGGGCCTGCACCATCGTCGCCCTCACCTACATGGGCATCCAGCTTGCCATGACCTGGCTGCTGCCGCTCTTCCCCGGCGAACCGAAGCTCGCGCCCATCTATCGTGAGGTCACCCACATGGTGCCTCCCGCCTGGCCGCTGCTGCTCGCCCTGCCTGCGCTCGCCATGGACTGGCTCTATCAACGCTGGGAAAAGAAACCGTTTTCCGTTTGGCTCCTGACGGGTGCGCTGGCCGCCGTCTATCTCGTCATTCTCCTGCCCGTGCAATGGAACTTCTCCGCCTTCCTCATCAGCCCGGCCGCCGAGAACGCCTTCTTCTCCGGCAACCGCCAGTGGACGTATTACAGCTCTCCCGGCGATTGGAGATACCAGTTCTGGGAGAGGGATAAATATCCCATCACCCTCGCCGCGCTGCTCATCACCTTCGGGCTCGCTTACGTCTCCACCCGCATCGGCCTGGGCGTCGGCGGCTGGATGGCCAAGGTCCGTCGCTAAGTCTCGCCCATGATTAAACTCCTCCGCGCGTTTCTGTTGCTCGCCTTGCTCGCCAGTTTGACTGGCCGGGAGGCGCGTGCCCACGTCGGCAGCCCCAATCTCTTCTACGAAGGCACCGCCGCCGGTGTCCCCGTGCGCGTCATCATCAAGCCTCCCGGCGTCATCCCCGGCCTCGCGGAGATCACCGTCCGCACCGAAGGCCCCGGCGCTCAGAAGCTCACCGTGCTGCCCGTCTTCTGGGAGACCGGCAAGAAAGGCTCGCCTACGCCCGATGAACTGAAGCTCGTGCGCGGCGAGACCAACCTCTACTCCGGCACCATGTGGTTCATGAAACGCGGTGCTTACAGCGTCCACGTCGGCGTGGAGACCGCGAAAGGCCGGGGCGAAGTCGTCGTGCCCGTGAACTCCCTCGCCACCGTCCGCAATCCCATGCCGCAGCACCTCGGCATCATCCTCGCCTGCCTTGGTCTGCTGCTGTTCTTCAGCTTCACCGCCATCATCGGCGCTGCCGCCACCGAGAGCACGCAAGCCCCCGGCGAGACCATGTCCCCCGCCCTGCGCCGCAAGCGCCTCCTCTGGACCGGTGCCGCCGCCTTGTTCCTCCTCACCGCCGTCGCCGGTGGCAAATCCTGGTGGGCCGCTGAAGATAGTGATTACCGCGAACGCCGCATCTCCCGCATGTGGCCCGCCACCGCCGAGGTGAAACTCGATGACGACCGCCCCGTGCTTAACTTCTCCTTCGAGATCCCCGATGGCCAGCGCCGCGAATGGTCCCCGCTCATCCTCGACCACGGCAAGTGGAGCCACTGGTTCCTCGTCCGCGAACCGAAGCAAGATGTGCTCGTCCACCTGCATCCCTACAAACAAGGCGACCGCAAATTCGCCGCTGTTTTGCCACCTTTGCCCGAGGGCAACTACCACCTCTACGCCGATCTCTCCCATGAGAACGGCCTCTACCGCACCCTCCACACCGAGGTGAAGATTCCCGCCGCACCCGAAGCGTGGACGCAACGCTGGACCCGCGCCCGTGGCAATCCCAACGACCCCTTCTGCAGCACCATCACCGCCACCAACACCACCGACACCGCCCGTCGCGATCTCGATATGGACGACGCCTGGCACATCGAAGCCACCCCTCCCTCCGCTGCCTCCCGGGAAGCCGCCCTCATGAACGGCCTCAAACTCACCTGGGACCGACCCGCCAAACTCGCCGCCAACCAAGACGTCTCCCTCCGCTTCCAACTCCATGATCAACAAGGCCAGCCCGCCGCCTTGGAACCCTACCTCGGCATGAACGGCCACCTCGTCGTCCGCCGCACCGATGGCACCGTCTTCGTCCACGTCCACCCCGTCGGGAACATCTCCATGGCCAGCCAATCCATCCTCGCCGCCCGCAGCGAAAACCCGAAGGCCGAACTCGCCACCCTCATCGCCGCCACCACCAACTACACCCACCAGGCCAGCACTGATCTTGGCTCCACCGTCAGCTTCCCCTACGCCTTCCCGCAACCCGGCACCTACCGCCTCTGGGTGCAATTCAAGCACAAGGGACAGATACTGACCGGAAGTTACTTGGCGGAGGTCTCAGAAAAATAAGCCTGCCCCGTTGCGCCACCCCAAAACTGCGCTACCCTCCCCCATGATCAAGATCGTCAACTGCCCCTCGGAGAATGCTGCCTCCTGCCCCGGCGTCTGGGACCAGCTCGAACAGACCGGCGACCGCATGATCCGCTTTTGCCCGAACTGCTTCCGCACCGTCTATCATTGCGAAACCAAAGCCGAAGCCGATGGCCGCAAGGATCTGGATCAAAGGGTCGCGCTGGCCGAAGGTGCCGCGCCCTGAGCGCATCCAATCAAGGCGTGGAATAGCGCAATTGGAAGAACCGTTTCGCCCCCGTCCCGTCAAAGTCTCTCTGCATCTCCCCCAAAGTTAGCGTTGAAACACCGGACACCTGCGTCCATGAACCGCTCGTCAACGTCGCACTCTCCCAGATCGTAGCGTAAAAAAAATACGTAGGATACGTCACCCGCATCTGATTCCCCTGCCGTGCCAGCTTCAACCGCAACTCCGGCGGCGCGAGCAACAGGGTAAAGGCATTCAACCCCGTATTGCCGGTCGAGAGCGTTTGCTCGTTATGCTTCAGGCTGGTGGTCGCCAGCCCGGCCAGCGCCAGTCCGTCATCCGAAGTGATTGCCAAGTCCAGCGCCCCCGTAAAACCGCTGCTCGAAACCGTCGCCACTCCCGCCAGTTCGCCGGAATTCAGGAAACTCGCGAGGAACACTGAAGCCTGTCCGCCCGGCGGATTCACCACCGTCGTGCCCAAGTTGACCGCGGCCGAAAAATTTCCCGCCAGATGCAACACCCCGCGTTGGCCTTCCGCCAATCCGCCCGGTTGCGCTCCGTTGATCGACATCAACGGCGAGTAAACACCGGCCTCGCTGATCCGCGCCACCCGCAATCCGTTCACTGCCAGCGGCAAGGTCTGCGCGCCATTGCTGTCTGTAATCTGCCCGTTCCCATCACTGTCGATCTCCACACTCGCCCCCAGCAGCAGATCGCCCGCCGCACTGCGGATCAGATTGTTCGCCTCATCATTGCCCGTCCCGCCGCCCGAGATCAACCAGCGCAAAGTGCCATCAGTTTCATAGGCCGCCACAAACAGGTCGCTCACTCCGATGCTGGCGCGAAAACCGCCGAAGAGCAGCGTGCCGGTGAACTGCCCCGCCAACACCCGGGTCCCGTCCGCCAGCAGGACCAGACGCTTGGGCTGGATGCTCTGTGTCGCTTTGGGATAGATCGCCGAAACCGGCACCCCGTTCAGGTCCGCCTTGGCCAGAAACATCCAGGTCTCCCCGCTCGTCGCCGGAAATGTCAATGAGCCCCAACTGCCCGTCGCGCTGTAGGTGCCGCAGATGTGCAAGCCATCCGGCCCCACCTTGAGGTCAAACACCGCTTCATCTCCGGAACCGCCGATCTGCCGCACCCAGGCGAAATCGCCATTCGCTTCGAAGCAGGCGATGAAGCCGTCATTGCCCGCGACCGCCGTCAGATTGGTCGTGCTAAAAGTGGCCGTGCCGGCAAAGAGTCCGCCGACATAAACGCGACCCGTGGCCGGATCGGTCGTCACGCATTCGGGCTTGTCCGTCAGCGTTCCGCCCATTCCCCGCAGCCACCCCGTACTCCCATCGGGCAGCAGCTTGGTGAGAAAGATGTCCGCCTGGTTGCCCGTGTGAGAAGAGATATTGCCGGAGGAACCGGCGATGATTCCAATGAAGGTGCCGGTGAAATAAGCCGAACCATCCGGCCCCGCCGCCACCGCCGTGGCCAGGTCAGCCCCCGCTCCGGCATAGAGCCGGCTCGCTTGCAAAGGCAGGAACGAAGTGTCTGCCGCATCACTCTCCTGCACCAGCAGCCACGGGCTCAGGAGCAACGCGAGCAGCCATCTCCCGGCCTGCGGAAAGATCCCTCGCAGCATCTGTGCCTGCGGCAATGGCGTGAAGGTTGTCACTCGTTAACCTCGCAAGAAATACTCCGCCCCGGCGTTACTGGCAATCTTAACGGCACCCGATTGAGCGATGCCAGACGGCTACTGTGCCCCCGCGAACGACAGGGCCTCATCCAGCCACGTGTCATATTTCAACACATTGGCGCGTTGCTTGTAGGCCAGGCGTTGCGCATTGCTCTGCGCCTGCTTCCACGCCGTCTTGGTCAGCACCTCGGCACCCGGTGCCTTGCCCTTGATCGCCGAACGGGCGACATCCCGGAAGACCGGTCGCAAATGCTTCTTCAACAGTTCATCATCGAAACACACGAATGCCTGCGCCCAACCAGGATCGCCCTGCCGGCCCGCGCGACCGAACAACTGCCGGTCCACCCGCTCGGATTCATGCCGTTCCGTGGCGATGACGTGCAAGCCGCCCCGATCCGCCATGCCCGGCCCCAGCCGGATGTCCGTGCCACGACCCGCCATGTTCGTGGCGATGGTGATCTCGCCCTTCTCACCCGCGCGCGAGATGATCGCCGCCTCCTCCGCATTACGCGTGGCGTTCAGGACCCGGTGATCTACCCCGGCTTGAAAAAGTTTATGCGAGAGCAACTCGCTGTTCCGCACACTGCGCGTACCCACGAGGATCGGGCAGCCCAGTTCCTTGATGCGTTTGATCTCCGCCACCACGGCATCCCACTTCTCCGCTTCCGTATTGAACACCCGGTCCGGCATCTGCACCCGCCGGCACGGCTTGTGCGTCGGTATCCGCACCACGGGCAGATAATAGATGCGCCAGAACTCATCCGCCGCCTCCCACGCCGTACCGGTCATCCCGGACAATTTCGGGAACAGGCGGAAGAACCGCTGGAAACTCATGCGCGCCAGCGTCTCGGTCGGATCCGTCATCGGGATGCCTTCCTTCGCCTCGATGGCCTGGTGCAAGCCCTCGCGCCAGCTCCGGTTCGGCATCGCGCGGCCCGTGAACTCATCCACGATGGAAACCTTCGCCTCGTGGATGATGTACTGCTTGTTCAGGTGGAACAATTCACGCGCCACCAGCGCCTGCTTGATCAATTCCTCCCGCCGCAGCTTGCCGCGCCAGAACGGCGGCAGAATGCCCGCTTCCTGCTCCACACGCCGCTCGCCTTCCTCGGTGAAATCAATGTCCCCGTAACGGGCATCCACCTTGTAATCGACATCGGTCTTGAGCTTCCCGGCCAGACCAGCCGCCAGTTCCACCGCCTGCTTCAACGCTTCATTGGAACGCGGGGAAGAGATGAGCAAAGGCGTCACCGCCTCGTCGATCAGCACGCTGTCCGCCTCATCGACGATGGCCGTGTGCAGACCACGTAACACCAACGCACCTTCCGGCGCGCGCAAAGGATTGATCACCTGCCGGATCATCCAGCGCTCCGGATTGTGCAGGTCCTTCAAACGCAACCGGTCTCTCAGAAAATCCGCGAGCAACTCTTTGCTCGTCACATACACGACATCGGCCGCGTAAGCTTTCTGCCGGTCACTGGGCGAGAGCTTCGCCGTCACTGGAGCCACCTTCAGTCCACACATCCGGTAAAGAGACTCCATTCCGGCCGCATCGCGTTCCACCAGGTAATCATTCACCGTGATGACGTGGCACGGCCGCCCTAACCAACCAGCCAGCACTGCGGCTAAAGCCGCTGTCAGGGTCTTGCCCTCGCCCGTCGCCATCTCCGTCAGGCACCCCTCGTTCAGCGCCAAGGCTCCCGCGATCTGCTCCACGTAAGGGTTCAGCTTGATGCAACGCTTCGCTGCTTCGCGCACCGCCGCCATCGCCTCCACGAGATTCTCCGCGATGCCATCACCACCCCGGCGAAAAATCTCTTTGAAGTTCAGCAGTGCCGTCTTGAGTTCCTCCTCGGAGAGTGCGGCGTATTTGTCCGCCAACCGGTCCACCTCGGCGGCCTTGGCGAGCAGTTCCTTGGCATGCTCGCCGCGCCGCTTCCACGAGCCCATCCAGCCATGGACCATCGCGTCCATTCCCTGGTAGAACTTCCGCGGCTGCGGCGGTGCGATCCGCCGGTAGATGTCACTGGGCGTCTTCAAAACTGAAAGCGCTTCTGGAGCAGTTGTCCCAATCGCCGGATCCAGCGCGGCAGCAGCGGCTCACTCTCCAATTGGAACCGCACCTTGCCGATCCGGCCATGCAACAGGACCATTTCGCTCTCTGAGGGAAATTGCCCGATCACCGAGAAGAACGGCTCAGCCGCCACGCGACCGGAACTTTCCTTCATGTTGATGGCGATATCTCCGCCGCCTTCCCAACCCAAAGCCGGGGTCGGCAGATTCTTCTGTTCCCCCGGCACGACCCGGAGTTGCTCGACTTTCAACACCTTCTCGGCGTCTCCCGGGAGACGCACCTCGGCGGGCGGGATCGCATTCTTGATGAAGATGCGGTCCACGTCCTCCTGCATAACGGTCGCAGAGAACTCAAACTGTTTCGGATTCACCAGCAAGCCCAGAGGCGAACCACGTTTCACGATGCGCTGTTGCAGATCCTCCACACCAGGAGCCACCCAGATGCCTTCATGCCGCGCCCGCACGATGAGGTTCTGCTGTTCCTTCGTGATCCGTTCCATGAGCTTTTCAGCTGATTCCAAGCGCTTCCGCAACGGTTCGACGGCGGCGGCATCCCGCTGCATCGCGGCCCGGAGCCGGCCTTCCACTTCCTGCTTGGTGGCCTGGGCCTGTGCCAGCTGCATCACCAGTTCCGGATTCTCCAGCCGCAAGAGCGGCTGCCCGGCTTTCACCAGCTTGCCCGGTTCGGCCAGCACCTCGGCCACCTCACCGGAAGCTTCCGTGATGATCTGGCTCCACTCCCTGGCCTGCACCACACCTGAGGCGCGGAAGTAATGTGGGAACGGGATCACTGCCAGCAGCAGGACCAGCACCACCACGGTCACAGCGACCACGCCGATGGCCCGGGGCCGTGTGCGCTCCAGCTTGGGACTGCTGCTCAGATATTTGATGAACTTGTAGGTCGGAACCACCAGCCAGGTGAAGAGGCAGACCGCCGCCATGGTCATGCCGAGCAACAACCACTTGTCAGCGATGAACCAGATGATGCCCACGAAAACGATCGTCCGGTAGATCAGCGCGCTGAGGCCATAAACCGTGAGCCACACCGCCTCGCGCGGACTGTGCGCCGGGCTTTGCGCGCTCTTCACCCCAAAAGCCTGCCGCTCGATCCAGGAGGTGAGCTGGGTCGTCGAACGCTGGTTCAGATTCGGGATCTCCAGCAAATCCGACATGATATAGTAACCATCGAACCGCATCAGCGGGTTCAGGTTGAACAACAGCGTGGAGACAGACGCTATAAACATCATGTTGAACATGACGCTGTGAATGATGGTGTTGGGCGCCGTATTCGCCCAGATCACCGCCGCGATCGCCGCCACGAACAGCTCCACGATCATGCCCGCGCAACCGACCAGCACGCGTTCCTTGCGGCTGCGGAAGCCCCAGCTCGCCGTCGCATCCACGAACGGCACCGGCGTGAAGATCATGAGCATGATGCCCATGACATGCACCTCACCGCCGAACTTGCGGCAGAAGTAGGCGTGACCGAACTCGTGCACGGTCTTGATGAGGACCATGCCCAAGTAGAGCCAGCCCAGATTGCCCGGAGAAAGCACGCCTTGCGACTGGTCCAGCAGCAGCGTGGCGTTATCCATCCCGGCTTTGACGCCCAGACCGACGACGATCAACCAGAGGACCAGACCAATGGGGCTGATGAGCCAGCCGACGAAGGGCAGTGTCTTGACGAGAAAGCGGTCCGGGTCCAGCAACGGGAAACGCATGAACATGATGTTCAGCCACTTCATCCCCAGCTCCTGCTGCTTGCGCTTGCGTTGCCGCTGGAAAAGCTGCTCAGCATCCGGCGCCAGCTCGTACTGGAGCAGATTCGCGTGGTAGAGCTGCGCGAGCAGTTGCACCACCGCCTCCTGTCCGGGAGCGGCATCGGGAAAACGCTCGAGGCACTCCTGCCAGACTTCCTCCACCGTCTTGCCCGGCCGCAACCGGGCGACAAACTCATACGCCTCCGGGCGCATCCGGAAGAACTGGTTGGCCAGCGGGTTTTGCAGGACGATCCAGCGTTCCCCCCGGAACTGCTGGCGCTGCACCTGCACCCCGGGGCGCAATTGGATCTTCTGGCTGGCCACCCGGTGCCACGACTCGCTGAATGTGCGGGATTGTTCCATGGCGTCTTTGGCTTACCACCAGAACCACATCCGCAGAAAATCAACTGTGCGATGCGTGATGATCCACATCAGGCTGCGGTTGCCCACGTTCAGTTTGCAAACACCGCTCATGCCCGGCTTCCACCATTCCTCGGGCGCACCGTCCACTTCACAACGCACCAGGAACACATTCTTGCCTTCCTTCGCCGTGGCCGCCGGTTCCAGCCGTTCGATCTTCACGGGATAACGCTTGTGCGGCTGGCTGACGAAGGCGATCTCGCCCGTCTCCTTGCCCAGCACTTCATGTACATCCCGCTCGCTCACCTCCGCCTCGACATACAGCTTGTCCGTGCGGGCGAGGCGGAACAGCGCCTCCCCCTGCTCCACCGGGGCGCCCACGCGGTTGCGCAGATCCCCTTCCACCACCACCGCATCAAACGGAGCGCGGATCTCGGAGCGGGTCAGGCGATACTTCACCAGGCTCAGGCGCGCCCGCGTCTCTTCCAGTTGCGATTGCGCCACGCGCATCTCCGCCAGTTGATTCGCCGCGCGCGCTTTTTCAGATTCCCGCTGGTAACGGCTCATCTCCGCCGTCGCCGCCGCTTCTTCAAGCAGCAGGTCATCACGATTCAGCCGCAGGACGACCTGCCCGGCCTTCACCGCATCGCCCGGTCGCACCAGCACTTCTTCCAGATAGCCGTTGAAAGGCGCGGATACATACCGCACCTCTTCGCTGCGCAGGATATAATTCGCCTCCACCCGGTAATTGGGTCGCACGAGGAAAAGTATCGCCAGGATGATTGCGATGGCGATGCCCGTGGCCTTCATCCAAGTATGCTCCGGTCCCATGAACCCGGCGAACTTCTCGCGCACATCTTCGGCCAGCCGCGCTCCCAGCCAGCGATCACGCCGTTTCAAATCGCTCAGGCGGTTCACCACCTGATCGCCTACGAGGCGCAACTGTTGCAGCTCGGTCAGAGAAAATTCGCCTTCGGCCCGCTCCAGTGTGACCACCCCGACCACCTTGCTCTCAATGCGCAAAGGGATGGAGCACACGGAGGTGGACTGGTTCGCCTTCGCGAAGGCGGCATGGTCACGGTTCACCAGCGCGTAATGCTCCGGCGTCGGCCATAAGATCTCATCATCTTGGTCCAGCGCTTCTTCCATCACCTTCTCGATGGCCACCACGGCGTCCATCTTCGGGTCGAAGCGTTCCGTGCGGCTGATGCCTTGCAGCTTGATGAAGCCCTTCTCAAACCAGCCGAGGCTGACGCGCTGGCATTGCAGCCGCGAAGCCAGGCTGTTGCACAAGGCAAGCGCCGAGGAGGCGTACCGCGTCTGCGCGTTCACCTCCGCCAAGGTATCCAGCACGATGGCGAGCTTCTCGGCATCCGTGCGCGCCTGGCGGTTCTGCCCCAGTTCCTGATAGGACTTGGGGATGTCCGCGAGCAACTGCATCCGCAGGGCGATAGAATCCAGCTCCTGGGGCTGGAGGTTCGGCAGAAAGAGCGCCACCAGACAGACCTCCTGCGTGGAGGCCAGCACCAAACGGACCGCCACACCTGCGGGAATGCTGGCTCCCGGTTTCGCATCCTGCGCCAGGATGCGTTTGGATACACCCGCCGTGCCGCACTCGTCCGCCATGGAGAGCAAGGCATTGCGGAACAGGGCCAGACCGGCGGCGGAAGTCTCCGGCAAGGACCACTCGGAAAGCTGCTTCCAGCGGCCATCTTCGTTGTCCTTGCGGATCAACACCGCGCGGGCGGCACCGCCCACCTGGCCGCACAGCTTGAGAAACGTGGGCCAGAACTCTTGCGGGGCGCCGCTGAACTGCCGCAGTTTGGCAGCCTCTTCCGCAAAGGAAGAGGGCGTTTGCGCGGCATCGGGAGTGAGTGAGCTCATGTTACTGTGCTTTGATTTGCATCGTGCCCGCCACACCGGGTTTCACCTGGCCGTTGGCGTTGTCACACAACACTTTGATTTTGAGCAGGCCGCTGGCCGGATCTACGACCGGCGAGACGAAACTGATCTTGCCCGTCACCGGGATCATTTTGCTGCCGGCCTCGATTTGCAACTGCACCGTGTCGCCGGTCTTCAAGTTGTAACCGGCTTTGGCCTCGACGTTCGCCACGAAGTAAAACTGCCGCGTATCCACCACGCGCATCAACGGTTCCTGCGCCTTGCAGTCCTCGCCCACCTGCCGGAACATCTCCACCACGAAGCCCGTCAACGGTGAAGTCACTATCCGGTCTTTCATCAGTTCGACGGCCATGTCGGCCTCGATGACCTCACGCTCCTCCGTCATCTTCAACCGGTCCACCTCCGCCACGGAAAGCTGGTATTCCAGTTCCTTCTTGGCCAGATCATCTTTGCTGACAGACTTCGTGGCCTCATACAGCTTGCGGGTGGAGTCCAAGTCCGTCTTTACCGTGACCACACGAGCTTCGGCCGCGGCCAGTTCCGCCTTGCTGTCCGCGATCAGCTTGCGCCGTTTCACTTCCAGTTCCTCCTGACGCTTCCGCATCTCGATCAGGACTTGCCCGGCCTTGATGGCGTCGCCTTCCTTCACCAGACGCTTCTCCACCGTGCCCGCCACGCTGGCGCTCAGGATGACGTCCTGAAACGGCTCGGTGACGCCCGCCGCCGTGGTTTGCGCCTGCGCAGAGGTCAGCGTGACGCTGGCCAGCAGCAGGGCGAGGAGGCTGCCGGGCAGCTTCATTCCGCTATTCTTGTTCGGCAAATACATGATTTTTAAGGGCAACAGTTTGACCGGCCAAAGTTCCCGACTCAAGGCGTGGTGATGACCGCTGGACGGCGTTTGTCATACTCCACCTGCATCGTTTTCAAAAATTCCTGATACTTGTCCTGCGTGATGCGGCCGCTGCTCACCAGCACCGCCGTGTTCTCCTGCAGTTCTTTCTGCGTGAAATCCAGATTGCGCTCCTTCAGCAATCGGCCGATCACCAGGTCCAGTTCCAGCAAGGACCGCTGATACCGGATCAGGTTGTCGAGCGCGGCGATCTTGGCGCGGAAAACATCCTCTTCAGCTTCGAGCACATCACGGCTGCTGATCTTGCCGGCGTCCAGCCGGGTGAGCTGCGTCTTCAGGACATCTTCGTTCACCCTCACCACCTTGCCGTGGCGGTCCACATTGTTGCGGTAGCTTTCCACAGAGAACACCGAGGAACGCAGCGTGTTCGCCAGCGTGATGCCGAGGCCGTTCAACGCCCGCAACGTGGCCTCCCGGCGCAGTTCCGCCGCCTTCAATTCATGCCGGCTCTTCGTCCCGCCACCCATCGGCACGCGCAATTCCAAACCCAGCGACCAACTCGGGAAATCCTGTTCATAGGCCGCATCCCAGGAAGCTCCCGGATTGTTGCCCAGGCCGCTGAAACCATAACCACCCTTCAGGTCCAGGTTCGGCATGCGCTGGTTCTTCGCCACCTTTACCCGCAGACCTTCCAGCTCCGCCTGCTTCACCAAGGATCCATAGCTGGGATTCAGTTCATAAGCCGCCAGCGTCATCTGGGTGACATCGAAATTGTGATCCGCCACTTTCGGGGCATCTGCCGCCAGCATGCCAAAGGCATTCGGCGACCATGAATCGGACAGCATCGTCGCCGCCCGGCTGCGCGCGGAACTGAGCCGCTGTTCCGCTTCGTTCAGGATGGCCGTGCGTTCCGCCACGCCCGCCTCCGCCTGCAACACATCGATCTCCGCCGCCTTCCCCAACTCCACCCGCTTCTTGTTGTCCGTCAACAGCGTTTCCGCCACCCGCAAGGACTCCTTCGCGATCTTGGCCTGCTCCTGCGTCTGGTACAGATCCCAGTAAGCCGCCTCCGCCTGCGAAACCACCTCCATGATGTTCTTGCGGTAATCTTGGAAGGAAATCTCTGAACTGATCGCTGCCGCCCGGATGCCCGCCATCGTGACCGTCACGCCGCCATTCTTCAGCAACGGCTGCGTGACTGCCAGGCCCACCGTACTGACCCACTCGCCGTTAGGATTGCCAACGAAGTTGATGTTGTTCTCCAACGATTGCAGCGTGTAGCCCAAACGCACCTTGGCACCGGTCGGGGCCAGCGTCTCGAAAGCGCTCGAATAAGTCTTGTTGCGCTCGTTATAAATATTGGGACCACCGCCAAATAGCCCGCCCAAATTCGCCCGTTGCTCCGCCGTGTTGGGCCGCCGCCGGTCCACCGCGTCTAGGCCACCCACATACTCCGGCTCAAATATGCCCTTCTCCGCCTTGTAACGCTCATCACTGATCACGGATTCCAAGATACGGATCTGCAACGATTCGTTCCGCGTCCACACCTGTTTGAGAAATTCCTCCAGCTTGATAGGGGCTCCGGCCACCTCATTCGTCGCCGCATTAAGATGCCACCCGCAAAGAATCAGTGTACATATCACAAGGGCGCGACGGATGAATCCCCTAACGCTCTGTAAAGCGTTAATACTGTTTACCTTTTTTGTCATGTGTCGTGGCGAAATTGCAAACGGAGAGTAGTGACACCATGACTTAGGTCAAGCCGGGTATGTAAATCTTAAGTAAAGATTACTTGGCAAAAATTGCCCACCCCATGACTAGGCCTCCTTGGCCGGATTTCCCCAACAAACCCTAGGCCTGACTGGCAATCCCACTAAGCCTACTTCGCCAGCCATTGGACACTATCGATAACGACGTACCCATCCGCCCCTTCATTAGAAACTGTCACCGCCGTTTTTCCTTCCGCAAACTCAAATTCCCCCAGCGAAAGGAACACCCCCTCGATAAGCGGTGCCTGCTTCTGGTTTACCGTTATCGTTTGCTTGCCCTTCGCATGCTCCACCACCACCGGCACCTTGCTGGACCGATTGGTGTTCGGCGGGTACGCTAAACGCACTTCATACTTCCCCGCCTTCGGCAACTTCGCCTCGAACCGTGCGCTGTATTTTCCGTCCTTCGCATTGTTGTCATGCTGATACCCAATTCCAATGTAAGTCTTCCCCGCCGAACTTGCCTTCCACTCGCCCGTCAACTTCGCGTCCTCATCATCCACCACGATCCCGCCGAACTTCGCGGGCGACATCCCGCCTTTGCCTTCATCCGCGTTCGCTCCCGCCGGATTCTTGTATTCCAAGATCTGCCCCTGCTTCAGCAACAGCTCGCGCAACTTCGCATACGGCACATCCTGCACCGCCAGGTTGCCATCGATCGCCAGCACCGCCGCCGTCGCCGCCGATTCTGCCAGGATCATGAACACCGGCTCCATGCGGATGGACCCGAACGCGATGTGCGTGCTCGACACACACACCGGCACGAACAGATTGTCCGCCTGCCCCTTCTTCGGTACCAGCGAACCGTACGCGATCTCATACGGTCCCTTCGTTGACGTGCCGATGTCCCCTTCGTTCTGCACATAACCCTCCGGCGTGATGTAACGCTGCACGTTGTGCGAATCGATCGTGTACGAACCCATGCCCACGGATTCCGGTGTCGGACGCCGCTTCACCAGTTCGTTCTCCGTCATCACATACTTGCCGATCATCCGGCGCGCCTCGCGGATGTAGAGCTGGTGTGACCAATTGCCGTTATCCATGAACTCATCCTTCGGCAAGCCCCACTTCTTCATCCGGTCCTGCACGTCCTTCGGCACGCGCGGATCATTCGCGATGAAATACAGCCACCCCTTTTGATACGTCTCATGCTCCTTGATGATCTCCCTGCGCCGCTCATACGAAGCCTCCGGATAATCATAGTTCATCCCGATGTTGTCTGTGCTCATCGGTCCGTGATTATTCGTATCCGTCTTCTTGTTCGGGATGGGATCGAACTTGTCGAACGTCTCGCGCCAACCCGCCATGAACACGCGCAAGAGCAGCTCATACTGTTTCGGGTCATACCCCTCCGGCTTCGGGAACGGGATCATGTTGTCCGGATTATCCGTCAGGCACATGCGGAAGCAATACGCCTGCACCCGTTTGTCTCCGGCGCCGTATTCACCTGGCGGCTCCGCGCTGACGCGCGGCAACACCCCGCTCTTCGGATCACCCGGCACCACATACGGACTGATCTTCTCCTTCACCGCACCGAAATGATGCCGGTGATGCAACACCCCCACCTGCACTCCGTTCCACTTCTCATCATAAACACTGTTCGCCTCGCGCCCCACATGATTATCCACCCCCGCCGCCGCCATCAGATCGCCTTCGTAAGTCGGATC
>CAZPUL010000064.1:0-26568 GCA_964589735.1 uncultured Verrucomicrobiota bacterium | reverse complement strand
CGACCGCCTCTACCAGTTCGAGCTGCGGAAACATCAAAACCTCCCCATCGATCCCGCGGACTTTGCCCCGGCCAAGGATGACGACGGCTTCGACGAGGAGGAGGACGAAGAAGAAGAAGAATGGACGGACGAAGAAGAAGACGAGGAGGAGAACGACGACGATTCCGAGGAGGAAGAGGGACCGGAAGACGACGACGATGAGTTTGATGCCAATCACCACTTTCCCTACTTCCATCCCTTTTTCGAACTCCCATGTCTTACCGCCACCGTCACGCTGACTGAGGTCGAATTTGGTGGCACTGAGTTGTCCATGGCTCAGGAACTTAATCCACGCTTCTCCCAGCGGCAAGCCCCACCAAGCAGATTTACGCCTGGCAGTTATCTCAGCATTTTCAACTGTTGCCGGGCGATATACGGGTCCAGATGCACCAGGAACATATAGGCCGCCTTTTGCCACATTCTGAGCCAGATGGAGCGGGATTTCAGCCAGGTCTCAAGATTCACCCGCTTGGAATGAGCCAGGCATTGCTCGAAATAATTCCGCCCCCCCCGCACCACCTGCGGGTCAGCCGAGCGCACCATAAGTTCGTAATTGATACCCAAACTCCGCTTGTCGAGATTCGAGGAACCCACCATGACCGTGTCATCCAGCAGGTAGAGTTTCGCGTGCAATATCTGCGGTTGATACTCGTAAACTTCCACACCCGCCCGCATCAATCCATGATACAGGCTTCGCGTCGCTGCTTGAGAGAGCGGCACATCTGTCCTGCCCGCCAGGATAAGCTGCACCTGGCCGCCATTCCGGGCGATGCGCTGCAAAGCGCGACGAATCCGCCAAGTGGGCAAAAAATAGGCAGAGACCATCTGCACCTTCTTGGCCCTTGCCAATCCATCGTAGAGCGCCGCTTTGATGGGATGCCGTCCACGCCCCGGCGTATTCAGCAGCACATCACCGGAAATCTCCTCCGGTGGCACCTCCAGTTTGCTGCGACGAAATTCCGCGAACCGGCCGTGCCGAAAATCCGCCAGTTGAAACATCTGGTCAAAAGACCGGCACAGTTCCCCTACTTTGGGGCCACTGATACTGATTCCCACATCGCGCCACCCCTTGCGAACGCCATCACCATCATACTCGGCGGCCACATTAAACCCGCCGATGATGGCCACCGAATCATCGCAGACGAGCAGCTTGCGATGATTGCGGATGGCGATACGGTCCAATTGCAACGGGTTGAACCACCGGCACTCACCGCCCACCCGGCGTAACGGCGCCCAAAACGAATCATCCAGCGCCTCGGAACCCCAAGCATCCACCAAGACTTGCACGCAGACCCCCTCGTTCGCCGCCTCGATCAAAGCCGAACGGATGCGTTGCCCCACCGCATCATCCCGATAGATATACATCTCCAGCCGGATAAACCGGTGCGCCGCCCGGATGGCCTGCACCATGGCATCAAACGCCGCCGTGCCGGTATTTAACCAGCGGATGCTCGTTGCCTGGGGAAGTGCCACGACGCCAAAGTAGTTGTAATCCAAGGCCTTTACAATGTCCGAAGCCGGTTTGAATGAACGTAAAGATTGTTAAACCGTCAAACTGGAAGTAGCTTGGAATGGATTCAGGGCTCGCTCCTCACATGAACATGTTATTGAGCAGATTTTTGGGTGTATGTCTGGGATTGCTGCTTGGGTTCTCCGCTCAAGGCGCGGCAACTCAGGCGCGTCTGGTTTTCCCTGTGGAAAGCGTCAAGGCGGGTGAAACCATCACTGTTGGCGTCCTGCTGGAGATGCTGCCGGGTTGGCATACCTACTGGAAGAATGCTGGTGAATCCGGCTCCGCTACCAAAATCGTCTGGGACCTGCCCGCCGGTGTGACCGCCGGGGAAATCCAGTGGCCCGCCCCGGAAGTTTATTATGACAAGGTCGTGGACCTCACCACCTATGTGCACCATGACGAAGCCATGCTCCTCATCCCCCTGACCATCGGAGCCTCTGTCCCGAATGGTGAACTGGAGCTGAAAGCCAAAGTTTCCTGGCTGGAATGCGAGAAACTCTGCGTTCCCGGCCGCACCGAAGTAGCTGCCAAACTAAAAATCGCTGCAGAGACTAAGCCCTCCTCCGAAGCTGGTCTGATCAAGAAATGGCAGGAAAAACTGCCCAAGCCCAACGAAGCCCTGAAAGCATCCGCTCGCTGGGAAGGCGAACCGAAAGAAGGCAAACGCACTTTGCTCGTCGAGTTCACTCCTGTGGCTGAAGCCAAGGATTGGGATTTCTTCCCCTATCGCGGCGAAGATTCCACCGTCAGCCCGAAGTCCGAAAAGCTGGGTCTGAAAGACGGTCGCATCACTTTGCGCAAAACGGTCTCCTCAGATGAAGGAAAATGGCCGGTGGAGATCAAAGGATTGATTGTCGGTGGCAGTGATACCGTGAAGCCCACGCTGGCATATGAAGCCAGCATCAGTATCGGCGGGTCGGCCATAGCCAGCACTTCAACTACGACAGCTACCGGTGAGTCCACCCCTGCCCAATCCACTACCGCACCGCGCTCCCTGTTCATGATGCTCATCTACGCCTTCCTCGGCGGCATGATCTTGAACATCATGCCCTGTGTGCTGCCCGTGATTTCCCTGAAGATCCTTGGCTTCGTGAAGCAGAGCCAGGATGACCCAGGTCGCGTGCGCAAGCTCGGTCTTATCTATGGCTTGGGTGTGATTGTTTCATTCCTCGTCTTGGCCGGTCTGGTCATCGGGGTGCAGCAGGCGGGCAAATCCGCCAGTTGGGGCATGCAATTCCAGAATCCCCAGTTCCTCGTGGTACTGACCATCCTCGTGACCTTGGTGGCGCTGAATCTTTTCGGTGTGTTTGAAGTCACCATGAACAGCAGTGTGATGGGTGCCGCCGGTCAGTTGGCGTCACAAAAAGGGGCTTCGGGCGCTTTCTTCAACGGCGTGCTGGCCACTATCTTGGCCACCCCTTGCACGGCTCCGTTCCTTGGCGTGGCACTGGGGTTTGCCTTCGCCCAGTCCGCCTTGGTCATCCTGCTGTTCTTTGTGACGATCGCGCTTGGTCTGGCGTTCCCTTATGTGCTGCTGAGCTGGCAGCCCAAGTGGCTGAAGTTTCTGCCCAAACCCGGCGCCTGGATGGAGCGCTTCAAAATCCTCATGGGCTTCCCCATGGTCGCGACGGCGTTCTGGCTGTTCAGCCTGACGGCGGGACACTTCGGCCGCAGCGGTGTCTTGTGGCTGGGTCTGTTGCTCGTATTCGTCGCACTCGCCGCCTACATCTTCGGTGAATTTGTGCAGCGCGGCAGCAAACATCGTGGTCTCGCTGGTGCCATTGCAGCGGTGCTGCTGTTTGCCAGCCTTGCTTATGTGCTGGAAGGCCAGCTCAAATGGCGTTCGCCAGAACGCACTGGAACCACCGCGACCACTCTCGAATCCAAGGTAGGCATCGCTTGGAAAGCCTGGACTCCTGCCGCCTTGGCGGAAGCGCGCAAGAGCGGCAAACCCGTGTTCGTTGATTTCACCGCCGACTGGTGCGTGACCTGTCAGGCGAACAAAAAAACCAGCATCGAGATCACTTCGGTAAAAGAAAAACTGGCAGCCATCGGCGCCATCTCTTTTCTCGGCGATTACACCTACGAAGATGCGGCCATCGCGGCTGAACTGAAAAAGTATGGCCGGGCCGGGGTGCCATTGGTGGTGGTCTTCCCCGCCGATCCCCAAGCCGAACCTATCGTCCTGCCAGAGATTCTTACCCCGGGCATTGTGCTTGAGGCCTTGGAAAAGGCTGCTCCGAAGCAACTGAGCTCGACCAAGTGAAATTGGGATTTCCCCCACCTGTGTGATCCGCGTTCCATCTGTGGCTAAAAACCTCAGGATAACCCGCCCTCGACTCCCAACTTCCTTCCCTATAATCTCTCCCCATTATGGCGACAGAATCCAAGCCTTTGGTGGGTATCATCATGGGCAGCCAGTCTGATTGGGAAACGATGCAACATACAGCCGGCCAGTTGACCGAACTGGGCGTACCGTTTGAGGCACAGGTCGTTTCTGCGCACCGCACCCCTGACCTGCTGTTTGAATACGCCGCCGCCGCGGCTGGTCGTGGCGTGGAAGTCATCATCGCCGGGGCCGGTGGCGCCGCGCATCTCCCCGGCATGTGCGCGTCCAAGACCCAGTTGCCTGTGCTCGGCGTGCCGGTCGAATCCAAGACGCTGAAAGGCATGGATTCCTTGCTCTCCATCGTCCAGATGCCCGGTGGCGTTCCTGTCGGCACTATGGCCATCGGCAAGCCCGGTGCCATCAATGCCGCTCTGCTCGCCACTGCCATACTGGGCAACAAGCATCCGCAATTTCGCACCGCTTACGAAAAATTTCGCGAACAGCAGACGGCCAAAGTGTTGGCCAACCGCACCCTGCCACCCAAGGCCTGATCCTTTCCTGATTCAATTCCATGTCGATCAAACCGATTCTTCCCGGCGCACGCATCGGCGTGCTGGGCAGCGGCCAGTTGGGCCGCATGCTGGCCCTCGCCGCCCGCAATCTCGGCTACGGCGTCGCCATCTATTCTCCCGAGGAAAATTCTCCCGCCAGTGCCGTGGCGGATCTCGATTTCGTGGGCGATTATCTGGATCTCCCGCGACTCCATGAGTTCGCCAAGCAGGTGGAGGTGGTGACCTTTGAGTTCGAGAACGTCCCGCACGATGCCGCCAAGGCTTGTGCCGAACATGCGGCTGTCCGCCCAGACGGCAACGTGCTGCACATCTCGCAAAATCGTTTGCGTGAGAAAAATTTCCTGCGCGATAACGGCTTTCCAACCACTCCCTTCCAATGCGTCAACAGCCTCGCCGACCTTGAACACGCCATCGCCAAGATCGGCGCGCCCGGTGTCTTGAAGACCGCGAGCTTCGGTTACGACGGCAAAGGCCAGGTGAAAATCAAGACCCCTGCGGAAGCCGCGAAAGCGTGGGAATCGATGAAAGGTGCCGAATCCATCTACGAAGGCTTCGTGGATTTCGTGAAAGAGATGTCCGTCATCGGTGCCCGCACCTTGGATGGCCAAATCGTGACGTTCCCCGTCTTCGAGAACGATCACGCCAACCACATTCTCGACATCACCTTCGCCCCCGCTGCCCTCGGTCCGGTGCTCGCCGGTGAAGCCCGACAACTCGCCCATGACATTCTGGAAAAGCTCGAAGTCGTCGGTTTGCTCACAGTGGAGATGTTCCTCTCCAGTGACGGCCATATCCTTGTGAATGAGCTTGCCCCCCGCACGCACAATTCCGGCCACCTCACGATTGATACCTGCGTCACCAGCCAGTTCGAGCAACAAGTCCGTGCCGTCTGTGGTCTGCCGCTGGGCTCCACCGAGATGGAGAGACCGGCCGCCATGGCGAATCTCCTCGGCCACCTCTGGAAGCACGGTGAACCCGACTGGGCCGCCGCCCTGCAAGATCCGCTGGTCAAGCTCCACCTCTACGGCAAGCGCGAAGCCCGCGTGGGCCGCAAGATGGGCCACCTCACCGCCACTGGCGACACTATCGAGCAAGCCATCGATCGTGTAAAGCAGGCACGCGAAGCATTGACGGCGAAGTATGGGAAAAAATGATAGTGAAGTTACTATCATCAGCCAACCGCCAAACATTGGGATTTTTTATTGAGCCTGCAAACAGCATCGTGCCGAAGGCACGAACGATAGTAGCCACGGGTGACCGAAGGGAACCCGTGGTAAACGTGCAAAAGATCACCCGCCCCGGAGGGGCGGACGAACCCCAAGAAACTAAGGAAAGATCATGGGCGGCACCTACAGCAACATTCACCTTCACGTAGTGTTCAGCACCAAGAACCGCGAACCATGGATTCAGCCCCTATTGCAAGAACGTCTCTATCCTTTCATTGGTGGTATTGTTCGTGAACAATCGGGTAAACTCATGGAGATAGGCGGTATCCCCGACCATCTGCACCTGTTGATCGGTTGGCGCACAGACGAATCGATCTCTACTTTGTTGAGAAACATCAAAAGTCGTTCCTCAGCCTGGGTTCACGAAGCTTATCCGAATATGCCTTACTTTCGCTGGCAGGAGGGATATGGAGTATTCTCTGTCAGTCATTCGCAAGTTCAGACCGTATCTAAGTATATCCAGAATCAGGCCAATCATCATCAGGTAAAGACGTTCAAAGAAGAGTTTATTGCGCTGCTGAAGGCGCATGACATCGAATATGACGAGCGATATATTTTTGACTGAAGCCCGCCCGCCCCTTCGGGGCGGTGCCTCTTGGGATCTTGTCCACGGGTTCCCGTTGGTCACCCGTGGCTACTCTCGTTTGCCCCTTCGGGGCAGGAGGCTGGCTAGTCCCTCGCTGAGCGCTCACCCAAACGCTAAATTTTTCCCATTATGAGAACCATCAAATCCATCGCCGCCATGCAACGCCTCGCGCTGGAATGGAAGCGCATCGGCGTCAAGATCGGCTTTGTGCCCACGATGGGTTACCTGCACGCAGGTCATATCAGCCTCGTGGCGGAAGCACGCAAACGGGTCGGCTCCAATGGTAAAGTAGTCCTCAGCATCTACGTCAATCCGACACAGTTCGGGCCGAAAGAAGATTTCAGCAAGTATCCGCGCGACCTGAAACGTGACACGCAACTCTGCCGCGCTGGCGGCGTCGATGTCATCTTCGCCCCGACGGATGCCGAGATGTATCCGCGCCCAGAAGGCTTTGAGTATAGCACCTACGTATTGGAAGAAACCTTGTCACGCGCGATGGAAGGCGCCTCCCGCCCGACTCATTTCCGCGGGGTCACAACTATTGTCGCCAAGCTCTTCAACATCGTCCTCCCGGATGTCTCCATCTTCGGTGCCAAAGACTGGCAACAAGCCACCATCATCCAGCGCATGGTTCGTGACCTCAATTTCCCTCTGAAAGTCATCGTTGCAGCGACGCATCGCGAAGCCGATGGCTTGGCCATGAGTTCGCGGAATAAGTACCTCACTACGGAAGAGCGGATTCAGGCCACCATCCTGTGGCGCACTATCCAGGCGGCCAAGGCTGAGGTCAAAGCGGCTAAGGCTCCCCTGCCCGTTTACCGGCTGAAACAGAAGCTCGCCAAACTGATCGCTACTCAACCCGCGGCCCGTTTGGATTACATCGAGTTTTTCGCTCCCGATGCGCTGACCCCAGCCACCAAAGTCAGCCGGGGAACCCATATGGCGCTGGCTGTTTTCTTTGGCAAAACCCGGCTGATTGACAACGCCTGGCTCTAACCCCCGCCAACCCTTTTTTGCTCGCGTGACATTTCCTCCCCGCTGTGGTCTAATCTTCCACACACGACGTAATTGTGATGGGGGGCCAAGAGACAAAATCGGGGGACCTTCCGGTGCCGAGCTGGCCATCGGAGGATATCGGGGCGTTGTATACGGAGCATTCGCGTCAGGTGTATTACCTGGCCTTGCGCCTTTTGGGTGACCCTGCCCAGGCGGAAGATGCCGCGCATGACGTGTTCCTGAAGGCGTTTCGGAAGATGGACCAGTTCCGGGGCGAGGCGAATGTCCGCACGTGGTTGTATCGCATCACCATCAATCACTGCCAGAACCTGCTCCAGACCTGGCACCGGCGGAACATGGTGAACAACGCCGACGACGCTGTCTGGGAAACCTCGCAATCACCCGAGGAATCCCCGCTTCGGGTGCTGGAAACCAAAGAACTCGGGGAACGCATCCAGAGCACTCTGGACCGGTTGCCGGAAGAGTATCGCCTGCTCCTGCTGCTGGTGGCCGATGAAAAGATGAGTTATGGTGAGATTGGCGAGCTGACCGGACAGTCAGCCGATGCTGTTCGCGGCAAGTTGCATCGCGCGCGAAAAGCTTTTGCCGGGATATTTCGCGAATACGAATAGGAAACTTATGGAACCCAACGGCCAACGTCTGCGCCACGACCAGCAGCAGCATGCGGATGAAGCGCTGCAGCAGTCCAGCACTACCGAGGTCCGCATGTACCATTCTGTCGAGGATCTGCTGCGCAAGGACGCGGCCGAGAATCCCCCGCCCGATTCCCTGTCACACCGCGTCGCCACTTCCGCCTCCAGCGAAGCCGCGCAAGCCCCAAAGTCCTGGTGGAAGAAGCTCATGGGCTGAATCGGCTGGCTGCTGCCGCTTTTGTCTCAAAACGCCTCTCTGCATGCTGGACAGGCAGCCGCTTTCCATTCCACACTTGCCGTACTGATTCACCAACTGGACCGATTGACATTGCGCCATGGCTATCACGCTTTTGGAGGAACTTGACACCTTGGTACGCGCGCGTTACCCGCTCGTCTATCTCGTCACCAGTGAGGAGTCCCGAGCACAGGACCTGATCGCCCAGGTTGCCCGGCAACGGGGCAAGAAACTGCTCGAATGGAGCTGCACCACCGGTCTCGTCGCCACCACCAACGGCTATGGGACCACCAAGCCGCGCAACGCCGCCACGCGCGACCCCTTGGCCGCACTGGACGCCATTGCCGACCATGTAGACCCCACCCTCTTCATCCTCAAGGATTTCCATCCCTTCCTCAGTCGCGGCCAGTTCACCATCATCCGCCGGCTGCGGGAAGTCGCCCAATCCCTGAAGAACAGTCACAAGACCATTTTCCTGCTTTCTCCTGTACAGGACGTCCCCGTGGAACTGGAGAAAGAACTGACCGTCATCAACGTCGCCATGCCCGATCAGGGCGAGCTCGGTAACTTGCTGGATGGTATCATCGGGCAGATCCAGGAAGGTGGCCGCTGCACGGTGGAGCTGGATCCCATCGCCCGGGAACGGCTGCTTCAGGCCGCCTTGGGACTTACTTTGGGCGAAGCGGAGAATGTTTTCGCCCGCATCCTCGTCCGCTCGCGCCGACTGGATTCCGAAGGGGTCAACGATGTGCTCACCGAGAAACAGCAGATCATCCGCAAAAGCGGCTTGCTGGAATACTTCTCCCCGGAGGAAAGCTTCGCCCAGGTCGGCGGGTTGGAAATCTTGAAGGACTGGTTGGAGAAACGCGCGCAGGCACTGTCTCCCGAAGCCCGCGCCTTCGGCCTCCCGCAACCCCGCGGCGTCCTCATGCTAGGTGTCCAAGGCTGCGGCAAGAGCCTGTGTGCCAAGGCCGTCGCCAGCCACTGGCAATTGCCCCTCCTCCGCTTTGATATCGGCCGCATGTTCGGCAGCCTGGTCGGCTCCTCGGAAGAAAACATCCGTAAAGCGATCGCGGTCGCCGAATCGGTCGCCCCGGCCATCCTCTGGGTCGATGAGATTGACAAGGCTTTTGCCGGACTGGCTGGTTCAGCCACCACGGATGGCGGCACCGGTTCACGCGTATTAGGCACCTTTCTCACCTGGTTGTCGGAAAAGAAAGCCCCGGTCTTCGTCGTCGCCACGGCCAATGATATCTCCAATCTCCCGCCCGAACTCCTCCGCAAAGGCCGTTTGGATGAGATTTTCTTCGTCGATCTGCCTTCTGAAACTGAACGTGCGGAGATCTTCGCCATCCACCTGCGCAAGCGCAACCGGCCAATCGAATCTTTCGACCTGAAATCATTGGCCGCCTTGAGTCCGCAGTTCAGCGGTGCCGAGATCGAGGAAGCCATCAATAGCGCCCTGTATGATGCCTTCTACGCCCAAAGGGAGTTATCCTATGTCGATGTCGTGCTCGCCATCCGCCAGACGGTTCCCTTGGCCACCACCATGGCGGAGCAGATTGATTCCCTGCGTGACTGGGCCAAAGGCCGTGCCCGCCATGCCAGCGGCTCGCAGCCAGCTTAAGAGCGGCACCCACTAGCTTGACCACCACCGTGGAACGTAAGCGTTTCTCAACCAATTATCCCTTCATTAGCCAAGGTATTTGCCCACCCCGGCCACCGATCGCATAAGCACGTTTTGGCTATGGGAAAGTGCCCGTGCTTTTCTCATAAGAAAAAAATCATTTCCCGCGTGACGATTATCTTCGAGCCCGGTCCAACATCTTTGTAGCCGCTTGATGATTCGCCAAGGTAGCGCGACGGAGTCGTTCCGACTGCGCCTTGAGCGGTAGGCAGATTGATGGTGGGGAACCTGGGACGTCGCAGTCGGCAGTGAATATCTGAGACGTTCTGGCGGCGAAGGCTGAGGGGCCTTCGCCGCCCTGCCCCCTCATTGACACATGTTCTGGCTGGATTGCTTCAATTCAACGGCGTATAGTTCAACGATATCCTTTAAGGTTTCACGGCTAACCGATTTGCAACGTGGGAAGATTTGAACATTTGGAGTTTGATGGTCAGGACCGGTTGCTGCCTGCCAGTCAGGCTGCGATAAAAGCCTCTGATGAACAGCGCCATCTCCAACGCGCCCGGGAGGCGATGGGCAAAGGCCAGTTTGAGCAAGCTTTGCGCGAGTTCTCCAAGATATTGGAATTCAACCCTTTAAGCCCAGAAGCCTGGTCCGGACAAGTGCGAATGTTGGTCGAACTCGGTGAATATCGGGAAGCCAATGTCTGGGCAGACAAAGGGCTGGAAAAATTACCCCATTCAGCCGAACTCTTGGCTGCAAAAGCTGTGACGCTAGCCCGCTTGGGAGATACTGCCGCCGCCCTTACCTACTCTGACAATGCCATGGCTGAACAGGGAGAAACCGCTTATGTCTGGCTTTCCCGGGGCGACGTCTTTTTGCGGGCCAAAGAACCGCGTTTCACCGACTGCTTTGAACGCGCCTTTCAGCTTGGCTTGGGCGACTGGCTGTTTCCGTGGCTGGCTTCCCGCGTCTGTGCGTTCTACGAGAAGTTTGCCCTCGCCCTCAAGCATGCTCAGAAAGCTGTGGAACTGGATGCCACCCAAGCCATCGCCTGGGTCCAGCTCGGCCTCTGCCAGTTGACTCTGAAACTTCCTCACCTGGCCGAAAAATCATTTCACCAGGCAAGCGAACTCGACTCCCAATGCCAAGCCGCCCATGATGGCATCCGGCAACTTTCCCAGATCGGTTTATGGCAACGGTTCAGCGTGAATGTGCGCCGTCTTTTTTCCGCATGAGCAAATCGAAGTTTGATTGGTTGCTGGCCAAGGCTGTGGAGTTGCAAGCCTCCGATCTGCACCTCATCGCCGGGGTATCTCCCGCCTTCCGCATTAATGGTGAGATCGTCATCACCAGCAGCGATGTCTTGAGCGGGCCCGAATTGGCCGAAATAACCGGCGACCTCCTGACGCCCGCACAAGCAGGTCGTTTCGAACAGGAATGGGAGCTGTGCATCGCCCGCTTGCACGAGCACGCCGGTCGCATCCGCATCACTTTTTACAAGCGCAACGGCATACCGGAGCTGAGCGTGCGTTTCTGCGGCGAGCGTATTCCCACCCGTGAAGAACTCGGTCTGCCGGAAAAAATCGACGATTTTGCCCGCCGTCCACATGGGCTGATCCTGATCACGGGCCCCACCGGAGCGGGCAAGACCACCACCCTGAATTATCTCGTCAGTCTTATCAACAGCGAGCGTCGCTGTAAGATCATCACGATTGAGGACCCGATCGAATACGTGCATCAAAACCAGCGCGCCATCATCGTGCAGCAGGAGGTGCAAACGGATACCCGCTCCTACAGTCGCGCACTGATCCACGCTCTGCGGCAGGACCCGGATGTGATCGTGGTCGGGGAGATGCGCGATCACGAGGCGATCAGCACCGCCTTGACTGCGGCTGAGACCGGCCATCTGGTGCTAGCCACCATGCATGCGCCCGATGTATCCCATGCCATGGAGCGCATCATCGGACTTTACGAAGGCAATAACCAGCGACAGGTCATCATGCAGTTGTCCAATTCGCTCCAGGGCATCATCGCCCAGGAACTCGTCCCCTCGGCCGACCGGGCCAAGCGGGTGCTGGCTTATGAGATGCTCGTGGCTTCCGGTGCCGTCCGCAACCTCATCCGGGAAAATCACCTGCACATGCTGGACAACGTCATCCAGACGGGCGCGCGCGACGGCATGGTGCTCATGGACACCTGCCTCCATCAGCTCTATTGCAAGTGTCTGATCAGCTATGACACCGCCGTCAGCCGGGCCCGGCATCCCGAGCGGTTGACCCAACGCTTCGCCTGAAGGCCAACAAAAAAAGCCGGACCTTACGGTCCGGCTTGGAAAATCAGCCCGTTGATATTACTTCAGGCGCAACGCGATCTGCTTGTCGATTTCAGCAGCCAGGTCGATGTCGGAGACACCGGCTTTGGTGCGCACTTGGACGGTCACCTGGGTGACATTGGGGTCCACTTCCGAAATCTTCACGAACACCGTCCGCTGGTTGACTTTGCCTTCAACGGTCTTGTTGATCGTGTCTTCGCGGTTCAGGGTGCCGTTGGCGGCCAGCACTTCCTTCGCAGCCGTAAAGATCTGCGCCACCGGGCGTTCATAGCTGCTGATGATCTTGTCCTTGATGAAAGGCACACCGGCCTTCATATGACCATCGACTGTCTTCACGCACCCCGTGGAAAGAGTCGTGATCGCTACCGCTGCCAACAAAATCATCCAGTTCGTTTTCATGCTCCGGTAATGCAAGACGGAAGCCCACTCAGCGTCAAGCCTTTATCCGGCCTAATTCGCTCCATGCAATATGCCATACAGTGATCCAAGTAATCGACACCCCTCTGTCCCTCAGGCTAGTCTGGCGCGACGTGAGCAACCAGACCACCCCGGGAAAACTTAAATTGCGCCTGACCCCGGCGGCCGAAAAAGCCGCCCGTTCCGGGCATCCTTGGGTTTATGCCGAACGCATCAAGGACGCCAATCGCCCGGGTGAACTCGGAGAACTGGCGGTCGTCTATGACCGGAACAACAAATTCCTGGGCATCGGCCTCTTTGACCCTGATTCCCCCATCCGCCTCCGCATGCTGCATGCCGGCGCTCCTCAGACTGTGGATGAAGCCTGGTGGCTGGCCCGGTTGAAGTCTGCCCTCGCCCGGCGTGAAGGTTTAGGCGGAGCCAACACCACTGGCTACCGTCTCATCTCCGGTGAAAACGATGGCTGGCCCGGATTGGTCGTCGATCGCTTTGATCAGACCCTTGTTCTCAAATTGTATAGTGGCGTCTGGCTGCCACGTCTGGATGAGGTCGTTAATCGCCTGCAAGCCGAGGCCAATCCGCAACGCATTGTGCTGCGTCTGAGTCGCAATATCCAAGCATTGGCCAAAGAACATTATCACCTCCATGATGGGCAGATCATTCGGGGCGAACCGCTGGAAGGAGCGGTCATTTTTCAGGAGAACGGCATCCG
Organism: uncultured Verrucomicrobiota bacterium; assembly: GCA_964589735.1. Lineage (GTDB taxonomy): Bacteria > Verrucomicrobiota > Verrucomicrobiia > Limisphaerales > JAEYXS01 > JAEYXS01. The sequence continues at coordinate 13,328 of CAZPUL010000064.1, read as the reverse complement.
CTTTGAATCCGAAGTGTTGAAAGGTCAGAAAACGGGCTTCTTCCTCGACCAACGGGATAACCGCCAGCGCGTCGGTGAATTGGCGGAAGGCAAATCCGTATTGAATGCCTTCAGCTTCTCCGGCGGCTTCTCGCTCTACGCCGCTCGCGGCGGGGCAAAAAGCGTGACGGATCTGGATATCAGCTCGCATGCCCTGGAAGCAGCCAATCGCAATTTCGCGCTAAACGAAAATCTGCCGACGGTGAAAGCCTGTCAGCACCATTGCGTGCAGGCCGATGCGTTCCAATGGGTGGCCAACACCAAGGAACGCTTTGACTTGGTCATCCTCGATCCCCCCTCCCTCGCCAAACGGGAAGCCGAGCGTTCAGGGGCCATCGCCGCTTACGAAAGCCTAGCGGCCTCAGGCATACGTTTGCTGAACCGGAACGGCATCCTGGTGGCCGCCTCCTGTTCCGCCCATGTCACGTCGCAAGAATTTTTCAGCGCCGTGCTCAAGGCAGCCCAGCTAAGCCGTCGCCCGTTCACTGAGATGGATCGTACCGGCCATGCCCCGGACCATCCTGCCACTTTTCCCGAGGCAATGTATCTCAAGTGCATCTACCTGCGCTTCACTTGAACCAATTTAACTCGCAGCTAGAACAACTTGCTCCATTCATCTGGTTTAAAACCTACAACCCCGCTCTTGTCTGTGAGCGCAAACGGCCGTTTCACCAGATTCCCATTCTCGTTTAAAAGCTTCAGCGCCTCCTCCACCGACAACGTCGGCAGCTTATCCTTCATATTCAGCGCCTTGTAATCCAGACCCGACGTATTGAAGAGCTTCCGCAGATCCCCACCGTAGATCTCCAGCATCCGCTTCAACTCCGCCTTCGTCGGCGGCTGCTCCCGGATGGGCACCTCTAGAAAATCCACACCCTGCTCCGTCAAAAACTTGATCGCCTTCCGGCAAGTATCACACCCGCGATAAACATAAACCTTCGGTTTCATGCGTCGGAAACTATTCGTAAGCCTTCCGTCAGCCAAGTACCGACCACTGTAGCGCCCGCATCCTGCGGGCGGGTTAGGAAGCATCCTGCTTCCGATACGCCCGCTTTCAGACTTCCCACTCCGCCCCATCTCCATCATGCTCCCGCTTCACATGCTGCTCCTGTTCGACATCGGCAACACACACACACACGTGGGTCTGGCCTCCCGCACCAAGGTCCTGCGCCAGACGAACATCCCCACCGCCGAATGGTCGCACCGCACCGTGCAGGTGAAGTTGCAGGCCTTCGTCGGCAATAACGACATCACCGGCGTCTCCGTTTGTAGCGTCGTTCCCCGTGCGACGACACATGTGCTGAAAGCCGCCTCCGGCTATGGCAAAGTCCCCACTGTGGTCCTCAACCACAAAAACGTCAGTGGCGTAGGCATCAAATACCCAAAACCGGCCACCATCGGGCCCGACCGCCTCGCCAACGCCATTGCTGCCAGCCATTACTACCAATCACCCGTGGTCGTCGTGGATTTCGGCACCGCCGTGACCTTCGACGTCGTAGACCGGAACAAGAATTACATCGGCGGCATCATCGCCCCCGGCCTGTCCGCCATGACGGACTACCTCCACGAAAAAACCGCCCTGCTCCCGCGCATCAAGATCCGCGACGTGAAAAGCGTCGTCGGCAAGAACACCGAGGAAGCCATGCTCATCGGCGCCGTGCAAGGCTACCGCGGTCTCGTCCAAAAGCTAATTCTTGAGCTCAAGAAAGAATTGAAAGCCCCGAAGCTCCCCGTCATCGCCACCGGCGGCTACGCCCCTCTCATGGCCAAGGGCCTGAAAGAGATCACCGAAGTCCGCCCCACCCTCACCCTTGAAGGACTGCGTCTGAACTGGTTGGGGAATCAAGCGGAGTCATAACTCCAGCTTGAAACTTCCCGCCCGACTCGAAACACTCCCGCCAATGAATCGGATTGAAGCACGCTTCGCCCGTTTGCGGGAAAGCGGTAAAAAGGGTTTTGTCGCTTATATCGGCTCGGGCGATCCTCATCTGGAGGCCACCCGCCAGCTCGCCATCGCTTTTGACCACGCGGGCGTGGATGTTTTGGAACTCGGCGTTCCTTTCAGCGACCCCTTGGCCGACGGCATCGTGAACCAGATGGCCGCCCAGCGCGGACTCGAATCCGGCACGACTCCGGCCAAGCTCCTCGCTACCATCGCCGAGATCCGCAAGGAATCGCAGATCCCCATCGTCCTCTACGTCTATTACAACCTGCTGCACAAACGCGGCCTCAAGCGATTCATTGACGACTGCGCCCAAGACGGTGTGGACGGCCTCCTCGTCCTCGACCTCCCGCCCGAGGAATCGGACAACTACGAGCAACTCATGGCCGGCGCCGGGTTGAATAACATTTACCTCATCGCCCCCACCACGCCGGAGAGCCGTATGGAGATCATCGCCCAGCGGGCGAAAGGCTTCATCTACTACATTTCTCGCGAAGGCGTCACCGGCATGCAGGAAACCGTGGCGGATAACATCGCCAGCATGACCGGCAAGATCCGCCACCACACCACCCTGCCCATCGCCGTCGGCTTCGGCATCTCGACCCCTGAGCAAGCCCGCCTCGTGGCCAGCAATGCGGAAGCCATCGTCGTCGGCAGCGCCATCGTGAACCAGATCGCCCTGCATGGTAAGGACAAGGATTTGGCAACCAAAGTCGCGGGGTTCGTGAAGACCTTGGTAGATGCGATCAAATAGCTTTGATGGTAGGGCCCGCTGTCCTCAGCGGGCCGCCGCCGAAGAATTTAAGTATCCGAGTAAATGATAAACTGGTGACGCCCACCGTTCCCGTCCTCCTTCTCCCCTCGGAGGGGAGAAGGATTGTGGATGAGGGGTGCCCCTAAGTTCCTGAATCTTATGGCTACCAAGAAAAACGCTTCGGCAAATCAATCCGACCGTTACGTCATCATCATGGCCGGTGGACGTGGCGAACGTTTCTGGCCCGTGAGCCGCGAGAAGACGCCTAAACAGCTCATCACCCTGCTCGGCAAGCGCTCCTTCCTCCAACAGACCGTGGACCGTGTGCTGCCGCTGGTCCCGCTGAAGAACATCCTCATCATCACAAATGAGACGCAGGCACCCGAGGTGCAGAAGCAACTGCCCAAGCTGCCCAAGGAAAACATCATCGCCGAACCAGTTGGCCGCGATACCTGCGCTGCCGTGACCCTCGGTGCCGCCATTGTCGGAGCCCGCTCCACCACGGCGACCATGGCCGTGCTCCCAGCGGATCACGTCATCCCCGAGGAAAAAAAATTTCAACAGGTGTTGAGCGATTGCTTCGACCTCGCTTCTCGTGGTCAGGCGATTGTCACCATCGGCATCAAGCCCACAGAGCCTGCGACGGGTTATGGCTACATCCACGTCGGCGAACCCCTGCCGCCGCCGCACGGAGCAAAACCTTATAAGACCGCTTTTGCTCGTGCCGAAAAATTCGTCGAAAAGCCGAATTACGAGAAAGCGCTCGAATATCTTCAGAGCGGCCACTATGGCTGGAATGCCGGCATGTTCATCTGGTCTTTCGTGACCATCACGGAAGCCCTCCAGAAGCATCAACCGGAGATGCTCGCTGCCTGCCATCGCTGGTTCGATGCCGCCAAATCCCCCGCCAAACTAAAGAAGGTGCTGGCCAAAGAATATCCCGAAATCAAGAAGATCTCCATCGACTTCGCGCTCATGGAAAAGGCGCACAACGTCGTCGTGGCCGATGGTGCCTTTGCCTGGGATGACCTCGGTTCCTGGACTGCGCTTTCCCATCACATCAAGGCGGACGCCGAAGGCAACTGCGCTGTGGGCGAGTTCATCCATGTGGATGCCGCGCGCAACGTCATCTACGACGCCCGCACCAAGAACCGCACCCCCATCTGTCTGGTCGGCCTTAAAGATTCCATCATCGTCCAGACGGATGACGCCACGCTAGTGGCTCACAAGTCGCAAGCCCAAAAGATCAAAGAACTGGTCAAGAAGCTGAGCGAAGATGCCAAGTTGAAGAAGCTGGTGTAAACTAAAGATTCGCGCATGCGTATTGGAAACGAGGAAAACTCACTGAACGTTCGAAAGCGCGATCCTGCTGATCCCTATTCCTATTGGATATTTGAAGCAGTTTCCTCATACAAAGGACGGATCTTCACAGCTCTCCATGAAGCGGTGATGGTCGACACATCTAAAGATGTGTTCAACCACTTAAACGACTTTTCAGACCTCAAACAATCGCAGATCAAAATACCCCTCTCTGAAAGTGGCTGGCTTCACTTGGAACGCGACCATCGCGGCTATATCACGCTTTCATACCGGCTGGCGGATAGCAGATCCCCGGCAGCCATGGAAGGAGCCGTCATGATAGAAGGCGAATATGCCAACCCCTTCTGCCGTGAGCTTTGTGCTCTGTTGAAATCTTAGGATTTAGATTGAGCACCAAAAGACACTTCCACGCATCAACACTTTGAACCTTGAACTGCAAACTTTGAACTAGAATCCCTCTGGTTCCTCATTATCCTCCTGCCTTTATGCTCCGTAAATTAGTCGCCTTAACTGCTGTTTTGGCATCGCTGGTTCCCGCCGCGATGCCGCTTCGTGCCGCTGAAAATCAAGCCGCTCGCACTGGCCCCAAAGTCATGCCCGCTTCCGAGGAAGGTGCGAACGCCATCAAAGGCTTCCAGCCGCCCGCCGGTTATAAAGTCGAGCTGGCCGCCGCTGAACCCCTCTTCGCGAACCCCGTCTCTTTCACCATCGACGAGCAAGGCCGCTTCTACGTGGCCGAGACGTTCCGCTTCGGCGCAGGCGTGCTCGACATCCGTGGCATCATGCACTGGCTCGATGAAGAGCTGGCCTCGAAGTCCGTCGCTGAGCGCATCGCCTACACCCGCCGCCATGCCGCGGAGAAGGGCGAAAAGCCGCTGAACTGGTTCACCGACAACGAAGACCGCATTTCCATCGTCTGGGACAGCAATGGCGATGGCGTAGCTGAAACCTCCTCCATCCTCGCCACTTTCAATGATGAAGCGGACGGTATCGGTTCCGGCCTCCTCGCCCGCAAAGGCAAGGTCTGGTACACGAACATCCCCCATCTCTGGCAACTCGAAGACAAGAACGGCGACGGCAAGGCTGATGTGAAGAAGAGTCTGAGCTATGGTTACGGCGTGCGCTTCGGCTTCCTCGGCCATGACAGCCACGGCCTGCGCATCGGACCCGACGGCCGCCTCTACTACTCCATCGGTGATCGCGGTGCCCACATCGAACTGCCAAACGGCAAAGTCGTGGAGAACCTTGAAGAAGGTGCGATTTACCGCTGCGAGCTGGATGGTTCAAACCTGGAGATCTTCTATCACGGTCTGCGCAATCCGCAGGAACTGGTCTTCGACGACCTCGGCAATCTCTGGACCTGCGATAACAATTCGGACGCTGGCGATCCCGCCCGTGTGGTCTATGCCGCCGAAGGTGGCGACAGCGGTTGGCGCATCGGCTGGCAGTTTATCGAGCGTCCCATGCGCCGTGGCTCTTGGCTGGGTGAACGCCTCTGCTACGAATACTTCAAAGAACGTGCGGCCTACACGTTGCCTCCTGTCTCCAGCAAAGTCGGTAATGGTCCGAGCGGTTTGACCTTTGATCCCGGTATCGCCCTCACCGAAGAATGGCGTGGCCGCTTCTTCCTCGCGAATTTCAGCGGTAACCCGAACAGCGGCATCTACAGCTTCGCCGTCCAACCGCAAGGTGCCGGTTTCGCGCTCAAGGACAACAAGAAGTTCTGGTGGAACTTCCTGCCCACGGACATCGAATTCGGCTACGACGGCGCCCTCTACGCCACGGATTGGGTGAACGGCTGGAGCGGTCTCGGCAAAGGCCGCATCTATCGTCTCTCCCACCCCGATGAACGCAGCAAACCGGTCGCCGCCGAAGTGAAAACACTCTTCGCCGAAGGCTTCGACAAACGCTCCACGGCGGAGCTTGTGAAGCTCATAGGCCATCAGGACCAGCGTGTGCGTCAGGAAGCGCAATTCGCCCTCGTGGACAAGAAGGCAGAGAAGGAACTGAGTAACATCGCTGCTGCCGGCCCGACGCTGCACGCCCGCTTGCACGCCATCTGGGGCCTAGGCCAGCTCGCCCGCCAAGGCCGCTCCGTCGAATTGACGCCGCTGCTGGTCGATAAGAACGCCGAAGTGCGTGCCCAAGCCCTGAAGATCGTCGGTGATGCCAAGCTCTCCAAGTATCAGAAACAAGTCGTAAACTTGCTCGGCGACAGCGAAGCACGCGTGCGCTACTTCGCCGGCATCACGGCGGGCAAACTCGGTAACAAGGCCAGTGTCCCAGCCCTGCTGGCCATGCTGAAGGCCAATGAAGATAACGATCCCTGGCTGCGTCATTCCGGCGTCTCTGGTCTGCTTGGTTGCGCTAAGGCCACAGAACTGGCCGCTTTGGCCAAGGACAGTTCGGCAGCCATCCGCTTGGCGGCCACGGTCGCTTTGCGTAATCTGCAATCGCCTGAACTCGCCCGTTTCCTCGCGGACAAAGACCCGCGCGTGGTCGCCGAAGCGGCCCGCGCCATCAACGATCTCCCGGTCGTGGCCGCCCTGCCTGCCCTTGCCAGCCTGACGGGCCGCGCCAGTGAATTCGCCGCCTTGCCAGCCGGCAGCAACACGGAGCCAACCCCGCGTGACGCCATTCTCCGTCGCGTGATCAACGCCAATTTCCGCTTGGGTGCCTCGGCCAATGCCGACGCCGTCAGCGCTCTCGCGGGGGATGAACGCCTGCCGGAAAACATCCGGGTGGAGGCCCTCACGCAATTGGGCGAATGGGCCGCTCCAAACGGTCGCGACCAAGTCAGCGGCTTGTGGCGTCCCTTGCCCAAGCGCACCGCACCGGATGCCACGCATCTGGAACCGATGGCGGCCAAGCTGATCACCAGCCAATCCTCCGCCACCACCAAGATCGCCCTGCTGGAGACCGCCCAGAAACTGAACTGGAAGACGCTGAGTGATGCCGCGTTCACGCTGGTGAGCGATGAAAAGGCGGACAAGAAACTTCGTGTCGCCGCCTTGCAATACATGGGCAGCAGCAAGTCGCCCAAGCTCGCCGATGCTGTGCATGTGGCCAGCCAGGACAAAGCGGAAGAACTTCGCACCGCCGCGACCAAACTCGCCGCCTCCGTGGGCGGTGGTGCAGGTGCCGTGGTCACCCTCGCCAACACTCTGAAAACCGGTGGCGTCCGGGAGAAGCAGGCCGCGCTCGCGACCGTGGCGACCATCGCAGGCAAAGATTCAGCAACCTTGCTGAATCAATGGCTGGATGACCTCATCGCCGGCAAGGTCGCCAAGGAACTGCAGCTTGATCTGATTGAAGCTGCCACCAAACGTCCAGAAAAAGAGATCAAAGATCGCCTCACGAAGTTCGACAAAGCCCGCCCGGACGACGGCGGCTTGGGTGCCTACGCTGAATGCCTTACTGGCGGCGACAAGGATGCCGGGCGCAAGATCTTCGTAGAGAAGCTCGAGGTCTCCTGCATCCGCTGCCATCGCGTGCAAGGTGCGGAAGGCGGCGATGCCGGTCCGAACCTGAGTGATGTGGGCAAACGCCAGGAACGCCGCTATATTCTGGAGTCCATCATCTATCCCAACAAAGTCGTCGCCGCCGGTTTCGAGAACGTCACCGTGAACTTGAAGGATGGTCGCAACTTCATTGGCGTCGTCAAAGAAGATACGAAGGACACACTCGCCCTGCTGGTCAACGAGGACAACGAGATGAAGCTGATGAAATTCAAGACGGCTGACATCGCCGCGCGAGCCAAGGGCCTCTCCGGCATGCCGGACACAGTCAAGGACATGCTGAACAAACGTGAAATCCGCGACTTGGTGGAATTCCTAGCCAACCAGAAGTAAGCCACAAAGAGTCCTCCGGCAATTCAAAAGCCCGGTCTGAATCATTTCAGCTCGGGCTTTCCGTTTAGATTCCAAATGCTCCAGTTACGCTGAGGAACACCTACGCCGTCTTGACCGGACGACCATTGACAAAGAACGTGTTCACCTTGTCTTTCCCTACTATAAGCGGTTTGTCACCCGGTTTGAAAACATACTTGTCCTGTAACAGGTCATGGATCGTCTGGTTCACCTGGATGGCGCCCGCCGGAGCGGTGTTCTCCAGTTCACGGGCAATGTTCACGGTTTGTCCCCAGAGATAATAAAGGAATTTTTTCCGTCCCACGATGCCAGCCATCACGGGACCAGTGCAAACACCAACCCGGACCTTGAAGTCCACCCCATTGCGGCTGTTGAAACGGTTGGTGATGCGCAACATCTCCATGGCAACTTCCACCGCCGCCGTGGAATGATCAGCCCGTGGCGAAGGTACGCCAGCCACCGCCATATAGGAATCCCCCACCGTGCGGATACGTTCCATGGCATGCATATCCACCAGCCAGTCGAATCCGGAAAAAATATCATTCAGCAACTGCACCATGCGCTCCGGCGGATACAGTTTGGCCTGCTGTTCGAAATCCACGATGTCAGCGAACAGCACGGTCGATTCATCAAACGTGTCGGCAATCGTCGTTTCACCGTTCTTCAAACGCTCGGCGATCGCCTTGGGCAGGATGCAATGCAGCAGACGGTCTGATTTCTCACGCTCTATGCGCAGCTCTGCGGTATGGGCCTGCTCGCTGTCGCGCAAACGTTTCTTTTCGAGTGAGGCCGAGATGCGTGCCTTGAGCAGCACCGGATTGAACGGTTTGGGCAGGTAATCTTCCGCACCGGCCTCGATGCAGTTCACCGCTGCATCGATCTCATCCATCGCCGAGATCATGATGACTGGTAAATGCCGCAAACGCATGTCCGCCTTGAGCTGTTTCAAGGTCTCAAAACCGTTCATCACCGGCATCAGCACATCCAGCAGGATCAAGTCATACTCACCCGTCTGGAGCATGCTCAGTCCTTCCAGCCCGTTCTCCGCCTCGGTGACCTTATGCCCAAGACGCTCAAGGCGGCGTCCAAGCATGTTACGGTTCATCTCGTTGTCATCGATAAGCAGGATACGTCCATTGCCCGAGCCGCCCACGTCGATTTTGCGGATGAATGTTGTGCCCCGGCCCAAGGTCGCTTCAGCGGACCCACCCGGCACAGAGTTGCGAGTGGTCGTGTTGATCTGTGCAGGAAAACTCTGGCTGTTGAACATCGTCAACAGGTTGTGCGCCGCGGCTGTGATCTTTTGCAGGTCGGAGGTGATGCGCTGGTTGCCCGAATCCTCCATCATTTCCTGGCTCAACTCGGCATAACCGATGATCAGGTTGAGCGGCGTGCGCATCTCCAGGCGCATACTGTCCAAATCCACTCTTCCCGTCTCGATTTTCCAAGGTGCAAGCCCCTCGTTGATCAAAGCCACCAACTGTCCGCCAGCCGTGTGGATTTTCCGCAAGTCCGGCAGCAAATGCTCCTGCCCAAGATCTGACAGATCCTCTTGCAGCATCTCACAATAACCGATGATCTGGTTCAATGGCGTGCGCAGACTGTGTCGTACGCCTGACAGTTCATCCGTCTCCCCCATCTGATGATCGACCTCGAAAAGGGGTTGCTCACCGGAATCGCTGGAGGTTGGTTCAGACATGTGTGTAAGGATGTTGTCCAGTTAACCGGACTATTGCGATCCGTGCTTCTTGAGCAATACTTCCACCTTTTCGAGCAGGCGGGCCAGCTCAATCGGTTTGGTATCATAGTCATCACACCCGGCTTCCATGGCTTTTTCCCGGTCGCCCGCCATGGCATGAGCCGTCAACGCGATGACGGGAATCTTCTGCGTCACGGGAAAAGACTTCAAGAGCTTGGTCGCCTCCCATCCGTCCAGCACCGGCAGGCTCATATCCATGAGGATGAGGTCCGGGTTCTCACTTTGGGCTTTGGCCACGCCTTCATTGCCATCCACGGCCATGACCACCACATAGCCACGCCGTTCGAGGCGTCGGGACAGCATGTCCCGGTTCATTTCGTTGTCTTCCACCAGAAGTATCTTAGCCATAAAATTGATATCAGTTCGAACCTGCTGTCCTGTCCTTGTCGCCCGGCGAGCTGGCTCCCGATTCCACAAAGGAACTTACCAGTTGACGCACGTCAGACATCAACTGGTCCTGCTGGTAACTGCCCTTGCGCATGATCTTGGTGACGTTCCCGTTCAGCCGTTGGTAATCCTTGGCGGTCAGTTCCATGGCCGTGATCACCACCACCGGGATATCCTTCCATTCCGTCACTTCGCGCAACTGCGCCACAAATTCGAAGCCATCCATCTCCGGCATCATCAGGTCCAGCAGGATCAAGGACGGCCGTTTCTCGGCCACCCGGGCAAGCGCTTCCTGACCGTTGCCTGCTTCCATCACCGACCAGCCGTCGCGTTCCAGCAGGACCCGCATGAACTGGCGTACGCCCTCCTCGTCTTCCACCACCAGCACCAAGGCTTCGTCCGAAGTCCGCCGGTATTTCCGCAACATGCTCGAAAGCTTTTCTCGGTCAATAGGCTTGGTCAGATAGTCTGCCGCCCCCAGGGCAAAACCCATGTGCTTATCCTCGATCATGGACAACATCACCACCGGAATCTCACTTAACACTGGATCGTTCTTAAGTGATGACAGGACGTTCCATCCATCCATCTCCGGCATCATCACATCCAAAATGATGACGTCCGGATCGATTTCACGGGCTTGCTTCAAACCTTCACGGCCCGATTGCACGCCACTGACTTTGAAACCCTGCCGTTGGAGCAATCGTTTGAGGAGGTCGTGAATGGTAGGATCGTCGTCAATAACCAGCACTTTTCCCGCATTAGGTTCCACCGTGATTTCGCCGGTCGGCTTGACTTGCTGTACTGGGGCTTCCGGCACCGATGCATCAACCCGGGCCGGCAAACGGATAGTAAAAGTGGACCCCTTCTTGAACTCGCTCGCCACGGTGGTGTCACCTCCCATCATACGGGAGAAATGACGGGTAATCGCCAAGCCCAACCCCGTGCCGCCAAATTTCTTGGTTGTGCCAGCGTCAGCTTGGACAAACGCCTGAAAAAGGCGGTCCATCTGCTCCTGGGTCATGCCGATGCCTGTATCACTGACCTTGAAATGCACCCATTCCTTGCCCTCGGCGTTGACCCGCAACGCTTCCAGCCTGATAGTGCCGTTGCTGGTGAATTTGGAGGCATTGCTCAGAAGATTGAACAACCCCTGACGCACCTTGGTCTGGTCGGCGTACATTAGCCCGATGCCATCTGGAAAGACCATTTCCAATTTGTTCGAGTTCTTGGCGATCAGCGGCGTGATGGTATTGGAAACCTCACGAACAAGCTGGGCGATGTCGAAATTTTCCAAGTAGAGATCCATCTTGCCAGACTCGATCTTGGAGATATCCAGCACATCGTTGATCAGGCCCAGCAGATGTTTGCCCGCCGAATGAACCTTGTTCAGGTCATCTACGAAAGCTTCTTCACCCAGATCCTGCGCTTCTTCCTTGAGCATCTCGCTGTAGCCGATGATGGCATTGAGCGGGGTGCGCAGCTCATGGCTCATGTTTGCCAGGAATGCGCTCTTGGTCTGATTGGCCACCTCGGCGGCTTCCTTGGCATTCTGGGCTTCACTGGTGGCCTGCTTCAACTCAGCAGTCCGTTCTTCCACCCGTTGCTCCAACTGGGCATTGGCTTCTTCGGCGCGTTTGTTGGCCGCCTGCAATTCCGCATCCCGCTGCTGGATGTCCGCCAGCATGCGATTGAAAGCCTCAATCATCAGGCCAATCTCATCCTCACTGCTTTTCCGCGCTCGGACGGAATAATCACGTTTCTCCGAAACCGTCTTCGCCGTGCTCGCCAATTCCAGAATGGGGTCGGTGATGATTCGCTGGAGCTTGAAGGAAAACAGCAGCGCCATGAGGCAGGCGATGAGCGACGACGCCAGCACGATCTTGGCGTATTGCAGCAGGCGGTCCGTAAAACGCTCCGTCAAATCTGCCTTGATATAGACAGTACCAAGTTGTTTGCCGTTGTAAACCACCGGCTCAAAGAGGTAGAGGGCATTATCATCAAAGCGATAGCGGACCTTGGATGGCTCCCGGGGCAGGAATTCATTGCCTTGCTCCGGCAGGTACTTGGCAACCAGTTCGTTGTCACTGCCATAAAGGCAGGCCGCGAGAATGGTCGGTTCGTTCCGCAGATATTCGAAAGGGTTGCGGTCTTTCTGGTCTCCTCCTTTGCCCACCAGTACAAGCGTGCTCTTGTCTTTGGCGAGTTCAGCCAGTGATCCCAGTTTCTGAACTTTGGCCTGGCGGAAAGTATACTCCTCGTAACCAACGATCGCCCCGCAAGCAATGAGCAGTGTGATGACACTGGTCAACATGTTGACCGCTGTCACCTTCCATTGAAATGGTAAACGCCTGAACATACCGTTAATGGTGCTCTCACCTCACGTCTGGAGACAGGCGGCAGGGATTTCATACTCCCCCGTGAATCCGCTTGATTTACTCTGGACTGCAATCCCGCCCGCGCAAGCGCAAAACATCACAGCACCCATATGCAACTAAGGTCACTCTCAAGCACCGCTCATTGCCAGCCATCTGCAGGCATTTATTCACCAATGTCTCCAACGTGAGATTGATTAATAAAAACCCTTACCCCTCAAAAACGCAACACTTTTGCTCTCTAAGTCATTGAAAGCGAATGGATTATCATATTTTGCCATATCCTCATCAAAAATTGCTTCGGGTAGTTTGGACCGCAAAATAAAACTAGTGAAAAACAGTCTAAACATAAGAATTCCGTTGGCTGAAATTGAGTTTGGGAGTTAAACCATAGCAAAGATGCATCCGCGCATTGAAATCATCTCCGGTGATATCACGAAATTGGCAATTGATGCCATCGTCAACGCCGCCAACAGCTCACTGATGGGTGGAGGTGGTGTCGATGGGGCCATTCATCGCGGTGCAGGGCCAGAATTATACGAAGAGTGCAAACGGCTCAAAGGCTGTCCTACCGGTGAAGCAAAAATCACCAAAGGCTACAACCTTCCGGCCAAGCATGTCATCCATACCGTCGGCCCCATCTGGAACGGCGGGGAACGCAACGAAGATGAGAAGCTGGCGCGTTGCTACCGGAACAGTCTGCTGCTAGCTGCTCAAAACGGGCTAAAGTCCATTGCTTTTCCTGCCATCAGCACCGGAGCCTATGGTTTCCCCATGGATCGTGCGGCTCGTATAGCCATCAGAGAAGCGATTGCCTTCCTGACGTCGAATCCTGATTTCGAAAAAGTCATCTTCTGCTGCTTTGGCCCCGCAGCTCTTCGTGTTT
>CAZPUL010000063.1:0-28136 GCA_964589735.1 uncultured Verrucomicrobiota bacterium | reverse complement strand
TCACCGTCTTCGTCTCACCGGGTTCAAAACGCACTGCCGTACCCGCCGGAATGTCCAGCCGCTTGCCGTAAGACTTCGCACGATCGAACTTCAGCAACGCATTCGTCTCGATGAAATGATAATGGCTGCCCACCTGCACCGGACGATCACCCATGTTCGTCACCGCTACCACCATCGTCTCGCGACCCGAATTCAACTCCAAGTCACCCTCCATCGGCTCACAAGTCCCCGGCTCAAAATCCATTTCCGCAACCACCGTATGAAACACCTTCAAGTCAGGCACCGGCAGGAAACTGCCATAGAGCGCGAGCGACAGATCCCCGTCATCCGCCGCGATGGGATGATGCACCGTGACGAGCTTCGTTCCGTCCGGAAAAGTTCCCTCCACCTGCACCTCCGCGATCATCGCCGGAATGCCTGACATCACCTGATTGCGCCCGAGAAATTTGCGGCCAAGGTCCATCAGCTCCGACACGCTGCGCCCGTCACGGATGAACTCCAGCAACTGCGTCGCGATGAGCGCCACGCTTTCCGGGTAGTTCAGCTTCAGCCCGCGGGCGATGCGTTTTTGCGCCAGCACACCCGCGCCATGCAGCATCAGCTTGTCGATTTCACGAGGAGAGAGATGCATAAATTGATCACCATTTCCGGGCCCAAGGATCGTCCTGCAACAGCGGCCCCACAAACTCGAGCCGCCGCGCGATCTCCCGGCCCACCTGTTCCGTGCTGATCCCGGCCAACCGCAGCAGCACCCCATCGGCCACCGGACTTGCACTGATCACAAAATCATTCCGCTTCGTCACCGGCTCCTCCGCCACCTCGGCCAGCAACTTCTGCGCAAAACCTCGCAGCTTCGGTCCGATCACCACCACCGTCGCCAGGCAATGGAACCGCCCCATCTGCCGCAGCAAATCTTCCGTGCCCTCTTCACCCGCCAGCCGCAGCGCATCCAGCATCACCCGCTTGCCCGCTTGAAAAACTTCATTACGACTCTGGTAGCGCGTGAACTCCCACCGTTCCCCGCGCGCCGCCCTTCCCGAACACAACCAGTCCACCAGCACCAGCCCCGCATCGTCCTCCAGATGAAATTCCTGCTTCTGCTCGTAGATCGCCTGTGCAAAGCACTGGACCGGATCCGGTGCCAGCACCAGCAATCCTCCCTTGCCCACTTCCGCCCGCAGCTTGTGCTGGCAGGGAAGCAAACGAGGATTGCGATAAACCTTCGTGGAAGCCTGCGTGCTGAGAAAACAAGTCGTCCCCGCTTCGACATCCAAGCTCAGTTTGGCTTCATCACCCGCCACCAATCCCCCGCCGAAACTGCTGACATAAGCCCAGACGCTGGGACCGCGCGAACGGGGGGCGAGTAGTTTGAGCGGGCTCGCCGCCCAGCACTCGGTGACGGCACTTTCCCCCGCCACCAAGCTGACCCGTAAACCCGCGTGACCGGCCAAGTTCGTCCGGGGCAGGTTTGCCTGGGCCAGTGAAACCATTGGTTAAAGGCTCTTGCCCCAGAGCACCACCGCGCCGGCCATCATGACGACGCCCAAGGCGGACAAAACCCGCGCCGGAAGGCGGCGTTGCACCTGCGTCCCTGCAAACCACAGCACCGCTCCCCCCAGCGCCAGCACCATGATGTGATACGGGCTGGTCAGGATATGCGTGGCACTGGACTCCGTGAGATCATGTCCCGGATGGGCCGAGGCCGCCATCGGGATCATCGTCCCCACCAACAAAGCTACGTAAGTAACAAACCGGTTTACCAGACGCGTGGCATTCATATTAGACAGTAAGATATTGGCGGACGAGCTGGTCGTTCAATTCGGAGACTCCTCCGGCAGCTACGATCGAGCCGCGGTCCATGATGCAAAAATTATCCGCCACCGCGAGGCAAAAATCGAGGTACTGTTCCACCAGCAAAATGCTGATCTTCCCCTCCTTCTTGATCAATTGCAGCGTCTCGCCGATCTGATCAATGATATTAGGCTGAATCCCTTCTGTCGGCTCGTCCAAAATCAGCACTTTCGGGTCCGTCAATACGGCCCGCGCGATGGCCAGTTGCTGCTGTTGCCCGCCGCTCAACACCCCGCCCTTGCGCTTCAACATCTCCTTCAAGACCGGGAACAGCTCGAATACCCGGTCCACTTGCTCGCCCTCTTTCTTTCCGTGCACCACCAGGCTGATCTTCAAATTCTCCCAGACGGTCAGATTCGGAAAAATGTCCCGCCCTTGCGGCACATAACCGATGCCCATCCGTGAGCGCTGGTCCGGCTTCGTCCCCACCATCTCCTGCCCGTCCAGCTTCACCGAACCTTCATCCGGCTTCAGCAGTCCCACGATCGTCTTGAGCGTCGTGCTCTTGCCCACGCCATTGCGGCCCATCAGGCACAGCAGTTTATTCTTGGGCAAAGTGAAATCCACGCCGCGCAAGATGCGCGAGCCGTCATACGAGACGGAGATGTTCGATACGGAAAGCATCTTAATGTTTCTTTTTGCGGCCGAGGTAAACCTCGATCACGCGCTCGTCGTTCTGCACTTCATCCACTGATCCCTCGCACAAAACATGTCCCTGATGCAGCACCGTCACCTTGCGGGCGATCTGCCGGACGAACACCATGTCATGTTCGATCACCACCACGCTGTGCTTGCCCGCGAGGCTCATCAAAAGCTCACCCGTCTTGGCCGTCTCTTCATCCGTCATGCCCGCCGCCGGCTCATCCACCAGCAGCAGTTTCGGGTTCTGCGCCAGCAACATGCCGATCTCGAGCCATTGCTTCTGCCCGTGTGAAAGCGTCCCTGCCTTCACATTCGCCCGGTCTGTCAGACCGATGAGCTTCAGCATCTCCTGGATGCGGTCGCGCTGTTCGGAACCGATGCGTGCGAACAAAGTGGACCAGACACTGCGGCTCCCTTCCAGCGAGAGCCAGAGGTTCTCCAGCACCGTATGATCCACATAGACGGAAGGCGTCTGAAACTTGCGACCGATGCCCAGCCGGTTGATCTCATACTCGTTCAGCTTAGTCAGGTCCGTGGTCTTGCCGAACTCCACCTTGCCAGTGTCCGGCTGCGTGCGCCCCGTGATGATGTCCATCATCGTGCTCTTGCCCGCACCGTTCGGTCCGATGATGACGCGCAGTTCGCCCTCATCCATGTAGAAATTCAGGTCGTTGATGGCCTTGAACCCATCGAATGTTTTGTTCACACCTTCCAAAGTGAGGACGAATTCTTTCTTCTCTGTCATGGCCTGTGCTTACTCTGTAGGTTTCGCCGCGACTCCATCCGGCGTGGCCGGGACCGGCTCTTCCATCTTCTTACGGTCAAAGAAACGCTGCTTCAACGTCTTGAACTGCGCCGGCAGCCCAATGATGCCGTTCGGCATGAACAGCACCGCCAGAATGAACATGCCGCCCAGCATGAAGAGCCATTGCTCGGCGAACGCCCGGGTCGCCCAGCTCTTCATCGCGTTCACGCTGATCGCCCCGATGATGGGCCCGATCAACGTGCTGCGGCCGCCCACCGCGCACCACACCACGGCTTCCAACGATTTCTCCGTTCCCATCTCGCTCGGATTGATGATGCCCACCTGCGGCACATACAACGCCCCGCCCACGGCGCAGATGACGGCCGAGAGCACGAAGACGAACAGCTTGAAATGCGCCGTGGCGTAACCGGAAAAAAGCACCCGGTTCTCCGAATCCCGTATCGCCCGCTGGATCAGCCCGAACTTCGTCGAGGTCAGCCAGCGCAGCATCAGATACACGCTCAAGAGCAGGACACCGGAGGCGATGTAAAGCCATCGCTTGGTCTCCGGCGTGTTGATGTCGGCGCCCAGGATGAATTTGAAATCCGTCAGGCCGTTGTTACCGCCAAATGTGAAGTCATTGCGGAAAAACATCAGGCACGCCGCATACGTCAGCGCCTGGCTCAAGATGGAGAAGTACACGCCCTTGATCCGCGACCGGAAGGCCAGGAACCCGAAGATGTAGGCGACCACCGCTGGCACCACCACCACCATCAAGAGTGCGAACCACGGACTGCGAAATGGTATCCAGTGCCGTGGCAACCCTCCGGTCTCGGGATACTTCGTCTCAAACTCCAGGAACACCATGAAGTCCGGGATCTCCTTCTGATATTGCCCCAGTTTGCCGATCATCAGCATGAGGTGCATGCCCAAGGCATACCCGCCCAGCGCAAAAAACAGGCACTGGCCCAAACTCAAAAGACCGGTGTAACCCCAGAGGATGTTCACCCCCAAGGCCAGCACCGCATAACACAGATACTTGCCGTACACATTGATGGTGAAATCACTGACATGAAAGAAGCTCTCCTTGGGCACGAAGGCGTTCAGGCACGGCAACAATACCAAGATGACGAAGGAAACCGCTGCCAGGATCAGCAGCTCCTTTTTGTTCAGAAATCGCGTCATGTTAATCTTTACTGCTAACCGTTGAATCTATTCTCAATCCAAACTCCGGCTCTTAGCGGCGAAGAGCCCGGCCGGTCGCCATTGCAGGAACAGGATGATGCCGCCCAAGACCATGATTTTGCCCAGCACCGCCCCCAACCAAGGCTCCAATATCTGGTTCGTCACCCCCACACCCATGGAAGCGGATACGGTGCCTCCGAGGCTCCCCACACCGCCCAAGACCACAATCATGAAACAGTCCACGATGTAATTCTGCCCGAGGCTTGGCCCCACGTTCGCCAGTTGGGACATGCACGCTCCCGCCATGCCCGCCAGCCCCGACCCGAACGCGAACGTCATCATGTTCACCCGGTCCGTGCGCACCCCGATGCACGAGGCCATGTTCCGGTTCTGCATCACCGCCCGTATCTGCAATCCCAGCGACGTCTTCGTGAGCAGGAGATACGTGCCGTAAACGATGGACACCGCGAACACGATCACGAAGATCCGGTTGTAGGCGAAGAGCACATCACTGACCGCGAAACTGCCGCTCAACCAGCTCGGCGATCCCACCTGCACATTGGCCGCACCAAAGGTGCTGCGGAAAATCTGCTGCAACACAAGGCTCACTCCCCACGTCGCCAGCAGCGATTCCAACGGACGCTTGTAGAGAAAACGGATGATGCCGCGCTCCAGGATCAATCCAACGATCGCCGCCGTGAAGAAGGACAGCACCAAGGCGACGATGAAATAAGAATCGAATTTCCCGCCCGTCGCTCCGAACCAGGTCTTGAACAGGTTCTGCGTCACGAACGCCGTATAGGCGCCCACCGCCATGATCTCACCATGCGCCATGTTGATGACGCCCATCAGACCGAACGTGATGGCCAATCCCAAAGCCGCGATCAGCAACACGGCTGCCGTGCTGAAGCCGCGGAAAGTCGTCCCCACAAAATTGCCCACCGCCATGTACTTCTCGATCGTGTCAATCGTCGCTTCCGTCTGCCGGACTTCTTCCGCCGCATAGGTCTTGTCATCCGCCTTGGCTTTCTTCAGGAAATCCTGGAGAAAATTCATCGAATTGATGGATTTCGATTCAGCCAGCAGCTTCAGGGCAGCGATGCGGGTCTCCTTCTTCTCATCCGCCAATTGGGTCAGCGCGATCGCCTCCTTCAGCGCCCGGATGGTCTCCTTGTCCGTTTCCTTGGTTAGCTTATACTCGAAATTGGGGATGTAATCCAGGTTCTGCTCTTGCCCCAGTTTGATAGTCGCATCCCGGCGCACCTTGGGATTCGGGTCGGCGAGGGAAAAGAAATCCAGCGTGGTCTTGATCGCTTTGCGCAGCTTGGAGTTGGTGTCAGCGGGCGTCAGATCGGTTTGTGTGAACCAGATGGGTTTGCCCTCGGCATCCTTGATGAATTCGCCGTCGATGATCCGGACGCCCTTGGCCCCGCCCTCACTGTTCAACTGGGCATCCAGCAGGAAAGGGATCTTCTTGTCATCCGCCTCATGGATGAACAGCTCACTCAGGCGCCAGGCGGACAGGACTTGCACCACGAGCGGTTCGTTCGTTTCGGCCAGCTTCTTGATCATCTCCATCTGCTGACCGGCATCCTCGCTCAAGATGGCCGCCACCAGGTCCGGCCGCGCATTGCTGGCGGCCCGGGATTGGTAGCAGACGGCCAGCAGGCATAAACCCAAGAGGATGGAACGTAAAAATCGTATCATGTTTTCGCGGATTTGGGGAGACGGGCCTGCACCAGCCCGCCTCCCCAGGAACTAACGCACTGTGTTTACTTCAGGAACTTCTCGCTGAAGGGTTCAGCGGCTACGCCGGTGAACGACTTGATGATCTTGAACTGGCCGGTCGGCAGGGTCTCACCGATGAACACATTGTTCACCAGGTGGTGGTTGGCCTGCATCGTCACTTCACCAGCCGGTCCCTTGAACTTCTGGCCGATCAAAGCCGGACGCACTTTGTCCACCTCGAAGCTGTCCGCCTTCTCGACGGCCTGCTTCCAGAGATATACACCCATGCGGGAGAGGTTCATCGGGCTGCAGGTGACGCGGCCCTTGGCATCGATGCCCGTGACTTTGTAGCTCGAGCCGGTGACGACCGGAGCCTTGATCCAAGCCATGAAGTCCTTCACGAACTTGGTGTTCTCCGGGGACTTGATGGACATGAAGTACGTCCAGCAGCCGAGGTGGCCTTGCAGTTCTTTGGCCGGGAGGCCGCGGAATTCGTCTTCCGAGATGGAGAACGAGACCACCGGGCAGTTTTCCGAAGTCAGACCGGCGTTAGCGAACTCCTTGAAGAACGGCACATTCGTGTCCCCGTTCAAGGTGCTGATCACCGTGGCCTTGCCACCGGCGGCGAACTTCTTGATGGACGCCACGATGGTCTGGTAGTCGGTGTGACCGAACGGCGTGTAGATCTCTTCGATATCCGAGTCAGGGATGCCCTTGAGCTTCAGATACTGCTTGAGGATCTTGTTCGTTGTGCGGGGATAGACGTAGTCTGAGCCCAGCAGGTAGAACTTCTTCTTGCCTTCACCGAGCATGTAATCCACGGCCGGGATGGCCTGCTGGTTCACGGCTTCAGCGGTGTAGAAGATGTTCTTCGAGAGTTCTTCGCCTTCATACTGCACCGGGTAGAAGAGCATGCCATTGGCCTGCTCAAACACGGGCAGCACCGACTTGCGGCTCACCGAAGTCCAGCAGCCGAACACGACGGACACTTTGTCCTGTTCGAGCAACTGCTTGGCTTTTTCCGCGAAGAGCGGCCAGTTGGAGGCCGGATCCACCACGACCGGCTCGATCATGTAGGGCTTGCCGCCCACCTTGATGCCACCGGCCTTGTTGATTTCGTCGAAGGTGAACAGCAGCACGTCTTTCAGGGACGTTTCGCTGATCGCCATCGTGCCCGACAGAGAGTGGAGGATGCCCACTTTCACCGTATCCGCCGCTGACGCGCTGAACGCGATCATCGTGGCGGCCACACCGCCGAGGATTTTTCCGAATATTGATTTCATAGGTATCGATTTCTTAGGTCAGTTTCAGGTTGGGACTAGAACAGGTAGGAGATGCCTGCACCGACGAGGAACCGGCTCGCCGTTGTGCCGTAGGCATTGCCCAGCGTGGAAGTGTCATAACGCACTTCCGGCTGGATCTTGATATAAGGCACCGGCTTGATGTTCAGCGTGATCGCCACGCTGGCGATTTCCTGGCCCGCATTCGCCGCGAAGGCGAACCCGGCCGGACCGACACCACCCGTGCCTGCGCCCTCGGAGTCAGCGATGTATTCCGCACGGATGCCCAGTCCCACTTTTTCCGTGAAGGAGTAGGAAGTCCACAGACCACCCGACGTGAGCGTGGAACCGCCACGACCCGGCGCATCAAAATCGAAATAGTCGATTTCCGTGCCAAAGCTAAGCTTGTCCGTGGCCTTGTAGCCGCCGAGCAAGGAACCGCCGCGCACCGAACCGGCACCTTCACGGCTGGAGAAGCCGATCAGGCTGAACCAGAGGCCGTCCATGGGTTTGATGCCGATGGCGCCCATGACCGCCTTGTTGTTGTTACCGTCAATCGGACCGGCATACATGCCGTTCTGGACACGCACCTTCAGGTCGATCTTGTCCGTGAAGGCGTAGCCGGCCTGAACACCCGCCGAAGGACCATTGCCAGTGAAGAACCACTGGTAGCCTTGGGAGAAGTTGTCGTTCACCGCACCACCATCGCCCGACTCATAGTTGAGCAGGGAGATGAGCTGGCCCGCCTTGACGTTCAAGCCAGTGCCGATGGGGATGTTCATCTCCACATAAGCCTCGCGCAGTTCATCAAAACCCTGCACAGCACCGCCGGTGTTCACCATGGGCGCGTCTTCACCGAAGATGAAGGAGGCTTTGTAACCGAAATCAAACTCATCACCGCTGGCCTCGACCGGAGCGCTGGCGAGGGTCAGCTTGACCTTGTTGATGGAGAAGGAACCGTTGGCACGGTTCCACACATTGCCGACCACGGCGCGGCCTTCCTGATCAGCCGTATCCCAGAAGTAGGAGGCCGTCACGAAACCGCTCATGGTGATGTCACCGAGGGCTTTCACCGCCCCGGACGAATCACCTTTCGAAACCAAACCCTCCTTCACAGCGAGGTCTTCCAAGGCTTCGAGGCGCTTCTTCAGGATGTCGTTTTCCTTTTCCAGGTTTTCCAGACGCTTGGCTTCGGCAGGCGATTCAGCCTGCAGGCAAAGCGCGGGTGCCGAGGCGAGGACCGCCGCCGTCAAACACGCATTGAGAGATGAACTCTTTAGTCGTTTGTATTTCATAGAGGTTGGTTTTACTTGGCGTAATCGGTTCGTGACGCACGAACCAGTGAAGCGACCTTTAGCGTGGGGGATGCCAACCGGCTGAGAAACGGACCGTTTCAAATGAAAGGAATTCATATTTCGCCAGAACCCTTTTCATCACAGGCGAAAAACTGGCGTTTTTATTGAAGAAAACCGCAGCGCACCAAAACACTCCTGATTCTCCGCAATGGGGTTCATACCCCCTATAAAAACGTCACCAGAACGTAACAGTTCCACCTCCCCCGAATGACCGATGCGCACCTTGCTCAACATGGTCAATAATCAACAGTTGCTGATTTAGCTAACACCGGAAAATCCCTGTTGCAGCAATTCCGTTATACTTTTTGCTGCCCCTCAATTCGTAGATAATAGCCTTAAAACAAGGCCTAAATCGCACAAAAAAGCCGGACCAAATCATCCCCCTTAAAAAAAGGTTCCCGCCCATCTCTCCTTCTCGCTGAAAGCTGAATCGCTAGCCTGGATAATCTATGGTACCAGCACTAAAACTCGATAAAACCGCTGCGGTAAAGCTGCGTTGTCATTCACAATCATATCACGTTTATTGGCCTCCACTGGGCTGCCTAAATTTAGCCACCCCCCTGATTCCAACCCCTCACGATACTGTACCTGATACCTCTGTCCGATCACCGCACTCCAGCGAATTTCCCGGACGGAGGCATCGCCCGTCACCACCACGGTGAACGGTACAAACACCTGCCGGAGCGTCTGATTATAACTGTCCGAAACCACCAGATTCCCCGCCGCATCAAAGGCCAGCCCATAAGGATTAAAGTATCTTCCCGTCTGGTTCATTCCATCCGTCCGCCCCGCATTACGACCAGCCCCGCTCACTGTCGTCACCACTCCATCCATCGCCACCTTCCGGATGACATGGTTCCGCGAATCCGCCACATAAAGATTCCCCGTGTGATCAAAAGCCAACCCCGCCGGATTCCAAAATCTCGCCTGTGCCCCGTGCCCATCCGCCCAATCCGCTGCTCCTGCCAGCCCGGCCACCGTCGTCACCACCCCATTCGTCCCCAGACACCGGATGACATGATTGAAGCCGTCCGCGATGAACACCCGCCCATCTGC
The DNA here is from genome assembly GCA_964589735.1 of uncultured Verrucomicrobiota bacterium. Lineage (GTDB taxonomy): Bacteria > Verrucomicrobiota > Verrucomicrobiia > Limisphaerales > JAEYXS01 > JAEYXS01. The sequence goes on along the minus strand of CAZPUL010000063.1, from coordinate 18,294 downwards.
CGCCACCGCCACATCCACCGGCCCATTGAATTTCGCACTCGCCGCCTGCCCATCCACCGCGCCCCACGCATCCGGCATCCCCGCCACCGTCTCCACCATTCCGGCGGGTGTGATGCGCCGAATCGTGTGATTCCCGCTGTCCGCCAACCAGATATTCCCCGCCGCATCCAGCTTCAAGCCCAATGGCGAGCGAAACCGCGCCTCGGCCAGCGTCCCATTCGTATTTCCCGGCGTGCCCGCCAAGCCTGCATACGTCGTGACCGCTCCGGTCATCGTCACACGACGAAGCATATGATTCCCTGTATCCGCCACCAGCAGACTCCCATCGCCAGCCAATGCTACTCCAAAGGGCGTGTCAAACTTCACTCCTACTCCATTCCCATTCGCAAACCCTGCCTCCCCAACCGTCCCCGCCAGCAACGACACCGTGCCATTCACCGCCACCCTGCGGATGACATGATTGCGACTATCCGCCACAAACAAATTCCCCTGCGCATCATAAACCAACCCCGCCGGATCATTGAATTTCGCCCCCGCCAACGGTCCATTCAAATAACCTGGTGAACCATCACCCGGATTCAAGGTCGTCACCGCGTCTTGCGCATGAACGATGGTTACACCAAGCAACCACGCGACCAAACACAGGCGTGCTGTTTGCATCCACCGACTATGTTGCTTCCGTTCCATTGTCTATTAGCTCAATCCATTTTCACCTGCCCCGCCGCATCAACCGCTCCGCCATCGGTTTCATCATCATCGGTTCCGCCTGCCGCTCCACCGCCAGCGTCGGCTTCACTTCCTGCCCGGCCTTCGTCACCAACCGGCCGTCACGCATATACATATCTTCCACATAATAAGATTCACCCGTGCTGCGCGCTCCACCCGTCTTCGGCGTATGCCGCAGGAATTTCATCATCTCCTCGAAGTTGAACGGCCGCGAACCACGTCGGCCAAACACCACCGTCTGATTCCCTGATTCATCCACCACGCGATCCCGATCCAACCCGCGCGATACCGCCACCGCCGGTTCATGCGTGTGATATGTGGCGATGAGTTTCGGATTCGGCTTCGGACTGAAGCCCATGTGCTGCGGCACATTCTCCGGCGAGATCATCTGGATGACCCGCAATCCATTTTTCCCATCCGCTACCAACGCGAACATCGAGGCATTCACCGAACCGATCTGCACCGCGCGCGCATCGTTCAGTTTCCCTTCCGCCGTATAAGCCATCTCCAGACGCGGCTTCGTCGGGTTTTCTATGTCCACAATCGCCAAGCCCTCCGTTCCATTCGGCACATACGCATACGTCCGCGCCACATACAGACGCCCAGCCGATTTCAACGGCACTTGTGCTCCACCAACCAAGCTCGGCTTCACCGGATTCGTGATATCCACCACCTTCAAACCCTCCGCATCCGTGATGAACGCATAGCGGAACTGCACCGCGATGGCCTTCGGCGAATTCAATCCCGCCGTCATCTCACCCACCAGCTTCGGCTCGCTCGGCTTCGTAACATCGATGACGAACAACCCCTTCTCGCCCACCACATACAGGTTATGCCCCGCCATGTAACTGTGCATCGCACCCGTCAGCTTGCCGTCCGGATTGAACTTCGTGACATCGCTCTCGTGGAAGAAGTTATTGGAAGGGTTTCCATCCACCAGCGTGCCCACGAACACGATCACCAGCCCCTCCTCCTTATCCGTCACATACACCGAACCATAGCTAAGACTGATCGGTTGCTCCTCATTCTCGGGCAAACGCTCACGCAAAGGATCGATACCCAGCGTGCTCGGCAACGTCACTGACGTCGCATACTTCGTGCGCACATAAGTCTTCTGCCCCAGCGGTGAAACTGGCGAAGTCACGATGCGTTCGGAGAAACCCTTGTGATCGATGTTCGCGACATCGAACACTTCAAACCCTCCCGGTCCGTTCGCCGTGTAGAGATATTCTCCACGCAACGTCAGATCGAGGATCTCATGCGCATGATGGTGATGCGCTGCCTTCAGCTCACCATGGTTTTTCTCCGTGTGTTCTTTGAAATTATCCGGATACGCCAGCCGCTGCAGATTGCTGCCGATGGCCGCCTGCGGCTCCTCCTGCTCCGTCCACACCACCGCATGCAAGCCATCCTTACCCGCGCCCACATACGTGTAGCGCCCAAAGAAATTCACCGTGCCTGTCCCGAAGCCCAGCAACTGTGTGAGGATCGCATTGTTGTCATTATCCTTCGAGGCATGGCAGTCCGTGCAATTCTTCGTGGTGCCCACTCCGCTCGTCGTATGCGGGAAATGCGGATTGAACGCCTGTCCGCTGTAACCCTCCGCCGAAACCGTCTGCTGCTGGGAATAGATCCACTCGCGATTCTGATTCTGCGATCCCACCAACACCGCGCTTGACGAGCGCAACACGGCCATGCGATTACTCTTCACCGTGCTGTCCACACCCAGCATATACACATCATCACGCACCACCTGCGGATTGTACGAAGTATAATTGCGCGTCGTCATGCCCTCGAATTTGTTCAAGGCCACCCTTTGATTCGCCTTCATCGGCAGATGGCATCCGAAACAACTTGTCGCCCAGGAGGTGTGACACACCTGGCAGGTGATCTTGCTGTTGTCATGCGCCAGTTGCTCCGGGCAATCCTTGCTCGGCGGCACACTGCCCCAGTTCTGGCCGTCGAGCCGCAGCGTCTTGGCAAAGGCCGCCTTGGCGTTGTAGCGCGAGGATTGCGGGTCTACCACATCCGCTGTCTGCGGCACTTCCCACCGCACATCCGGCGAAAGGCTGCTGCGCTGATACAGTTTCTTGCCTTCCCAGATAAAGCGCGGCCCCCATGAAGTCGTGCTGTGGTTCAAATCGATCTTCCCCGCATTGCCCGAAGTGATCAGCGTAGGCCGCTGGCTCACGGAGCCATGGCAATCGATGCACTCGATCGTCGTGGCCGCGCGCGGCTCCACATACAGATTGCCGTTCCCGTGCACATCCGTCTCGAAGTGGCAGTCCACGCAGTGCATGCCCTTCGCCAAGTGAATGTCTTTAAGGTGAACCCCTTTGGAGAACTTATGCGGATCTTCCGGGTCCACCACTTTGTCATTCTCATCCAGCATGTTGCCTTTGCGGTCTTTCTTGAAGATGGCACGAAAAATCCAGCCGTGACCGTGATAATCCGCGAACTGCGTGTGTTTCAGTTTCGGATTCAGCTCCGCCACCTTCTCGAGGAAATCCAGATCGCCCCACAAGCCACGCGCCGCCGCGGCTTCCGGATTCTTCCGCACCGCGTTCACCATCTCTGCATCTGTCGGGTTCTTCTGCTTCTTAGGATACATGTGTTCGCCATCGCTCTCCTGATCCCACCACGTGTAGCCGAGATACGGATTCACGAAGAGATTGCCCTGGTGCATATGACAGTTCATGCACTGGCTCGTTGGGATGGCCCGCGTGAACTCGTGCTTGATCGGATGCCCGCGCTCATTCTTGCGGATGGAAGTATCACCGCTAAAGCTCAGGCCTTGGTGGCCATACTTGAAATACCAGCTCGAGTGCGTAGGTGAGCGGTCATTCGCATACACAACATGGCACGCCGTGCAACCGCTGGAACGATAATCACCCGGATGATTGTTCGACCCCATGAAATCGAGCAACGGATCGTGTAACCGCGTCTTCTGCAGATTCAGAAATACCGGGTCGATGCGATTCAACGTGCCTAACCCACGATCCGACAAACGCCGGAGCGGTTTTCCCGGCGGCTCTGTCACCGTAGGCACGCCTAGTTGCAATTGCTTCTCTCCGCCCTTCTCAAAGATGCGGAGAATATTGCCCGGCTGACTCAAAGCAAAGCGCGGCAGAGGATCCAAGAACGGCACAATGCCGCGATATTTCGTGTCCTCGGGCGTAACTGGCGTCGGGTTCACCAGTCGCAAGGGTACGCCATCTACACCATAAGCCTGACCATAATGGTAATTCTTGTTCGGCGTGCTGCCGTTATTGTAGAGCGCCGCGCCCCAGAGCATCGCACCATGCCGCATCATGCTGTGCCCTACATCCTTCACTTCCTTCTCATGGCACAGACCACACGCCTTGTCCGCTACCCGTAAATCGCCAGGATTCACGAACTGGATGAACTCGGCCGATTCCTGATTCAACAAGACCGAGGAATCATTCGGATTGGCCGAAGTCACCCACAGTTCCGGATGCCGCGGTTCCACGTGCGCCTTGCGCATCGTCAATCCCGGCGCGGGATTGCCCCCATGACAGTCGGTGCAGCCCAGCACGACATTGGGGGACACGTGCATCGTATGATTGTCCGACCCTTTATGGCATTCGATGCAGCCGCGGCTCTTCAGGCGCGCCGCTTCGCGCGACTGGTCGATCCAGTTGACCGCCGGCAATGGGCACGGCTCCGCTGGGAGGCTGATCGGCACCGATATCGGTGGCCCGTAGCCCGTGTTCACCTCGGCGGCTAATAGTGACCCGGTGACGGCCACTGCCATCACCAGCCATGCCAGAAGGAATCTCATCTGTTTCATGGTAAATTTAATAAGTCAAAGTCAGCGCCAGCACAGCGCTGTATAAAAAGCTGTCCACTTCCCCACGATTGCTCACAGAGCCAAAACCCGGAACCGGTTCCGGATTCGTTTTGTAAATATCCTTGTATCCCTGCCCCGGTATCAGCACCCCGAAGCCGGTGGACAAGATCACATTATCCGTCAGGAACGGCCGATATTGCACACCCACGCTGAAATCCCAGCCCAGTTCGTGATCGATCTTGTCCGTGAACAAGGCGGTTTTGATCGTATCCATCGCCACGAAACGAATGTAGTTCGCATTGCCGAACGCCTTCAGCTTTGGAGTGACTTCCGCTTCCAATCCCAAACCCGCTATGAACACGCCGGGGTTCACAAAGTTCGCCTGCCCCTGCGTCTTGCTCGTGCGCAAGTTCGGCACCAGGCTGTTGCGTTGTTTCAGGTTCACCAGCGTGCCACCGAGATTGAAACCTTGCCGCACATAAAAGCTGAATGGACCGCCGATTAAGTTCGGATTGTCCACAATGGTATCGAAGCCGTTCGCATTTCCGTCATCCGCATCATTGTCACCCGAGGCATAGATCACCGATGCCTTGTAACGCAGCCAGTCGCGGTCATAGGAGACTTCCAGCGCGGCCATCCAGGCGGAGATGTCCGTTGATTGGCCTGCGAGGCCGTTGAGCTCATCTTCACCGAAGGCGTAGTAGAGGGCATGCGAAACATTCCAGCGGCCAATGTGGCCATCGCCCGCCCAGCCGATATAATAGGCATCCACATCATGCGGTCGCACGGAACCAAGTGGCGCCGGACGCACAATGCCGCCATTGCGATCGTAATGAACATCCGACTGGTCAAGGTTCGCGTGAAAGCTCAGTTGCGCGGTGTAGCCTTTAAAAATGAAATCCTGCCAATAGACGTTGCCGATGATGACATTCTGGTTCCGCGCATCGAACGTGTTCAGGTCCGAATTCGTATCCTTCTCCCGCATGTCGAACCCGATGGCGTTGTATTGAATGCGATTGTTCCACGCATTGCCAAAGAGCCGGAAACCAAGGTTCGTGTCATTGAAGATCAGGCCGCGGAAATCACTGATGAAGGTCTGATTGCCGCCACGGAAGGCGATGAAATCATAGTTGTCCGTGAGATCCGCGATATGGACTTCGGCAAACGCTTCTTGCAGCGCCCAATGGTCGCGGGTGCGCACGGTGTTCTTCTCACCCGTCAGATTACCGCCGTTCACCACCTGGCCATTCAAAATGGCATCGATGTCACCGGGATTGAGCACCCCGCCGTTGTTTGGTGGTGGTTGATTATTACCGGGTCCGCCTGCCAGTTGTCCGCGCGCATCCGGCGAGACCACGCCGACTTCTTTGGTGTAAACGTGGTTGATGTTGAAGACCGGCTGCAAGCGCACCAGCCATTCCACCGGCTTGAACGCCGTCTCGCCTTTGAACAGATCCACGGCGAACGAGATATTGTTCTGGATGGAAAGCTGCTCACCTCGTCCAAAGAACTCCGCCGCCCCCGGCAAGGCCGAGCTAATGCCGCTCGGCACCGGAATACGGCGAGCCTCCACTTCCGTCAGCGTGGAAGCCGTGAGGTTCAGGAAGATGTCCTGCCCGATGATGGGCGCATCTCCCTTCAGATAGCTTTGCCGGTAAGGATGCCACAGATACGGACGCTCGTTCTGATAAGGTGTTTCGATATCACCGCTCGTATAGCGTCGCCACGGGGTGAAGGGCACGCGCCAGCGGTTCTCCCGCACCTCGGTGTTCGGTGGCGGTGCGACATCCGGATGTGGGCGCAAACCATTATTGGAAAAGTGCGGATGCGTCGGCAGATTGCGCCAGAGATCGCCACGCGGCAGTTGCAATCCCTTTGGCACGGGCTCTTCCCCATAAGGCGTGGTCGCTGATTCTGTCGGCTCCAAACCTACGCGGCGCACCGGGGTGCGGGGCAAACGAAAAGCCTCAGGCAAAGGCTCCCAACCGAAGATTGTCGGTGGTATAAAGGGCAGTATCTCAAACAACCTGACGGGCTCACGCGGCAAGGCAAGATTGGAAGGTAATGGTTCCTCGCCGAACAACGGCGGCAAGCGCGGGTCGTTGCGGAAGTAGGGTTCAGTCGGAACTTTGTTCGCTGCGCCCGGATCGGGATTGAACTGTGGGGGTGCTTGCGGCGTGGGAGAACCGTTCTCCGTGATCACTGGCCGCAGCGGGCCATCTACTGGTCGCAAGGGCAGTTTGAGCGGGTCCGCACCCGGATCGGGATTAAACTTCTCCGGGGATAAAGGCACGCCCGTGCTGAAATCGATACGGGGAATATAAACAGGCCGGTCACGATACAAGGTCGTGGCCGGAAAAGCGGGCACCCAGACGGGGTCAGGCGAGAACACGTCCGGCGACAAGGTGGGCGGGGTCACGATCAGCTCACGATACGGCGACACCTTGCCCGTGAACTGGTTCGTAGCAGATTGCGTCCACGGAGCTGGGGCAGATTTCTCAGCAGCCACAGCACCAGCAGCCGCCAGCGCTCCCGCCAACGTCACACAGACGCGTGCGTGAGAACAAGATGGAGGGCGGGGGCTCATGCGAGGCATGCCCTCCTTTGGTAGGGCCCGTCTGTCCTTAGCGGGCCGTGGTGCAAATGCAAATGCGACTGGGGAATTATTGGCGAGTGTCTTAAATCGTGAGCCAGCCGCTTTACAAACTCGTTACATTCACGGCTTCGGCGCCGGCTCGCTGAGGACAGACGAGCCCTACCATCATAGGCGATTCGGCGCGCAAAAATTTCCCCGTGCTCTTGCCGAATCTGCGAATGGCAATTATTATGCTCTCGCCATACGGCACGCTCATGTTTCGAAAACTGCTGCTTCCAATCCTGCTTGGCTGTTTCAGCGCGGCTGTCACCAGTAGCGCAACGATGACGCTCGTCGAGGTGCAAACGGTGCTCGCCCAGGCCGTGACGCGGGCGGCGCAGGTCTCGCCGGACAGCGTGATCGCCGTGACGGATCGTGAAGGCTACGTGCTCGGCGTATGGAGCGTGAATGGCACCACGCCCACCACGGCGGCCTTCACCAATCTCGTCGCGAACGCCATCGCCAAGGCTGGCACTGCCGCATTCCTCAGCAGCGACCAACATGCCTTCACCACGCGCACGGCGGGTTTCATCGTGCAGCAGAATTTTCCGCCGGGCGTGTTGAACCGTCCGCCCGGACCGCTGGTCGGCGTGAATTTTTCCAACCTGCCCTTCTCGGACATCAACCGCTTCAAAGATCCTGCGACGTTTGTTCCCGGCCCGCCCAGCGGCACGAATGGCGCCGTGGTTCCCACGCCGGTCACGGGCGGACTTGCCGGAACGGCCGGTGGCGTTCCCCTGTATGCAGGTGGCTTGCTCATCGGGGGCATCGGCGTGGCTGGTGATGGTGATGGAGCCACGGACATCACGCCGCAAACGGTGCTCGCGGCAGATGTCGATGAAGATGTCGCGCTCGCGGGACAGACTGGTTTCGCGCCCGCCAGCGAGATCCGCGGTTCCGGTGTGTTCATCGACGGCATCCGCATTCCCTACGTGGAATCCAGCACCAGCCTCGGTGCAGTCACGCCGCTCGGCGGTATCGGCGTGAACTTCGCCGCTTATCCTGTCGTAGCCAGTCCCGCGCTCGTTTTCCCGGCGGCCAGCTTGGGAGGGACTACCGGCGAATTGCGCAACCCTATTATCGCTGACCCGTCCGCCGTGGCTTTGCCCAATGGGGAAACCCGGCTCACCGCACCCGAAGTCACGGCCATCATGGTCGCCGCTGCGGAAAAAGCCCGCACCACGCGCGCGGGCATCCGTCTGCCCCGGGGCAGCCAGATGCAGTGCTTCATCTCCGTGGTGAACAATCCGAATGTTGATGGTCAGCCGCCCGTGGTCTTGGGCAGTTACGGCACGTCGCCCGACGCCACGCGCTTCAGTTGGGATGTCTCGGTGCAGAAGGCCCGCAGTGCCCTGTTCTTCTCCAGCAGCACGCGTGCCTACTCCACGCGCACCATCGGTTTCATGGCGCAACGTTTCTATCCGCCCGGCATTGACAGCACCACGGCGGGAATCTTTCTCGGCTTGCAGGAACGCTTCTCGCTCTTCCCGCAAAATGTCACCAATCCCCTGAACGGTGCGGTGGTCACCACCGATGCTGGCTCGACGCCTGGCGAACCCAACGGCAATCTGCCCAATGGCATCACCATATTCGCGGGCGGCATTCCTCTCTACCGAAACGGCGTCCTGATCGGCGCGATCGGCGTCAGCGGTGACGGCATTGATCAGGACGATCTCGTGGCCGCTGCCGGAGCGGCGGCGCTCAACGGCATTTTCCTCCCGCCCGAAGCCATCCGGGGCGACCGCACCATTCATCGCGGGGCGCGGCTGCCCTTCGTGAAATTCCCACGCAATCCGGCCCTCTGACCGGCGCTGAGGCTTGGCGGAGTTCATGGTTTGCCCGGAAAATTATGATAGCCGTGGCAGGTCACGCACGAGCTCGGCACACCACCCTTCGGACTGTGGCACGAGATGCAGTTGTCCTTGCGCGGCAGCAGGATGTCTGAGGTCTCCCGGCTCGTCTTCGCCCCGTGACATTCCGTGCAGGCCACATGGCTGTGCGGCCGGTGATTGAAACGCGCATGGGACATCCAGCGGTCCGGGATGATGGGCTTCTGCATCACCGGCAGACCGGCCGACGTCACACCTGCCGTGTGACAATACACACAGCCGACATAATGACCACGTTGGGCTGTCGCTCCGCTCACGACACTGTTTCGATCGCCCGTCAGCAGGACTGATTTCTCCAACTCTTCACCCGTGGGGAACAACTCACGCAAGGCTTTCAGCTGCTCTTGCGAGAAATTGTTTTGATCTTCCGTGCGCGTCATCCCCTTACGCGCGGCCAGGTCGGCATACTGGCGCGGCAGGCTGCGGAGAAAGGCACGCACGCTGTCCGTATCCCCATGCGGCAATTGAAGCTGGGGATTGCGCGGATCGAACTGGAGCGAATGGCAGTTCTGGCAGTGCTGGTCAAACTTGATGGGGGCGAAGCGCATCCCCGAGGCATCCGGCTGATGGCAGCTCGCACAGTCCAGATTGCGCCCGTTCAGCTTCGGAATGTTTGCACCAAAATGCACTGCATGATTGAACCGCAGCGGATTCGGATCTTTCGCCCGGTCCCGATGCACCTGAAATTCCGGATGGTCTTTGTGAAAGTTCCGGATGATCTGCGTATATCCGTCCGCCGGCCGGGCTGACACAAAACTGAGCAAAGCCCCGGCCTGCCGGAAATGGAACTGGTCAGCGGGAAGTTTCTTGCCCAGTTTACTGGCGGCCAGCATGTCTTTCCGGTCACCGTGGCAAACCACGCAATGCGTGTCGGCCGGGGGCGAGATCCGGCCCAGACCGCGATGCTCCTTGTGACAGGCCGAACAGGAATATTCGTGCGTGAGATTGGGCTGATGAAAGGTGTGCTCGCGATGGCAGGTGGCACAGGAAGCGTCCACTCTCGTCAGCGCCCGGTGATCGGCTGTCACCGCCTCTTTCAGATCAAAGGGCGAAGGCGATGCGTTCAACGCCTGTTGCAGCCAGCCGGGATTGCCCTGCCGGGCCGCGCCATGGCAACCGGCACACCCGTTCTCGCTCTTGCCAAAATGTTCGCGTTCCAGCCGCCGGAACGCCTCGCTTTGATGCGCGGTGGAGAGATCGCCCGGGGAAAGGAACTTCCAGCGCTGTTTGCCGCTGCCGCTCAAGGCCAGCAGCAGACCGACACTGAAGGTGACCACCAGCCAGCACACCAGTGCCCGCCGGGCCCGCAGACTGCGTTTGGGCCGGCACTTGGGGATCGGCCGGCAGCACTTGCCATCCGGCGAAGGCCCCTGTTCGCAAGCACCGCCATGCTCAGCGGGACGGGAGCAACGCCAGCGCCCCTTCTCCTCGCCCTCCTTGCGCTCCAGCATGGGGCGGCACTCGCTGGTGGCCCGGCACTCGCCCTGTTCAGATGGTCCGACACGGCACGCCCAGCCGTCGCACGTCCAGCCGCATTCCCATTTCTGGTTCGGCCGGGCGTAATTCTTGTTGTCCTGGTTGGAATTTCCGCGATCCATCGTTTATCCAGCAGCACTGCTGAAGGCATACACCAGCGCCACATGTAAGGCTGAAAACACGAGCAATCCGTAGGTGAGCGGGATATGGATGAACAGCCACAGCTTCAGCGCCAGTTGCAGGCTGTAATGGTGGTCCAAACGGAACTTGGCCCGCAGTAACCGGATGATCTCCTCCATATCCGCACGTTCATTCACCCCGATGAACCGGTTCAGTTCCGTCGTCCGTTGCAAGAGCCGGTTGAACTGGATCTCCGATCCCAGCAGGTGTTCCCAGAAAAAGCGGGGCCGGGCAAAGTAACCATCCAGATGGTTCATGAAGTAATCCGCCATGGTGGTGGACTTGGTCTTGCCTACGGAGGCGAGCGCGATGGCCCGGGCTTTTTCCTGGATGGCTTTGCGCTCGAACGGAATACGTTCATAGATGACCTCGCCGCCGATGGTCGTCAGCCGTTTCGGCAAGCTGCGGCTCAACCATAACCCGCCAATGCCGCTCGAGGTCACCAGCACGAACAGCACCGCGAGCCATGATTCAAAAACGCCGGTGGGCAGACGGAAGCGCAGATGCATCCCAAAGATCAAGGCGGCCAGCAAACCGGCATAGATATGCACCTGCAGCCAGCCCTCCGAAGTGGCCACCGGCAGGAAAGGCAGTTTTTTCCGGCCATTGTAGGCGGTGAGCAGGAGCATCAGGAGCAATAGCACCCAGCCGGAGACAAACGTGAACCGGGGATAACGGAACTCGAAGATGAAATACAGCAACAACAAGGCCACTCCGGCCGCGAGCAGGAAGAACACGTTGACCTGGCGTCGCTTCTGAAAAGTTTTTACCGCTTGAGCCATTGGGCAAAGTGGTCGAGGTCGTTCATGTTGACGCGCCGGAGCGCACCGTGCGGACAGGCCCGTTCACAGGCCGGGCCGGTAAGCTGTTCCGAGCACAGATCGCATTTGGTCGCCTTGATGATCGGCCGCAATTCCTTGTCCACCATGAACGCGCCGGATTCATCACGAATCTCGACCATGCGGATGGCCTCGTAGGGGCAGTTGTTCGCACAGGCATTGCAGCCGATACAGGTCGCCTGGTTGATGACCACCTCGCCACCGACATTCGTGCGATGAATCGCGCCGGTGGGACAGCCGATCATGCAGACGGGGTCCGCGCAGTGCATGCACGCGTTGGCCACCATCACATTGCCGCTGATGGGCCCGTGCCGGAGGAAGCGCGGGTTGTTCTCATGCGTGGCGGCGCAGGCGCGGACGCAATCATCACAACGCGTGCACCGGTCCATCTCGATGACCATGGTGGCGGTGCCATTGAAATAACGGTTCTCGGTGAGAAACTCCATCAACTCGGCGCCGAGCTTGGCCCCGGCATCATTCGCCCGGTCAGCCGACTTGTGACCGACCAGTTCGTCCGGATGAAAATCAGGCGGAATCTCGGTGGCCGGCATACTCGGCAGCACCACCTGCTCCATCACAATGGTCGGGATGATGATCAAGTGGGTGTAACCGATGACCCGCAAAGTATGCTGCAACGTGACCGGCCGCTCCTTGTTGCGCCAGTTGTGCGCGATCTCCCGCAATCCGTATTCACGCCCTGCTCCCAGATAGTTCACCGTACGATGACTGGTGCCGTAGCGCTGGCTCAAGCGGGCAAAACCGGCACGCACCAGAATCACACCATTGGGATAATCACCCTCTTGTGCGACCACAGGCTCCTTGTCCGGAGACAGAATACCCGCCTGGGCCATTCGTTTGTAATCACCGCTCCATTCATACTCCCCGTAGGTGGCAAACTGCGTTTGCTTGATGACTTCCTGCAACTGTTCATCTGCCAAATGCCGGAAGATGGGCATTTCCCGCAGATGCGCCGCCAAAGTGCGTTCGCGGTAGTTTTTCTCGACATGCTCGCGCAAGGCACTGTCAAACCGCATCAGGTCCCGCAAGCCTTGCCAACGGATCTCCAGCAGTTCCGTGCCATCATGCTCCGCGAACACGGTGCTCGTGCGCGGCATACGGCTGAGAGCGGCGATCTCGCCGAAGACATCGCCCTCCACGAGGGAAGCAGTCCGGTGTTCGTTCAGGATGGCGGGCACGTCCTGCAGAAAAATGCGCACCTGTTTGTTTGCGCCGGCCACGGCACCGACACGTTGGTCGCGGGCCAGTTGGGCCTTGCGACGCACCTCGGAATCTTTCGGGTTTTGCCACAGTTGCGACAGGGCATCCCAAAAGCTCTTCCGTTCATGCGTGCGGCGGCCCAGGATGACCGCGGGCAAATCGGGCGAGATGACCACCTTCACCGAGCGGCTGATCACCAGAAAGGCCGAGGTGCCATAGTCGCCTTCGCGGACAACCAGTTCGCCGCGTGAGTAGCGACGGAGGCGGCAGTCGTTCTTCAGGATCTGCCGCAAGGGCACACGCCGCGGAAACGCCTCCGGGTCCATGCGGTTGAACGGCGGCAGCGTCAGCAACCGTTCCACGTCCTCAGTGGTGAGGTCGGGATCGAACGCAGCATCCCAACGCTGCGGCCGGTCAACTACGAAATGGGCGGTATCTAGCATTAAGCGTCGATCACGAGGTCGTTTTGCGGACGGCAGATGCACGTGAGGCAACTGCCCTGCTCCACGGAAGAATCCGGTTTCTTCAAATACTCCACATTACCCGACTGGATGGCCACCAGACAACTCCCGCAACTGCCCGCGCAGCAGCCGGAATCCAACCGGATGCCTTTTTCTCGGGCGAAATCAAGCAGGTTGAGCAAGCCCGGCTCCCAAGCGAACACCTTGCCAGATTTCGCAAAAGTGACTTGCGGTTGCGGACCGGTGAGAACCATCGCCGAGGGAGCGGGCGCGGCTTTCTTCTTTACGGACGCGGGACCGAACGCCTCGAAATGGATCGCCGACTCCGGCACACCCCACGCTTCCAAGCCTTCCGTGAGCGTTTGCATGAAGGCACCGTTGCCACAGAGATAGTATTGGAAATTGTTGGAGGGCAGCAGTTGCTTCAGCAGGTCAACGGTCAAACGGCCATGATGCTGGAAGTTGCGGCCCTGCACATCTTCAGGCAGCGGCTGGCTGTAGCAGATGTGGATGTGGATGTTGTCGTACTGGCCCGCGATCTCCATCAGGTAGGAACGCTGGATGTGCTCCAACCGGTTGCGCGCGCCATGGAAGAACCAGACCTCGCGCTTGGAACCGCTTTCGATGATGGCATTCATCATGCTCAACATCGGCGTAATGCCGACACCGCCGGACAGCAAAACGACCGGCTGCGGCTGGTTCAGCTCGAGATAGAAATGACCGGCGGGAGCTTTGACATCCAGGATGTCGCCCTCGCGGAGCTTGTCCACAAAGTAACTCGAAGCCAGGCCGGGCGGAAGATCTGGACGGCCCTTGGGCGGACCTTCGCGCTTGATCGTGACACGATAATAATTCGTATGAAACGGCGAATCCGAGATCGAATAGCAGCGCACCACGGGCTTGTCATGGCCCGGTATGTTGAGCTGAAACGTGAGGTACTGGCCCGGCTTGAACGGCGGCAGCGGCTTGCCATCATGCGGCACCAGAAAGAACGTGAAGACCCCGGCGCACTCGAACTGTTTCTGCGCCACCTTGAATTTGCGGAAGCCGTTCCACGCAGTCTGACTTTTCTGGACCTCCACGTATTGCGCACTGGCCGCCTTGATCTCCCAGCGCAATTTCTCCCGCGCCAGCTCCTCCTGTTCCCGCTGCCATTTCAGATTGCGCAACTGGGCCACCAACTGCAACGCGAGATGCGCTCCCAGCCCGCCCAGAAACAGCCAGCCGACCGCGCTGGCGAACCCGGCCTGCCGTGTGATTTCGATTTCAGCGGGATTCATTTGCAATCAACTCAGACATGCTTTAACAACTGCTTACGGCGCAAGTAAATGCTTATGTTGCGTTCCATTCATATATTTACAAAGCTTTACAATTACAGCAGGAGAAGTGCCGCTTCTTATACTCTCGCTCTGATTGCCACCGGGTCCTTGGCTGAGACGGATTTTCGCCCGCTGCAGGCGGCCGAACCGGTCATCCATAAATTCGTCGGCGCGGAAACCTGCGCCACTGCTGGCTGCCATGGAGGAGCCGATCCCAAGCGTTTTCAATTCCAATACTGGAAACACGCCGACCCGCATTCAAAAGCATTTTCCACTTTAACCACGGCCCGTTCCGCACGCATGGCCGAGGATCTGAAGCTCGGTGACGCGACGAAAAACGTGCAATGCACCGCCTGTCACGCACCCCTCCATGCGCTGCCCGCAGACCTGACCGTCAGACCATTGAAGGCGATCGAAAGCGTCTCCTGCGAATCCTGCCACGGAGCCGCCAGCAACTGGCAGCTCGCCCATACACGCCCTGATTATTCTCACGCCCAGCGGGTTTTCTCAGGAATGAGAGATTTACAAAATCTTTACACCCGAGCCAACAGTTGTGTCGCCTGCCATCAAACACTCTCGTCTGATTTATTAAAGGCGGGCCATCCCGAATTAATTTTCGAGCTGGATGGGCAGACCCAAGGCCAGCCCCGACATTGGCTGGAGAAGCCGGATTACCATCGCGGCCAGGCTTGGCTCATCGGCCAGGCCGTCGCCTTGCGTGAGCTGACCGCCCAGTTGTTGCGCGAGCAGAATCCCGACCCAAGCATCGTCCTCCGCTGGCAGGCGCTCAAGTGGCTCGTCCAGCAAACTCGCGTTGTTTCCCCGACCGCGGACCATTTGGTATCACTGCCAGATGATACTAAACGGCCTAACCTTGAGGCCATCCATCGCATCACCGACCAACTGGCCAAGGACACTGCTGATACCGAATGGAATGAGACGCAAACCCAGCAATTGCTGAAACGCCTGTCCGCCCTCGGCAGTGAATTCAAAGGCAAAGTGCCTCCGCCCCTGGCTGCCCGTCGCGCAGAGCGTTTGGTGCTGGCCCTCGACCGCCTGAGTGCCGCTCTGCCCGAAGCCAACGCCAAGAAATGGGACGATGCCCTGAAGCAGCTCTTCGCCTCCGCCCAAGTGCTGGAGGATTTCAAGGCCGAGAGCTTCGCCAAGAATCTGGATGTGCTGGCAGCGAAGCTGTAGCCGTTCCTTTCCGTGCCACACATCACTAGACGTCCTCGTGTTTACGTTCTAACTTCCCCCCGTGTTTCGGCCTTGTATCGATTTGCACGACGGGAAAGTGAAGCAGATTGTCGGCGGTTCCCTCACCGACAACGGCGCGGGCTTGCGTACCAATTTCGTCTCCGAACGCCCCAGCTCCTGGTATGCGGAACTCTATAAACGCGAGGGCTTGAAGGGCGGCCACGTCATCATGCTCGGCTCGGGCAATGAATCCGCCGCGAAGGCAGCGCTCAGCGCTTTTCCCGGCGGCCTCCACGTGGGTGGCGGCATCAACTCCACCAACGCCCGCAGCTACCTCGATGCAGGTGCCTCGCATGTCATCGTCACCTCCTGGGTCTTCCGCGAAGGCCGCCTCGACGAAGCCCGCCTCGCCGAACTCGTCCAACTCATCGGCAAATCCCGCCTCGTCCTCGACCTCAGTTGCCGCCTCCGTGACGGCGAATACTTCGTAGTCACCGACCGTTGGCAGAAGTTCACGAGCCTGCGCGTCACCCAAGCGACCCTGCAATCTCTCGCCACCTCATGCGATGAATTCCTCATCCACGCCGTCGATGTCGAAGGCCTCTGCCAGGGCGTCGATCTGGAACTCGTGAAACGCCTCGGCCAATGGACGCCCATTCCCACCACCTACGCGGGCGGTGCCAGATCCTTGGAAGATTTACAGCAAGTCGCGCAAGCCAGTCACGGCCGCGTGGACCTCACCATCGGTTCCGCCCTCGACATCTTCGGCGGCAACGGCGTGCGCTACGAAGAGTGCGTCGCCTTCAACCGCCAGCAAGCCGCGTCACGCGCCTGATCCCGTAGCCGACGACGTAAAGAGGCTCTAACTCTCTTTGGAGTGCGGAGACTTGGCTCCGCTTTCCGCCCGAGGCGGCTTGACGCCTCGCCTCCCTCTCTCAATGTTGAAAGTTCAGCGCCGGACATTTCCCCTTCCCCTCTCTCGATGTTCCGTGCATCCTCCGCATATAGGCCCGCCGGTGCAACCGGCTTCGATGTTTTCCCCTTAAACGACAAACCTCTCCCACCCCTGCCCCTCATACTTCACCTCGAACATATCCGGATGCAGCAACTCCCCCAGCATCTCCAGTGAATCCACCAGGCGCGGTCCCGGACGATTGAAGTAACTGTTCCCATCGATCATGAAGACCTTGCCGTTCTTCACCGCCTGCAAGTCATTCCAATGCGGCTGTTTGATCAAGGCATTCACCTCCGCTCGTGTCCGCTCCAGGTCGAAGCCGCACGGCATCACCAGAATGATCTCCGGATCATGCTCCTGCACCACGCTCCAGTTGATCCACGGCGAATGCTTGCCCGCCTCGCCGAACAGCGACACCCCGCCCGCCAGCTCCACCATCTCCGGCACCCAATTCCCCGCCGCCATCAACGGCTCCAGCCACTCGATGCACGCCACTTTCGGTCGCGTTTTCACCAGACACGCCTTCTCGATGACCGCTACACAACGCAGCTTGAACTCCTTGATCACCGGCTTCGCCTCCTCAAACGCATTGAACGCCTGCGCCACCTGCGCCATGTCCGCCCACAGATCCGCGAACCGTTTTGGCGCGAGCGAGATCACCTTCGGCTGCGACGGCAGCAAACCCTGCGCCGCCTGCTCCACCTCATTCACCGTCACCGCGCACACCTCGCACTGCGCCTGCGTGATGATATGAGTCGGCTTCAACTCCTTCAGCCTGGCCAGATCGATCTCGTAGAGCGAGAGCCCCTTCTCCAAGAGCGACTTCACCTCCGTATCGATCGCCCCGCTCCCCGCTCCCGTATTCACCTTCGCCCGCGAACACGCCGGCAAGGCCGCCACCGATTCCGGGAAATCGCACTCATGCGACCGCCCCACCAGATACGGCCCCAAACCCAGCGCCGCCACGATCTCCGTGGCACTGGGCAACAACGAAACTATGCGCGGACGAGACACCCCGCTACTTTCGCCCATTTCAAGAATTGGACAAGACGGAACTAACCTCACCCCCTTTCCCTATTCGCTGTTAAACATGCGTCCCATCGGACTCAAGAGTCCTATTCCCTCACTCTGAACGTTAGACGTTGAGCGTTGGAAGTAGGACGTATTAGTCCTATCGGACCTATAAGCCCCACTCCCCCGCTCAACACTCAACACAAACCACCCTCAACTATATGCCCGTAGTGCAACTACTGGCCCGTAATGCAATTACTCCCCCGAAGCAGCCTGCCATCCAGTTTGTTCGATGTGACACTCTCACAGTAGCATCCTGTTCTGCGGCACTCTAGCCACCAGTCCACACCTCCCGCACCAAACCCTCGCCAGCCACCCCGACGCCCTTGTCCTTAATATCTAGCCAGCGCGGCGGGCTCGCGACGACAGTCGGAGTCCACCCAGGCTAAACCACCAGCGCAAAGGCGGAGACTGTCTGGCAAGATGGGCTGAGGTCGGCCCCGGCTTTAGTCGGGGCCGACGGCCTCAAGACATCTTTTCAGATCGTCTCTCGGAACTATGTCAAAGAGCAATGAAA
>CAZPUL010000062.1:0-28321 GCA_964589735.1 uncultured Verrucomicrobiota bacterium | reverse complement strand
AAAAACACCTAGCTATCCCTCGCTCTTGTCCACTACTTCGGGGGAACCTCAAACCTCAAAGTTCAAAACAAGCCTCAATCAGACGTTGCCTTGCGGTGGATTAGGGGATAAGCGTCTGAGATGAAGTCGCCAATGAAGAGGTTTGGGGCCATTTTATTTTTGCTTGTTCTTCCTTTTGCGGAATTGCAAGCGGCGGAGGATATCGAGATCCGTTCCCTGATCCAGATCAAGGCGGGTGAGAAATATCGTTTTTGGGGTGAACTGAAGGATTTTCGCGAATTTAAGATCCAATTGGGCGGCAAGGTTAAGGAAGATTCTGCAGAAAAAAAGGTTGTGACCCTGCAAGGCACTGTCGAGATACTGGTCGTGGATGAAGATGGCGATCCGGTAAAATCATCACTTACGGTGCAGTCCATGAAAGAGGTGCGGAAGCAGAATGAGAAACCCGAAGTCATGCTGCCAGCCGGGACGGTCGTGATAGCGGAGTTCAAGGAAAAGCGGACGGTATATTCCGTTAAGGATGTCGAAGTGAGTCCGGAGCTGGGCAGGGCGTTCAGGCAGCTTTTCAATCTACTTGAATTCAAGGGGGTGGCTGGCGAAAAGATCATCGGAACAAAGGAAAAGCGGAAACCGACGGAACAATGGCCGGTCAACGCCGAGGCTGTGGTGGAGGAGCTTGCTGGTTTTGAGTTCAAAAAGGAGGATGTGACGGGGAATTCCAGATTTGACGGTGTCAGCAGATGGGGGTGGGAAGTGGTAGCGGATGTGGAGGTGAAAAATGTGACAGCGAAAGAGGCGCCAGCGATGGAGGACATGAAGGTCAAGGAATCAACTATGCGTTACCAAGTTTCCAACTCCCTGCCTACGTTAGAGGGCCTGTCCGTTGGCAAAGGAAAAGGGACGAAGTTAAGTGCAGCAGTGACCTATAAAGGGGAGCGAATAGCTCCTGACGGGCAGAGGCTGGACTTAAATTTTTCTTATGGGATGGCTCGCTCGGCGACCTACAGTTTGATAAAATGAGGTAATTGGTTGAGGGGCGAAACTTTGGCGGTCCACGGTGTTTAAGTATATGCCGGGCGAAACAGCCATCCCCGGTTGAACAAATTGCTTTAGGCAGTGTCGAACTGATAGAGGCAAGCGCCTGCTAGGCGGCAGAGACGGTCAGCTTACCAAAAGGAGTTAGAAAAAGCGGGTCATTTTGCACTGGCAAAGCCAGCGGACCTGCGTCACTTTAAAGGTCAAGCCATGAGTGAAATCCACGTGATCAAAGAAACGTTGACGGCGACTGCCCGTCGGCGGCGCTGGCAGCGGGGGTGGCGCGGGTTTTGGAAGGGGTTTATGGTCGCCGGGGCGGTGTGGCTGCTGGGCCTGATACTTTATAAAGTCCTGCCGATACCGGAGGAGGTTCTTTTCGGAGTTTTCTTTGCCGGGTGGGTCGCGCCCTTGGCGGGCTTTTTGATGGAGTTTTCCAAAGAGGTCACCTTGAACGAGGCGGCGCGCTGGCTGGACCAGGAGAAGCAGCTGAAGGAACGGTTGAGCACGGCTCTGGAAGTGGCTGACAGCAAGAAGGATGGGGAGTGGCAGCGGTTGCTGGTGACGGATGCGGCGACGCACGCAGGAAACTTGAACGTGGCGCAGATGCTGCCTTTCAACCTGCCGAAGGCGGCGAAGTGGAGTTTCATACTGCTGATCATCACGGCGGGATTGGGTTTGGTGCCGGAGTACCGGACGGTGGAGTATCGCCAGAAGAAGCAGGATCAGGAAGTGATGAAAGAGGTGGGTGAACGGGTGGCTTCCTTGACGAAGCGGCAGATGACGAATCGCCCCCCGACGCTGGAGAATGTCAAAAAGGCTTTGGACGAAACAGTGGAGCTGGGCCAGCAATTGCAGAAGGCGAAGCTGACACGGGATGAGGCGCTGAAGAATATCGCGAAGGTCACGGACAAGCTGAAGGAGGAGGCGCGGGATTTGGCGAAGAACCCGGGCTTGCAACGGATGCAACAGGCAGCCCGTACGTCTGGCCAGGATCAGGCGCCGACGCCGGAGCAGTTGCAGAAGCAGATCGATGACATGAAAGACAAGCTGGGCGAAGATCCGCCGAGCACGAAGGAACTGGACAAGCTGCAAAGCGAGCTGGAGAAGATGCAGTCGGCGGCCTCGGAAATGTCGAACAAGACAGGCGCGGAGGCCGAGGCGGCCAAGCAGGCGATGTCCCAGGCGTTGTCGAACTTGATGAAGCAGGCGCAGGCGGCGGGCCTGGACAGCGCGAAGCTGGAGGAGGCGATGAATGCGTTGAAGGCGGGCAAGACGGATCAAGTGCTGAAAGATCTGAACGCGGCCTTTCAGGACATGGAGAAGATGAAGGAGCTGGCGCAGGCCTTGGAGAATCTACAGATGCAGAAGGAACAGATGGGCAAGGATCTGGCGGAGCAACTGGAGCGCGGTCAGGTGCCGTTGGCGCAGAGTTCGCTCAAGCAGATGATGCAGAAGTTGCAATCCGGCGAGATGTCGAAGGAGGAGCTGCAGAAGATGATCGAGCAACTGCAGAAGGCACAGAACCCGGCGCAGATGTATGGCAAGGCGGGCGAGCATCTGTCGCAAGCGGCTGCCCAAGCACAAGCCGGGAACAAACAGGGAGCAGCGCAAGCGCTCGCCGAAGCTATGAAGGAATTGGAGAAGATGCAGGAACAGATGGGGGATCTGGAATCCATGATGGCGGCGATGGAGAATTTGCAGCAGGCGCAGCAGTGCGTGGGCAACGGGAGTTGCAACAATATGGGCTGGGGCATGCGCAACCGGCCGGGCTTCTGCAAGGGCGGGGGCGAGGGTGATGAGATGTCCGCGTGGTTCTTCCATCAATACTACTCCAGTGGTGGTGGCAAGGGCGGCTTGAAGGCCGGCACGGCGGCACATGGTGTCTATGGGGAAGCGGATGTGAAGGAGCCGAGTGATCCTTTGCTCACGACGAAGGTGAAGGGGCAGATCACCCCAGGCGGACCGATGCCGAGCATCACGCTGAAGGGCGTGAGTATCAAGGGGACCAGCACTGTGGCCTTCGAGGAAGTCGCGGCCACGGCGCAATCGGAAGCAGAAAGTGCGCTGACGCAAGACAAGGTGCCGCGTGCGTATCGCGGCGCGGTGCGGGATTATTTTGATGATTTCAAGAAATAGACGGGTGGCGGGAAACTGAACAACAGGGGAGGAACGATATGAGCACTGAGGAGCAAATCGCGTCATTCCGGGACAAGTTTGACCGGATGAAGGCGGAGATCGGGAAAGTCATCGTGGGGCATGATACGATCGTGGAGGGGACACTGACCGCATTGCTGGGCGGCGGGAATCTGCTGCTGGAGGGCGTGCCGGGGCTGGGCAAGACGCTGCTGGTGCGGACCTTGAGCGATGTGCTGGAGCTGTCTTTCAGCCGCATCCAATTCACGCCGGACCTGATGCCCGCAGACATCCTGGGCACGAATCTGGTGATGGAGACGCCGGATGGGCGGCGCGAGTTCCAATTTCAGCAAGGTCCCATCTTCGCGCATCTCGTGCTGGCGGATGAGATCAACCGCGCAACGCCGAAGACGCAATCAGCCCTGCTGGAAGCGATGCAGGAGCGGCAGGTGACAGCGGGCGGGGCGGTGCGCAAGCTGGCAGCACCATTCTTCGTGCTGGCGACGCAAAATCCGATCGACCAGGAAGGAACGTATCCGCTGCCAGAAGCACAGTTGGACCGGTTTTTCTTCAAGTTGCTGGTGGGATATCCTACGGCGGAAGACCTCACTGAAGTGCTGAACCGCACGACGGAAGGTTACCATGCGCACGTGGAAAAAGTCATCGATGGCGCGACGCTGATGGAGATGCAAGGGCTGGTGCGGCAGGTGCCGGTGGCGACGCATGTGAAGGACTACGCGGTGCGGCTCATCCTGGCGACGCATCCGAAATCGGAGACGGCGGCGGCGGTGACGAACCAGTATCTGCGGTTCGGCAGCAGCCCGCGTGGGGCGCAGACGCTGTTGCTGGCGGCGAAGGTGCGCGCGCTCACGCAAGGGCGCTTCAACGTGAGCTTCGACGATATCACGGCGATGATCCATCCGACGCTGCGGCACCGGTTGATCCTGAACTTCGAGGCCGAGGCGGAAGGCATCACGACGGACCACATCATCACGCAGATCCTGAAGGAAGTGCCGAAGGATGCGGCGGTGGCGGCGTAAGGGGTTGTGCAAATGTTTGGATATTACTGGTGGGCGGCAGCGTTGGTGTTCTATGGGGGATTGTTATCCGTAGCGCTGATCCTGTTGGTGCGTAAAAAATTTAAGGCAGGAATACTATTGGTAGCAGCGACATTTTATTTGGCCCATGCGATTCCGAGCTTTAAGAGTGCGCGTCCCACAGCGCAACGCAACACCTGCATCGTGACCCTGAAACAGGTTAATGGTGCGATAGAGAGGTGGAGCAAGGAGAACAAAATGGCTGCAGGGGATAAAATTGATGTCGCTGCCATCGCCAGCAGTATGAAGAACGGCAAGATGCCAGCCTGTGCCCAAGGAGGTTTTTATAAACTGTCAGTCGTAGGAAAACCTGTGGAATGCTCGCTGTCCGAGCATGCTGTTAGTTCATCGCCATAACTCATGTCACAACCGCTCATCACCGCTGATCTTCTGCGCCGGCTGGAACAGCTCCAGTTGCTGGCGCGGCGGCGTTCCAAGAGCAACACGCGCGGTGAGCGGCGCAGCAAGGCGCGGGGGCAATCGGTGGAGTTCGCGGATCATCGCAATTACGTCTCGGGCGATGACCTGCGGTATCTGGATTGGAATCTCTACGGTCGCCTAGACAAGCTGTTCCTGAAACTCTACGAGGAGGAGCGCGAGCTGCCGGTGACCATTTTTCTGGATTGCAGCGAGTCGATGAGTTTTGGCGAGCCGAACAAGTTTCATTTTGCGCGGCAACTGGCGGCGGCGATCGGCTATGTGGCCTTGTGTGGATTTGATCGTGTGAGTGTGCGCACGTTCCCGGATAATCCGGCAGAGTCCGCGTATCGGCAATCGTTGCTCTCGGTGCGCGGCCGCAAATCCAGCCTGCAATTCTTCCGCAACCTCGCGCATCTGACAGCGAAGGGCACGGCGGATTTCAACGCGGCGTTGCGTCGCGGGGCATTGGAATCACGGACGACCGGTGTGGCGGTGGTGTTGAGCGATTTCCTAGATCCGCAAGGTTATGAGGCCGGGTTGACGTCCTTGATCGGGCGCGGTTTTCAGGTGAATGCGGTGCAAATCCTCTCGCCAGAGGAAATCGCACCGACGAATTTTGGAGACCTACGGCTCATCGATGCGGAGACCGGCGCGCAGACCGAGGTGACGTTCGGGCGTTACCGGATGGAGCAGTATCAGCAGATGGTGGAGAACTTCCGCCAGAAGCTGCGTGAGTATTGTGCGGGGCGGGGCATCAGCATCTTCACGGCGAGCTCGGCGGATTCACTGGAGCAATTGCTCTTGAAGCAACTGCGGGAAGCGGAGGTGTGGGGATGAACTTTCTCGCGCCCTTCGCTTTTCTGTTCGCGGCCACGCTGCCGGTGGTCATCGTCTTTTACATGCTCAAGCGGCGGCGCACGGTGCGGCTCGTCTCGAGCACGTTGCTCTGGCAGAAGTTCCTCGCAGAGACGCAGGCGAATGCGCCGTTCCAGAAGCTGCGCAACAACTGGCTGCTCATTTTGCAATTGCTGATGCTCGCACTGGCGGTGTTCGCGCTGGCGCGGCCTTACTTCGCGGCAACGACCCAGGAGCCCGGATTGGTGGTGGTGATCCTTGATGGCTCGGCCTCCATGCAGGCACGGGATGAATCGCCGAACCGTTTTGAAGCAGCGCGCAAAGAAGCACTCAAACTGGTGGACGGGCTCAAGGACACGGACCAGATGATCGTGCTGCTCTCGGCGGGCAATACGGTGGTGCGGCAATCGCCCACCGCGGAGAAGGCGACGTTGCGCCGTGTCTTGGAGGAGTGTCAGCCGGGGGATACGCCCACACGCGTGGAGGAGGCGTTCAAGCTCGCGCAAACCTTGGCGAAGAACCGGGCGAACGTGGAAGTGCATTTCTTCTCGGACGGCGCTTTGACTGCGGCGGAGGATCTGACCGCGATCAAGCTGCCGGTGGTCTATCACCAGTTCGGCAAGCGGGCGAACAACGCGGGCATCACCGCGATGGATGTGCGGCCGCATCCGGAAGACCCGGCGCAGCGGGTGGTGTTCGCGAGTGTGTTCAATGCCTCTACCAACGCGCAGACAGTGAGCGCGGAACTGCGCTTCAACGGGCAGTTCGTGGATGCCAAGGTCTTGAACCTGCCGGCGCGAGAGGTCGCGTCCACCGTGTTTGCCGCGGAACAGAAGCAGAGTGGCACCTATACGCTGAAGCTCAAGTCCGACGATGATCTGGCGGCGGACAACGAGGCCTCCATCATCAGCAAGATGCCCCGCCCGGTGAAGGTGTTGCTGGTGACGGGCGGCAACCGCTTCCTCGAGAAAGCCCTGCGCGCGGTGGTGAATGTGGAGTTGAGCACGGCGTCGCAACTGACCTCGAGCGGCCGGGGTTACGACATCGTGGTGCTGGATTCGGTGATCCCCTTGAGCGTGCCCGAAGTAAATACGCTGGCAATGCACGTCGGCTCGACGAACTGGTTCGAGACATGGCGCCGGGTGGAGGGGCCGGCGATTGTGGACTGGAACGCGAACCACCCGCTGATGCGCTTCGTGACGTGGGACAATGTGCAGGTCGCCGAAACCTTGGGCGTGAAGGCACCCTCTTGGGGACTCGTGTTGGTGGAGGCACAACAGACTCCGTTGGTGATCGCCGGTGAAAAGGGCCGTCAACGGCTGGTGTGGATCGGCTTTGATTCGTTGCAGAGCACGTGGCCGTTGCGCGTGTCCTTCCCCATCTTCATGGCGAACGCGATGGAGTGGTTGAACCCGCAGCAGTCGGATGCGAGCCAGTTCACCTTGCAGGCGGGCAACGCTTTTCGCCAGCCGCTGTTCGGGACGGTAGATGCGGCCACGGTGACCTTGCCCAAGGGGGACAAGAAGGAAATCAAACTGGGCGAGCAGGCCAAGGAGCTCATCTGGAGCGAGACGTACAAGGTGGGCATCTACAAGGCGAACTACGGCACGAATGAAACCAGCTTCACGGTGAACCTGATGGACCCGGCAGAGAGTGACATCACGCCGCGGAGCCAGGTGCCGGTGGGAGCGCAGGGGACGGCGGCGGCTTCCGTCACGAAACGGGCGAACTTGGAATACTGGCGCTGGTTTGTCATGGCGGCCCTGGCCGTCCTGATGTTCGAGTGGTGGTACTATCATCGGAGGACCGCATGAGACCGGAGGTTAACCGATGAATATCCAGTTCACCGCACCGCAGTGGTTGTGGGCGCTCTTACCCGGCGTAATCTGGGTGCTGTGGCTGTCGGTGAAGTCCGACGTGCAGTTGAGCCCCTGGCGGCGCGGTCTGGTGACGGCGGTGCGGCTGGTGATCCTGATCTGCCTGGTGCTGGCGCTTGCCGGCATCCAGTGGAAGCAGCCGAAGGAAGGTTTGAACGTTTTCTTTTTGCTGGACCGTTCACAAAGCATTTCGCCCGAGCAGCAGGAGCGGGCGCAGATGTACGTGAATGAGGCGGCCAAGGGCAAGAGCATAGAAGATCGCGGCGGAGTGATCGTGTTCGGTGCGGGCGCAAGCATCGAGACGATGCCCAATGCCGTGGTGGAACTGCCGCAAGTGCAGGCAGTGGTGCCACCAGAACGCACCGACTTGGGGGCGGCCATCCGCTTGGGCGCGGCTGCTCTGCCTGAGCATGGTCAGCGGCGCCTGGTGATCCTTTCCGATGGTAATGAGAATTCCGGCGATGCGATGGCAGCAGTGCTGGCGGCGAAGCCGCTGGGGGTCACGGTGGATGTCGTGCCGTTAAGCCTGTCACGTGGCGGGGATGTGTCCGTGCAGAAGCTCATGCTGCCCTCGAAGTTGAAAGTGGGGCAGGCGTTTGAGGTGAAGATCCTGCTTCATTCCGACCGTGATAAGGCGGCGTCCGTCCGCCTGTTCCGCAATGACCAGTTGCTGGGCGAGCAACCGGTGCAACTTGTGCCCGGCAAGAATCTCTATGCGTTCCCGCAGAAACTGGATGAGGCAGGTTTCTACAATTACCAGATCCAGGTGGATGTGCCGGGGGATATGATCCCGCAGAACAACAAGGCGACCTCCTTTGCCAGTGTGCGCGGCGATCCGACGGTTCTGCTAGTCTCCGCCGATCCAGACCAAGATGCCAACCTGGCGGCCGCCTTGCGTACTTCCAAACTCACGGTGAAGCACGTGGCGGTGGAAGGGTTTCCCGAGACGCTTGCTGAGATGCAGAGCTACGACTCCATTTTCCTCAGCAACGTCGCCTCCGGTGATCTGACCACCGACATGCTGAAGTTGCTGGAGATCGCGGTGCGGGATTTCGGCGTGGGATTTGTCTGTGTGGGCGGTGACCAAACATACGCAGCGGGCGCGTATCGTGGCACACCTTTGGAGACCATCCTGCCGGTGGAGGTGGAGCTGAGCAGCAAGAAGGTGCTGCCTCCAGGGGCGCTGGTCTTGATCATCGACAAGTCCGGCAGTATGTCGGGCGATAAGATTGAGCTGGTGAAATCCGCAGCCATCGGTGCGGTCCGGGCGCTGGGGGATTCGGATTTTGTGGCCGTGATCGCCTTTGACGGTGCGCCTTATGTGGTGGCGGAACTGCAGAAGGCGGGCAACCGGAGCAAGATCGAGCGGAGCATCTCGGGCATTGAAGCAGGTGGCGGGACTTCCATGTATCCGCCCATGGTGACAGCGTATGAGATGTTGCATGAATCGCGGGCGGCATTGAAGCACGTCATCGTGCTGACGGATGGCGAATCGCAACCGGGCGACTTTGAAGGCATCACCAAGAAGATGGCGGCGGAGAAGATGACGGTCTCGACGGTGGCGGCCGGGGAATATATCGATGGGGCGTTGTTGCAAAGCATCGCGGCTACGGGCAAAGGCCGGTTCTATCACGTGCGCAATCCTACTCAGATCCCGCAAGTGTTCATCAAAGAGACGGCGGTGATCCTGAAATCCGCCATCAACGAAGAGCCTTTCCAGCCCAAGATGGTGGCCAGCACGGAACCGGTGCGGGGCATCGGCAGCGGTGAATTTCCCACACTGCTTGGGCATGTGGTGACCGAACCGAAGAGCCGGGCAGAACTGGCGCTGGTGACGGGGAGCGGGGATCCTTTGCTGGCGCACTGGAATTATGGGTTGGGTCGTACGGTGGCGTTCACCTCGGATGCGAAACCGCGCTGGGCGAAGAACTGGATGGGCTGGGGCAAATACCGCCAGTTCTGGTCGCAGGTGGGCAACTGGAGCTTGCGCAAGCTCGAGAGCACGGATTTCAACGCCGAGATGTCCGTGGAGAAGGGGGATGCGGTGCTGACGGTCGAGGCGATGGATGATAAGGGTGATTTCCAAAATTTCCTCAATCTGGAGGCCACGGTCGTGAGCCCCAAGGGTGACCGGCAAAAGGTGCGGCTGGAACAGACGGCACCAGGACACTACGAAGTACGGTTCCCGACCAAAGAAGTCGGGGCGTATGTGGCGCAGTTATCCCAACTGAAGGACGGTAACGTGGTGGCAGGGCAGGTGGTGGGCACGGCGGTGAACTACTCGCCGGAGTTTGAGGCCACGGAGCCCAATATCCGGTTGCTGCGACAACTGGCCGAATCAGGCGGGGGCAGGGTGATCGACCCGCAGTTGCGGGGCGACAATCCGTTTGTCCATGACCGGGTGAAGACGTTTCAGCCGGTGGACCTGTGGGAATGGCTCTTGAAGGCGGCCATTTTGCTTTTCCCGCTGGATGTGGGCTTGCGGCGCATCCATCTGGATCGGGAGGAGTGGCTGCGGGCTACTGCATCGTTGCGCCGTTGGCTGTTCTTCTGGCAGGCGAAACAGGCGCGGCCACAGGAGGCAGATGAATCCTTGGCGGCCTTGCTGAACCGCCGTGACCAAGTGCGGGCAACGCAAAAGCCGGTGGAACCGGTGGTGGTCAACCCGGCGATGTTTCAACCGAAAGACCCGGTCCGGGTCGTTTCCGCCAAGCCCGCGAACAAACCTACAGTTGATTCTGAAGCCGAACTGGTTTCCGCTGCCGGGACGGATCAAGCGAAGCCGGAGGAGACGACCACGACCAGCCGGTTGCTGGACGCCAAGAAGCGCGCACAAAAGCGGCGGTAAAGCCATAGGCAAAAATGGCTTACACCACTTTGGGGGAGGGGAAAATAAATCGTTGCCCGGCGGGAGGGGTTATGGCTTCATGAGGTCCGCCAAAACCGTTGCAGCCCAATCAAGGTCTGCTTTGAGTTGGTTTTGGGTTGCAGGCCAATGAGTTATGGAGCGAAGCCGGTTGTCGATCTGGTATGCGGGCCGGGTGCAAGGGGTGGGATTTCGCTTCACCACTAAGCAAGTGGCGATGGGTTTTGATGTGACGGGGGCGGTCAAGAATTTGGCTGATGGTCGGGTAGAAATGATAGCCGAAGGTGCAAAAAAAGAGCTGGAAGAGTTCCAGCGGGCCATCCGGGAGGCCGGATTGGAGCGGTTCATAAAAGATGAGACGACCGCATGGGGACCCGCTACCGGCGAGTTCCGTGGCTTTGAAATCATTCGGTAGTATTTTGAGCGATGAAGTACGCGATACTGGCAGATATTCACGGTAACTTGGAAGCCTTGCAGGTTGTGTTGGAAGACTGCAAAGCCCAAGGTGTCACCCATTACGCCTGTCTGGGGGATGTGGTGGGCTACAATGCCAATCCTAAGGAATGCCTCGACATCATCCGGGGCATGGGCATGCCGGTGGTCAAGGGGAACCATGATGAGTATTGCTCCACGGATACGGCGCTGGATGGTTTTAACGCCCATGCTGCCGAGGCCGTCGAATGGACCCGCCAGCAACTCTCCGATGAGGACCGCCAGTGGCTGCGGGATCTGAAGTATCTCCGGCTGGTCGCCAATTTCACGATCGTCCACGCCACGCTCGATGTCCCGCAGCGCTGGGGTTATGTGTTCGACAAGCTCGCGGCCGCAGCGAGCTTCACCTACCAGAACACCAGCGTTTGTTTCTTCGGCCATACCCACGTGCCGGTGGCTTTCATCCGGGACACCGTGGTGCGCGGGGGGACGTATTCGAAGTTCAAAGTGGAACCAGGCCGGAAGTATTTCGTGAATGTCGGCAGCATCGGGCAATCCCGAGACGGGGTGGCCAAGGCGACCTATGTCATCTATGACATGAACGAAGGCACGATCGAGTTGCGCCGGTTGGACTACGACATGGCCACGACGCAACGGAAAATCATTGAAGCCGGGCTGCCGCCGCGTCTGGCCGAGCGACTGGCCTTGGGCAAGTAAGTTCCTGAAACTGCGTGGCCGGGCAGCCGCCGCGCCCGGTTCGATTGAAAGTTCTCATCCTCAAGCCCAGCTCGCTTGGCGACGTCATCCACGCCTTGCCGGTAGCGCGTCTCCTACGGTTGCAGCATCCGGGCTGTGAGGTCCATTGGTGGCTGAGCAAGGATTTGCTGCCACTCTTGGAAGGCGATCCCGACATCTCCCGCTTGATTCCTTTCAACCGCCGTCGTTGGTGGTCTCCCAATTGCCCGACCGGGCTTTGGCATACGGTGAAGGAAGCGCGGCGGGAGCAGTATGATCTGGTGATCGACCTGCAAGGGTTGATGCGGAGTGCGCTCTTTGCCTGGCTCGCCCGGGGAGCTTTTACAGTTGGAGTGCTGGACCCGCGCGAAGGTGGTTCCGCCCTTTATGACCTTGCGGTCGAGCGTTCTGGCCCGAAGGTGCATGCTGTCGATTGGTATTTGTCAGTTGCTCAAGCTGTTGGTCTGGACACCAGAATGGCTTTTGACTGGCTACCGGAGAAACCGGCGGTGGCTGCCGAGGTCCGGCGCAAATGGCGGGTTGAGGGGGCGCAGTGGGTGGTGCTCTGTCCCGGCGCCCGCTGGGAGAACAAGGTCTGGCCACTGAATTCATTCGTCGAACTTTCGCGGAAATTGCTTCACCAGCATCCGGATGTGAAACTGGTGGTCATCGGCGGACGTGAGGATATGGCCCGTGGCCAGGTTTTGCATGGTGTGGATCACAGTCGGGTTTTGGATCTTACCGGCTGCACTTCATTGACCGAGATGGTGGAGTGGATCCGGCTGGCGGAAGTCACGGTCACCAACGACACGGGGCCGATGCATGTGGCAGCCGCATTGCGTAAACCGGTGGTCGCCTTCTTTGGTCCGACGTCGCCGGAACGCACCGGCCCCTATGGCCAAGTCGACCGGGTGCTTCGCACGGCCTTGCCCTGCACGCCCTGTTTGCAACGGCGCTGTCACTTCGAGGAGTCCATGGCCTGTCTGCACCGGATTACCCCAGATCATGCCCTGGCCAAGTCCGCCGCATTTCTAGCCTGATTTTTTCTGAATAGCCCGGAGGAGGGCAGCGTCTTTCTTTTTGTAGGGACTGGCCTGTGGCTGGTGAATCGTTGTGCCTGATGATTGCCACTTGAACCCAAGGGTGACGTCCGCCACATTGGGTAACATGAAAGCAATCGTTCTGGTCCTTTTGGTGGCCTTCGGAGTTGTCGCGGGGGCGCAAGCCCAGCAAGTCGTCAAGGTGAAGATCTTCACGGAGAAGGCTTACGCCTTGAGCGAGCGCGCCCAGTCACTCAATGAGAAGTCGCAGTTGCTGAATGACCGCACCCAGTATCTGGCGCAGGAACCGATGGGCATCATGGTGCGGGTCTATAATTATTCGGGTGAGACCCTGATATTGGGCCGGGAAGATGACTGGGTAAGCTTTTCCGTCGAGCCCTTGGCCAACAAGTCGATTGTCCGGCAGGCCAGCCAGCCGCAAGTAGGCGGCGCACCGTTCGCACTGGAGAACGGCATGATGGCCACCAAGCGCGTGGATCTTGTGCCCCATTTCGAAGTGGTCCAGTCGGGGCGTTATAAGATCACCGCCACGGTAAGGGCGGGACGGCATGGTGATATCAGCAGCGAACCGCTGCTGGTGGATGTGGTGAACGGTTCACCCTTGTGGGATCGTGAATTCGGCGTTCCCGGCCAGGCTGACAAGGCGCCTGAGATCCGCAAATACCATATCATTCAGGTGCGTCAGACCGATGTACAGCATCTTTACGTGAAAGTGACCGACATACATGGCGGCAAGACCTACGGCCTGTATCCGCTGGGCCAGATGGTTCTTGCGTACAAGCCGGAGCAACAGATGGACCGGAACAACCGGTTGCATGTGCTCCACCGCTCCGGACGCGCCACGTTCACCTATTCCATGGTGGATCATGATGGCCGGGTCATCTTGCGCCAGCGTTATGACCAGACGGGCGCCCCGCCCAACCTGGTCCACACGGAAGCCGGCGAAGTGCTGGTAAACGGCGGGGTGCGGACCAAGTCCCCTTGGGATATTGATCCGCTGGCCGAAGAACTCGAGCAGCAGAAGTTGACGCCATGATTTGTTTGCGCACGCCACATTATTTGATTTTCTGCCTGTTTACCTTGGCGTGTTTCACCACCACCTTGCTGGCGCAAACCAACCAGCCTCCGGCGAAGGCCGAGGTCATCCTGCTCAAGAATGGTGACCGTATCACCGGTGAAGTACTCAAGGAGGATGAAAACTCGATCAGCCTCAAGACCCGATGGAATGCCCAACTGACGTTGCCCAAGGCGGAGATCGAAAAGCGCGAATCCCAGCCGGCCGTGAACTCTCCGGCGGCCGCCCAAGTCATTAATCCGGTACCGATTCCAGTCGCATCTCCTCCGGCCCCGCCTGCTGAACCGCCCAAGCCCAAAGGCATCTGGAAGGCGAATGTCCAATTGGGGGCCGATCTGCGCGAAAGCACGGTGAGCAGCTATCTCTATTCTGCCAGTGCCAAGGTGACCTATGCCCGTGGAGGCTGGCACAATTCGGCGGATCTCCGGTATTCCTATGGCAAGAGCGGCAACACCCTGTCCGCTGACCGCATGGATGGTACCCTCAAGACCGACTTGGATATCGGGCCGGAAAAGAAATGGTTTGTATATGCCTTGGGCGGAGCCGGATATGACGAGGTCAGGAAAATCGACTACCAGTATGAATTCGGTCCTGGCCTTGGGCATCATCTGCTGGTGCGGACCAATATGGCCTTGAACGTAGAGTCCGGTTTCAGCTTCCAGGAACAGAATTTCAGTAATGCGACCAAGCGCAATGAATTCCGGTTGCGTGTGGCGGAGGATTATTTTTGGAAATTGAACTCCAAGGTGCGGCTGGAGCAGAAGGCCGAGATCCAGCCCGCTTTCGACGATCCGGCAGATTACCGGTTCCGGTTTGAAACCACCGTGAGCTACGCGCTGTTCAACAACGTCTCTTGGAATGTCACGCTGATCGACATCTACGACAGTGAACCCGCCACCGGGGTTTCCAACAATGACCTGCAGATCCGGTCTGGTATCGGGGTCAGTTTCTGAGCTGCGCCCCCGCTCAGTTACTCGAAGAGTTCCTTCAAGTTTTTGACCCGTGCTTCCATCTCTTTTTTGTAGACGGTGGCCCGGTTTAGTGAAGTCTGCTCGGTCTGGCCGATGAAAGGATCCAACTCCACCCGGATGGCCACCATCGGGTCACCATTTCGATCATGCACCGGCAAGGTCACCTTCACGATGTCCTTCCCGTGATACAGCATCGGGGTGTTGGCGCTGATGGCGGTGCTGGCCACGGTCCGATCCTCTTCCATCTCAGTGGCGGGCACCGGCTGGTTGCTGGCCAGCAGGACCACATTCGTGCTGCCCACTTTGGGACCATAAATCTTCAAGGCCACAGTGCGCGGAAAGCGCTCCATCAGGAGGTTGATGATCTTCTGCGCATAGATCTCCCGCGGCGTGTAGGTGACCTTGGCCTGGGTAAAATAGCTGACGGAATCGGATTTTGTCCAGAAGCCGACCTTGCCGTTGATGAAGGAGTTGTCCGTCAGGTCCGGGATCACCTGTTTCCCGTTAAGGAAGCAGCGGATCTTGTTGGCCTCGCATTGCACGGCCATCTCATGCCACACCCCGGAAGGGATCTGGATTTCGGGGCCGATGGGGGCGGTGCGGACACCATTGACCACCTTGTAGAAGCGGAAGGTGTTGCCAAGGCCGCTGGCGCGCACCACGTAAAAGTTAAATTGATCTTGGGCACGGAAAACCAGGCCGGCCATTCGTTCCTTGCTGCCGGACACCAGTTTGAACTTGGTGGTGAAGGTGAAATCACCGAAGACATCGCCCTCGTTCATCAGGATGGGGAAACGCTCATCGGTCGCATCCGTGCTCGTTTGCGCCAGCACGGCTGCCTTCACCGTGGCGTTGCCTTTGCTGGTGAGCGGGGCAAACGCAGTGGGGGCCTCGTCCAGCAGCACCTGCCACGCAGGTCCAGCCCCCGTCCCGATCATCATGGACTTGAAACCCTCCGGCGTCTTGCCGGTCGGGGTCTTGCTAAAATCAAAGGCGATCTCCGCTGCTCCGGCATTGAGGCTCAAAAGCAGACTGGCGGTCAAAAGGCAAATTCCGCGTAACATGGTGTGTAAGGTTAGCAAAGCGACGTCCGGGCTCAAGGTTTAGTGTAAAAACAAAAGGGGAGACGCGGCGCGTCTCCCCTGTGTTCAAAATAACAGCTTAATAGATCATGTCTGCCACGGTGCGGCCGGCCGGGATGAATGGCAGCACGTGTTCCGAGTACGGCGTGATGACGTCCAGCACGTAGGCGGTCTTGGAATCCAGCATGCGCTGGATGGCCGCCTTCAAGTCCTTGCGATACATGACGCGTTCGCACGGGACGTTGAAGCTCGTGCAGACTTTCACGTAGTCCGGATAGACTTGCGCGCGGTTCTCGGGGTTGCCGAGATAGGTATGGCCACGGTTGCCGCCGAAGAAGTTATCTTCCCACTGCACCACCATGCCCAAGTGCTGGTTGTTCAGGATGATGGCCTTGGCGGCGATCTTCTCGACATTAGCCGTGGCCAGCTCCTGGATGTTCATCAGGAAGGAACCATCGCCATCGATGTCCACCACGTGCTTGTCCGGGCAGGCCACCTTGGCACCCAAGGCGGCCGGGAAGCCGTAACCCATCGAGCCCAGACCGGCGCTGGTGATGAACTGGCGCGGGAACTTATACTTGTACCACTGGCCGGACCACATCTGGTGCTGGCCGACGCCGGTGGTGATGATCGCTTCACCCTTGGTCATCTCATAGAGCATCTCGATGACCATTTGCGGCAGGATGACTTCGCTCTCATGGCCGCGCAGGTGATCTTTGATGTGGTCGCTGTTCAGGATCTCCGGAGTCACTTCGTAATGCAGCGAGCCCTTCTTCTTCCACTCGGCGATCTGCGCGTGCCACGCAGGGAATTTTTTCGCGATCGGGCGCTTGGCGATCATCGCGTTCAGGCGCTTGAGCGTGTCCTTCAAGTCGCCGACCACGGCGAGGTGCGCCTTCTTGTTCTTGTTATGCTCGGACGGATCGATGTCCACATGGACGATCGTGCCGTGTTTGCAGAACTCGTCGAACTTGCCCGTCACGCGGTCGTCGAAACGCACACCGAAAGCGAGCAGCAAGTCGGCGCCGTCCTTCAGGCGGACCATCGGGTCGGTCGGATTCGCACGATACTTGAACTCACCGCTCACGGCCCAGTTGGCGTAAGCCGCACCGTGCATGCCCAACCAACGGAGGGAGAGGGGATGCGTTTCCGGGAAGCCGCCCACGCCCATGAGGGTCGTGGTGACGGGGATCTGCGCTGCTTCCGCGAACTTCAAGAGTTCCGCGGCCGCACCCGAGGTGATGATACCACCACCGCAGTAAAGCACCGGTCGCTCGGCTTTCTCGATCAGGCCGATGATCTCGTTCAATTCCAGCTCGCCTGCCTTGTTGTCCGGCTGGGTGTAGCCCGGCAGACCTTTCTTCACTTCTTCCAGGGTGAGCCAGCGCGGTTGCGCTTTGGCCTGCTGGATGTTTTTCGGGAAATCGATGACCACGGGTCCCGGACGGCCGCTCTCGGCGATGTAGAACGCCTCCGCCACGATGCGCGGGATGTCGTTGATGTCCGTGATGAGATAGCTGTGCTTCACCACCGGCATGGTCACGCCGATGATGTCCGTCTCCTGAAATGCACCGCGACCGATCATGTTCTGGTTCACCTGGCCGGTGATGGCCACCAGCGGGCAGGAGTCGAGGTAAGCGTCGGCGATGGCCGTGACGAGATTCGTCGCGCCCGGGCCGGAGGTGCCCATGCACACGCCGGCTTTGCCGGTGGCGCGGGCATAACCTTCCGCGGCGAAGCTGCCACCCTGCTCATGGCGGGGGAGGATCGTGCGGATCTTGGACTTCGTCAGCGACTGGTGGATCTCCATGCTCGCGCCGCCCGGATAAGCGAAGATCGCTTCCACACCAGCGCGCTCGAGGGCTTCGACAAAAATGTCGCGACCCAGCATCAACGGCCCGACCTCGGCGCGTTGCTTCGTTGGCGTTTTGGCGGTGGACTTCTTCGCTTTCGCTATGGTGCCTTTGCTCATACTGACTTTTCTCTGTGTTTTTACAGCCGGAGGCCGCGAGTAAATTAAAAACCCACGACCGTTGCCAGCCGTGGGTTCTTGTCTAAATCTTGGTTAAAAACGACAAGGTCCAGCGGCAGGGCTTACTACCCCCGCTACTACTACCAGAACCTTTACGTTTAGAATCATTATTGGGCGAAGATAGTAAGCGATGGCCCGTACGGGTCAAGTCCCTATTCCTTGGGGAAAATGGAGAATTTCCAAGCCCAAATGAAGAAGGGAAGGATCAATGAGGCGATTCAGTCTTAGTGACTTATGCTGAATGGGTTACGCAAATCAATTGAGACCTGAGATGATCTTCAGTTGGTAGGGCGTCGCTGTCCTCAGCGCGCCGCCGTC
The DNA here is from genome assembly GCA_964589735.1 of uncultured Verrucomicrobiota bacterium. Lineage (GTDB taxonomy): Bacteria > Verrucomicrobiota > Verrucomicrobiia > Limisphaerales > JAEYXS01 > JAEYXS01. The sequence continues at coordinate 10,332 of CAZPUL010000062.1, read as the reverse complement.
GGAGCCTGAAAACGGTCAATGTAAGAGAAACTGGCTGACTACTCACTTCCTTCGTCATTTAGCCGCTTCGCGGCTACGCCGGTTCCTGCTGGCTGATGCAATGGAAGGAGCCCAAGCCCCAGATCAACTCCGTCGAATCCACGCCGATGACCTTATGGGCTGGCATCTCGCGCTGGAGGATGTCGATGGCTTTCTGGTCGTTCGCATGCCGATACGTCGGGACGAGCACGATGCCGTTGGCGATGTAGAAATTCGCGTAACTGGCCGGGAGCCGTTGCCCGTCGAACTCGACTAAGCCCGGCATCGGCAGTTCCACCACGCGCAAGGGACGCCCATCCTGATCCTTCATCGACTGGAGACGTTTCAGGTTTTCCTGCAAAAGATGATAATTCTCATCCTGCGGATCTTCTTCCACGATGGTGACGACGGTGGTGGGATTCACGAAACGCGTGAGGTCATCTACGTGCCCATCCGTGTCATCGCCCACGATGCCATCGCCGAGCCAGAGGATATTCGTCACGCCGAGATAATCCTTCAGATACTGCTCGATCTGTTCCTTCGAGAGATCCGGATTGCGATTCGGATTCAGCAAGCAAGCTTCAGTCGTGAGCAAGGTGCCCTTGCCATTCAACTCCAACGCGCCGCCTTCCATCACGATATTGGGCGAGAAGAGGGGCAGCCCACGCAGCTTGGCGACGTGTTGCGGCACGGCGTCATCCAGATCGAACGGCGGATACTTGCCACCCCACGCGTTGTAAGCCCAGTCCACGATGGCGCGCTCATGTTTGCCATCCTGATCGCGCACGAGAAAAATCGGACCGTGATCGCGGCACCAAGGTTCATACGCGGGAAAATGATGGAACTTCACGCGCTCCAGCGGCGTGCCATTGTCTTTCAGCAAGCCGCGCACCCATGCCTCCATCTCCGCGTGCCAGACGTTGATATTCACGTCCTCCACCTTCACGAGATGCTTGATCAGCTCCGCATAGACCGGCGGCACCGTATCGTATTTATCCGGAAAGCTGATGCCCTCGGGCCGTGGCCACGAGAACCAGGTGCCCACGTGCGTTTCCCATTCAGCGGGCATGCGATAGCCAAGTTGTGCCGGTGTCGTCATCGGAGCTGTCAATTAAAGCGGTTAAGTCACCAAAAGGACGTGCTTCTGTTAAACGGGGGAAGGGGAGGCGTAAAGGAGAAGTTACTAACGGTTAACAACGGATAGCTCTCAATTATGGGTCATGACGTGAAATTACCTCAATCTTCGCTCCTACGCTTACTTCTCCTGCCCCCACCACTTTCCAGTATATGCCCCGACGATTCTGGTTTCGGGTGGGTTTGGCGGCAACGAATTTCAAGGCGTCATTGCCGAAGCGGGCGTTAAATTTAGAACACCCATCATGCGGCATGGGCGACACTTCAATGAGGGCTTCACCGACGCGCAGACGCGTGCCGGTGGGGAGGTTCTCAGCTGTGAGGTCCAAATCCACGAACAAACTGTCGCCGAAGAGGGTGAGTGGCTGGCCGTTGGCGATGAGTTCGGCCACGTCCTGTCGCATCACGGCGAGTTGCGCATCGGGCAGGCGATCGGGACTGCGGCCCCAATTATCGCCCGGCAAACCCTCCTCCGGAGTGAGGCGCGCTTGTTGCAATACTTCCCGGTTTTTCTCCGGATCACGCCTGACGATGAAGGTAACGCGCCCGATATCTTTTGGTGCGGGAGGCAACGCGAGCAGACCATTTTCAAGTTCTTCCTGCGAGCGATGCCGTGCGGAATCTCCGGTGGGACCGAAAGGTTTTGCGGGTGTGTCAGCCATGGCCAATTTTTTGCGACACTAGTGCATGAGGTGTGATCGCGCAAGTGATCCGCCGAGGTCACTTCAAGTTGCCTTCGATCGACTTTGCCACCTGCTGGCCGAGCAATTCATAGCCTTCTGCTTTGAAATGGACGTCCAAGGGCGGTTGCAACGCGGCCAAGTGCGGTGTGATGAAGGTGAACAGATCATCGACTGCCATGCCGTGCTTCTTCGCCAGTTTCTCGGCGACCGCATTTCGTTCCACGATGGATTCAGCGGTCTGCTTCTTGGCGGCATCCGTGGGGATGGGCGTCGTACTGGCCCAGATGAGTTTGGCGCCTGTCTTTTTAAGCCGGTTGATGATCTCTTCCAACCGCTTTTCGTAATCTGCCAGCGGCGTGGCGCGGTCATGGATGCCGAAGTTGAAATGGATGACGTCCCATTCTCTGTCGCCCAGCCACACGTCCAGTTTCTTGAGCCCATTGGCCGTGGGTCCGCAATTCTCGGGAGCACGATGGACGTTCGCTTTGCCTTTCAGTGCGGCCCGTGTGGCCATGGTGTAACCGCGTGAAACGGAATCGCCGATTAACAGCACCCGTGGCAGCTTCGGATCATCCTTCACATAATCCCAGGCATTCGCCGTGCCTTTCACTTTCTCGCGCTTGTGGATGGGCAGGTAGAACGCACCGAGATTCTGCTCCAGCACGCGTTCCCACGCTTGATGTTCGGGCGGCAGCGTGGCCTTCCATGCCTGATACGCTGTGTCCAGCGACTGGTCTTCCGCCGCCTTTTTGGCAGCAGCCTCGGCGGCATTGGTGGGTTCGGCGGATTTGGCGGCTTCAGCGGCAGGCAGAGGGATGGGTGCTGTAGAAACCATCAATCCGGCCAGTGCAGCAAGTGTTCTTAAATATACAATGGGTAATTTAAGCATGGTGCATCGTGTCTAAGGGCTAGCTGTTTCGCCACTGTAGTAATTCTTCATAAAGCCAGTCTTTCTCCGGTTCTTTCAAGTCTTCACCAAGCAGTACACGGTCGGCTCCAAAATCAAAGGAAACTGTCAATACACCCTCAATACGCTCTTTGCTGATTTTGGCGATCTGTCCCTTGGGGTAAAGAATTTGCTAGGGATTCTTGCGAATCAGCCCTTCGTGAGCAATGATGATTTCTTCGTTCTTGTTAGGTAAAAGCGCCGCCAGAAAAGCTGAACCGGCAAAAAAACCACCGACAGTCCAACCACCTAGCCAGGCCAGCAGGAATAAATTTGGTCCTTTGTCGTGTGTCAGAAGCGATTTAATGGCCGAGTATTCGCCAAGAGCCCAGCCACATAGCCAAAATCCAAGAAAAGCGGCCACAGCATAATCGCCAATCCCCTTTTTAACAGCGGGAATCAGAATGTGCGTGCCAGCCGCACTCTGCTTTACCAGTACTAAAGAGTTGCTTGGAGGGTTCGAGATCACTGGTGCACACCAGCCTTGATTCTTCCTGAATGGTATTCGTTTCCTGTTTTAGGGCAAGCACTCACCGCGTGCTGCTTCCAGCAAGGTGTACCATTGCTCGCGTGAGAGATTGACGTTGAGGCAATCTACGGAGCTGCGGATGCGGGCCGGGTTCGCAGAGCCCACGATGGGCACGATCTTGCTGGGATGCTTCAGCAGCCAGGCCAGTGCCAGTGCGGCACGAGTGGTGCTCATTTCTTTGGCCAGCTTGTCGAGGGCGGCAACGATAGGGGCGGGCTCGTAATTCTTTTGCCCGGGCAGAAGACTGTGGGCGCCATCGGCTAGCAGGCCGGCGCCCAAGGGGCTCCAGGCCATCGGGGTCATGCGGCGTTCGAGGCATTGATCGAGTGTGCCATCGGTAAACGTGCTGAGCTGTGTGAGACTGATCTCCACCTGATTACTCAGGATGGGGAAGGGCAGGGCGGCTTGCAGCATGGAGACTTGCGAGGGGCTGAAATTACTGACGCCGAATTCCCGCACCTTGCCGCTCTGGCGCAATTTGCTGAAGGCATGGGCGACTTCAAAGGGATCGCAGAGCCAGTCGGGCCGATGCAGTTGGTAGAGGTCGATGGTCTCGATGCCGAGACGTTTTAATGAAGCATCGCAGGAGTTGAGGATGTAATCCTTGCTGAAATCATAACGCACCGGCGCACCCGCCGGTTCGCCGGGCTTGCGGATGCCGCACTTGGTGGCGATGACCAGTTTTTCGCGCAGCCCTTTCACTTCCTGCAACACGCGGCCGAAGGCGATCTCGGAATGGCCACTGCAATAGATGTCGGCATGGTCGAAGAAGGTGAAACCGGCATCGACCGCGGCGAGCACAGCTTCGCGACCGGCGGCGTAATCGGCCTCGACATTCTCGGCGATGCGCCAGCAGCCATAGGAAAGACGGGAGACGCGGATGGAACTGGAACCCAAAAGGATGCTTTGCATAGGTTGAATGATGTGCGTAGTTAAGCTGTCCGAATTAAAAACGGCAAAGGGAAAAGCAGTGGCAGGAAAAAGATGAACGCAGAGGAACAGTCGAAGAAATTGAGAAGCTGGGCTCCTTACATCCTGGTGGCGCTATTGTGTCTGTTCTTTGGGCGGCTGTTTGTCGGCATCTTCACCGGAGAGAGCAGCAAGCCGGGCGTGGTCTGGCAGCCGTTCACCGAGGCGGCGTATCAGGCGGCGCTCGGGCAGAAGAAGCCTATCATGATTTATTTCGCGGCGGACTGGTGCGGACCGTGTCACAAGTTGCGCCAGGAAACTTTCACTGATCCAGACGTCATAGCCGACGCAGAACGATTCGTGCGCTTCAAAGTAGACCTGACGAGTCCGCAAGGGGAGATGGCCAAGGCCGGTGAGAAGTATGCGGTCAGCGCTTTGCCTACGGTGGTGTTCATTGGCGCAGAGGGCAATGAGCGTGTGCGGATACGCTTGATGGGTTTTGAGGAGGCGTCAAGGTTCCGGCAGCGGATGCAGGCGGTGCCGTGATCACCCTAGCGCTTGTGTTTTTGCGGCTGTGGGGCAAGCTGCGGCGCATTGAATACGGCTCGGCTCAAAGCCTGCTTCTGCTCGCGCGGCACACTGGCATTGCTGGTGGGTGTACTGCTGTCGCTGGCCTTTCCCAAGGCGCATCTGGCCGTGTTCGCATGGATAGCTCCTGCGCTCGCGCTCTTCGTGGCGGCGGGTGGTGAGACGGGCAAACGGCGGTTCCTCTACGGCTGGCTATTCGGTCTGGGGTTCAACCTCACTTCACTCTACTGGCTTTGGTTCATTCCGGTGACGTTCTTTCCCATCTTGGGCTGGCTGGCGCTTTCGGCGTGGCAGGCATTATATTATGCCGTGTGGGTTTGGCTGGGATTACGGATTGCCCCGTCTGATGTTTTCAATGCACCTAAAAAAACGCCAAACCTTGGCTCTGGCTGGTTTCAACGGGCCTTCTGGGCGCTCATATGCGCGGCGATCTGGGTGGCGCTGGAAATGATCATGGCGCGGTTGCTCACGGGTTTCCCGTGGCTGACACTGGGAGTCTCGCAATATCGGATGACGGCGCTGATTCAAGTGGCTTCGCTCGCGGGCGTGTATGGCGTGTCATTTTTGGTGATCTGGTTTTCGGTGTCGCTGCTGAATGCTGTATCCATCCTGCGTCAGCGCCAGATCAAACTGTGGTCATGGTTGGGAGAGACGGTGTTGCCGCTCGGGGCGGTGATTGTCGTCAGCGTTTTTGGTCTCGCTTCCATGGCGACTAAACCGCCTGGGGAGAAGCTAGTGAAGTTCGCGTTGATCCAGCCGAGCATCCCGCAGACGGTGAAATGGGATCCGGAGCAAAACAAGATCGCCTTCGAAAAAGTGCTACGGCTTAGTCGCCTCGCGCTGGAGATGAAACCCGATGTGCTGCTCTGGCCGGAGGCGGTCACACCGGGACTCTTGCGCTACGATGAGGAACTCTCCCGCACCGTCATGCAGATGGCCGCCCAAGGCAAAGTCTGGCTGATCCTCGGGGCGGATGACGCAGAGGCGAACACCGCCACGCCGGAACCGAATGACGGGCTCTATTATAACAGCAGTTTCCTAGTATCACCTCGGGGGGGGATTCTGGCCAAGCATGACAAGCAGAAGCTGGTGGTATTCGGCGAGTACGTGCCGTTTGCAGATGTGTTGCCGTTCTTGAAATGGTTCACGCCGATCGAGGGCGGATTCACCCCGGGCAAGGACCAGACGCCGTTTGAATTGAAGGAGTTGGGCATCCGTGCCGCCTTGCTTATCTGCTTTGAGGACATTTTCCCGCATTTCGTGCGACAGGGGGTGAAAGCGGATGTGAACCTGCTCATCAATCTGACGAACAACGGCTGGTTCGGCGAAAGCGCGGCGCAGTGGCAGCATGCGGCGAATGCGACCTTTCGCGCGGTGGAGAACCGGCGGACGTTGTTGCGGTGCTCGAACAATGGCCTGACTTGCTGGGTGGACCCTTGGGGGCGGCAGACGATTTCCTCTTTCGGGGAAGGGGATGTTTACCGGGAAGGTTTTGATATCGCCACGGTGCCGATCGAGGATTTGCCCATGACCTTTTATACCCGGCATGGGGATGTATTTGGCTGGGCTTGTGTGAGTGCGTTATTGGCGTTGGTGATGGCTTTGTGGCGGACAAAGCGCGTTATTCAGCAGGTTTAAGCGTCAATGTGACCTGTTTTTATCAGAGAGTCAGCGGCTTCGGCGGCGGCCCGCTGGGGACCCCGACAGAGCCGGGGGAACCAGCGGGCCCTGATGCGGGCGGAATAAATCTTGAAACCAATCGGCAGCCGGATAGCGTCTAACTCTCGGAATTATCAATCTATTGAATCATGAAATCGCTTAAATCTCTCGCTCTTATCGCGGCCCTCAGCCTGATCCCGGCTTCCATGGCCATGGCGGAAACGAAGGTCAAACTCAGCAACGTCCACCTCTGCTGTGGCAGTTGCGTGAAGGGCATTGAAGCCTCGGTGGGCAAGGTGGAAGGTGCCAAGGTCGTGGCGAGCCAGGACGATGGCACGGTGACCATCACGGCACCCGATGACGAGGTGGCCAAGAAGGCTGTGAACGCGGTGGGCAAGGCCGGTTACTACGGCAAATCCGACCACACCAAGATCAACATCGGTTCAGACAAGCTGGACGACACCAAGGTGACCTCCCTCAAGATCACGGGGCTGCATCTCTGCTGTGGCAAGTGCGTGAAGGCGTTTGATGCCGCTGTGAAGAAGGTGGAAGGCGTGACCGCGCATGACGCCGAGAACAAGAGCAAGGAGGCGACCATCACCGGCAATTTCAGCCCGAAGGCGCTGATGGCCTCCCTGAATGAAGCAGGGCTTAATGCCAAGGTGCCGAAAGAGAAGGCCAAGAAGTAAGCAGTTGGCGGAGATTTTTCATCCATAAAGCCCGGACGAATATGTCCGGGCTTTTTTATTATTTTTACAGGAATAGAGTGGCGCTATCCAATATTCCAACTGTTATGCGTGTATGCTTTTCGTGGCTTTTGACGATGGGTGTTTACCTCCTCGCCAGTGGCGGTCCGGTGGGGGCACAAGCACAGTCAAAGGACCGTTTTGACGTGACCATGCTGAACCCGACTTTAAAGGACGGGCGTGAATGGTTTGCCCAATGGGAGAAGGAGCGCACAGTAAAGCCTTACAGTGTGGATCCGGCGGATGATTTGTTTGTGAATGAGGACGGAGAACTGCGCATCCAAGCGGGCATAGCATCGGCCAAGGCGGGATTGACGCGGTTGAAGATCATGACGCCCAAAGGTCCGGGCGGACAATACGCGGGGCCGCTTTGGACAAATGTCGAGATGACGGTCTATGTGCGCCGGGGCAAGCAGGCCAGGAAGCTGGATTATCAGGCGTTTTATCTCAGTGCCCGCAGCGGGGAGAAGCACAATGAAGAGGTGCCGTGTGAGGGGACCAGTTATCATGCGACCGCGCGGTTTGACGGCCAGTGCGGTTTCAAGAAAGAGATCTGGCATACGGGCGGCTATACGGCACTGCGACCTGAGCCTACGCCGAAGCCCTGGGCCACCGTGCCGGAAGGAAAATGGACCGGCCTGAAATATGTCTGCCGCAATGCCGGTGATAACCAGCAGGTGAAGCTGGAACTCTACGTGGATGCGGAAGAAAAGAACGAGTGGAAGCTTGTTTCAGAATATACGGACAAGGGCGGCTGGCGCGGGCAGAAGCCGGGTTGCGAAAAGCCCCAGGATTACATCATCACCGAGGGACGACCGACAGTTTACTTCCGCACGGATCAAGTAGATGTGGAGCTGAAGAAATTTTCGGTGCGCGAAATCCCGGCTTTACCGTAACCGTCTCCAGAGGAACGGAATGGAATATTCCGGCTCCGTTATTTCTTAGGAGGAATCACCGGTGCCAGGATGCGCGAGGGTTGTTTCCGGTAGTGATGGATGGTGTTGATCGCTTTCACGGCGTTTGCCGGAAATTCGATGGTGAGGGGTTCGCCGGTCTGTGGATTGGGTTCGTAGAGCGGTGCACCGGTGCTGGCGATGGTGATGCGGATGCGGTGGCCTTCATTGAAGATCTGGCTGAGGGAGCCGATGTCGAAGGCGATCTTGTAGATCTGGCCGGGTTCCATGAAGACTTCCTTGTCCCAACCATCGCGGAAGCGGGCGCGGCGGATGTAGTCCATGATGAGGATACTGCGGCCATCGGGATACACATCGCTGATGCGCACGATGAAATCCGTGTCCTTGGCGGTGGAGGAGACATAGAGTTCGGCGCGCACCTTGCCGGTCCATTCCACCGGGTTTTTCAGCGGTTCAGTGGTGAAGGTGCGCACATCTTTCTGTTCTTCAAATTTCCGTGCGTCCTTGGCTCCGGGAAAACTGCGGCCGGGAATCTGCATGGGGTTTTGCGGGTCGCTGTCGTAACTGGTGGCTGAAGGTGCGGAATCGGGCAGGCGGTTCAACAAATGTCCGTCCGGGTAGAGGTAGTAGGGGGTATCGACCGAATCGGGCGGCCAAGACTTGGCCTTGCGCCAGACATTGCCGGGGGCACCGGGTTCATTCACTGCACCCATAACGTAGTAGCGCACGGCAGGGTCATTCATCACGCCGTTTTTGACATCCTTCAGCCAGAAATCGAACCAGCGGATCATGTGGGCATAAACATCGAACTGGGCATTCTCGGGAAAGACGAGGTCCCCGATCTTGTTCGATTTGGGATAACCCCCGTGCAGCCAGGGGCCGAGGATGAGCTGCTGTTTGCCTTGCGAGTTTCCACCGCCTCTGTATTGGCGTCCGATAAAGCTCTCGATGGAGCCGACGGACATGAAGTCGTACCAACTGCCCACGGTGAAGCAGGGCACATTCATCTTGCCGAAATGCGGGGTGCAATCTTCCGCCTGCCAATAGGCGTCGTAAGTGGGATGACGGAACCATTCTTCAACCAGCCGCGTATTGTCCTCTGGATTGCGAGCGTCTTTGGATAATTCTGAATGGCGGCCGGGGCGATAGATGCCCCCGATGCGATAGCCTTCATGGAAAAGACTCAGGCCGGTATCGGTCATGTATTGGCAGACGAGATGGGGCGGGGCGGAGATGGCGAGGAAATTCTGGGCGAAGCCGCCTTGGGAACCGCCGAAGGTGCCGACCTTGCGATTGCACCATGATTGTCGGGCAAACCATTCCACGAGGTCGTAGCCATCCTGTTGTTCGCCCCAGCCGAGGGCGCGATAGCCTTGCCAGACGCCTTCAGATTCGTGTGCGCCACGGAAGTTCACCTTGGCCACGACGTAGCCGTGCTCCGCCAGTTTGGCCATTTCCTTACGAGTGGCGGCGTTGGTGATGCTGGCGTAGCGTTGCTCAAAGATGACGGGGAAGGGGCCCGCCTTGTTCGGAAAATAGACGTAGGCGGAAAGTTTTGTCCCATCCCGCATGGGAATCATGAAGTGCTCCTCACGGACGCCACCGAGATCGAGCGGGGGAAGTTCGGCGGCGTTCAGGAACGAAACGAAAGCGAACAGCAGCAGCGAAAAGAATTTGCGCGCACAGCAAGGCATGAGAACGGTTTACCCTGCGATGGGAAGACTGGCAATGCCAGGTTAGGACTTTGGCGACTGGTCTCCAGACGGGTTCTCTTCCGTCGGGGCAGTTTCAGAAGAACGGTTGCGCTGGAAGACGTCGTTGATGTCAACGGGGTCAAAATGAGCCAGATCCACACCTTCATCCGGTGAGCGAAGAGTGGCAATCTGCAGCTGATTAGCCACGGTCTGCACGGTGCTCAGCGCGTAGTATTTGATGGCCCCGACGCTGAGGTGAGCCTTGAAGATGATGACCACGAGGCTGTTCACATCCACGTTCACCCAGAGCATGTTGGCGATCTCACCCTGCTGGAACATGCTGCTGAAATTGGTCTCGTTCAGGCGGTCGGCGATGAACTGGGTGGCCGCAAAGGCGTTGGCGGCCAGGGTGGCCAGCTCGGTGGTGTAGATCTACTAGGTCTCCGAATCATTAAAAAAAAAAAAGGGGGGGTGGGGGGGGGGGGGGGGGGGGGGGGGGGGGGGGTGGGGGG
>CAZPUL010000061.1:0-29419 GCA_964589735.1 uncultured Verrucomicrobiota bacterium | reverse complement strand
GGACGGTGCAGCCGGTGCCGGAGTGGATCGGTGGCGCTGGTGCGGAGGAGAACGTATATGTGCGGAAGGTGGTGGCGGTGCCCGTGGATTTGTTGCGGGGGATTCTGCTGGTGGCGGTGGAGGGGGAGGTGACTTTTTATGTGAATGGACAAAAAGCGGGGCAGACGTCGCAACGGGAGAGGGCGGAGAGTTTTGAGGTGACGCGGTTTCTTCATGCGGGGCCCAACGCGTTGGGTTTTATCGTGAAGGCAGAAGGGAAGATGCCGAAGCTCGCGGTGTTGTTTGAGACGACTTCGCATAAGGGGGTACAGTCGTGGACGATCTCGGATGCTTCGTGGAAAGTGAGCGGGAGTGCGGCAGTGAAGTGGAATGAAGTGGGGTTTAGTGATTCAGCGTGGAGCGGGGCGAAGAGTTTTGGAATCATGGAGGCGAAGGATAATCCGTTCGATCCGGCGAAGGCGTTTGATGCGTATAATAGTTGGAAGCTGGCAAGCGGGGCGAAGTTGGCGACTGATCCGGCGGCGTTTCGTGTGCCCCCGGGGTTTCGCGTGGAGTTGCTGCGGTCGGCGTTGCCGGAGGAGGATTCGTGGGTGTCGATGGCGTTTGATCCGCAGGGCCGGCTCACGGTGGCGCGGGAGAAGCGCGGGCTTTTGCGGATGACGATCGGAGCAACGGCGGTGGAGGGCGTGGAGGTGATCGAGGATTCGCTGCTGGAGTGTCGCGGGCTGCTCTACGCGCACGGGGCGCTGTATGCGAACGCCAACAACAGCAAGGCGTTCGTGCGGTTGCGGGATACGGATGGCGACGGGAAATTTGATGAGACGAAGGAGCTTTTGCGCACGGAGGGAACGGTGGGGCATGGGCGGAATCACGCGGTGCTGGGGCCGGATGGCGCGATCTATCTGGTGCATGGAAATGATGTGCGGGTGGCGACGAATTCGCTGAAATGGCCGCAGCCATATCAGAGCTACAAGGTGGATCAGCTTATCGAGTGCCCGTGGGATCCGTATATGTTTGACGCGAGGAACACGCCGCCAGGCGGGCACATTCTGAAGACGGATGCGGAGGGGAAGGAATGGACGCTCGTCGCGGGCGGAATGCGGAATCCGCTGGATGTGGCGTTCAACGAGGCGGGGGAGATGTTCACGTTTGATGCGGATAATGAAGGGGATCTGGGTTGCCCGTGGTATCGGCCGACGCGGGTGTTGCATGTGATTCCTGGCGCGGAGTTCGGGTGGCGTCGCGGGACGGGGATGTGGCCGGAGTATGCGCCGGATGCGCTGCCGGCGGTGGTGAACATCGGGGTGAGTTCGCCGACGGGGATCGAGTTTGGCACGAAGAGCAAATTCCCGGGGAAGTATCGGCAGGCGCTGTATATCAGTGATTGGTCGTATGGGCGCGTGCTGGCGGTGCATCTGGATGAAAAGGGAGCGAGTTATGCGGGGACGACGGAGGAATTTCTGGCGGGGCGGCCGCTGAATGTGACGGATGTGAAGTTCGGGCCGGATGGAGCGATGTATGTGCTGACGGGAGGGAGGAAGACGCAGTCGGGACTCTACAGAGTCAGGTTCGAGGGGAGAGGTGCGAAGGGCGAACAAAGGGGCGAGGCCGAAGTTCGGCTTCCTCAAGGTGCGAAGAGCGATGGGGGCGCTCAGCTAAGGGAGCTGCGGCGGGGATTGGAAGCGCTTTATGCGAAGGGGAATGCGGTCTCGGCGGAGGAAGTGGTTAAGCGGGCTTGGGCGTATATGGGGTATGAGGATGCTTACATTAGATTTGCGGCGCGAACGGCAGTGGAGCATCAGCCGGTGGAGTTGTGGGCGCAGAGGGTGTTGAGTGAAGTGAGTGTGGAGGGAGGATTGAATGGGGCGCTGGCGCTAGCGCGGTTTGGAGAGAAGACGCATTTGCTGCCGTTGATGCGGAAGCTGGAAGGATTTGAGTGGGCGAAGTTGAGTGCGGAGCAGCAGTTGGTTTTGCTGCGGACATATGCGGTGGCGTTTAGTCGGATTGGTGAGCCGGATGCGGTGGGTGGCGGGCGTTTGATGGCGAAGATGGAGGAGCGGTATCCGGCGAAGGACTGGCGCGTGAATAACAAGCTGTGCGAGTTGCTGGTGTATCTGGGCGCACCGGAGACGGTGAACCGCACGCTGCCATTGCTCGCGGCAGCGACGGAGCCGAATGACCGGCTGAACTATTTGTTCTTCCTGCGCAATGTGACGAGTGGTTGGACGGTGGCGCAACGGCGCACTTATTTTGAAGCGTTGAACCAGGCAGAAAAGTTTTCGGGCGGGCGGTATTACAGTTTTTCGCTGGAGACGATCCGGGCGGAGGTGACGGAGCAATTGACGCTCGCGGAACGGACGGCACTGGCGGAGGTCTTGGTCGCACCTGTGGCGGAGAAGTTGCCCGAGCTGCCGCCCGCGCAGTTCGTGAAGGAGTGGAAGATGGAGGAGCTGCTGCCGATGTTGGGTGAAGTGGCGAAGGGGCGGTCGTTTGAGAACGGGCGCAAGGCTTTCCGCCAGGCGCAGTGCGTGGCGTGTCATCGGTTCGCATCAGATCGCGTGGTGGGCGGAGGAGTGGTGGGACCGGATCTGGCAGGGGTGAGCGGTAGATTTCCACGGGCAGACTTGCTGGATCACATCATGAATCCGGCGAAGGTGATCGATGAGAAATTCCGGCTGACACGATTCAAGCTGCGCGATGGCGAGGTGGTGGAGGGGACGTTGGAGCGTGAAGAGGCGGGGATGCTTTTTGTGCGGGCGAATCCGCTGGCGAAGGAGTTAACGCAAGTGAAACGAGATCAAGTGGTGAGCGTGGCGGAGTCGCCGATGTCAGCGATGCCGGAGGGGTTGCTGAATGTGTTGAAGCGTGAGGATGTGCTGGATTTGCTTGCGTATTTCGAGGCGGAGGGGAATCCGAAGCATGCGGTCTTCCGTAAGTGAACCATAGAAATAGACGTTGCTGAATTTTTGAAATGGAGTGAAAAGGAGGGCGAACCACACGATATGAAGAAAATTTTACTGGCCGTATTGTTGACGACAATTTTGACGGGCGTTTCTCAAGCGCAGACAAGTGCGCCGGTGGCAGAGCGCAAACCTGCGGATGGGCCGTTCCCACCGCAGGTGATCAGGCCTGGCGGAGTAGTGATCCCGCTCTACAAGCCAGATTCACCGTTGCTCAAGAAAGAGCGCATCCACGAGGCGGAGAAGTATAATACGCAGGGTAACAGCAAGAGCATCATGAATGTGATCAACATTCATAATCCATCAATCGAGGTGCATCTGGCGAAGGATCGTTCACTGAATGGTGCGGCGATGATTGTGGCGCCCGGTGGCGGACACAAGATTCTGTGGGTGGGGCCGGAAGGTGCTGATTACGTGGAGACGAACGACAAGCTGGGTGTCTCGACGATCGTCTTGCGTAATCGCTTGCGCGTGGATGGTTACGAGCCGACGACAGATGCGGTGAATGATGCGTTGCAGGCGATCCGCCTGGTGCGCTCGAAGGCGAAGGAGTGGGGCTTGGACCCGAACAAGATCGGCATCGTGGGGTTCTCGGCGGGGGCGGAATTGTCGGCACCCGCGGCGTTGTTCTACGAACGTTTCGAGAAGGAGAACAACGATCCGGCGGATCCGCTCTCCAAATTTTCCGCACGCCCGGATTTCGTGGGTGTGATCTATCCGGGGCCGACACCATTCACGAAGGCACCGGAAACAGCGATCCCGGCGAATGTGCCGCCGAGCTTCCTCGCATGCGCGGGCACGGGCGATAAGGGACATGCGATCTGGGCGGTGGATTATTTCAATGCGATGCTGAAGGCGAATGTGCCGAACCTTGAGATGCACCTGTATGGTCGCGGTGGGCATCCGCTGAAGCGGAGCAATGCGCCGGATGCCATCCCTTCGGCGAAGTGGTTTGACCGTTATGTGGAGTGGTTCACGGACTTGGGGTTCCTCGGCAAGCCGGGCGAAGAGACGAAGGCTGCGAAGGAAGTGGCAGCGTATGCGAAGAAGGTGAAGAAGTAGGCTGTGCTGCTGGGGCAAACCGGTGGAGGTTTTCTGACAGTTAGCGATGGAAAGAAAAAAGCGACGGCCCCAACCAAGGCCGCCGCCCATGAACCAAATCTAAGGAGGATTATTTGGCGGCGACCTCATCCGCCAAGCTGAACTGGCCGCTGCGCTCGCTCATGACCCATTTCTTGCCGGCGGGGGGCTTGGGCCATTCGGGCAAGCCAAGCCGGAAGTCGGGATGACGCCAGGCTTTGAGCTCGTCCATAGTGGGGATCTTGTTCATCTGGGAGATGTAGTTCTCTGCATGCCAGTCGAGATGCTGGATGATGTTCTCCAGGTCTTTTTGGGTATAACCCTTGGGGTCGGTGGTGGAGAGGATGCTGGGGTCGACCGTGATGGGCTGGGCGTCCGCGGCAGGTGGCGTGGTGGCCGCAGGCGCGGATGCTTCCATGGAGACGGGTGCCGCCGGTGCTGTCGAGGGCGGCGGTGCGATGGACAACTCATCGGCGGGCGGACTGCAAGCGGACAGGCAGACCAGGCCGGCGAGCAGCAAACTGAAAGCAAGGCGTTGAGCGATCATGCGAGCTTAACAATGAGACGTTTAGTCTTTTGGATTGATCGTCCAGAAACCTGACTGTTTGTTCAGGTCAGTGGTGGTGATGGTCTTGCCGGGCGGCATGTATTCCGCATGGCCGTCCATGAAGAGGTAGTTGTATCCGTTATTGTGGTACGTGGCGATCGGGATGGCTCCGTTCTGCTGATTGGGGTGATCGGTGGTGGCTCCGCTTTCATTGCCGGCATATTGGACGTGGTTCCCGGAGCTGACGCGCTCCAGGACCAGAATGGTGTCAGGCTGGTTTTGGACCATCGCCGTCCGGATGGCGGCTTGACGGCGCGGCCAGGGCAAGCTGGGAGCAGTGGCGCCATTGGTGAAGGTATCCGCAGTGTTCCAGGAGGAATGCACCGCGGTCTGACGCCAAAAAAGGCCGACGCCACATTTGTTTACCGGGCTGGGCGGCCATGTGTCGGTGGCAGGCGTGGCATAGGTCCAAGTCACGGTATCGCCCCGTTGATGGGTCGGCATGGAGTAGCTGCGATAAGCACGAGTGGGGGTGGAGGGGCCACCGTTGGCGAAGATGCGTTCAACCTTGTCCGAAGGGCAGGTGATGGCTTTCACCTGGGTGATTTTTTGTTGGGTGCTGGAAATGAGCTGCTGGGGCGTCTCGAAGCTGCCCATGTAAGGTGCCAGCAAGTCATCCCAAGTCATGTCCCAGCTATTGTGCTGGCGCAACACGGCATAGGGAATCTTCTCGCTGTTGTCCGTGGTGTACATGTTCACAGAGACCCCCACCTGCTTCATATTGCTGAGGCATTGGGTGATCTGGGCCCGCACTTTCGCCTTGGCGAGGGCGGGCAGCAGCATGCCCGCCAGAATGGCGATGATGGCGATGACCACCAGCAGCTCGATCAAGGTAAAGCCCGAAGCCGCCCGTGACGACAGGTGTTTATGATTCATCATAGAGATAAATTGGTATTTATGACAAATGGCGCACGGCGATGTTTCCTTAGCAAAGTGTCGGGTACGCAGTTTGGGTGGTATGGCCTGCTCTACCGGACTGGAATACCGTTGTCGTTCTGAGGGAAGTATGTCCATAGAAGAACAGGCGACCTGTCCAAGGTCGCCTGTCTTCCGCTTGCCGAACTGATTGCGGTCCAGTGCTTAGAAGTATTTCGTCACCCCGGGTGAAGCCATGGGGGGGACGTCCAGCTTCATATCCCAAGCGAGGTTCTTCGGGAATAGGTCTTCCTGCGAGTTCACGGCCATGTCCCAGGTGATCTCCTGCCCGGTATAGGCGGACATGCGGCCCATGATGGCCATGGTAACGCTCTTGATCATCCAATCACCGTCATTGCAGGGATTGCCCGCGCGGATGGATGCGAAGAGTTCGTCGTGCTCATTCTGATACATGTCACCTTTTACCCCGGTGAAGCGCCACACGGGTTTGCCGCTGGCATCATAGATCTCCGGCACCGTCTTGCGGCCGATGATGCAGCGGCCCTTGTCGCCTTGGATATAGTCCGCGTGCTCTTTGTAAGAGTGGTCCTGATACTTCGTCTTGAGCATCGTGCGCCGTCCATCCGCATATTCCCAGGTGACGTCGAAATGGTCGTAGATGTTGCCGTAGGAAGGCACCTGGCGGCCGCCCGAGGCGACGCACTTGATGGGGGCTTCGTCCTTCATAAGCCAGTTGATCTTGTCCACGCTGTGCACAGCCACCTCCATCATCCAGTCGCCGGAGAGCCAGAGGAAATTGGACCAGTTGTTGAGCTGCCATTGCAGGTCTGTCCACTCGGGCTTGCGAGTGCCGGGGAACTTGGTGGAAAGCGTGCCGCCCATGCGCGTGGAATAGATCGAGAGCACGTTGCCGATGCTGCCGTCATGCACGCGCTTGACGGTGTCACGCAGGGCGTTGTCGAAGCGGAAGCAAAACCCGGCGCGCAGGGCGAGCTTCTTCTGCTTGGCGATTTCCACCGATTTCAGCACAGAACGGATGCCTGGCCCGTCGATGGCCATGGGCTTCTCGCAGAAGATGTGCTTGCCCGCCGCGACCGCTGCCGCGAGATGTCTTGAGCGGAAACCACCAGGTGCGGCGAGCAGGACCACATCAATGCCCGAATCGAGCACCTTCTGGTAGGCATCCAGACCGGTAAACTTTTTATCGGCGGCCACCTTTACTTTTTCACCATGCTGCTTGGCGAGGCCGGCCAGGGATTGCTCCAGCTTGTCGGCGTAGAGATCGCCCATGGCCACCAGTTCTACGTTGCTGTCCGCACTGAGGGCCTGGTTGGCCGCACCCGTGCCGCGGCCGCCGCAGCCGATGAGGCCGATGCGCAGCTTGTCGCTGTTCGGGGCGGCGCTCAGGATGGTCGGGAAGGCGATGGCGGAAGCGCCCACGACGGCGCTGGTCTTCAGGAAATCACGGCGGGAGGTGTCAGGGGTGTTCTTCATGCTCAGTTCGTCAGTTATTCCGGTCCATTTTTGGACGTCCTATTTCTTGAGATGCTTCAACATCTTTGCATCGTTATTAAATATCAAGGGGATAAGCTTTGTCCTTGGAGCAGGGAGCAGGAAGAGAAAGGCCGGTGAGTCGGTCGGGTTGCCTGTCTCAGTAAGCAGCAGGAGGGCCGGCGTGAGCATCCAAGCAGCGGTGAAACTCCGACAGATCCAGCGGCAAAGGCAGACGGATACGGTTTGGCTGGCTGCCCGAGCCAGCCGGTTCGCCCACGGCCAGTTCCCGTAAGAGCACCAAAACCGGCGGTGCCACCTGCCACCAGAGAAATACCTCGGCATCACCGATACAGGGGCCCACGACCAGCAGACTGTGGATCTTGGCCTCCTGGGGCGGCGGCGCATAGGGGTGATTATGATGGCGGACCGTCAGGCCACGCACCTGCGCCGCTTCCGCGAGCAACTCGCCCAGCAAGGTGTTACGGGTCCAGATCCATACGGTGGCTGAGGCGCTCATGAATTGATGGTCAATCCGCCACCGTCGGCCAGTGAAACCAGGTCACGAAGCTGTCACCCTTGAGCTTGGCCCCGATGTAGCCATCGGCCAGGCAGCGCTCCAAAGAATGCACGCCATAGGCGTTGGCCACGAATTCCGCACAGATACGCATCCCGAAACCGTTCCCACCAGTGGTGAATCCGCCGATGAAGAGTTCGTGCAGCCGTTCACCAAAACGAGCCTGCAAAGCCGCCTTATGCTCGGCCGAGACGCGGTTGCGGATCACGAACCGCAAATGCTGCGGGACTCCTTTCGGCACGGTCAGGATATGGAAATCGACCTCGTCATTTGCGGCGTAATGGGCGGCGTTGTTGATGAAATTGTAGATCACCCGGTCCACGGCGGAAAATTCCAGGCAGCTTTCGGCGACATTGCCTTCATACGCCAGATCCAGATTGATCCGGACGGCCCGGGCGCCGACGTAGTGCGTGGCGTTCTGCCATTTCTCCCGGAGCAGGCCCAGGCTGTGAAATTGCCGGCCTTGATCGCGTTGGCGCCACTCTGGGTCCACATCGCGCAAACCATTGCGCATGATCTTCAGGTGGTCACGGGTGAGGAAGAACATGGGCAAGACGCTTTCCGTCCTGCGGACGCCCATGCTGATCAGTTGGATGCGCAGGAGCAGTGTGGTCAAAGCCCCGCCTTTCAGGTCGTGGACCACCTGGCTTAGCAGTTTGCTGGGGCGTTGCTGATAGCTGCTGTTGCCCAAGGTCTGCAGGGACTTGATGAAGTTCGGCCAGTCCTGCTGCTTGATCACACCCTGTAGCACCGCCAGACAATGCTCCGGCTGATCGCGATGCGTCTTGAGGATTTCAAAGAGTTCCTTCAACCGCTGGTAAAGGGTGGTCACGGTGAGCCGGTCTTCTTCGGAGAAGACGCTCAAGAGCAGGCTGATGTCATCGCCCGCATACCGGGAAGGCCGGTAGCAGATCAGGCTGGTGGGAGCCAGTCCGGTCAAATCCAAGTCCTGTTTCGCTGCCATTTGGTTCATGACCGCCCACTCTCGGCCAGCTTTGCGGAAATGCAACCCGACCAGATGGCTTCAATTTCATTGAATTTTCCTGTCCAGTTTCCCAGAGAATGGAACTATATTGAGCTGCAACCCGTTTAACTACCGGTGATGGCTGGTGCTGTCACTTGTGGGCGACGGAACTTGAATTTATGCGCGAAAAGAAAACGATAACGTTGAAAGTCAAGGCCCTGCTAGCCGGACTGATGATGCTCGGCACCACAGCGGCCCAAGCGGCGGATACGGTGCTGGTGGAGGCCGAATCCTTCCAGAGCCACGGTGGCTGGGCGTTGGACACCCAGTTCATCGACATCATGGGCTCGCCCTACTTGCTGGCCCACGGCATGGGCACGCCGGTCAAGGACGCGGTGACGACCGTGAAATTCCCCAGCACGGGCAAATACCGGGTTTTCGTGCGCACCAAGGACTGGGTCGCCCGCTGGAAGGCCGCCGGCACGCCCGGCAAGTTTCAAGTCGTGGTGGATGGCGAAGCCGTGAAGGAAACCTTCGGCACCAAGGGCGAGGACTGGTTCTGGCACGAGGGCGGGGCGATCGATATCAAGAAAACCGAGGCGCAGGTGGCTTTGCATGACCTGACCGGGTTTGAGGGCCGTTGCGATGCCATCATCTTCACAAAAGACCCGATTTATACGCCTCCTGCCGGCAAGGAAACCTTGCCCAAATGGCGGCGTGAACTGCTCGGTCTCCCAGCCAAGCCGGTGGAGTCCGGTCCGTATGATCTGGTGGTGATCGGTGGCGGCTACGGCGGCATGGGTGCAGCCATCTCGGCAGCGCGTATGGGCATCAAGGTGGCGCTGATCCAGAACCGTCCGGTGCTGGGCGGCAATGGCAGTTCCGAGATCCGTGTATGGGCGATGGGTGGCACGCGTCGCGGCCTTTACCCGAAGCTCGGCGGCATCGTGGAAGAGTTCATGGACAAGGCGAAATCTTCCCCCGGCACCTTTGAAGAGTTCGGTGATGCAAAGAAGGAAGAACTCGTACGCACGGAGAAGAACATCACGCTCTTCCTGAACACCCATGTTTTCTCAGTGGAGACGAACGGCAACCGTATCGTGGCGGTGCAAGGTCTCGACACGCGCACCAGCCAGGTGACGCGTTTCGCGGGCAAGTTCTTCGTGGACAGCACCGGTCACGCAATTGTAGGCGCGCTTGCCGGCGCGGACCACACGGTGCAAGAAGAAGGCCATTTGGGCATGAGCAACATGTGGCGCTGGGAAAATGGCGAGGCTCCGGTCAAGTTCCCCGAGACTCCGTGGGCGCTCGATCTCGTGATGGATGACTTCCCGTATCCGAAGCGTTTCCATGCCGAATGGTTCTGGGAATCCGGCTTCGACAAGCACCCGTTGCATGACCTGGAATACACGCGCGATTGGAATTTCCGCGCCATATACGGTGCCTTCAACGCGATGAAGAACAGAGACGGCGCTAAAGAGCATCCGAACGCACGCATGACTTGGGTCGCTTACGTCGGTGGCACGCGCGAATCGCGCCAGTTGTTGGGCGATGTCATCCTCACACGTGAGGATATCACCAGCAAGAAGATGTACCCGGACGGCTGCGTGCCGACCACGTGGGACATCGACCTGCACTATCCGCGCGAGCAGTACATGAAGAAGTTCCCGAACGATCCCTTCATCTCAAAGGCCGTGTTCGACAAGGCGGTGGACCGCAATCACGGTTACCCCGTCCCTTACCGCAGCTTCTACTCGCGCAACATCGAGAACCTGTTCATGGCCGGTCGCAATGTCAGTGTGACGCATGAAGCCCTCGGCACCGTGCGCGTGATGAAGACGGGCGGCATGATGGGCGAGGTCGTGGGCAAGGCCGCCTCCATCTGCATCAAGCAGAACTGCCTCCCACGTGATGTCTATCACTCCTACCTCGAACAGTTGAAGGAACTGATGAACCTCGACCACTTCATGCGCCGTGACACGGTGAACGGCAAGTTCTACAAACCTGCAGACGCTACGGAACTGCCCGCGCCGCAGATCTTCGAGACGGGCGTTGATCCCAAGAGGCTGCCCGGCATCGTGGTGGATGACGACAAGGCGGTGAAGAAGGGCAAGTGGACCGCGGGCGAGGGCCTGAAAGGTTTTGTGGGCGAACACTACCTGTATGGCCGCGAGGCGGGGGCTTCGGTGCGCTATGAGTTCTCGGTGCCGCAATCGGGCAAGTACGAGGTGCGCATCTCCTATGGCATGCACGAGAATCGTGCCACGAATGTGCCCATCACCGTCACGGACACGGCGGGCTCCAAGACCGTCCGTATCAATCAAAAGGTGAATCCGCCGCTGACGAACGGTTTCGTCTCCGTGGGCACCTACACCTTCGATGCCGCCCAGAAGGGTGCGGTGGAGATCGGCACAGACAAGGTGGATGGCAATGTCCATGCGGACGCCATCCAGGTGTTGCCGGCCAAATAAAACAGTTTGTGGGGAATTCCAGCCGCCTGTCATGAACCCTCATGTCAGGCGGTTTTTCTTTTTGCTGATTTGGTGTGAATGAAATTGTCGTCAGCGATGGTTCATTCCGCTAGAACAACCGCAATCGCTTAAAACGTGCCCGCTCAGCCGCCAGTCCAGAAACCCGCCTCGCGATGGCAGCCCATCGCCCTGCGGCTCTATCGGCTGGCGGTCATCTTGCTCATCGCGTGGATCGTGCGGGAGCATCACTACCGTTTACGTTTGCTCGGGGATACTCCCGTCACGGCGGATGAGGTGGTCCAATTTCTGCCGGAGGCCAAAGAGTTGCGCCCGGATCATTCCGAGTTTCACGGGCTCGAAGTCCTGAATGCTGCCGGGGAGAAGATCGGTTATGTCGTCCGTACTTCGCCGGATGCGGATCATATCATCGGCTACGTGGGCATGACGGATACCTTGGTGGCCTTGGACAAGGACCAGAAGGTGCTGGGGATCAAGATCCGCCGCAGCGAGGACACGCGCAAGCATGTGGAGGACGTGGCGACGGACCGCCAGTTCATGAAGATCTGGAACGGGAAGAAATGGGAAGAGGTGGGGGAGATGACGCCGAAGGCGCTCCGCATGGAAGGCGTGGCGGGTTCCTCCATGACGAGCCTCGCGATGGCAGAGGGCATCGCCTTGCGTTTTCGGCGGACAGCAGGTGAAGCGGATGAACACCCGGCCTTTCGTGCTTCGGCAGGTGACATCGGGCTGGCCATCGTGGTGGGGCTGGCCTTGGTGCTGACGTTCACGAATATCGAGAAGCGCAAATGGGTGCGGCGTGTTTTTCAAGTAGTCGTCATCGCGTATGTGGGGCTCATCAGCGGCGATCTGGTGGCGCAGTCTTTGCTGATGGGCTGGGCGAAGTCGGGACTGCCCTGGCGCATGGCTCCAGGCATCGTGCTGCTGGGCGTGGTTGCTCTGGTGGTGCCATGGGCTACGCGCAAACCGGTCTATTGCCTGCACCTGTGTCCGCACGGAGCGGCGCAGGAACTGGTGGGCCGCCTGACTCCGAAGAAATGGCGCATCACAGTTCCAGATGACATCGCCCGGCGGTTACGCTATCTGCCCGGTGTGCTGCTCTTCATGGTCATCGCCATCGTGATGATGGGGCTGCCGATCGATCTCGCCAGTGTGGAACCATTCGATGCTTACATCATCGGCGTGGCTGGGTTGGCGACCATCCTCATCGCCATCGGCGGTCTGATCGCGGCGTTCTTCGTACCGCAGGCGTATTGCAAGTTCGGCTGTCCTACGGGGGCGGTTCTGGAGTTCGTGCGCTCGCGCGGTCCGCAGGACAAGTTCACCAAGCGCGATGCTTTTGCCGGATTACTGGTGGTGGCGGCGGCGTTGTTCTACTGGAAATACTACGCGCTCCAGCAATGGATCATCGGGCCGTTATGATTCGCCTGAGACGAATAATGTTCGTATGGCTGATGTTTGGATTAGCGCATACATCGTTTGCCAGCAAACCAGTCCAGCAAGCCACCGGCTCTGCCATGGGCATGCAATGGTCGGTGAAATGGATCGGCGGGCAGGAGGAAGCGGTCATCAAGCAGGATATTTCGGCCCTGCTCATGGATATTGAAAAGGAGATGTCCACGTATCGGGCGGATTCGGAGATTTCAAAGTTCAACGTCGCGCGCAGCACGAACTGGTATCCGGTCTCGACGAATTTTATGCGGGCGGTCGCTGTCAGTCTGGAGCTTGCGGTGAAGAGCGAGGGAGCGCTGGACCCCACGGTGTATCCGCTGGTACAGGCGTGGGGCTTTGGGCCGGTCCGACGTGTGGGACAGATGCCGACAGTCACGGAAATCGCCATCGCGCGGACGAAGGTGGACCATACCAACATTCAGGTGAGGGCTTCGCCACCCGCGGTGCGCAAGGTGCGTCCGTTCGTTTCCTTGGATGTGAACGCCGTGGCGATGGGACTCGCGGCCGATCTGGCGAAGGCACGTTTGCAGGGGCTCGGCTGTGCCAATTTCCTCGTGGATATGGGCGGGGAGTTCGCGGCGGTGGGTGAGGGACCGGAAGGGAAGGGCTGGCCGGTGGGCATCGAACAGCCGGGTTCCGATGGGAAACGCATTCAGCGCGTGGTGATGTTGAAGGATGAAAGTCTGGCGACCTCGGGTGATGACCGGAATTTTCGGGAGATCAAAGGTAAGCGCTATCACCATATCATTGACCCGCGCACGGGGTGGCCAGCAGAGATGCAGGTGGCGTCTGCGACCGTCATTCATGCGAGTTGTGCCCAAGCTGATGGCTGGGCGACGGCGATGGTCGTGATGGGACGGGAACGGGGCCTGGCGCTGGCCAAGGAAAACAAACTCCGGGTGATCTTGCTGGAACGGGACGGCTCAGGATTCCGTGAGTTCACGCATTGAGTACCCGACCGTGTTCGTTCCTGTAAATGGTCAAGCCGCGCCGGTTCTTGAGTTCAAATGCGCAGCTTTCCGAAACAGCAATGCCGACCCAATCCACAAGGCGATGAAAAAGGCGTTGAGGAGGCCGATCTCGACATATTGCTGCCAGGCGATCATCGCGCCCATGGCGACCAAGGCCTGGGCAAACGCGGTCGCAAAGAGCGCGCGGACCATGCCTTGCGGACGGAAGCGGGCGAGGAGGGTGCCGATGATTCCGACAGCGAGCACGCCGAAGAATAACAGGCCGGGTGAGTCACCTTCATTCGCCAGGGCTCCTTGCAACCACAAGAGCAGGAGTGTGGCCGTGGCCGCCAGACCGACGGCAATCCGATAAGCTATATTGGCATTCATTTCCTTCAGGGTTTGGAATTAACTTTGTGATGCAAAGTAAACTCTCTCGAGAAACATGCAAGGTCTTAAAAACGCCTGACGGTGGACAAGAACCGAACAGTAAATACCCGCTTATTCCCCGCTCATGGGCAGGGTGAACTTGGCCTGTTTGGGCAGACCGGCTTCATCGCGGTAGCCCATGGTGATCTGGTCGCCGGGATTGAATTTCAGGCGGAACCACACGAGGAAGGCGCGGCCGTCGAGGTCCGGGCTCATGCCGTTGACAGAGGTGACGACGTGATTGGAGCGCAAGCCGGCCTTGTAAGCGACGCGGTCGGTGTTGGTGCCCATGTACGGCTGAATGGCCATGGTCTTGGGATGGATGCCGAGCTGGGTGCGTTTGTTATCCGGTACTTTCAGCGGGAAGAAGGAGGGGCCGATGCTGATGACGCCCTGGGAGATGGACATGCGCCAGTCGAGGGCGGTGCGACGCCAGCCTTCGCTGACTTCCACCGTGCCGGTCATGGCCTTGCCGTTGCGCAGCCAGACGAGTTCAAATTCACCCGCGCCTTTCGGGCCGCGATGGAGCACACCGCGAAAATCCGCCTGGCTGAAGAGCAGGTGTTTGTTGGCCGCGCCGAGGATATCGCCTTTTTGCAGACCGGCCATCGCTGCCGGACTGTTGGGCGTGACCTGTTTCACGAGCAGACCGTGATCGCGCTCGATGACGATACCGACATTTTCCGGCAGCGGCCAGACTTGCGTGTCCTTGACCTTGTCGAACGTCTTCGCGGCGACAGCGGGGGTGCGGAGGATGTCGGCGACTTGATGGCAATGGATGCAGTTGGAGTTCAGGCTTTCTTTGGCCGGGCGCAGTTTTTGCCACGTGGCGTAGCCGGGCAGGTTCGTAGGATCAGCCTTGGGTTTCGTCAGATCGGGAGCGGGCAGATCGAGGTCCCATTTCTCGCGGCGCGGATCGGCGTGCCAGGCGAGGGTGGATTGCAGGGTGCGGATGAGCGAGGGCTTCGAGATCCGGGTGGCATCGGAGACATTATCGCGACCGCCATAGACGCTGAGGACGCGGCCTTCGGGTGAGAGAATCCAGCCCCACCAAGAGAGGTCGAGGTCCTGATAGCCTTCCATGGGGAAGATGCGGAAATCGATCATCTTGGCGTCTGTGAGGCGGACGGTGACGAACTGGAGCAGGAGGGGATCGAGATCGGTGCCGCCTTCGAGGACTTCCTTGTCGAAGGCGGAGCATTGCTTGCAAGGCAGGCAGCGGAAGGTGACGAAGAGCGGGCGGTTCTCCTTCTTGGCCTCGGCCATCGCGGCGTAGAGATCGGTGCGCCACTGGACCTTGTAGCCTGCGGGCGCGGGCGGCTTGCCCTGACGTGGGCCAAGGATTTCATTCCAGTCGGGAGACTGGGCATACGCGGCGGACACTTCAGACAACAGTGCCACCAGGAGCAGAGCGAGCAGGCAACGCGCTGAGTTCATAGGGCTGAAGCGGGAGATTACGGGGTTGCGAAACTGTGTCAATCCGGTTGCACCGGCGGGCCAATGAGGGGGGAAACATCGAATATCGAATCAATCTTGCGGTTTATTGCTTTGGTGGAAGCGGATTTTTACATGGTTCAGGGCGCGGCGGGTGCACCAGGCTTGGTAGGGAAGGGTGGCCACGTGTTTGCCGAGGCGGGAGGTCCAGTGGCCGGGTTCGGAATGGGTGTGGATGGTGAAGTGAAGCGAGCCGTTCTTTTCTTCAAAGTAGAATTCGGAGATGCCGCGTTCGGCGTGGCCGGTCAGTGTCTCGTAGGCGAAGCCGAGGCGTTTGTCCTCCTCGATCAGGCGGCAGATGCGTACGGCGAATTCGAGGCAGAGGCCGAAGCCGATGAGGGGCGGGATCATGGCGCGTTGGAGGATGAGGTCGCCGACGCGCATCTTACGGCCCTCGGTTTTCCACTCGGCTTCGTAGCGGATGATGGTGGAGGGGAAGACGTCGTAGTCGAAAAGGGAATCGGTGTGCCACTGGCTGATGGGGCCGGGGACGTTCAGGGCGATGGAGCTGGTCTTTTCGGGGAGGGATGAGGCATCGGAGAAGTTGGGCGTGAACGTTTTGGCTTCGGGAAAGGTTAGCGAGTGTTTCGTGAATGAGGGGCGCAGTTTCATGAGTGGTTAAAGACCGACTTTGTGACAGCGATTTGCCAGCCTCATCTCCTGTATCTCAATCTCCCTCCCACGCTGATGCCTGGTGCCATGACCAGCTTGTGAGCGTCTGCGTAAATCACGGGATAATAGTTCCATGCATTCAGTGGCAAGCCGGCAGCACGCGCTGCCTCAAGTCTGGCCGTGGTGGGCGTAACGCGCAAGGAGCTGCCGGACAATTCCCAACGGCCCATCAGTTCTCTTGTCCCGTCACGCTTCACGGCGGTCAGACTGCCGTCCTCAATGATAATCATCACCGGATGCCAGCCATCCGAATCCGTGCAACTTGTCCACTCGCCGACGATGTGCTGGCGAATCTCTGCCTCAGTTGACCGCCTTTCGGGCTCAACGTGGCGGCATGCGGTGGCGATCAACAACAAGATACAAATGGTGACGACTAATTTCACGTGATGCACATTGAAGGTTAACGGATAACCCTCAACAAGCCGACCAGCCATGGAAAACAGTTTGTGGGGCATAAATGCTCATAAGGCCAGGACGCGAAATCAAGCGGCACCCTTGGGCAACCGTTCGTGGATATAGGCGATGAGTTGTCCGAGCGTGAGGATGGTTTCAATGTCGTGTTCGGGGATGGCAACGCCTAACTCCTCTGCTACTGCGTCCAGCAAAAACACGTCATTAAAATCATCCAAATCGATGTCTGTGTATAAGCCGCTGGCGGGAGACAAGTTTTTCGGGTCCTCGGCGAGAGAATCGAGCAAACAGAAAATGACGCGAGCGGCCACTTCGCGACTCTCTCCGGAATAGTGGTGTGCGGCCCACTGTGCCGATTGTTCACGCAACCAAGATTCAGTCCGCCAGAATTCCCTGAACTTCTGGTGAAGGCTCATGGTCATGGTCACGCAGGCAGGGCTTGGGCGATTCTGCTTCTGAACCAGAGGCTGAGTTTGGGCCAGAAGAGGCCTAGGATACCGGCAGACAGCAGGACAAGCCCACCGATGGCCAGCATGGTGGGCAAGCCCCAAAGCTGCCAAAAGGAGTCGATCACGGCGTTGTCCGGAGCATCGCCACGATAGAGCACCGTGACCTTGTCGCCGGCCCGGAATTCTGGCGGTGAGGAGTAAACGCGGGAAGCGACGGTGTGCTGCCCACCGCTGGCATCTTGAAATTGAAAGGTGGGGGAATAACTGATGCTCCCTGATTCGGTGTCTTTCCTTTCACGCATCTCGATGACCGTGCCATCAGTGTTGAGTGCAGTGCGTGAGAAATGCCAGGCATGCAGTCCCGCAGGGATGGCAGCCAGGAGCATGACGGGACCGATGATCAGGAGAACCTTGGAAAGAGACGTCCCACCAAGGTTGTAATTCCGGCGGCTGGCCGGGCGGGTCACGTAGAGGAACAAAATGCCGCCCATGACCACGAGGTTCAGAACCACGGTCAGCACCAGCAGGATGATCAGGAGGGTGTGCATGGGGCTGATGTGGGTGGTGATGGTTTGTGGCGCATGCTTGCTTTTGGTCCTGTGAGTTGTCCTTGCAGGGAATTAATATAAGCGCGGGAGTTTTTGGCAAGGAAAGGTTCGTGCGGACTGTTGAATGGAGGCGAGGCAGTGGTAGCCGTTCCTCTCGTGAGAACTTCAACAATCTTCGGGTGCAAATTATTCAACGGCAATTTGTTGCGAAAAGGAACCGGATTTTAAGAAAATTTCAGTTGAAATTTTGTGTTCGTTTGATATTCTTTTTAATGCTGGCAGCTCGCTGCTGGTAAAGGACGGGTGAACGGTGGTTGGCACTCATTCAGAGTGGCAGGCAGCTTCCGGAGAATCCCAGAGTCATCAAGCGTTTCGATGTGATTTATTGCATCGTCATGTCCTGCGTTGGCGGGGAGGTGACGAGTCCTTATGGAACCCCGACTGTTATGGTCGGGACCTGCGGTCCGGTTCAATAGTTAGAGCCGGGGCAGGTCATCTAGATATGTGAGGGTGTCGGGTGTTTGGGTCGGGGCCCGTAAGCTGGAGGGCGAACTGGACGTCGAGCAGGGTAGGATTGTACGCCTGGTCGGGGAATCCATGAGTCACTGCGGAACCAGCCTGGTTCTGGACTTACACTGAAGCTGAACTCCCAATCGTAGGGAGGGAGGAAACGACACTTCACAGGGGGCGGGTGGTTGCATTGCTCTTTGACATAGTTCCTTAAAGGGAATGCCGAGGTTCGACGTCTGAGTGGCGGCGAAGTCTGAGATTTTACACATCGAGGACGACGACGAGAACGAGGACGAGGACGAAAGGCCTTGCCTTGTGGGGTGGCTGGCGGGGGTTTGGTGCGGGAGGTGTGGACTGGTGGCTAGAGTGCCGCAGAACAGGATGCTACTGCGAGAGTGTCACATCGAACAAACTGGATGGTAGGCCGCTTCGGGGAATGTTTAATTTTTGATAGCGGATGGTTGAGAGTTGATTGATGGAAGTTTAAAAACTTCTAACATCGAACATCGAGTAAAGGGGGGTCGAGGCGTCAAGCCGCAGCACTCCAAAGCATATCCGCTTGTCGGCGGTGGTTATGGGATTACCTTTGAACGCATGAACCAGACGGGAAAAGCGTTTGAAGGGATTCTGGATCGCTACTTCGAGACGACGTTGGAGCGGCATCCGGTGTATGCGAACTACGTGGGCCTCAAAGCGGGCGAGGGGAAGCTAGATCGGGCGGATCTCGCGAGCATCGAGGCGGCGGAAAAGCTGCGTCGCAAAACGCTGGCGGCGCTGGAAGGCGTGAATCCACGGGAGCTGACGAATGAGCAGCACCTGGACCGCCTCGCGCTCCGCAGCCAGCTCTTGAATGAGCTGGAGGATTACGCGACGGCCTCGCATGAGCTGTCGCCGGATGCGCCGGATACTCTGTTGAATCTGTTGCTGCATGAATTGCAGCGCGGGGATGACGAGCCGGCGCGGGCGGCAAAGAACATTCGCGCGATCTTGAAGGCGGCGCCGAAGTTCCTCTCAGAAGATGCGGCGGTGGTCGTCCGGCCGGAGCGGGTGTGGTTGAAGATCATGCAGGAGACGTGTGATTCGGCGGAGTCGCTCTTCACGGCAGTCGCCGGGTTTCTCGCCCAGCATCAACCGAGTGTGAAGGATGCCGAACTCATCGCGAGCGTGCAGCAAGCGGTGAAGGGGTATCGCGATACGGTGAGTGCGCGGGAGCTGGCGCCGGAAGGTTCCTTCGCGGTGGGGGTGGAATCGCTGCAACGGCGCGTGCGGGATCAGGTGGGCCTGGATTATTCGCTGGGTGAGATCGAGGCACTTGCTCTTGGTGAAGTGGAGCGCATCGGGGTGTTGCTGAAGCAGGCGTGCAAGAAGTTCGGTAAGGGCACGGATGCGGAAGCGATCGTGGCGAAGGCGCGGGCGGAGTGGAATCCCGGTGGCGATCTGCTCGGTGTTTATCGGAAGGAGACGAATCGGGTGGCGCAGGCGTTTCGTGAGGCGAAGGCGGTGACGTTTCCGGTGGGGGATGAGCTGCAAGTGCGACCGGTCCCGGAATTCATGCGGCATCTGTTTCCCACGGCGGCTTATTCTTCACCGGGCGCGTTTGAGAAGCGGCAGCGCGGCATCTTCTGGGTGAACGACCTGAGCGTGATGAAGACGACGGAGACGGAGAAGCTGAAGGAGCGTCAACAGCATTTCGGGCTGAGCCTGACATCCGCGCACGAGGCGTATCCGGGGCATCACTTGCAATTCGTGATCGCGAACCAGCATCCGCGCAAGTGGCGTCGCTTGTTCGCACATGCGGTGTTCTACGAAGGTTGGACGCTGTGGTGCGAGCAGATGATGGTGGACCTGAAGATCGACCGTTCGCCGTGGCTGGAGGTGCAGCAATTGCACGATGCGTTGTGGCGCTGCCATCGCATCCTGGTGGACTTGCGCTTGCAGACGGGACGTTACTCCTACGCGCAGGCGGTGAAGCACATGCAGAAGAACCTGGGCTTCACGAAAGCGCGCGCGGAGGCGGATGTGAACTGGTACACGAGTTCACCGGCGGTGCCGATGAGTTACTGGCTGGGGCGCCTGGAGAATGCGCGGTTGTATCGAAGACTCGTCGAAGGACGCGGCTGGAAGTTGAAGCAGTTCAATGACTGGCTGATCAGTCACGGGACGTTACCACAGGCGTGGCTGGAGAAGTATATGCTCGATTGAGAGCCGGTCACTTCGGCGGTGGCGTGCCAAGCACCTTTTCCAGCACGAGGAGGAGTTCACTTCCGCTGAAAGGTTTGTGCATGACCTGATCCGCGCCGAACTTGGCCGCCAAGGGAAGGAAGTCCACCCGCCCGTCCAGCATGCCGCCGGACATGGCGACAATCTTCAGAGCAGGCAGTTTCTTGCGCACGGCCTGGATGGTCTCGAGCCCATCCTGCTCCGGCATGAGGATGTCGGTGAGGATGACATCGGGTGCGGACTTGGCGAGCATCTCCATACCCTCCTTTCCGTTGCCCGCCTGGGTGACCTCGTAGCCATGGTGCTTTAACCACAGACATATGGTGGAGCGGAAGGCGTCGTTGTCATCGATGACGAGTATGCGCGGCATGTTTTGTTAAATAACCCTTGGGCCTATGATTTGTTGCGCTGAGTTCCACGGGCAAGTTTCTTTTTCCGGAAAAGGAGAGCAAGATAGGGTTGGGGTGGGAAATATCATTTGCAACTTATAGAGATGCGCTATCTTCCGCGCCATGAACTTGCTGCCGTTTGGGACATTGCCGCCGTATCGTCCGCGCCGATTTGTGCCGGACCAGATCAACCTCGGTGACTGGGATCAGCTCCGTCCACTCTTCGACCGTTTGGAAGTTGAAGCCGGCCAATGTGTTAGCGTGGCGGATTTCGAGCGCTGGTTGCTGAACTGGGGCGAACTGAGCGCAGCGCTGGATGAGGAATCTTCCCGCCGCTACATCGCCATGTCCTGTCATACGGAGAGCAAGGAAGCGGAAGCCGCCTATCTGCATTACGTGGAGAAGATCGAGCCAGAATTAAAGCCCCGGCACTTCAAGCTGGAAAAAATGTATCTGGCCTGCCCGCTCCGGAAGCAAATAGACCAGACGCGCTTCGCCGTGTTTGATCGCAGCATCCAGAATCATGTGGCGCTCTATCGCGAGGAGAACGTGGCGCTGGAGACGGAAGAGGCCAAGCTTGGTCAGCAATACCAGAAGCTCATGGGCAGCTTGATGGTGACCTACAAGGGCGAGGAAAAGACTCTCACGCAGATGGGCCGCTACCTGGAGGAGCCGGATCGCAACTTGCGCCAGGAGGCGTGGGAGATGATCGCCAAGCGCCGCTTGCAGGAGGTGGACAAGGTAGAGGAACTTTTCGATGGCTTGATCAAGTTGCGCGAGCAGATCGCGAAGAACGCGGGCTATACGAACTACCGCGACTACGCCTTCAAGCTGCGTGAGCGGTTTGATTACACGCCGGAGGATTGCGCGAAGTTCCACCAGGCCATCGAGGACCATTTCATCCCCGTGTTGAAGCAGTTGCAGGCGGAGCGGAAGAAACAGCTCGGGGTGGAGCAGTTGCGCCCGTGGGATCTGGCGGTGGATCCGTTCAACCGGCCGCCGTTGCGTCCGTTTGAGAACGTCGGTCAGATGGTCGCCAAGACGCAGGAGATCTTCGATAAGATCGATGCCGGGCTGGCGGCGGGCTTCAAGCAGATGCGCGATCTCAAGCTGCTGGACTTGGACAACCGCAAGGGCAAGGCACCGGGTGGTTATCAATCCACGCTGAACGAAGCACGGTTGCCCTTCATCTTCATGAACGCCGTGGGCGTACAACGCGATGTAGAGACCATGCTGCATGAGGCGGGCCATGCGTTCCATGCGCTGGCGACGCGGGAGCAGGACATCTATCCATATCGCCACGCACCCATCGAGTTCTGCGAGGTCGCATCCATGAGCATGGAATTGCTCGGCAATGAATTCATCGAGGCCTTCTACAACCAGAATGATGCGAACCGCGCGCGTCGCACGCATCTGGAGGGCATCATCGGCATCTTCCCGTGGATCGCCACGGTGGATGCCTTTCAGCACTGGATCTACACGCATCCGGGCCACACGCGCGCCGAGCGGAAGGCTGCCTGGCTCGCACTGATGGACCGCTTCGGCGGCTCGACGGATTGGAGCGGTTATGAAGAGGCCCGTGGCTACATGTGGCATCGCCAGTTGCACATCTTCCTCTATCCCTTCTACTATGTGGAATACGGCATCGCGCAGCTTGGGGCCTTGCAGGTGTGGGCGAACTCGAAGGCGGACAAGGCGAATGCGTTGAAGGCGTATCAGGATGCGCTGGCACTGGGCGGTTCCCGGCCATTGCCGGAACTGTTCACCGCTGCCGGTTGCCGTTTCCAGTTCGATGGACCGACGGTGCAACCGCTGGTGAAGCTCGTGACGGATGAGCTGGCGACCGCGAGTTAGTTTTTTTCATCATACCTCATGGATGAGCCCGTCTATCATTACGCCCCGCGACCGCCGCGGTGGTATGAGACAGTCACGGGCCGCATCGTGTTCCTGAACATCCTCATGTTCATCGTCCAGATCTGGCAGGACGATGCGGAGAAGGGGTTCACTTACACTTGGGCCTTGAGTCTCCCGGGACTTAGGGAAGGGCACTGGTGGCAGTTGCTGACCTTTCAGGTCTTGCACGGCGGGCCGATCCATCTTCTGATCAATTGCCTGCTCATCCATGTGCTGGGCCGGGCGCTGGAAGAGCATATCGGCAAGTGGCGCTTGCTCGTGGCCTATTGGCTGGGCGGCGTCGCCGGTGGTTTACTGGAGATGGGCATCAAATGGTATTGGCCGGAGGAGTTTAACAGCGCGATCCTCGGTGCCTCCGCCGGTGCCTGTGCCTTGGTGGGTGTCTTCGCGACGCTCTTTCCGCGCCAACGCCTGCGCGTGCTGATCTTCTTTGTCATTCCGGTGGCCATGAGCGCGCGGACCATGCTCGTGCTTACGATTTTGATTTCCGTGGTCGGCATGACCGGGTTGATCCATGACGGCATCGCCCATGCGGGGCATTTGGGCGGCATCATCTGGGGCGTCCTCTATACTTGGTTGCGGCTGCGCCAGTACATGCCGCCACCGCCCATGTCACCGCCGCCGTTGCCGTATCCTTGAATAATTCCGTCCTGTCAGCAGACAAATATTCCGGGTATGAACGTCTGCTAGGTGAGCATGACGGATCTGCAACGCATCGAGGGGCTATACGATGAGCACGCCCGGACGTTGCATGCCTTCCTCCTGAACTTCACGCGGAGCGAAGCGGATACCAAGGACCTGCTGCAAGAACTCTTCATCAAGCTCGCACGTCAACCAGCGTTGCTTAAAGGTTTGCGTGATGAAAAAGCCTTTCTCCTGCGGCTCGCGCACAACCAGGCCATCGATCTCATCCGCCGCAATGCCAGCAAAGGCCGCACGGTGGATGAACTCACGGAAGCCTCGGCGGGATTGTTCCAAGATGCGGCGGATCCGGATACGAACGCCTTCCGCAAAGAACTCTCGCTGGCCCTCGGCGAATTGCCCGTGGAACAACGTGCGGTGGTGCATCTGAAGCTGTGGGAGGGGATGACCTTTGAGGAGATTGCGACCGCGCTGGAGCTGTCGCCGAACACGGCGGCCAGCCGGTATCGCTACGGATTAGACAAACTTCGGGCGCGCTTGCGTCCACTCTATGACGAGATCAAGTAAATGAAACCGGACGATTTCGAATCACAATTGCAACGCCAGCCGTTGCGCGGCCTGCCCGCCGAATGGCGGACGGAGATCTTGTCCGCCGCACAGGAAGCGGTGGCCCAAGCGGAGCCGGTGAAGCCAGCGGTGCCGGTCTCTTGGTGGCGGGAACTGCTGTGGCCCTGTCCGCAAGCATGGGCGGGGCTGGCCGCCGTGTGGGTGGTGATCTTCGGATTGAACTGGGCGAACAACCGCCCCGCTGAGGGGCAAACGCTGGTGGCGCGGCGGGAACTGACGCCCGAGGAGCGCATGGCGTTCATCGAGCAGCAACGGTTGCTGGCGACCTTGCTGGAGGCGCAAGTCGTGGTGAGCACGCCACCACCCAAGACGGAGAAAGTGCATCCACCGCGCAGTGACGTAGATCTGGATCGCCGCCGGGCATATCGGAAAATAAGCGAAACATTTTTTGTCTAGTGGTTATTAAACCAGCAGACGCCAGGGAGGAGAAACGGGTATGGAAGAGAATGAACAGAGGAACCTGATTCCTAGGCCGGACGTGACCACGCCGCTTTTGGCTTGGGTCACCAAGCTGCGCGGGGGGAAGCCGATCAGCGAGGTGTGGCGGAAGAAATGGCACATCCATACGTATGTGATTCCGCGTGTCATCCGCGGATTCTGGTTTCTGTTTAATCGTAAGATGCTGAGGAGGTATGCCTTCACGTTTGCTTGTCTGGCGACGTTGTTGGCGTTGGCGTATGTCATCGAAGATTGGCGGGGGAAGAGTGCGTGGGAGAAGTATAAAAAGGAGATGGTGGGGAAGGGCGCGGTCTATGATTGGGGGACGTTCATTGCCACCAATCAGCATCAGTTGGTAAAATCCGAGTCGGAAGAGGTGAAGTTTGCCAAAAAGCAGTTGCAACTTCCGCCACCAGGGAAACTTCGATTCGAGAGTGGGCCTATACGTCAAATGGCAAGCATTTGGCTATTTCCTCCCCACGAGCAAGGGGTTTGGGACAAATTACCCAAGCATGGGACAAACGAGGTTAACCTGGAAAAACTTACGGCGCTGGGTGGCAAATCAGAGCCTATAGATTTGAAAAAACTACAGGATCTCACATTGCGGCAAGCAATCATTTTTTTGGCTGAGAAGTCAGGGCTGCCGCTAGATGCGGAAACGGCGAAAATCGCAAATATCGACACATACTGGCTGTCAGAAGAGATCATGCCCGCCCTGAAAGACCGGGAGTCTTTGGCCTTGTTGACTATTTTGCTGAAGACCCAAGGGTTGCAACTGGTGCCATCGAAGATTTCAGATGGCCAGTTTCAGATCAAAGATGACGTTTCACGAGAAACTCTCCTGGCTTGGTATGATCTGAATCAACCTTTGATGGACAAGTTCGCGGCAGGTTTTCGTAGTCCTGATTTCAGGCTAAGCATGGATGCGGTTGATCCCGGTCGAAACGGTGAGCCTAATATTTCAGCAACATTCAGCAGGTCACAATTTCTATGCTTAGCTGCTAAGCTGGAGATTCACCGGGAGCGGCCTGACCAGGGGTTGATGTATATGGAGCGTATTATGGATATGACGCGTGCTGTTTCGGAAAAAGGATCATCGATGGGAGCTTGGGGTGGTCCCGTTGGGATGCATTTTTATCTCGAAGCCCTGTGTGAAGGGTTGAGGAAAGAAGTGTTTAGTCCAGCGCAGCTACGACAATTACGCGCCGATATGTTACAGGTAAACCTGTTGGCATATTACCGGCGTTTTCTCCTAGAAGATCAGCGTCTCAAAAATACCTATGCAGTTGAGCACTATACCCGGGGAGAACTGTTGGATCTGTATGGCAAAAACATACACTATCCTGATGGGAGCTTTCGGTGGTTTGATTTCTATCTTAGGATTCTTCCCAGAGGACGGATGTACCGGAATCTTTTGCGGATGGACCAAAGCTTGGAAAGGTTCCTGCCGACCTTAGACGGTCATCGCAGAGTAGTGGACTCTGCGGCCATGGATTTGCATAACCGGGTAGAGAAGGAGAGGATGGAAAAACAAACACTTTTGAATGCGGATCTGCTTTTCATTTCAGTACCGTTCTGGTTTACCAGATCTTCGCAGACCATGTCGTTATATCAGTCCAAGCTGCATCAAGCGGTCATTGCCTGTGCTTTAGAAGAATACCGGTTGGAGACTGGAATCTATCCCCTCAAATTGATCGATCTTTCTCCCAAGTATCTTGATGAAATACCAGTTGATGTAATTGATGGGCAGCCGATGCGGTATCTCAGGGAAACAGAAAATTCTTTCCGGCTTTATTCAGTGGGTTGGAATCGTAAGGATGAAGGAGGTGCAATGGACTTCTCAGGGTATCCTGATGCTGTCCGGAAGCTGGGTTGGATCTATTATAGTGGTTATTTCCCAGGGGTGCCTAATGGTGCTTCTGTAGAAGGAGATTGGGTCTTGGCTTCAAGCCCTACAATTGCTCCATAGCTCTCAGAAATTTTCTTTCCGTTTCATTGAACCTTTTCTCGCGGTCTTCATTCCACTGAGCAAAGATGCTGGCAGTGGGCGACTCGGAACATTTGCCCGTGGCGGAAGCCCGGGCGGGGGATGCCAAGGCGTGGGACATACTGTTCCGGCGCTATCAACTGCCTCTCTATGCCTACGTCATGGAACTCGTGCGCCACGAACAGACCGCCTTGGATGTCGTCCAGGAGACGTTCATCAATGCCGTGCGGCATCTGAAATCGCTGCGGGAAGATGCGCGGTTCGGCTCCTGGCTCTTCAGCATCGCGCATCAAAAGGTGGTGCAGCAATGGCGCAAGCAGGGCCGCGAGCGCGAATGGCTGGCAGATGGCCTCATGGACGGTGAAGTGGAGTTTGCTTCGACAGAGGCAGGTCCTGACACGAGCTTGGTCGGACAGGAAGATCAGGCGGAACTGCTGAAGCATTTGGAAGAATTGCCTTTGGCGCAACGGTCTGTGCTGGTGTTGCATTACTTGGAGGATTTTTCGATCGAGGAGATCGCGACGATCACTGAGGTGCCGTTGGGGACGGTGAAGTCGAGGTTGCACCATGCGCGGCTGGCCTTGCGCAAACAACTGGAGGGGACATCCCGATGAGTGCTCAAGAAAGCCCTAGCAGCGGTGATAGATGCCCCCTCTCCCCAAGGGAGAGGGCAGGGGTGAGGGGAAAGGTGACGTGCTTGAGCGAACGCAGCTTGAAAGTGTTTTCGTACACTCCCTTCCCCCTCATCCCGGCCTTCTCCCTTGGGGAGAAGGGGATAACATTTCCCGCTCTTGTTTCAGCTTGTCGCCGCAAACGGGCCCAACCATTTCAAATCTATGCGTAAGCCGCTTTTGGAAAAATACCGTTCCGCTGAGCCAGCATTAGACCAGCTCCGCCGGGAAGTGATCGCAAGCGAACTAGGCGCCGAGCCGCTATTGGGCTTCTGGGCCACGCTGTGGCAGGAGCTGTTCTTGAAGCCGCGGCTGGCTTGGGGTGGCATGGGGGCGGCGTGGCTGGTGGCGCTGGTCTTGAATCTCAGCAGCGGGAACACGACGGAGCCAGCCAGGCAGATGGCGCAGCAACAACCGGTGGAAGCTGCCCCGGAAGTCATGCAAATGGTGCGCGAGCAGCAGCGGCTGCGGGATGAGCTTCTGGGCATCGGCGTGGCGGCGTTGGAGTTGAGCCCGGCGGATAAACCGCGTGATGGACTAAAACCGCGCAGTGAACGGCGGGAAGAGTTTGCGGTGGTCTGAGGCCAAGGAGAATTTCTATGAGTGATACAACTACATCCGCTCCCGCAAGCGATGCCAAACCGCTGCCGAAGAAACGTTCCTGGCGCTGGCGCTTCTTCCGCTTCGTGGTGCTCAGTTTCTTCGGGCTGGTGACGTTGTTCGTGCTTTTCCATGCCGTGGAGAACTGGCGCGGGAAACGGGCTTGGGAGCAGTACCGCAAGGCGCAAGAGGCGAAGGGAGTAAGCTTTGATTATAACACGGTGGTGCCACCGCCGGTGCCGGACGATCAGAACTTTGCGATGACGCCGTTGTTGAAGCCTTTGCTAGACCTTAACCCGCCGGGTACTCATCCGCGACAGAAGGACTCCAATGGCGTGGCGCGGGCAAATTCGATCAGTGGGTTGATGCCGCTGCCAATAAATGTGGCGACGAACTGGCTTCATCCTCGGTCATGGCGTTTGGGTGGCAGACTGAACCTGGAAGGGTGGCAGCAAGATATCTTCGCTAGCACTAATCTGCCACACCGAGCGGAGATGAGCACACCTGCGGAGGATGTTTTGTATGCTTTGAAGCAACACGATGCGGCATTAAGCGAATTGTTGATGGCTAGCCAGAACCGGCCTTTGTCCCGTTTCAACGTCAATTATGAGGAGGAGAGCAAACCAGCCATTCTAGTGCCGCATCTCGCACCTGTTAAAAATATGGTTGAGGTCTTGCGTATGCGTGCCATTGCCAGTCTGGCTGCGGGTAAAAATGAACCGGCATTTTCCGATGTGAATTTGATGCTTCGACTGACCGAGTCCATCGACTCGGAACCTTTTCTCATCTCGAAATTGGTCCGGATCGCGTGTATTGAGATGTCCGTGACGGTGATTTGGGAGGGATTGGTCGGGCATTCATGGACGGAAGAGCAGTTGAAGGCGTTGCAAACGAGACTTTCTTCGTATGATCTCATTAAGGATGGCTGGTATGGATTTGAAGGGGAGCGTCAGGCTGGCAACCACACGATTGAGTTTTTGCGGAAGTATCCGCATATGATGGGCAGAATAGGGTATAATAGTGGTGGTGTGAACTTGCCCTATGCCGACGGAAGGGAAAGACATTGGTTCAAGCTCATCCCGAGCGGCTGGTTTTTCTTCGAGCAGGTCAATTACAATACTGCATATGAACGGCTCATCATGAGCGCAGCGTCCCGCACGAAAGATCAGATAGATCTGAACAAGCTGAAAGAGACCAGCAAGGCGATGGAGCTGGAATTATCCGATCGAAATCCATTGAAGGTGATCTCTAACCATCGGGTTTTAAGCTATCTACTGTTACCTTGGGTAAAGAATTTTTCGCAGAAAAGCGTGTACGCCCAGTCCACCATAGATTTGGCCATCGTGGCGCTGGCACTGGAGCGATATCACCTGAAGCATCAGGATTATCCGGCGAATTTGGATGCTCTGGTGCCCGAGTACGTCCCGGTGTTGCCGCTGGATATCGCAGTGCAAGCACCCTTCAAGTATGAGCGACAGTCGAAGGATGCCTTCCGGCTGTGGTCTGTGGGATGGAATCAGAGAGATGATGGCGGAGTGGTGGTCATGGGAACAGGCAATGCGAGGGTCATCAAATTGGAAGAGGGTGATTGGACGTGGCCGCAGGTGGAGAAAGTGACGGCAATCAAACCTACGGCACCGGCTGGCAG
Source organism: uncultured Verrucomicrobiota bacterium (assembly GCA_964589735.1). Lineage (GTDB taxonomy): Bacteria > Verrucomicrobiota > Verrucomicrobiia > Limisphaerales > JAEYXS01 > JAEYXS01. The sequence goes on along the minus strand of CAZPUL010000061.1, from coordinate 324 downwards.
TTTTGAGTGACCTTGATGTCACTGAAGAACGGGCTGTTTCACCGCAGTTCCACGCTTGCGAGATGGGTGTATTGGGTGTTTGTTAAAGGCATGCACGCGTATCAGTTGATGGAACATGGGAAGCCGGGGCGTTTTGAATATCGCGAAGTGCCCGATCCGGTGCCCGGAGCGGATGAGGTGGTGGTGCGGGTGCGGGCTTGCGGATTGAATCATCTGGACCTGTGGACGGAGAAGGGGGAGCTGCCCACGCCTATCAAGCTGCCGCTCACGCAGGGTGGCGAGGTGAGCGGCGAGCTCAACGTGCGCGAGACCGTGGAACTCGGC
>CAZPUL010000060.1:11320-29756 GCA_964589735.1 uncultured Verrucomicrobiota bacterium | reverse complement strand
AAAAACACCTAGCTATCCCTCGCTCTTGTCCACTACTTCGGGGGAACCTCAAACCATCATCGCCAACCAAAACCACCGACCAACCTCTCCTTTTTTCACCGGGTGCTTGCACACCAGCCAGTGACCAAACCCTACCACACCCCCGTCAATCCGCAATCACTTTTCCTTAAAAAGTTATTCACAAACCTAATCCATTGCCCATCAGCAATATCGAAAAATTCCAGCCGTTGTAACTCGCATTTCACTGCCCTTCTTCATGCCTCTATCATCACAGGCTCATAAATTCCCCTCCATTCGCCTGATCCCATTCGGTTGATAAATTCCCAGCCCCCTCCCGCCTAAAAACCAGAACCAGAAACGCCCCACCCACACCTCGGCACATGTACATAAGTGCCGAGGTTTTCTACCTCCGCTGCCCCGTCTTCGTCCGGATCCTCTCCCCCTCCTTGCGGTCGAGGCGACCGCATTTCAGTCCGGTCCGGCACCACCTGCCTTGGCCTCAATCAACGATCGGATAGACCGGTTTGAGACCGAGCTTCGTGAGATGACCGGAATCTTTGCGGTCACCCTCCGCGAGAAACCGTTTTTTGCCGTTCTCTACCTGGTAGATTTTACCCTTTTCATAAAGGGTGACCTCGCGTGGTTTGGATTCCCAATCAAATGAGGCGATGCGGGTGGAGAATCTATCGTAGGTGAAAACATCGTAGTCTTCCATGAGGAAGGAATGATCGAACCGATAGATGACTTTAATCCGGCCTTTTTCATCGAACACTCCATACCGGTACCTGTTATAATCCCCGTCCAGTGAGGAAAATTCGACCCACGTGGGTTCTCCTTTATCATTGTGCCAGATGGTTTCCGTAGCTTTTAACTCTCCCGCCGGGCTGATGTTTTCCCACCGTGCAAGGTAGCCATCATGGAAGGTAAAACGTTGCTGGTCATACATGGTAGTATGAGTTTCACGTAACGCATTGCTGGTGGGGATGAACCGGTCCACATGCACATACCCATCGCCATATAGCACCGTTATTTTCCCGGGCTGCCGGGGTTTTTCTTTCGTCAGTTCAAACAGTTTTCGCACCTCGCACGGCTCTTGCAGATCGACTTCAGCGGGCGAAAAGGGAAACTCCACGAGCGGATAAACCGGCTTAAGGCCGTATCTCATGGGGCGGCGGATGGCCGCATCTCGGGAATCCCGCTGTGAAAACACTTTCTTGCCGTTTTCGATGGCATAAACTCTCCCTTTTTCATGAAGCGAGGAACTTTGCGGTTTGGAATCGGCGTCGTAAGTGGTGACGAGCGTGGATTTCTGGTCGTACGTGAAGGCCATGTAATCCTGCAACTGGCAGAAATGGTTGAACCGGTAAATGGCCTTGATCCGGCCAGCTTCATCGTACACTCCATACTTGTAGCCGCCAAAGTCGCGACGCGGCTCCACATAAACTGTCAATACGGGAGCGCCTTGTTCGTTGTGCCAGATCAGCTCTGAGGCTTTCACCTTGCCCTTGGCGCTGATGCTTTCCCAGAGCGCGAGGTGTCCGTCATGATAGGTGAACCGGCAATGGGCATTGGTGGCGCTGTTTGTTTTGTACAGGAAATGATTGTAGGGAATAAAAAAATCGAAATGACCGACCCCATCATTATAGAGAACCTCGATTTTTTTCGGCTGTCGTGGCCACTCCATGACCTTATCGATCATCTTTCGCACCTTCTTCGGATTTTTGAAATCCGCATCGGCAGCGGAAAACACCATCACCGCCGGGAACAACAAGAAGCAGATGCCCAAGAATGATTTCATGCGTTATCGCTCCCAGCTTGTTGTCCCTGTTTATACTTTTGCACGTTTTTTTCGCCCCTCTAATAAATTGATCCCAGCCTTCTTCACGTACTCTGCCTGCGTTGCTCGCGGCTAATTCAGTTCTTTTGATTTCTCCACAACTCTTTTTTTGCGCCCTCTGCGTGCTTTGCGGTTACCTAGCTTGTGCCCACATCTCACTATCATTATCCCTCTCTGCGGAAAAATCCCACTAACCGGGAACAAGCAAAGCATCCCGCCCACCCCACCCTCCGTCAAGTGCAACCAAAAAACTCCTCTTGTAGTCCCCCCTCAATCTCCCCCATTTTATCCCCATGTTCATCCGATTTTGCCAGACGTTCCTGCTCGCCATTCTTTTGGCCGGATTAAGCTTTGAAAGCCACGCCGCCTCCCTTTTCTCCCGCCCTGCCAAACCGGATGCCGACGGCTTCATCCCCCTCTTCAACGGCAAGAACCTTGATGGCTGGGTCAATGTGAACTGCGCCCCCGAGACCTGGTCCGTCACCAACGGCCTCATCCACTGCACCGGCAAGCCCATCGGCGCCCTCCGCACCGAACGCCAGTATGAGAACTTCATCCTCGAACTCGAATGGCGACACCTGAAATCTGGCGGCAATGCCGGCGTCTTCATCTGGGCTTCCCCCATCAGTTGGCCCGGCGTGCCCTTCCTGCGCGCCGTCGAAGTCCAAGTCCTCGATCACGGCTACGGCAAATCCGACTGGTTCACCACCCATGGCGATGTCTTCCCCATCCACGGCACCACCATGAAACCCTTCGGCCGTCACAACGGCATGCGCAGCTTCCCCTCTGAGGAACGCTCCAAGCCCACCCCCGAGTGGAACCACTACCGCATCGTCGCCACCAACGGCGTCCTGCGCCTCAGCGTGAACGGCAAGGAAGTCTCCGGCGGCAGCGACTGCAACTGGCGCAAGGGTTACATCGCCCTCGAATCCGAAGGCTCCCGCGTCGACTTCCGCAACATCCGCATCCAGGAACTCCCCTCCACCGGTGCGACACCTGAACAAAGCGCCCCCGAAGAAACTGACTGGATCTCCCTCTACAACGGCGTGGACCTGCGCGGCTGGAAATCCGACAACCTCGCCACGTGGCAACCTAGCGACTGGCGCTTGCTCGTGAAACCCGAAGGCACCAACGCCGCCCCCCTCATCAGCACCAAATCCTACCGCGACTTCGAAATGATCGTGGACTTCAAAGGCCCCGAAAAACTCCCCACCACCGGCACCCTCGGTGGCATCACCATGGGCAACCAAACCATCGTCACCTTCGGCCCCAGCGACGCCCCGCTCACCATCCCCTTCGACAAACTAAAACCCAAAGCCTGGCACCGCGTCCGCTTCGTGCGCGATTTTGAACGGTATTCCGTTTACCTGAACGACCAATTCATTGGTAAAACCAAGCTCGACCTAAGCCGCAGAGGACCCGTGGGCCTCGCTAACAATGGCCAAACCTTGGAATACGCCAATATCTACATCCGCACCGTGCGTTGATTTGCCTGGTATTTGACAAACTCGCCCCTACCCCTTATAGGTCATTCAGAATGATGGCGCGTATCATCAAAACAATTCAGAATGCCCGGCTTCAGCCAGGGCTAGGATTGTCTTTGCCATAATACGAACCGTCTCCTCACCTAGCTTATATCCCTGATTGAAGCCCCGACGCCATTCGTCGGGGCTTTTTGTTTTCAGGGCTAAGAAACCACAGGAGCGAAACCTATGAACACCACGAAAAATAGCACCCTTGTCACTACCACCCGCGAAACCGGTCGCGAGTATCCGCTCACGCGCACTCGCAACCTCGGCATCGCCGCGCACATCGACGCCGGCAAGACCACGCTCACCGAGCGCATCTTGCTTTACACCGGCGCGATTCATCGTGCCGGCGAGGTCCATTCCGGCACCACGACCACGGACTCGAATCCGATCGAGCAGGAAAAAGGCATCACCATTTTCGCTGCCGCCGTCTCGAGCTTCTGGACGCAGTCCCGCGCCGACGACGTGTTCAAGCTGTTCGCGAATGAACCGCATCGGCTCAATATCATCGATACACCCGGCCACATGGATTTCACCGTGGAGGTGGAGCGGTCCCTGCGCGTACTGGACGGCATGGTCGCCGTGTTCAGCGGCGTGGACGGCGTGCAATCGCAATCCGAGACCGTCTGGCGTCAGGCGAACAAGTATCGCGTCCCCCGCGTCGTGTTCGTGAACAAGATGGATCGCACCGGTGCAAACTTCGCCCGCGTGGTGGACGACATCCGCCATAAACTCGGCGCGAACGCCGCTCCCGTGCTCATTCCCTTGGGCGCGGAAGATGCGTTGCGTGGCCAACTGGACATCGTGAACCGCAAAGCCTTCGTCTTTGGTGACGGAGCCTTGGGTGGCTTCAGTGTTGAGAACGTTCCTCCAGATCAGGAGGCACTGGTGACTCGTGCCCGCTCGGAACTCATCGAGCGGGTCGCAGAAGTGGACGACGAAATCGCCGCTCACTGGTTGAACAACCAACCAGTCAGTCCGGACGTGCTGAAACGCGCCATCCGTCGTGCGACGGTAGCGAATCGGCTCGTACCCGTGATCGGTGGCAGCGCCTACAAGTTTGTCGGCGTGCAACCGTTGCTCGATGCCCTGGTCGATTATCTGCCCAGCCCGGCGGACATGCCCGCGGTGGAAGCCCACTCGGCGGATACAGGTGAAGCTGTCTGCCTGTCTGCAGATGATAGTGCACCTGTGGCAGCGTTGGCGTTCAAACTGGTGAGCGATCCGCAGGCGGGACGCATAGTGTGGCTGCGGCTCTACACTGGTACGCTGCGTAAAGGTGACACAATGATGAACTCGCGCACGGGAAAGACCGAGCGCGTGGGCCGCCTCGTGCGCATCTTTGCAGACCAGCGTATCGAGCTGGCGGAAGCGCATGCAGGTGAGATCTGCGGCGTCATCGGCCTGCGCGGGTTCACCACGGGCGATACGCTCTGTGCACCTGCACAGCCAGTGTTGCTGGAACCACCCGTATTCCCGGAACCGGTCGTGACCGTGGCCATCGAGCCGCGCACGAGTGAAGACCGTGAGAAGCTGGGCGCTGCCCTCGCCCGTTTGAGCGAGGAAGACCCGACGCTCCGTGTCAGCACGCATCCGGAAACCGGCCAGTGCCTGTTATCCGGCATGGGTGAACTGCACCTCGACATCACGCGCACGCGGCTGGCGGATGAGCATCACGTGGCGACCATCGTTGGCGCTCCTGAGATCGCACATCGCGAGACCATCACGCGGGCGGCTGAGGCCGATCATCTGTTGAAGAAACAGAATGGCGGTGTCGGCATGTTCGCACGGGTCATCCTGTCCGTGACTCCGGCGATGACAGGCTCCGGCCTAAGCATCGAGAACCGCATCACGGGCGGCAGCATTCCCGTGCAATTCCACGGCGCGGTGAAGAAAGGCGTCTTGGAAGCGGCGAAAGAAGGCGTGCAGGGCCACCCGTTGGTGGATGTGCAGGTCGCCATTCTCGATGGAGCTTTCCACGCGAAAGACTCCAACGACTTGGCGTTCCAACTCGCCGCCGCCGATGCCCTCCGCACGGCCCTGCGTGAAGCGGGTCCGGTATTGCTGGAGCCGGTCATGCACGTGGAAGTCAACGTGCCCACCGAGCATCAGGGCGACATTCTCGGCGATCTCACCCGTCGCCGCGGCCAAGTCCTCGCCGTGGAAGCGAACGGTAGCAATGCCGTGGTGAAAGCCGACGTGCCGCTCGCCAAACTGTTCGGCTATGCGAATGCCATCCGCAGCCTCAGCAAAGGCCGTGCTGCGTATAGCATGAAACCGAACCGCTTCCAGCCAGTGCCGGAAGGTTTGGCGAAGAAGCAGCAAAGGTAAACAAAACAAAGCGGGGTTCGCATGAATGCGAACCCTGCTCTTACGGATTGACCACAGCCCTAGACTCAGCCCTAATTAGGGAACAAGCATGGTTGAAATTGTTGATGCTGAAGAGTTTCATGATTTTCAAACGAAAGGCTACAGCCGGCCCGCTCGTGTAAGCTGTCGGCGTGCCGACGGAGAGCTGGTTGAATTGTTCATCAAGTTTGCTGGCGGTGTGCGGGGGCATAATTTTGGCCTTTGTTCGGAATTGATATGTTCTCTACTTGCCACTGAACTCGGCCTTCTTACGCCCACTCCCTTTACAGTCAATTTGTCGAAGGACTTTTTAACCGGGGTCCCTTTAGTCGCCAAGGATTTGGTAGAACGAAGTCTAGGATTGAACTTCGGCAGTAAAAACGCTGGGTTCGGGTATCATGCCATGCCAACCAATCCAAAATTAAAACACGAACTTCGGCAAGTTGCAGCGGAAATATTTGCCTTTGATATTCTAACGCAGAATTTCGATCGCAAATCTGACAATCCAAATTTGCTTTGGAATGGCAGTAAAATCATTCTTATTGATCACGAAAGCGCCTTGCAGTCTGTAGTCGAAAAAGACACACCAGGAGTTGCCAGTTTGGAACTCGACAGATTCTACGATCACGTGTTTTTCAACATACTAAACCCGGGAGATGCAGTGTATGACAGGTTATCCGGAAAACTGGCGTCTGTTTCAATTGACAATATTTTCAACCAAATCCCATCCCAGTGGTCAGACAATAGTGCTTTGAAAAAAGTAAGAAGCCATTTAGATTGGGTTATTGCGAACAATCAGACAGTTTGTAACCTTATTGAAGAAAGAATAGCATGAAAGCGCCATTTAGTTACGTGGTCTTGCGTTACATGCATGATGTTTTCACACGCGAATTCATCAATGTCGCGGTACTCCTGTATTCTCCCGGAACAAGTTTCCTGCGTTTTCAGTGTATTTCTTCAAAAGAAAGATTGCGGGGATTTTTTCCTGGCGCTGATTGCAAGGAGATCATGGAAATCTTGCGCTTTCTGGAAGGCAAATGCATTTCCGCAAGTGAAAAACTGGCGCAAGAGTTAAACAAATCGTTGGTTAATGCCTCTGAGATTGCATACTCGCTTCTTCCAATTGATGACAGCGCGCTTCAATGGTCTACTCCCGGCGGCGGGATTACTGATAATCCCGAACGAACTCTGCGGGAGTTATTTGACCGGATGGTGACACGCCATGAAAAAGCTAATCCGGCGGTAAGGAAAGAAGATCGGGATGTTTGGACCCATTTTGAAAAAGCGTTCCGTCCAAAGAGAATCCTCACCCGTTTACAGGAAAAAATTTTGATTGCTGGGGAGTTTAAACAAAAGTTTGAGCACACTTGGCAAGCCGAAAACGGGATTTTGCACTTGTTTCGTCCCTTAACTTTCGACCTTGTTGACACTTCTGAAATCGTCGGAAAAGCACTAGACTGGAGCGGTCGGGTAAAAGAACTTCGTAAAGCTCAACCTGACTTTCTGATTTACCTTTTGCTTGGAGCGCCTGAAAGCAAATCCAAGATGAAGGCTTTTGAACAAGCAAAAACTACTTTGATAGAAGGTGTTCCCGGTAATAAGCGCATCTTGATGGAAGAAGAGGCACCTCTGCTGGCCGATGATCTTGCACGGGAAATGAAACTGGCCGCTTAAGCAGCGGCCAGTTCCATACAATATTTAGCGTAAATTTTACGCTTCCTTCTTCACCGCCGCCTTCACCTCAAGGTGCAGTTCCTTCAACTGCCGTGCGCTCACGTGCGACGGCGAATCCGTCATCAAGCACACGCCCTTCGCGGTCTTTGGGAACGCGATCACGTCGCGGATGCTGCTGGTGCCGCAGAGGATTGCGATGAGGCGATCGAAGCCCAGCGCGATACCACCGTGCGGCGGTGCGCCATACTTGAAGGCTTCCAGCATGTAGCCGAAGCGCAATTGCGTCTCATCCGGCGGGATTTGCAGGATCTCCTCGAAGATTGTCTTCTGCACGTCCGGCTGATGGATACGGATGGACCCGCCGCCGAGTTCCACACCGTTCACCACGATATCATAATGCTGCCCACGGACCTTCTTCGGGTCCTGCTTCAGCAACGGAATATCCTCCGCCACCGGTGCCGTGAACGGGTGATGGCTGGAGTACCAGCGGTTGAATTCCTTGTCGAACGTCAGCAACGGAAATTCGATGACCCACAGGAAATTGAACTGCATCGGGTCGATCGTCAGCTTGCCCTGCCCCTTCAGCACTTCGGCGCAATACAGGCGGATCTTGCCGAGGATTTCGCACGCGTTCAGCCATTGATCCGCCGCGAACAGGATGAGGTCACCCTCTTCGATCGCCAGTTTCGTCTTCAGCGCCGTCTTCTCCGCTTCGCTGAAGAACTTCACAATCGGCGATTTCCATTCACCATTCTCCACCTTGATGAAGGCGAGGCCCTTCGCGCCAAAGCTCTTGGCGTAGTCCGTCATCGTCTCGATCTGACCCTGCGTCGCGCAGGCGAGTCCCTTGGCGTTGATGGCTTTCACCACGCCGCCATTGGCGATGGCACCGCTGAACACTTTGAACGTGCTCGCTTTGAAATCTTCCGAGACATCCACCAGCTCCATGCCGAAACGCGTGTCCGGCTTGTCGATGCCGTAGCGGTTCAACGCCTCTTCAAAGCTGATACGCTTGAACGGCGTGGGGATATCCATGTTGAGGGCCGTCTTCCACACTTTCTTGAGCAAACCTTCGATGAGCGAGTAGATGTCCTCGCGATCGATGAAGCTCATCTCGATATCCACCTGCGTGAACTCCGGCTGACGATCCGCGCGCAAGTCCTCATCACGATAGCAACGCGCGAGCTGGAAGTAACGCTCCACCCCGCTCACCATGAGAATCTGTTTGAACTGCTGCGGCGACTGCGGCAACGCGTAGAACGTGCCCGGATCACGGCGGTTCGGCACGAGGAACTCGCGCGCGCCTTCCGGCGTGGACTTGAACATCGTGGGTGTCTCCACTTCCAGGAAGCCCTGCTCATCCATGTAGCTGCGCGTGGCGATGGCCACCTTGGAACGCAGACGCAAGTTGCGCGTCATCTCCGGACGGCGCAGATCAAGGTAGCGATACTTCAGGCGCAATTCCTCGTTCACCTTGCTTGCCACTTCCGGGTCATCCACCGGGAACGGCAGCACTTCGGCGTAGTTCAGCACCGTGAGTTCCTTCACGAGCACTTCCACCGCGCCTGTGGCGATCTTGGAATTATCCGTGCCCGCCGGACGCACCCGCACCTTGCCCTTGATCTCGATGACCGATTCGCTGTGCAGCTTCGTCGCGTTCTCGAAAACGTCCTTCGGCAGATCCGAGGGATCCAGCACCGTCTGCGTGCGGCCCTCGCGGTCGCGCAGATCGATGAAGAGAACCCCGCCCAGATCGCGGCGGGAATGGACCCAACCCGCCAAAATCACTTCCTGTCCGGCGTGTTCCGCCCGGAGCTCATTGCAGTTATGCGTACGTTTCATGTCTATGCCAAAACCCCATATCCCGTGAATTCACGGCCTACAGGAGCGCGGATACTGGCGTGAAACCCCCACCTTTTCAAAGGGAAAATGAAGCCTCTCGGAATTCGACTACCCGCCCCAAAGCACCCTTTTCCATGGAATCTGTGGCTAAAATATCATTTCACCACATCCACTACCCCCACCCCTGCCCGGGCATTCCATCGGAATTCCAACCCCTTGCTCTTCAACACTTCCTGCAAGGCCGCCAGCGGAGTGATGCCCGTCTGGTTGATGGAAACCGGGCTTTGCAACAAGGGTTGCTTGTCCGCACCAGTTGTCGCCTGCTGTGCCGCCGTGGAGATCACCCAGTTCACTTCCATTTGCCCGCCTGCCAACTGCAAAAAATCTACCAGCGCCAGATCCGCGAGTGTAAAATCCGTCTTCTCCTCCTTCACCGGCGGTTTCACTGGAGTCACCTTGCCGCCGGGTAGGAACCGTTCCACCGGATAAATCACTCCCACCTGCCCCAGTCCGCTCCAATCCACCACCAAGCCGCCCGCATCCAACACAGCCTCCAACGCCTGCTGCGGCGTCACATTCCGTATCTTCAAGGTGATGAACACCTCCTGCCAGGCCACCCCTTGGGCGTTTGTGCCCACCATCAGCTCATGGCTCGGCACCAGATTCAATCGGCTCTGCAAAGCCAGCGTCTGCACCACCTGCAAAAGTGGCGCTTCATCGAATAACAGCAACCCCACCTTGCGCTGGTCCTTCTCCGGATCGGGCAGCAGCCGCGCCGCGCGCTTGAAAACAAGCTCACTGCTGCGCGCAAACCGCAGCTTGAGCAGGCTTACACCTGGACTCTTGTCCAGCACCAGCCCATAAGCTCCCGCCATGCTCTCCAGCACCTGATCCGCTGCCACTTGTTTCAACTTGAGCTGAATACCGGGCGGAGCCCAAGGCAGCCTGTCTGGTCGCACACCCGGTTTCTCCAGCTCCTCATCCACCTGCAACTCCAGACCAGCCTGACGCGCCACAAGATTTAATGCGTCCGTCACTGGCAAGTCCGCCAGTTCCACATCGATCAAGGCGGCCGGCAGAGGCATAACGCACATGCCCATCAGCACCAGCGCACCAGCTACCATCATCTGAAATCCCCGCCAGAAAGAAGACACCTTCATACACATTGCCAAACAAGCTGGATTCATGCCGCTCAACCAGTTGCCGAAATAAAAACGCCCCGAAGCTATGCCCCGGGGCGCTGGTCGAAAAGCTGTTTTTAATCCTTTTTCTTCTCTTTGGCTTTCTTTGCCGCATCCGCTTTCTTGGCGTCCTCCGCCTTTTTCTCGGCAGCTTTCTTGTCCGCCTCTTTCTTTTCCGCGTCAGCTTTGGCTTTCTGTTCTTCTGCCACCTTGGCCAGCACCTGCAGCTCCGCCCCTGTGTTGATATCCACCCCCGGCAACGCCGCTTTCAATGACTTCACCCCGGCATCCGTCACTTTGGTCTGGAACACATACAGGTTCCTGAGATTCTTCAATCCCTTGAGCTGTTCCAGCCCCTTGTCCGTCACCGCCGTGTTATAAAGGTTCAAGTAGCGCAGGTTCGCCAGCCCCTTGAGATTGGCCAGCCCGGCATCCGTCACCTTTGTGTTTTCCAGATGCAGTTTCCGCAAGCCAGCCAGCCCTTTGAGATTCGCCAAGCCCGCATCCGTCACTTTGGTGCCCGCGAGGTTCAGGTCCAAAATCACCGTGGCATCCTTCAACATCGCCAAGGTCTGGTCAGTCACCTTGTCTTTGCTTAAATGCCAGCTCGCCGAGCGCCATTGACTGTTCATCGCGATCGGCCGCACCGCCAGCCCCTGCTCCTCCAGCTTCGCATACGCCTTCAATTCGTTCGCGTTCGGCTTGATCTCTGGCAACACATCCTCCGCCTTGGCTGACTCGCCGCCACCCTTCAGGGTCAGTCCATCCGGCCAGACCGCCCCTTCATCGATCCATGCCTTGAGCAGATCCGCCTGCGCTTTGCTTAGTGGCTCACCCTTCGGCGGCATGATGTCATCATGATCCTTTGGCAGGATGACACGCTTGTACATCTCACTTTCCGCACCCTTGCCCGCCTTCACGGCATGCATCGCCCCTTCCTTGTTATCCAGGCGCAGATCCCCCTTGGTCTTCTCGGCATTGTGACATTCCACGCAGGTCTTCACCAAGATGGGCTGGATGTCCTTGACGAAATCCACCTTCGCGCTGGCATCGGGCACTCCCGCCAGCAGCAAGGCACCGGCTGCTAATCCAAATCCGATTCGCTTCATAAAATCAAAAAACTTCATCCTCTTGGAGAGTTCCATCGAGGACATTATTCAAACTCAGTCGGCTGATTGGAGAAATTTAGCGAAGCAACGCCAGAAATTCAAACTATGAATTCAAAAGAAGAACGATCAAAACAAAGAGTCCGGCCCCTTATAAACAGCCGACTTGTGTGTCATGAAAGTCACTTGAGCATGCCTTGAAAACCCCGCCTCATCATAGGTTACACCAAGTTGAACATAACCTTGATCAAAGTCCTTTCGCGTTAGCTCATATCCGAGATACACATGGAAGACTGGGGTAGAAGTCACGGCTAACACCTCAGCGCGAGTCATCCCCGGACGCAGCCTTGTCCAATCTTTGGGAACAGCAGGCTCCTCCTCTTTCATTGCAAAGTGCGCACATATCAGACCAAACGCACCCGCCAAAACCAGCAAAGCAAGTCGAGCTTTCAACTTCTTGCCCGACTTTACCTTGGCGTCGTCCGTTTTCAGCATAACATCAGTTTTACTTTGCGCCTTTGCGCTTCTTTGCGGCTATCCTTTCTCTACGCCGTCTCCTTCACATGCACCCACGTATGCACATGCGGATCGCCGCGGAAATACCACACCATCGACGGCCCCTCGACCTGCCATACGTCCCACTGACCGTCCTTGCCCACATCCTCATCCTTGTAAAAAGCCATGTGCAGATTTTCCACACCCTGCTTCTTCACATATCTCATGGCTTCCTCCTGGTCTGACTTCCGGAATGGCATCAAGAGATCCGCCATCACCTTATGCACCAGTTCCCGCTGGTCCTTGCTCATGTCACCCACCCGGATACCCGGCAAACCTGTCTTCTTGCCCGTGAGCGCCACTGTCTTCGTCCCTTTCTCGCCCCGGCTTTCACCCAGCAAGGCCAGCTCCCGTTGCTTGCCATCCAACGCTTTGAACACCTCATTCGCCCGTTTGGCTTGATACCAATAGACATTGCCCTCATGATTTGGGTCTTCGTTAAAACTCTTCGCCGCATGCCCGTAGAAAATAGGCCCGCCAAAGGCCACCCCCGGCACTGCGTCATTGTCGCATCGCCGCGTGCAATGCCGCCCGGTGATCACGAACTGAAACTTGCCCTTCCCTGGCTCGCCAAAGATGGCGATGGAACTGGCCCCGAAACCCGCGTTTCCGCTGTCATGCGCCACCTGCCCGATCACCGTCTGCGCATACTCCTCACTGTGTAATCCCAGGAATATCTGCTTCACCATCTCCTGCTGGTCCTTCGTGTAGAAATTGGTAAGCGTCGGCTTGGTGATATGCCAGTTGTTATCCACCTTAGACTGCAATTCATGACCGAACGGGAAGCACATCTCCTTGCGCTGCGTCTCGGTCAGCGTGCCGTAAAGATCGACGACCAATGCCTCGGATTTAGGCAAAGGCTTGTCCTTCGCCAGCAAATCCGGCACGGCAGATCCTGCCGCAAGGGCAGCGACACCCAATGCAGAATGTTTGATGAAATCACGGCGGCTCAGGGAGTCGCAGTCCGGACAGGCGACAGTCTTTTGGGGCATGGACGGAATTTATCAGATAATCAGCCTGCGGCAAGGGGCTGCGTTTGGAATCGCCCCCGCCTTTTTGGTTTGCGCTGAGCAAGGGATTTCCTGTCTCCTACGCTAACGATGTCGAAACCGGCAGATTATCACATGCACACCCCGTTGTGCCGCCACGCAGTGGGCGAACCCGTCGACTACGCCGCCCAGGCGCTGGCCGTGGGGCTGGATGAGATCGGTTTCTCCGACCATTCCCCCATGGCCCGGGATGATTTCGACGATTGGCGCATGCGGATCGATCAATTGGACGAGTATGTCGAGAAGGTCCGCAAAGCCCAACGCGACTACCCCCAGCTCACCATCCGACTGTCGCTGGAGGTGGATTACCTGCCCGGTCACGAAGATTGGATCCGCGACCTCACCGCCCGGCATCCATGGGATTACCTCATCGGCTCCGTCCATTATGTGTCCGACAGTTGGGACGTGGACAATCCCTACAAGCTGTCGCAATGGAAGAACCGCGACCCCTTCGAAGTCTGGACCGTCTATTTCGAGCGGCTGACCATGGCGGCCGAATCAGGACTCTTTGAGATCATCGGCCATCCCGATCTGCCCAAGAAATTCGGCCACCGCCCTCAGCAGGATTGCACACCGCTTTTCAAACGGTTTCTGAGTGCTGCCCGTAAAACCGGAACCGCTTTTGAGCTGAACACTGCCGGTCTGCGCAAGGAATGCCGGGAAATCTACCCCAGCCGCAAATTTCTGGATATTGCTTTTGCCGCTGGTGTCCCCATCACCTTCGGTGCCGATGCTCACAAACCGGAAGAGGTAGGGGCTGACTTCGGCGCGGCCATGGAATTGGCCCGTGCTGCAGGCTACTCCCAGACCCTGAGATTTGCGCGCCGCCAAAAAAGGTCCATCAGCTTTTAAGCTGTCTGGTTCGCTGGCGGCTCGCTTTCCGCCCTGACGGGAACATTGCCTGCACTTTGGAAAATCCTCGCCCCCAATGACTGGCAGCTAGTATTGGGCAAATTAAAAAGCTCATTCCACGCCCATCCGCCTCCTGCTAAGGCATGACGAAAATGCGGTAAAAGCGATTGATGACAATAGCCGGATCCGGATAGGTCTTCGACGGTCCATGATCCAGCCAGTTGACGGCGTTGCCGGTTCCGATGATCGGTGCCAGCACCGTGATCCAGTTGATCCCATCATCACTGTACTGCATGTAATAGATCCGGCCAAACAAAGTGGGCAGCGTCACCTGGTAGCGGTTGTCTTCCAGACGCTGGACCACCACCCCCACGGTCACGGGCGTTGAACCGGCCAGGCTCGGCTGGGCTTGCACACTGACCACGTCCACCTCAAACGTAGGAGCTGTCGGCATCAGGCTGACATTGGGCACACGGTATTCGATCACTATCACCGCGCTTTGTCCGGCGGCCAGAGTTTGGTTGAACATCAAGTACGGCCGTCCATCCACCAAAGTACCGGCTGGATATGCCACCGTTACGCCAGCAGGCAGATTCCCGATCGCCACTCGCACCGCATCAATTGTTGAGTTCGACGTGTTGGTGATCTGCACCCGCTGTTCATACAGCCCGGTCACCGGGTTCGGCGTGCTTCCCGAGTTCAGCACCGTCAACACGGTGAACTGCGGATAGCCCGGGATATTGCTGCCGTTGGCCGTATCCAGGTTCAGGCTGCCGCCCGTCTTCACCGCTCCGGTAAGACTGTCCGCATCCGACATCACCACCACACTGCCATCCACCTGCACTTGCCCGGCGGCCACTCCTCCGACTGTGCCGACGATCACATTGGTCGCCTCCAGCACATTGATCCCGCCCGTGCCCGCCCGCAGTGCCAGGATCATCGTCTCGATACCGATCACATTCACGCCTGTCACCCCGATCGATATCCCGGCGGTCATCCGCAGATTCCGTGCGTAAACATCCACCGCGGCATCACTGCTTCCGTCGGTGATGCTGCCGCCTGCGGCGGTCACACTCACCTCGCCCCAGGTGATCTGATTGGTCAAAGCATTCCCGCCACGGTCACCAACTGTCCGCGCATCCACCAAGGCCAGGGCCACATTCACCGCCGCATAGATCCGGATGTTCGCGCCCGCTGTCTGCACGGTCCCCGCCAGCGCCACGCTGCCGCCTGCAGCGGTGATGTCCGCCGTGCCGCCCGTCACATTAAGCACCACCCCGGCAGCCACCGTCACACTGCCGCTGGCCAGCAAACTCAGGCTGCCGTTGGCCACCGTCACATTCGCATTCACGGTCACATCTCCGCCAGCCGCACTTAAGCGCATGTTACCCGCGCCGGTGTTCCCTACGGCGGTCTGAACGGTCAGATTCCCGGCAATTGTCCGGATTACGATTCCCGTGATCGCACTGGCCCCCGAGAGACTTCCGGCATCACTGCTCAAGCCTAACGTGCCATCAACCCCCACACGATTGACTCCCACCACGTTCACGGTGCCCACCGTCAATCCGCTTGCCGCCACCACGTTCACACTGCCACCGGCACTCACGGCTGCCATCAGGGCATTCACCTCAATGCCATCGGCTGTGGCCGGTACCAGCGTCCCGGCGCTGCCTGTGGCATTCAGCCGGACATTTCGTCCGTATATGTTCACCAAAGCGTCCCCACCTGCATCCGTGATATCACCGCCTGCGTTCACACTCACATCACCCCAAGTGCCTTGTGCCCCGGCGCTGCGTGCATCTACCACGCCCAGACTGATCCCAGCGGTCGCGGTCAGCCGCACATTGCCTCCGGTGGTCTGCAACTGGGCATTGCTGATGCCTCCGCCCTGCGCTACAACTTCAATCGTCCCGCCCGCCACGCTCGCCAAGGCATTCAGTTCCACCCCGGTGCCGGCCAGCAGGCTAAGACTGCCGTTGGCCAAGGTCACAGCGCTGTTCAAGGTGATGCTGCCCGTGGCGCTCAGCAACACCTGACCAGTGCCAGCCGCACCGCTGGCCATGTCAACGGTAAGATTGCCAGTGTTGACCAGCACCATGCTTCCACCTGCCGTCAGGCCGGCCAGCACCGTTTCCGCCACTCCGGTCACTCCTCCATTGATGCCTACCGTGCTCACGGTCACCGCCATGCTGGCCACGATCAGATCGCCGGTGTTCCCCAACCGCACCACTCCGCCCGCCTGCACCGCCACCACACCCGTGGCCAGGACAAATTCGTCATTCAACGCCCCGATGCTGCCGCCGGCCATGAGCCGCACTGCTGCCGCCGTCACATTCGCCCCGGTATCAGTGCCATCCGTGATGCTGCCTGCAACCGCCACCAGACTCACACTGCCCGTCCCGGCCGAAATGGTGCTGACCGTCACCGTTCCTTGAGCGCTCACCCGGACGTCCCCGCCACCAGTCAACAGGTTCGTCACCGTCGCACTGCCGGTGCCCGCGCTGACGCTCACTTCTCCACCGGTCGTCGCCAGCATCGTTCCCGCACTCATGGTCACATTGCTCCCTGCCGCCACCGTGAGATGACCGCTGCCCGACAGGATGCTGGCCTGTACCAGCACTGCCCCCGAGGCACTCAGATAAACCTTGCCGCTGCCGGCCGCGTTCACTCCGGCTCCAGCGCCGGTCGAACCTTCCGTGATCGTCAGGTCTCCGGCCAAAGCCCGCAGCAGCACACTGCCGTTTCCAGTCACCGTCCGCACATCGCTCTTCACCCCGTCATTCGTCAAAGTGCCGAGCGCCCCGTTCGAGAGCACCTTTTGATAGGCCACCGTCACATCACCCACCGTCACCGCATTGGCATCGTTCACCGACACGCTGCCCGTACCCGATTCCGCTGCCAGCACGGCCGTTTCCACCACCAGCGCCTTGGCTACGGGCGCATAGGCTCCGGTATAGTTGATATCCCAGGTCAACCGCACACTCCGGTCCACCAGCACTTGCGGTGCCCGCAAGCTCACGATCAGCCCGCCCGTCTCATAAGCCACCCGGTAGAAGCGGCGGCTGTCCGCCGGGGTCGGATCCACGTATGTCACACTCGTATCACCGGTGCTTACCGTCACCAAATCCGTCCAGGTCACGAAGTCGGTCGTATACTGCAAACGATACGTTGGCTCGCTGATCTCTCCGATGTTCCTTGCTGCCGAGAGGATGACCCCTTGCCCATACACCCTAACGCTGGTCGAACCGGCATTGCCAGCATCGCTTATGCCGCCCGTGACCGCTGAGACATAAACCTTGCCCCAAGCGCTCTGCGCCCCGCCGGTCCGGGCGTCCAATAATCCTATCACCGCATGATTGCCGGCTACCACCCGGATATTCCCCCCACCGGTCACCACCGTTGCCCCGTCGGCCATCATGAAATTGCCGCTGCCCGCTTCCATGTCCACCACCCCTCCATTCGTCACCACATCTGCCCCTGCCGCCATCGTCAAGGCGTTGCCTGACAACAACGTGATGTAACCTGAACCGGAGCGGATATCCGCATTGATGGCCAGACTGCCTCCCGTGCTTTGGAGCAGAATGTGATTGCTCCCCGTCACGCTTAAGCCGATCCCGTCGTTATCTGCCCCATCATTGACGGCGAGGTCGCCGCCCACCGTGATAAGCACACTCCCGTTGGCCACATCAATGTCACTCAGGATGAGCGCATCCGTCTCCGTCACCACCAGGTTGCCCGCCGCCGTCAGGTGCGCCACCAACGTCGCCACCGTCGTGTCCAACGTCGCCGCCCCGCCCGCGTTCACCGTCAGCACGTCACCCGTGAGCTTGCCGGTGGTGTCAGTAACCGTCGTGAACGCCGTCAGATTGATGTCACCCAACACGCCTGCATTGATGATCCCTGCAATGATCCCCCCAACCGTCGTCGTGATGCTGATGTCGTTCGTATCACTGTCCGTCAACGAAACCACATCCGTCGCCGTCACCTGCCCACCGGCATTCACCGTGATCGGCCCGTTCGCCGTGTCCACATCACTCAGCACAATCGCGTCGGTCTCATTAATGATCAAGGCACCGACGTCTGTGACATGCGCTATCAACGTTGCCACCGTAGTCTCGATGCTTGCCACTCCATCAGCCGCCACCAAGGTCAATTGGTTGCCTACCACATCCACATACGTGTCTCCGCCGTCCAAAATCGCTCCCGTAGTCGCCGTGATGGACACATCGCCACCCGTACTCGCCCCGCCTAACGTAACATCATCATCCGCAGTCAGCGTGATGTTTCCTGTGCTTGTGATGAACAAACTCGTATCCGCTTGAGTAATGCTTCCTGTGTCAGCGGTCACAACGATCACTCCAGCGCCACCCGTACGAATGTCTGCTCCGGCTGTGAAAGTGACACTGTCGCTCGCCAGCACACTGATGCTCCCGCTAACGCTCCGCACGTCCTCATCCGCCAA
>CAZPUL010000060.1:0-11220 GCA_964589735.1 uncultured Verrucomicrobiota bacterium | reverse complement strand
CCCGGTCCGTGATCACTCCCGTTGTGGCGGTGATGCCCACATCCCCGCCCGTGCTGATCAACCCGCCCAACCACACGTCCACCTCTGCCTCCACCCGGATGTCCCCGCTCACCGACGTCACATTGCTCGTCACGCTCAACAGCACACTCCCGCCCGCCACCACATCGACCGTCCCCGTCGAACCGGTCGTGAGGTCCGCCCCCGCCGTCAACTCCACAGCCCCGCTCGCCAGCACACTGATGCTCCCGCTAACGCTCCGCACGTCCTCATCCGCCAAAATGTTCCCGCCCAGCGTCTGCAACAGCACGTTGCCGCCGCCCCCGGCGCTCACGCTCACGTTGTCATCCGCAGCCGTCCCGTCATGCAACACCAGGTTCCCGCCCGCCACCACCAGCACGATGCTCCCACCCGCCGCGCTCACCACGTCGCTCTGCGTGTCCACCACCACCGGATACACGCTCGTTCCGCCACCCACGCCCACCCGGTTCACACTCACCGCCACATCGTTGATCACCAGCCCGCTCGTCTCCCGCAGGTAAATCCCTCCGCTGGTCAGCGTCCGCGCCGTCAGTGTCGTCACCGTCACCTCGATCGCCTCGCTCCCGCTCCCCACCCCGTCATCACCCACCAAACGCAACCCGTTCGCCACGATGTCCACACTCCCTGCATTGCCATCCGCATCCCGGTCCGTGATCACTCCCGTTGTGGCGGTGATGCCCACATCCCCGCCCGTGCTCACCAACCCGCCCAAAAGCACGTCCACCTGACCCTCCACCCGGATGTCCCCGCTCACCGCCGTCACATTGCTCGTCACGCTCAACAGCACACTCCCGCCCGCCACCACATCAATCGTCCCCGTCAATCCGGTCGTGATATCTGCCCCCGCCGTCAGCTCCACATCCCCGCTCGCCAAGACACTGATGCTCCCGCTCCCGCTCTTCACGTCCTCATCCGCCAAAATGTTCCCCGCCAGCGTCTGCAACAGCACATTCCCCGCCCCGCCTGCGCTCACGCTCACGTTGTCATCGCTCGCCGTCCCGTCATGCAACACCAGGTTCCCACCCGCCACCACGATCACGATGCTGCCTCCCGCCGCACTCACCACGTCGCTCTGCGTGTCCGTCACCACCGGGAACGTGGTGGTGCTTCCGCTCACCCCGACACGATTGATGCTCACCGCCACATCGTCCACGATCAACCCGCTCGTCTCCCGCAGGTAAATCCCGCCGCTGGTCAGCGTCCGCGCCGTCAGCACACCCACCGTCACCTCGATCGCCTCGGTCCCGCTCCCCACTCCGTCATCGCCCACCAAACGCAACCCGTTGGCCACGATGTCCACCCCACCCGCATTGCCATCCCCATCCCGGTCCGTGATCACGCCCGTCGTGGCGGTGATGCCCACATCCCCGCCCGTGCTCACCAACCCGCCCAACAACACATCCACCTGACCCTCCACCCGGATGTCCCCGCTCACCGCCGTCACATTGCTCGTCACACTCAACAACACACTCGCTCCCGCCACCACATCAATCGTCCCCGTCGATCCGGTCGTGAGGTCCGCCCCGGCCGTCAACTCCACATCCCCGCTCGCCAAGACACTGATGCTCCCGCTAACGCTCCGCACATCTGCATTGGCAGTTATGCTGGTGCTGGAACCATTGCTGATCAGCGCGACCGAACCAGAGCCATCCGCACTGACACCAACGCCCGCAGTGCCTGCCGTTCCGTCAGTGATGATCAGATTTCCACCCAAGATGATGACGATAGAACCGTTGTTTGAAGTCGTGCTGACGTCGCTCTGCACAATGTCTTCCAAGGAGCTGGGACTGCCGCTGGACAGAATCCGATTAACCGTTACGCCCACATCACCGATGATGAGATCGTTCAATTCGCTGATGTGAACCCCGCCGCCTTTTGCCTGGGCGCTCAAGGTCGCTACCTCTGTGTCCAAAGAGTTGCCGTTACCAGCCCCATTGCCCGCCAATATGCGCAACGCATTGGCGATGACATCGCGACGGGTATCGCCAGCGTCACTGATGAAGCCGGTGGTCGCGATCAGACTCACGCTGCCCGCGACCGCATCCAACCCGCTCAAAGTCATATCCACTTCCGCCTTGTAGCGGATATTACCACCAGCCGTCACCGCCCTGGCACCATTGATCATCGTGATTGAACCCTTGCCCGCTTCCACATCGATCGTACCCGTGCCACCTGTGCTCAAAGTCGCTGCCGCCGCTTGAGTCACAGAACGATTGGCCACCACAGTGATGCTGCCGGTGACCGAGAATATGCCCGTATTAAGGGTCACATCCTTGTCGTTTAGCCCCACGCTTTTGGCTTCCAACAGCACATTGCCGCTGCCATCCGCACGAATGCCCGCTGAGTCGGCCGGGGTGCTGCCATCATTCACCACAATCTCACCATTCACCGTCTGGAGCACAATGTTACCATTTCCGGCCACCGTGACGAGGTCACTCAACACCGTGGTGGATTGTTGCAGCCCGATGGGTGTGGTCGCATCCGTATCCACGCGATTCACGGTGATCACCGCCACGGTGTTGACCGCAATCGCATTATCCTCCTGCAGATAAATACCACCACTGCCGGCCCGGGCCGCCACAATGGCCACGGCGATGTCCAGCGCATTACCAGAAGCACCGATGCCTGTCAGCGCCTCGAGACGAACGGCATTTGCTGTGATCTCCTTGTCTTCGTCGCCACCATCAATGATCGAAGCGCCGGTGGCCTTCACTCCGACATTGCCGCCCGCAGCGTTCAATCCGCCCAAGGTGACACTGGTCGCAGCCACATACAGGATATTGCCACCACCACTCTGAGTCAGTGCACCATTGGACATGGTGATCGCACCATTGATCGCCAGGAAGTCGATCGTGCCGCCAACCGTGCTGACATCACCCACAACGCTTTGGTCGATTATGCGGTTAGCGAGGACCGAGATATCACCAGTCGCTGTCTGGACACTGGCATTGATCAGCACATCCTTGTCATTCGTGGCACTGGTCCGTGCTTCCAAGCGGATATTACCATCTCCATCCGTCACCACGGATTGGTTCACCGTCAACGTGCCATCCAAAGTGATCAACACCACCGAACCGTTGCCGGACAAAGTCCGCACTTCCGTCAACGCAGCATCAGTCTGGTTCAGATTGATCGGCACCAAGCCCGTGGTATCCACCCGGCTGACCGTGATGGCACCGATGGCGTCTACGATCAAGGCGTTGTCCTCGGTGATGAATATACCACCCGCACCAGCACGCGCAGCCAAAGTCCCGATCATCAGATCCAAGTGCGCCGAACCGCCGCCGATCGCATTACCTGCCACCAAACGCGCACGTCCCGCGATGATCTCCTTGTCCGTGTCACCACCATCCGTGATCGAGCCGGAGGTCGCCGTCACACTCACATCACCCGTGCCAGCTTTCAGACCGCCAAGCACCACATTGACAGCCGCCAGATAACGCAACGCCGCGCCCGTGGTCTGGGCGATCGCGCCATCAGTCATGGTGATGGAGCCGTTCTGGGCTTGCACATCGATGGTGCCAGCCGTGCTGATATCACCTTTGGCAGCCTGGCTGATGCTGTTATTGGCCAGCACAGTGATGCGTCCGCCCGTGGAGCGCACCACTGCATTCAGGTTGATATCCTTGTCATTGCTGCCTGTGGTCTTCGACTCGAGGCGCACATTGCCGAAGCCATGGGCAGTCACACCGAAGCCATCCAGCGAGACACCATCATTGATCGTCAGCGTCCCATCCAGAGCGATCAGCACCACATGACCGTCACCCGCAGTGGTCACCACATCTTCCAGCACCGTTTCATTGATCGGCGTGGTCGTGGCATTGGTGTTCACACGGGTCACACTCATCGCTTCGACCGTATCCACCATCAAGGCAGTTTGATCACTGACGAAGATACCGCCACTGGTCGCCCGGGCCGCCAAGACCGTCACCAAAGTATCCAGATGACTGCTACCCGTGCCGATGCCCACACCCGCAGTGATCCGCAGTTTATCGGCCTTAACATCCACCAGGAAATCACCGTTATCCGTCACCGAACCCGAAGTGGCAGTGACGCTGACAAATCCAGTCAAGGTCGCATCCAAGCCAGTCAAAGCCACATTCGTCGCCGCCTTATAACGGATATTTCCACCAGCCGTTGTCGCCGATCCGCTGTCACTGCCATTGGCATTCACCGTGATGGAACCGTTGATCGCTTCCACATCAATCGTGCCGGTTCCACCAGCGAAGAGGTCGCCGGTCAAGGTCTGGGTGATGCTGCGGTTCGCTACCGCACTCAAATTGCCAGACGCAGTCGTAACCGCCGCATTGAGCGTCAGATCCTTGTCATTGCTGCCGGTGGTCTGGGCCGAGAGACGGATGTTACCGGCCGTATCCACTGCTACCGTTTGATTGACCGTCAGTAAGCCGTTCAACGTGACCAAGATCAGATCACCCGTCCCAGTCACCCGCACACCAGAAACCGCCGCATCCGTTTGCTGGGCGATCCCCGTGGTCGTGCCGGCTGAATCCACGCGGTTTACCGTTATGTCAGCCACCGTATCCACCGTCAGGGCGTTGTCATCCGCCACGAAGAAGCCGCTCCCCGCAACATTGCCAACCACCCGACCCGCCAGCAAAGTCACATCGACATCCAAGTGATTGGTCGCAACACCCACCGCAGTGGCAGCGGACATCATCAGGCGGGCGGCGCGCACATCCTTGTCCGTATCACCATTGTCCGTGATGGCACCCGTGGTTGCCGAGATACTGACGTAAGCGGTCGTGGCATTCAAACCGCCCACCGCCACACTGCCTGAAGCTTTGTAGCGGATGTTGCCCGCAGCCGTCTGGGTCAGCGCCCCGTTGGCCATCGTGATGCCGCCACCCATCGCCTCCACGTCCACGGTGGCTGCGCCGGTCGTGATATCACCAGCAGCCGTCTGCGAAATGCCCGCGAACGAGAGGACGCTGATGCTGCCTGCCGTGCTGGAAACAACCGCATTCAAGGTCAGGTCCCCACCCGTTCCCAAAGTGCTCAGCAAGATGTTGCCGGTGCCGAACGCGGTGACCACTTGATTCACGGTCAAGGCACCCGTAGAAGTACTGATCGCGATACTGCCATTCGCTATGATCGTTGTCGCCCCGCTCAAAGCGGCCGCATCCTGCTCTGTGAGTGTGCCGCCTGTGATCTGCACGCGGTTCGCTGCGACCTGGCCGACAGAATCCACCGCCATCGCAATAGCGTTCGTCAGGTAAACACCATTGGAAGAAGCCCGGGCAGCCAGTTCATTGACAGAAGTCTCCAAGTGATTGGAACTGCTGCCGACACTGACCAAAGCAACGAACCGAACCTCATCACCCGTCACCTCGATGGCCGTATTCCCATTGTCACTGATATTGCCCGAGGTCGCCACCACACTGATGTCACCCGTGCCTGCATTAAGACCACCCAAAAGCACATTGATGGAAGCCTTATAACGGATATTACCACCACCCGTTGTCGCCAAGGCGCTATCCGTTCCACTGTCACTCATCGTGATGGTGCCAGTCTGCGCTTCCACATCTATGGTGCCAGTCCCACCTGTCAGGATATCCCCCACCGGATCTTGGATTACATGGCGATTGGCTAGAACTGTGATGCTGCCCGTTGCCGAGGAGACACCCGCAGAGACTTGCACATCCTTGTCATTCGCTCCCGTAGTGCGTGCTTGCAACAGGATATTACCAGCGCCAGCAGCCGAGACGATCTGATTCAAAGTCAGTTTGCCATTCAATGTGAAGACCACGATGTGTCCACCGGAGAGATTCGTCAGCAAGCCGGAAAGGTTCGTATCAGCCGCCGTCGGATATGGGTCCACATCCCCATCAACACCCACGCGTTGGACCTGCAAGCTGGTCACCGTGCCGACCACCAAGTCCGTATCTTCAGTCACAAAGATGCCACCAGCACCCGCCTGTGCGGCGAGCGTTGTCACCGTGATGTCCAGCAAGCCGGTATTGCTGCCGATACCATTGCCCGCCAGCATCCAAAGTTCGCTGGCGACTACATCCTTGTCCGAGTCACCGTTATCAACGATGTCGCGATCCGCTTTGATCGCCACCTTGCCTGCTGCTGCATCCAACCCACCTACCGCCACATCCAGCTTGGCCTGGTAACGAATACCTCCGCCGGTCGTAGTCGCTTTGGCCCCATCAGTCATCGTGACCGAGCCATTGAACGCCTCGACATCGATCGTGCCGCTGCTGGTGGAGATGTCACCAGTACTTCCTTGAGTGATATCGCGGGTAGCCGTGATGGTGATATTACCGGAGGTGCTGACCACCGGGTTGTTGATCACCGCATCCGCATTCGTTCCACCCGCAGCCAGCAAGATGTTACCGCTGCCATGTGCCACTACTGATTGGCTGACTGTCAGAGTCCCGCTGAGAGTCGTCTGGACAATATTACCGTTGCCCGAAAGGGTCGTCTCACCGCTCAATGCCGAATCCTGCTGATTCAAAGTGGAGCCCGTGGTCTGAACCCGACCCACCGCAATGATGCTGACCAAGCCGACCGTCACCGCATCGTCATCCGTCAGATAAATGCCGCCACCACCAGCTTGGGCCGCCACGACTGTTACCGCCGTATCCAAGTGATTTCCGGTCGCACCTATACCGCTGCCCGCTTGCAATCTCAGGCTGGCTCCCGACACATCTTTGTGAGCGTCACCCGCATCTGTGATACTGCCGACAGTGGCCACGATACTGACATTACCGGCGCCTGCGCTCACCCCTCCTACACTGACACTGCTCGACGCCTTGTAACGGATATTACCGCCCGTGGTGCTGGACAACGCTCCATCCGCCATGGTCACAGAACCCGTCGTCGCTTCCACATCGATCGTACCATTGGCCGTGGTCGTCGTGATATCACCCGCGGCGTTCTGGATCACATGGCGGTTCGCCAGCACAGAGATGCGTCCTGTGCCAGATGTCACCGCGGCATCCAGTGTGATATCCTTGTCATTGACCACCACCGGTATTTGGGAGGTGTTGGCCTGCAACAAAATGTTACCGCTGCCATGAGCGGTAACTGCCTGAGAAACAAGCAGTGAGCCGTTCAAAGTGATCATCACCACCCGCCCATTACCCGCTGTGGTAGTAAAGCCGCCGATAGATAAATCCGTCTGCTGAGAAGGAACCGGTGTGGTTCCATCCAGATCCACGCGATTGATCGTGATGGCGGCAACTGTGCCAATTGTAACGGCATCATCATCTGCCACGAAGATTCCACCTGCACCTGCCGTCGCTGCGATCGTCGTCACCGCCACATCCAGCAGATTAGCCCCATTGCCCGCGCCACTGCCTGCACTCAAGCGCAGGCTGACCGCAATGACATCTTTATCCGCGTCACCGTTATCCAAGATGCTGCCCGTCGCGGTCAGGATGCTGACCGAGCCACCGACCGAGCTCAAGCCACCCACCAACACATCAACTGCCGCCCGATAACGGAGACTGCCACCGCCAGTAACCGCCGTCGCTCCATCCGTCATTGTGATGGAACCATTCTGGGCCTGGACATCGATTGTACCCGCTCCACCCGTCTGCACATCGCCAGCAGCTGCTTGTGTGATACTGTTGCTGGCGATCAAACTGATGCTACCGCTGGTGGATACTACCGCCGCATTCAGAACTAAGTCGTCATCATTGCCGGTGAAAGGCAGGGCTTGCAGCAGGATGTTGCCGCTGACCGTGTTCACACCAATACCACCTGCGGGAGCGGTTCCGTCATTGATGGTGATGGCACCATTGGTCGTGCGCAGGACGATATTGCCAGCGCCCGTGGCAGTCAGGTCACTCAAAGCCGCATCCGTTTGCTGGGTTGGAACGGAAAAGGTCCCGTCCGCTGCAACACGATTGACACTGACCGGTCCCACCGTGTCCACCGTCACACTATCCTCTTCCAAGATATAGATGCCACCTGCGCCTGCTGAAACCGCCAACGTACCAGCCGTCACTTCCAGGGCGTTCCCGCTGATCCCCACACCTGCCCCCGCGAGCAACCGCAGCAATGCAGCCACTGCTTCGCGATGAGCATCACCTGCATCGGTGATTGATCCGCCAGTAGCTGTGACCGTGATCGCCCCACTGCCCGCATTCAATCCGCCTAAAGCCACATTCGTAGCCGCCAGATAGCGGATGTTCCCACCGCCCGACTGGCTCAATGCCCCATCCACCATGGTTATGCTTCCGGTCGTGGCTTCCGCATCAATGGTTCCGCCCGCCGTCGTCACATCACCAGTCGCGGATTGGCTTATGTTCAACCCTGCCACCAAGCTGATATGCCCGCTGCCACTGATCACCAAGGCGTTGATGGTCAGATTCTGGCCGCTGCCTGCCGTTAGACGGATGTTGCCGCCGCCATTCGCATCCACTGACTGGCTAACCGTTAATCCGCCACCATTCGCATCCAGCACAATCACGCCACCCGCCGTGGTCTTCAATCCGTTCAGCGTGACGTCGGTGACATCGGTTTGGGAAAGATTGCTGTTCCAATAATGCGACGTCACAGAAACCGAGCCCACCGTGATACCCGTCGCCTCGGTCAGGAAGAAGCTGCCCCCCGCCTGACCAGCCACAGTGCTCACCGTGATCTCCAAGGCATCCGTGCCAGCACCTACGCTACCTGAAGTCTCAATCCGAAGGGCACTCGCCGTGATATTGTTCGTGCTGCCGTTCTGGTCCGCGATGGAACCGTTCGAGGCGATCAGGCTGACATCACCTGAACCGGCATCGATCACCGACAAGGTCAAGCCGGTCACCGCTATATAGCGGATGGCTCCCTCATCGTTCGTTGAACTGGCCGCCGCCGCCATCGTCACCGATCCCGTCACTGCATGCAACGTGATGTCGCCACCGTCGGCTATCACTACGTCATCTTGCTGAATGGAATCCGCCGCCCGCAAGATGACATGACCACCCGAAGTGATCACTCCGGTGCCCGCACTGGCAATCATGATGCTGCCCGTCGTCGTGAAGAGCGAGGCATGCCCGTTTATAGTATCCAGTTGATTGACCGTGATGGCGCTGGCTTCCGTGATGACAATGGAGCCATCGGCCGCATTGCTGGCAGACAGGCTGCTGACGTTCGTGTTCAGCCGGACCTCGCCCGTGGCCGTCACCACCAAGTCGGTCGTATTCACCTGCGCGATGCCCGGGGCATCGATCCCGCCGTAGAGCGCCTTGAACGTCACCTTGTCAGTCACCGTCAAGTCACCCAAGTGCGTCATGCTGCGGGCGAAGAACAGGGAGGGATTGTTGATAGTCGATTGACCGATTTCGATATCACCACTGGTCTGGCTCTCCGCTCCGACCACTGAGGCCGTCAGCGGGAAAGTCGCCACCGCATTGATAGCCGTGGCGATCTCCAGGCTGGTATGAGCTACTTCTCCAAAGACCGGAGACAACCGGGCGGTGACCGTCAAAACCTTGGTACCCGTATTATACTGGGCATCCACATCATCAACATTGCCATGGAGCAGGGCGATGGTGATCCCATTAGCAGCCACACCTGCACTGTCGGCCAGAAAACTTAGATCGTTCACCGCACTGCCGGAGATGGGCAGGATGGTCGTAGCCGCCGCCGCATCCGTCCCACCCGCCAGCTTGGCCGAGATCACCGTGGCAAACGTGCCTGCCCCAGCCGTGTAATCGGTCCCGGCACTGGCGATGACCGGATTCAACCCGGCCCCGTAAACCGAGCTGGTGGTATTGTTGATCGTGTTGGTATTGACCACCGTTAGGACGGTCAGGGCCGTCGTGGCGCCCAAGTCCACCTTGATCAGCAGAATCTTGGTGCCTTCAAAATACCGGGCGGTCGCCGCATTGCCGGTTACCGAGCCGTCATCCTCGATGCGGACCAGGATACCATTGCCGACAGTGCCACTTGTCCGGGCGGTGAAGATCAGGTCATTGGCGGAACCCGGGGAAACGATCTGGGCCAAAGCCGCTGCCAAGTCAGCTCCACCGGATGTGAAAGCCGTCAGTGCTGCTGCCTGCAAAGCCACCGGGGTGGTGGCCGCCCCATCCCAACCGATCCGGACTTCCTTGAACCGGTTGTTCAAAGCCGCCAGATCATCATTGCTCAGATCCAGCACTCCGGGGTTGCTGCCTGCCGAGATGCCCAGCTTGATCGGGACAACCGAGGTCGTCGGCCGCAGGTAGATGGTGCTGGTGTCGATACCGGCACTCGTCACCGATCCGGTCCCGCCATTGAAAGTGATCTCATCCGCCGTCAGGATGATGTCGCTCCCGTTGGCCACTGAGACACTGGCGTTGAAGAATACGTTGACCGTTGAGAGGTTGATGCTATTGGCCGTAACCGCCGCCTCATAGGTCGTTGTCCCGGTGCCCAAGACTTGGCTGATGTTTCCGGTCACGGTCGCCACTCCGGTATGCAACACCGTATGAGCAGCCGATACAGTCAGGTTGCCTGCAGCATTCACCGCCCCTTTGAAGGTCACCGTGCCGTCCGTGGTATTGGTTGCTACCTTCAGAGATGGCCCCGCCGTGGTCGTCGTCACGCTACCCTCGAAAATGATGTTCGCGGCACTGGTGATATCAATGGCTCCGGCCGTCAGGTTGCCGCTCGAGGAATTCAGGTGCACCAACCCAGTCGCCTTGATGATACGCAGGGTGCCCGTGATGTTGATGGAGCCGGCGACGGTAACTGACCCGGCCGAGACGATGGTCAGGTTGTTTAGCGGCACATCACTGCCTACCGCCCCTTGGATAACAACGTTACCTTCACCGGCATCAATCGTCAGGTTTTCCGTCAAAGCATCCGCCAGCGTAGCACCATCCAGATTACCCGGAACAAAGATGTCATTGATGATGCCCCCCTGGATGATGATATGACCACCCAAAGGACCCGAGGTAATCAAAACGCTCAGACCAGCCCCCACCCGGACACTGTCCTCATACAGGATGTTGGTCCCATCAGAATAGGTGTCAGCCAGCAACACACTGGTCGAATGGGCACCGATGAAACGCTGCAACGCCCCCTCCGCCAATCCCAAGATACCGGTCACATGGATGCTGCCCGGAGCTACCGGCGAACGGAGGGTGATGGAGTCACGGAAGGTATATGCACCCACCTCGATCTGGTGTCTGCCATCCGCCCGGCCGATGGTGATACCCTCATAGGTGCCATCCGTTCCGA
>CAZPUL010000059.1:0-31942 GCA_964589735.1 uncultured Verrucomicrobiota bacterium | reverse complement strand
CCCGCCAGCAATAACACCACCGTCGCCAGCTCCCGCCGCGCCCATTGATACTTCAGCGAGGAGATCATCCCTGCACCGAACCCGATGCCCAAGATGAACGCCACCAAGACCAGCGCGAACGATTGCAAAGACGCCCCGAACAACAACACCAGCGACCGCGCCGCCAGCACCTCCAACCCCATCGAGACCCCGCCCGTCAACATCACCAGCCCGATCGCCAGCTTCAGTTGTTTGCCCGTCGCCACCGCTTCCTCTCCCGCCTCCACCGGCTCACTCTTCTCCACTGCCTTGACCTCTGCCTCCTTGTCCTTCTTCCGCGCGAAGATGATCGCCGCTCCGCCGATAAACAGATTCACCAACGCCGTCGCCTGCAACGTCGCCACCATCCCCAACGCCTGCACCAGAAAGAACCCCGCCACAAACGACCCCGTCACTGCGCCTAGACTGTTGATCGCATAGAACCGCGCCGATGCCCGGCTCGCATCCGCCTGGTTCCGCTGCAGCCACGCCGCCACCAGCGGCAACGTGCCGCCCATCAACACCGTCGGCACGATCAAGAGCGCCGTCGCCACCACACCCTTCCACAAGAGCAGCAGAAACTCCTGCTCCAGCATCCCCGTCCCCACGGACACAAACACACTCTCCGCCAGCTTGTGCAAGAAATCGAAAAAGAACGCGAACACCCCGATCGCCATCTCCACATACCCATACGTCGCCAGCGGCTGTTTCAGCAGGTCCGCCCGACGGCCGAAGATCCGGTTGCCCAGCGCCAGCCCGCCCATGAAAACCGCCAGCACGACCGTCTGCGCATACACCGTGCTCCCGAAGATCAGCGCCAGATACTTCGACCACACCACCTCATACACCAGCGCCGTGGCGCCCGAGCAGAAAAACAGCAGCAGGATTAAAATTGGCATAAACGCGAACCAGCAAGATTGTTGCCGCGCGCGAAGTTTCCGCCACGACCTAACTCCCTGACAAGAGTATAAAAAGAATGGTTGATGCTCAGAAACGCTGCTTAAACACCAATGACCACCAAATAGCCTTACGCGCTTCATCTCCCTCTCCTCCGGAGTCGGAGGAGAGGGCCGGGGAGAGGAGGCTTCTGCCCGCAATTGAAGCAATTGTTCAAATCTGCTTCTTATGCTGGCCAGTCGAGCATCGACAGCATCGGTGGAAAAAGGAGGGGGCCCTCCGGCCCCCGCTCCGCCACGTAGGAAGTCCCGTAGGGACAGCAGCGAAGTGCTACCGGTGTAAGCCTGAAGCCCCCCTTTGTCAACCACCACTGAACTGTTATCTCCTGTCACCATACCACCCTCCTCGTTTCGCAATCGTTCTCGTCGTCGTCCTCGTCCTCGCCCCCGGCCGACCGTCAGGTCGGGGTGCCCCACTCTCGATGTTCGATGTTTTAACTCATGTCCCCATCATTCGCCCGCTGGTGCAACCAGCTTCATGCCCCCATCATAAAAGGGTCACTAGGACAACCGCTGTCCTAGGTCCCCTTTTCTAAAAAATA
The DNA here is from genome assembly GCA_964589735.1 of uncultured Verrucomicrobiota bacterium. Lineage (GTDB taxonomy): Bacteria > Verrucomicrobiota > Verrucomicrobiia > Limisphaerales > JAEYXS01 > JAEYXS01. Next base: position 30,426 of record CAZPUL010000059.1, on the reverse strand, counting down.
TTTCAAAACCCATTAACCACCTTGAAATCAGATACATACAGCGTAAAATACCTCCCAAACCAAAAAATCAGTGGAAAAATAATCTGCGAAAATCAGCAAAAACTTGCACCAGCAGTTTCAACCCGAAACCCCAAACCAGAAACAAGAAACCATTTCCCCCCTTTTCCCTCCCGGTTTCGCGCCCTTTAGCGGGCCACCCCCCTCACCCCTCCCATCCCCACCTCGGCACTTGTGTACATCTGCCGAGGTTTTCTACCAAATCCCTCCGCCGCAGCCGAGTGGAGCAAACATTTTTGGGTTCAGGCGAGTCTCCGGCGCAGGAGCAGGTTCCAAAACCCTTTCCCGCCCCACACCCAGTTACGATTTACGAATCACCCACCGGCATTAACGCCCGTACTTCGTAAATCCAAAATCGTAAATCACCCACCCCCAGTTATCCCTCCCCTCACTCCCGGTTCACCCGGTTCCCCGCCGGATCAACCACCGTCGGCGTCAGCATCACAATGATATGCCGCGTCTCCGTTTTCGGCTTCGCCCGGAACAGCCCGGTCTTGGCCTCCGTCTTTTCCACCGACCCCGCACCAAAGATCAACGTCTGCCCGTCCAGCAACGCGCTCGTATTGCCCACCTGCCGCACCCGAAAACGCGGCAGCGGCTCGTTCTTCTCCTGCTCCTTGCCCGGTTTGTCGTAACCTAAGAACTCCGTTAAGCAAAACATCCACGTCATCTGCATGGAACGCCCATCGTGCAAGACACTCGGCATCACCTCGAGCGAAGGACCCGTCATCACCGGATTCACCACAAATTCAGTTTGCCCCTCTCCTTTTTCTCCGGCTCCCGGATTCGTCTTTTTCGCCACCGTGATGTTCTTTTGATTGACCACATCAATCCGGGCTTGCCGATTATTCACCGTCGTCATTCTGGGCGATGAGAGGATGTCACAGCCATCTTTCTGTTCAAACCGCTTCACCAACTCTCTTGCCTGGACTGGCGATAACACGCTGACGTAGTTAGGCAACACCGGAGCTTCCACCCGCACATTTTCATGGGTCGGTATCGATGCGTTCAAGAACTGGACCGCCTTGCCCATATTCGTTCCACTCAAAGGCCCGCCCGTGAACCAGTTCAACCCCATCTCCTTCGCCGCCTTGTCCGACACCTCGAAATACTTGGCCTCCACCAGCACTTGCGCCGGAATAAGCCCGAGCACTTGCACGGCACTTTCCATGATCTGCAAATCCTTCAACGTTCCCCGCACCGTGACGCGCTTCTTCTCCATATCCAGCGCTACTTTAGGTCCGTTGCCGTCAGCGGCATTGACCGGCTGAATCAGCTCCCTTGAAAGGTAACGTACCAAGCCCCCCTCCACCGCTCGCGCACTGACATTTGTCCCCAGCAACTTCTTGTCGTGCAGCCAATAGATCACTGTCCAAGGCTCGATGGCTATGACCCGGCTAAATTCACCTTTCCCGTTGGCTTCCTCCTCCACCTTGTCTTCCGCAGACATTCTGGCGATGACATTTTGAATGATCTCCAGATCCTCCAGCGCAGCCCGTACCATCAATACCCCCGTCCGGTCATTGAAGAAAATCTGCGTTTCTGCCGCATTCGTTCCTCCCTTCAGACTGATATTGACTCCTTCTTTCACGAAGAATGCCCTGGCCAGCTTTTGCACCTGGAACGTGCGTAGATTCTGGCTGCTTCCGGCCGTCTGATTTGTGCCCGAGGTCTTGGGCAGCTCATCCGGGTTCAGCATCACAGCATCAACCGCCATCCCCATCCGCTTCTCCAGGTTCTTTACAAAGGCATTCGTCTCAATCTTAAATATCCGCGTGAACAACTGCGGCGGCTCGATCACCCGTTGCCGGAACGTCACCCCGAAATCCTCCACCCTGTAGTCCAGCCCATGCTTGCCCACCTGCGCCGTCGCATTCGTGATCGCGCTCAACATCTCCCGCATCGTCAGATTCTTCAAAGGCGGATTGATCGTCACCAGCACCATGTTCAACTCCTGCGCACCGGGATTGACCACCGGCGCCAAAGGCGCCCCCAAGGGATCGCGCAAAGCCTTGCCGCCCTCCCCACCCGGCTGATCATCCAGTTTGGAATTGATGACGAAATTGATCCCCACCTTCTCCGGGTCCAGCTTGGCCGACTCCTCCCGCAAAAACCTCACCACCTCAGACAACGGCAACCCATCAAAAAACACCTCTTTGATCACCATCTGGTCCAGCTTGCTCTCGATCCTCTGCTGCGCCTTCGTCAACGTTCGCGCCACATTCGTCTGCACATACGGATTCGGCGTGGGCAATCCATCTCTCGCTTTCGGCACCTCCCAAGCTTTTTCTATCTCCACGAGGCGGGCGCGCTGCTCAGCATCACGCTTCTTCGCCAAATCCCCATACCGCGCTTCCTGTATCAGATTAAGATAATGGAAAGCGTTCGTGTTCGCCGGATCGCGCTTGATCACCTCCCGAAACTTGCTCTCCGCCTCATCCCTCTGATTCTTTTCATACAAGGATTTTCCCTCCATCACCAATATGGCCACCTCCGCCTTGCCCTGTAATAGTTTTAATACTTTTTCGTTGGCCTCCTCCTGCTTCATTTCAGCGGGTGTCTTTGGTGCGCTGGCCGCTTCAACCTGATTCGACTTCGCTTCAAACACCACGTAATCTCCGCTTAACCGATACTGCACCGGATAAGCTGATCCCTCACAAATGAGATCCAAAGCCCGGCGCAACGACATACCCTCCGTGATCTCGGCATTAATGGTCACTAACAATACATTTAACGCGCCCGCTGGCGTCTCCACATTGCCCAGCGTCCGGATCGATAAATCATTGTTCGTGTCACCCATGCTCTTGATGGTCTTTTCCAGTTTATAAATTATGTCGCCCAAAGACAGACCCCGTACAGACGTCTTGGGCAGCTTGATCACATCCAGCTTGGTTGCTTTGGGCAGCTTCTCTACATCCTGTACTTTGCCATTCTGACTCTGCGCTGGCTCCTTCCCTGGCGTCTTCGCCTCCTGCAACAGTTTGGACACTTCATTTGTTCCCGCTGACGCGGCAGCTCCCAGTGGATTCGGTGTCGGCATTACTTTCTCTATCGCCCCCAAATTCTCCAATGCGGTTTCGATGATTTCTAAATCCTGTCTGGTGCATCTCACCATCAGGACACCCGTCCGGTCATTGAAAAATATCTGCGTATTGACTCCACCCGCTTCCGCAGCCGCCAGACTCACACCTCGGCCTGCCAGATACTGCCTGACCATTACCGAAAGCTTATCCCCTGGCCCTATGGTTGTATTCGTCGGAACTGTCCAAACCACATTAGCTTGGCCACTAGCCGTCACATTGGTGCGCAAAGGCGTCACCTTTCCTTCCGTCTCTTTTTCCAACAGAGACATCAGTTTATTAGTATCCAATTTGTAAACTCGCGTGAACAACTGCGCCGGATCAACCACCCGCTGCCGGAACACCACCGCATGATCCTCCACCACAAAACTCAAACCCACCCCATCGACCGGCGGCGTCGCCACCTTCGTGATGGCATCCAAAGCATCAACCAGCCGAAGATTCTTCAGCGGCGGATTGATTTTGATCCTCATCTTTTCCAGATCCACTGCACTTCTGTTTGGATTTGGCACAGGCGTCAGGGTCAATCCCCGTGAATCGACTTGGGAGCGGCCAGGCTGGTCATCCAGATTGGAATTGATGATGAAATTGATCCCCTTCTTCTCCGGGTCCAGCCTCCGAGCCTCCTCCGTAAGAAACATCACTACCTCGGAAAGCGGCTTGTCATCAAACAGCACCTCCTTCAGCACGATCTGATCCAGCTTTACCAGATTCCTCTGCCGTCCAGTCAGCACCGCATTCGTCCGTACACTGGCATTCGGCACCGGTAACGTTGCGGTCAAAAACGGCTGCACAAGCTTCCGCGCGATCTCCACCTCATCCGGAGTGCCTCGCACCCACAAGTATCCTAAAGCGGGGTTAAATGAGACACGAGTTCCGCCAGCATCGGGTCCACTGACCTCGCAAACGAGTCCTGCGACAGCGAAATACTTCTGCAATAGGCTGTGTAGATTAACGCTCGAATAGGAATAATGCCCCGCGTCTCCCTCCACCTTCAGATCAAGTTTCTCGCCCGTTTTCTTTTCCAGCTCTTTGAAAAATGAATTCGTCTCAACTTTGCCAATCCGTATGTAAAGATTCGTTTGCCCATTGGGTCTATACACCAGCTCTTTCACTGGTGTCTCCACCTCTCTCGTCCCCGCAGCACTCGCCTTCTCCACCGCCTTCATTATGCGCTCCCGGTCTTCCATCGCCGCGCGCACAAAAAAGTCACCCGTCCGGTCCATGAAGCCCAATTGCACCTGCGCCCCCGCCTCCGTGCTGGCCTCCATGTTCGCTCCCTCGCTGGCAAACAGCAGCCGCGCCATCATCTGCACCAGTTCCGCTTCCGTGGTTCTTATGTTGGTCAAATCGCTCGCCTTCTTGCCCGTGATTTTCTCCGCCCCTCTCACAAAAGCCTCGGGGTCAAACTTGAAAACTGTCGTGAACATGGTCGGTGTGGCCTTCGCTTTCGCCTTCTTCAACTTGTCCTCGGTCGCACTGAGCCGGTTTTGCTCGTTCACTTGTTTCGCATCGCTCACCACCTTGGATATCTCATCTTTTTCCGGCTCCGCCTTTTGCACTGACGCAGCCCTGTCTCCCTTGGCTGTATCAGTTGTTACGACTTCAGCCTGCTTAGCCTGAAACACCACCTTGTTTCCCTGAAGTTGATACCGCAGCGGATACACCGCTCCCTTGCACACCGCATCCAGCGCCTGCCGCAACGAAGCCCACTGCTCAATCTCAGCACTGCAGATCACCAACCCGAGCTCGATGTTCCCCATGGTCGTCGCCATCTTACCCTCCAGCCCCACCGTGATACCATTAGCCTGCAAACCGCTGTTGCTGTTTAACCGTTTTACCGCCTCCTCCAACGTCACATTTTTGAGCGACACCTTGGCAAGCTTGATGCCATTCAGACGAAACTCTTTTTCTTCGGCCTCTACCGCCTGATTCAATTTCTTACGTTCTTCTTCACGCCTTAATAATATTCCGTCTTTATCATAGTTAAAGACTGTGTTCGTTGCTTGAACTGCTCCTTCAATCTTTCCCCCGCTCACATCCAGCTTGGCGATGATCTCCTCCACGTTCTTCATATCCCCCTTCACCGCGTTGACCAGCAACTTCTTCGCCCGGTCATCCGCCACTATTTTCCCAAGTGAATCCGTTATGGCAGTCCCCACCGCAGCAACGATTTCCGTCGGCACCGCATGCTTCAGCGTGAACACCTGGCTGACCAGCGGCTCCAAAGCCTTCTCCGCGCGTCCATCGCTCTCAACATTTAATTTCTCTGCCTGAGCAACTACTAACACTGGTCTTGGTTCCCGCCTTATATCCGCTTCCTCCACCCTCAACACCCCCACCGCCTCCTTCCACGCCCCACTCATCAAACCCGACCACGGCGCACTCTGATCCTTCCTCACCCACCCCGACCCCACCAGCAACACCCCCACCAACATCACCGGCATGCCCACCTTCACCAATCGCGTCCGCCACGCCGCTGGCCGTGAAACCACCTCCGCCGATAACTTCAACAACCGCTCCACCCGCTGCCCCAACCGCGAACGAAACCCGCTCCCCTCAATGCCGATGGATTCCAACGCCCCTTGCCCATGCATCTCCTGCGCGATCGTCACCAGGCACTCCGCCAATGTCTCCGGCCCGTGCTTCGCCAGCACGCACGCCTCATCCGCCGCCATCTCGCTCGTCACCTGCAGGCGCGCCCGCGCCACCCACACCAGCGGATGCCACCACAGCACCGACACCAGCGCATCCGCCAGCAGATACCACAGCGGATCACGCGCGGCCAGATGCGCCAGTTCATGCGCCAGGATCGCCTCCTGCTGCCGCCGCTCAAACCGCTCCGTGAACCCCACCGGCAACGCGATCGTCAACCGGACCAGCCCAAACACCACCGGCGTCTGGATGCGCCCCGTCTCCAGCACCTGCACCCCCTGCTTCAATCCCAGCTTCCTCGCGATCCCCTGCACGCGCTCACACAACCTCTCATCCGCCACCACCCGGCTCCGCGCACAGAATCGTAACAGCAAAAATCTCCCCACCAGCAACCGCCCCGCGAGCACCAGGCTCCCCACCGTCCAGACAAGCAGCAGCAACGCCAACCCCAACGGAAATTTGTCCGCTGAACTTTTGACCGCCGCTTCTTCCGCCTTGGTTTCCTTGATGACGGTCAGGCGATCCGCTGTCAGCACCACCTCTTGGTTCACCGGCGCCATCGCCGCCACCGGCTCCAAACTCACCAAAGGTTCCGTCGGTATCGTGATGCTCAGCTCCGTCGCCGCTATCTCCGCCGGCGCATTCTCTGGCGTGCTCACCTCCATCGCCTCCGCCTTAATTTCCAGCACCGGGGTATCCGCCTGAACCTCCTTGCGCATGAAGTCCGGCGTCAACGCCGCAAACTCCATCACCAGCAGCCCCGCGATGGCGATCAGACTCGCCTGCCACAACGTCCGCTGCCACACCACCGAACGCAGCCGCCACGCGACCAGCCACGTCAGCCCTACGACCGCCGCCACCTCCACCGCCAGCAACCACACAGCTTGCCACGATGACGCGTTCATAGCTTCTTCTTCCTTTCCTCGATCAGCTTCTGCAGCTTGGCCAGCTCCTCCTTGCTCACCTCCCGCGATGTCAGCAGATGGTTCATCGCCTCCGCCAGGCTCCCCTCAAAAAAACGGTCCACAAGGTCGTTCAGCGCGCCCTTCGTCACCTCATGCTCCGCGACACACGCCGCGTAGATGAACGTCCGCCCCTCCGTCCGATGCTTCACCAACCCCCTTGCCTCCATTTTTCGTAACATGGTGGCGATGGTCGTATAGGCAAAATCATCCTCCGCGCTCAACACCTCGTGGACTTCTCCCACCGTCCCCTCGCGCTTCCCCCAAAGCACTTTCAGGATCCGCAGTTGGAGCTCCCCTAACCGATGCACCTTGGCCGTCTTCATGGTAAATTTGATTGGAACGACCACAGTAATACTACCAAGGTAGTAATAAGTCAAGCCCCCTCCTAAAACCGTAGCAGTCGACGTAAGGAGGCTCTAACTTCCCCCTGTCGATGTCCGCTGTCTGATGTGCCCCAAAAATTGGCCCACCGGTGCAACCGGTTTCGATGTTTAGAGTTCGATGTTGGATGTTCGATGTTTCCCTGTTATTCCTATTCCCGTCCATGAAACCGAGCCATATCCTCACCCTCGCTTTGGCGCTCACTTCCCTGTTGAGCACACCCTCCGCCTCCGCCCAGGAAGCCCGCTGGTGGAAGGGCAATCTCCACACCCACACCCTCTGGAGTGATGGCGATGACTACCCCGAGATGGTCGGCGCCTGGTACAAGACCAACGGCTGGAACTTCCTCATGCTCACCGACCACAACGTTCTCGCCCAAGGCGAACGCTGGCTCGTGGCCACCAATCGCGGCGGCGGCAAGGTGCTGGATAAATACCTCGCCGCCTACGGCAAGGACTGGGTGGAACAACGCACCAACACCAACAACCTCCCGGAAGTCCGCCTGAAAACCTTCGAGGAGTTCAGCCAGAAGCTGAACACCCCCAGCCAGTTCCTCATGATCCCGGGCGAGGAGATCAGCGACAAATACAAGGTCGCCCCCGTCCATATCAATTTCACCAACCCGCGCGAGGTCATCAAGCCCCAGGGCGGCACCAGCGTCCTCGAAGTCATCCAACGAAATTTCGATGCCGCCATCGCCCAGCGGATCGAGACCGGCCAACCGATGTACACCCATTTGAACCACCCAAACTTCAAATGGGGTGTCACCGCCGAGGAGATGATGCCCGTGCGCGGCCTGAAGTTTTTCGAAGTCTATAACGGCCACCCTTCCGTCTATAACGAAGGTGACAGCCTCCATGCTGGCCTTGAGAAAGTCTGGGACATCTCGCTCGCCTTTCGCCTCACCTACTTCAATCTCGGGGTTCTTTACGGTCTCGGCACCGATGACTCGCACAACTATCAGGACATCGCCCTCGGCAAGAGCAACACCGGCCGCGGCTGGGTCATGGTCCGTTCGAGGGAACTCACCATCAACGCCCTCATCGCCGCTCTCGAAGCCGGTGATTTCTACGCCTCCAGCGGCGTCACCCTGAAGGACGTCCAGCGCAAAGATGGCGAACTCCGCCTGGAAGTCGCCGCCGAACCCGGCGTCGAATACACCATCGAATTCATCGGCACCAAACACGGCTTCGACCCGAAAAGCGAACCCGTCCGCGCCGCCAATGGCGAAGCCATCCGCGTCACCCGCCGCTACAGTGATGACATCGGCAAGGTGCTCGCCACCGTCAAAGGCACCAAGGCTTCCTATAAATTGCAAGCCGATGACATCTATGTCCGCGCCCGCATCAGCTCCACCAAGGTGAAAGCCAACCCCTATCGCGCCGGCGAATTCGAGCAAGCCTGGGTGCAACCCCTGGTGAACACCAAATAGCCCGACGAATCGCAAACCACTCCGATTGAAACCCCTCATCAATCTCAATCGCCTGAACGAGGAGCAGTTGCTCGATCTGCGCCTCTGCGATCTGCCCCTGCGCATCACCGGCACTCCGCTGGCGATCCTGATTGACCGCATCTACGCGGAACTCTCCGATCGCGGCATCGATTTCCGACCGTCCTGCTGGCTCGCGGAGGAATGGTTCTCGCCAGATGCCGTGCCCGGCATCGCCATCCCCTTCTATCTCGCTCATCCGCGGCTCGCCGCCCTGGAAAAGAAATTCATGCTCGAGGTGGAAGGTGGCACCGACCAGCAATGCATGCGCATCCTCCGCCACGAGGCCGGTCACGCGCTGGACACCGCCTATCGCCTGCACCGCCGTAAGGAATGGCGCGAGATGTTCGGCTCCTTCGCCACGCCCTATCCGAACATCTACCAGCCCCGCCCCAACAGCCGCCGCTACGTCCTGCACCTGGATTCGTGGTACGCGCAGGCCCACCCGGCGGAAGATTTCGCCGAGACCTTCGCGGTCTGGCTCACGCCCAATTCCCGCTGGCGCACCCGTTATGCCGGCTGGGATGCGCTGGAAAAACTCGAGTATGTGGATGAACTCATGGAGGACATCGCCGGTCATGCGCCGGTGAACAAAAAGCGCAAGGCCATCGAGCCCCTCAAAACGTGCCGGACCACCCTCCGCGAGCACTACCGGAAAAAGACCGAATATTATCAGACCGATGGCAGCCCCCGTTATGACCGCGTGCTGCTGCGTGTCTTCTCCAACCACGAACGCTACCAGAACAACGAAGCCGCCTCCGTATACCTGCGCCGCATCCAGAAGGAACTCGTGCCGCTCGTCTCGCATGGCACGGGCGTGCATGCCTACACCATCCGCCATGTCGTCTTGCAGTTGATTCGTCGTTGCCAGGAGTTAAAACTGCGCGTAGCCGGTTCCCAGCGCCGTGCGTGGATGAACTCGCTCGTCATGCTCACCACGCAATCCATGAACGCTCTGCACACCGGTCACTATCGCTTTGCCGTATGAGTTTGAAGGTCAAGAAACCGTTGCGCGTGCTGGTCCTCTGCCACGAGGACCTCGTCCCGCCTGCTTCCATCGAAGGCCTGAGCGCCAAGGAGATCCAGCCCTGGAAAACCGAATACGACGTCATCACCGCCTTGCGCGGCCTGGGCCATGAGGTCTTCCCCATCGGCCTCTACAGCGATCTCAACGTCATCCGTCAGGCCACCGAAGCCCATCAGCCGCATATCGCCTTCAATCTGCTGGAAGAGTTCCACGGCGACGCCCTCTTCGACCAGCACGTCGTCAGCTACCTCGAACTGCGCCAGTTGCCCTACACCGGTTGCAACCCGCGCGGCCTGACCCTGGCTCACGACAAGGCGCTCTCGAAGAAGATCCTCGCCTATCACCGCATCCCGGTGCCGCAATTCATCGTCGTGCCGGTGAACCGCAAGCCGCACCGCCCCAAGCGCCTGAAGTTCCCGCTCTTCGTGAAATCGCTGGTGGACGAAGGCTCGGTCGGCATCTCGCAAGCTTCCATCGTGCATGATGATGTGAAGCTTGCCGAACGCGTCACCTTCATCCATGAAAAGACGAAGAATCCGGCCATCGTGGAAGAATTCATCGAAGGTCGTGAACTCTACATCGCCATGATGGGCAATGAACGGCTGCAATCGTTCACCCCGTGGGAACTGCTCATCGAACGATTGCCGGAAGGCGCACCCGTCATCGCCACCAGCAAACTCAAATGGGATTACCGCTATCAGGAAAAGGTCGGCGTGAAGACCGCCGCCGCCGATCTTACCCCGGAATTGCGCAAGAAGGTCGAGCACCTCTCCAAGCGCATCTATCGCTTGCTCTACCTCAGCGGCTGTGCCCGGCTGGACTTCCGCATGACGCCGGAGGGCGAATTCTATCTGCTCGAAGCCAATCCCAACCCGAACATCTCTTTCGGCGAAGACTTCACTGAAGCCGCCGAACACTGCGGAATTCACTACGAGGAAGTCCTGCAAAAACTCCTCACCCTGGGCCTAAGCTACCGCCGCATGGCTTAGCCCAAGGAGCGCGGCTTTTAAGCCGCCTAAACATCCACCCGCCAAGCGTGCTGTATTAGGTCAAAACGACATCCCCACTTTGCGCCTTCTGCGCCTCTTTGCGGCCACTCCAAAAAAACAAAAAGCGCTGGCGTGCATGCCAGCGCTTTCGCGTCTCGCTTGAGGATAAATTCTAGACTCCGCCGCCCGCGATCGGCTTCGGATCGCCCTTGAGCAAAGCCACGGCGTAATCGCGGTTCATCATCGCGATGAAATCCAACGTGATGCTCTTCGGACAGACCGCCTCGCAGGAGCCCGTCACCGAGCAACTGCCGAAACCTTCCTTGTCCATCTGGTCCACCATCGCCTTCACACGCTTGAAACGTTCCGGCTGGCCTTGCGGCAGCAAACCGAGATGCGACACCTTGGCCGCCACGAACAACATCGCGCTCGCGTTCTTGCACGCCGCCACGCACGCACCGCAACCGATGCACTGGGCCGCATCCATCGCCAGATCCGAGTTCTCCTTCGGCACCAAAATGGAGTTGGCATCCGGGGCCGCACCCGTGCGCACGGTGATGAAGCCGCCTGCCTGCTGGATGCGATCGAACGGTTTGCGGTCGCAAACGAGATCTTTGATGATCTCGAACGGCTTCGCGCGGAACGGCTCCACGTAGATCTCATCACCGTCCTCGAAGCTGCGCATATAGGTCTGGCACGTGGCCACTCCCTGATGCGGTCCATGCGGCTTGCCATCGATCACGAGCGAGCAAGTCCCGCAGATGCCCTCGCGGCAATCATGGTCGAACGCGATGGGTTCCTCGCCTTTGTTCGCCAGTTCTTCGTTCACCACGTCGAGCATCTCCAGGAACGACATGTTCCCGTTCAGCTCCGGCGTCTGGTAAGTCTTGAACTCACCCGGCGTGCTCGCGTTTTTCTGGCGCCAAACCTTTAATGTAACTTTCATCTGATTTCCGATTTAAGATTTGCGGTTACGGGCCGTCTTGCGGCTCTTCGATCTCGGTATTGAATTCGATGTATGGAATCCGATCTCGCGCTTCTGTGCAGGCGTGACCGGCTCCATCAGTTTGCGGATGGCATCAAACACCGCTTTGAACTGCTCATCATACTTCCGTTCCAACGCCGCCAATTTCTTGGCCAGTTCCACATTGGATACCAGCATCTGGCGAAGTTGTACAAACGTCCGCATGATACTGATATTAACTTCAACAGCTCGCTGGCTGTTCAACACTCCAGAGAGCATCGCCACCCCTTGCTCTGTGAAGGCTAAAACACTCTTGGAGAACTTCAATTCAGACTGGTCGGAGGATGTCACAAATTGTGATATCCTCAATATCTCCTCTCGCGTCAGCGCAAACATGAAGTCTGCCGGGAAGCGCCCGGAGTTTCGCTTCACAGCTTGATTGAGCACCCGAGTTTCCACGCCATACAACTCAGCCAGATCACGATCCAGCAACACCTTCTGCCCACGAATGAGCAGAATGCGACGCTCGATGCGCTCTGTTGGCATGATGCTGGCGTCACTCATATCGGCTAAATCTTACTTGTAGCTTCGTGTGCTCATGTGAACCTCCTCATAAATGAGCGGTTCCTTGTTCAGGATGGGTTGTTTGCCCACCCCGGCGAATTCCCAAGCCGACACATGCGCGAACTGGTCGTCACGACGCTTCACGTCACCCGGATTCACGAGGCCCTTCTTCGTTTCCTCGTCGTCCTTCGTGTACTGATACTCTTCGCGGAAGTGACCGCCGCAGCTTTCCTCACGGGTAAGCGCATCGAGGCACATCAACTCGCCGAGTTCGATGAAGTCCGCCACACGACCGGCTTGTTCGAGCGCCTGGTTCCATTCCAGTTCGCCGCCCATGACCTTCACGTTCTTCCAGTATTCCTCACGCAGTGCGGGCAGCAATTGCAGCGCCTTCTCCAGCCCGGCCTTGTTACGGGCCATGCCGCAATACTCCCACATGATCTTGCCAAGCTCTTTGTGGAAGCTCTGCGGCGTGCGCTTGCCCTTCGACTCCAGAAAGATTTTCGTCATCTTGCGGATGTTCTCTTCCGCTTCCGTAAACGAGGCATGATCCGTCTTCGGGCGCTTGCCCGGGTTCTGCGTCGCCAGATAAGCGGCGATGGTCGCCGGGATCACAAAGTAACCGTCCGCCAGGCCTTGCATCAGCGCCGAGGCGCCGAGGCGGTTCGCACCGTGATCGGAGAAGTTTGCTTCACCCATCACGAACAGGCCGGAGACATTGCTCATCAGATTGTAATCCACCCACAGGCCGCCCATCGTATAATGCACAGCCGGATAGATGCGCATCGGCGTCTTGTAGGCGTCCTCGTTCGTGATCTCGTGATACATCGCGAAGAGGTTGCCGTAACGCTCGCGCACCTTGGATTCTCCCAGGCGGTTGATCGCATCGGAGAAGTCCAGATAGACACCCAGACCGGTCTCACCGATGCCGCGGCCTTCATCGCACACCATCTTGGCGGCGCGGCTGGCGATATCGCGCGGGGCGAGATTGCCGAACGCCGTGTACATGCGCTCCAGATAATAGTCGCGATCGTCTTCCGCGATATCTGCCGGAGCTTTCTTGCAATCTTCTTTCCGCTTCGGCACCCACACGCGACCGTCATTGCGGAGGGATTCGGACATCAAAGTCAGCTTGGACTGGTAATCACCAGACACCGGGATGCACGTCGGATGGATCTGCGTGTAGCACGGGTTGCCGAAACAGGCACCGCGCTTGTAAGCGCGCCAGTTCGCCGTGACATTGGAACCGCGCGCATACGTGGAGAGATTGAACACGTTACCGTAACCGCCGGTCGCCAGAACCACCGCATCTGCACTGTGTCGCGTGATCTCGCCCGTCTGCAGATTGCGGACGATGATGCCCTTCGCGTGACCGTCCACGACGACAAGGTCCAGCATCTCCGAGTGCGTGTAAGACTTCACCCCGCCATTGGCGATGTTGCGGTTCAATGCCGAATAGGCACCGAGGAGCAATTGCTGACCGGTCTGGCCGCGCGCGTAGAACGTACGCGAAACCTGCGCCCCACCGAAGGAACGGTTATCGAGCAGACCACCGTATTCACGGGCGAACGGCACACCCTGCGCCGCGCACTGATCGATGATGTTCACGGACACCTCGGCCAGACGATGCACGTTCGCTTCGCGCGAACGGAAGTCGCCACCCTTGATGGTGTCGTAGAAGAGACGGTGCACGGAGTCGCCGTCGTTCTGGTAATTCTTGGCCGCATTGATGCCACCCTGCGCCGCCACCGAGTGCGCGCGCCGGGGAGAATCATGGAACACGAAATTGTGCACGTCGTAGCCCAGCTCGGCCATGGTGGCGGAGGCGGACGCACCGGCGAGACCGGCACCCACGACGATCACCTTGTATTTCCGCTTGTTCGCCGGATTGATGAGCTTGCTCGTGAACTTGTGGCTCTCCCACTTCTGGGCGAGCGGTCCGGACGGGATGTTGGAATTCAGCGTAGCCATATTACTTCACAGCCTCCTTTCCGGAAACCGTGGCGACTTGCACCATTTGCACTTGCTCAACCGAGGCGGACTGCATCTTCAGCCTCACTTTCTCCGCGTAATCTTTCCCCACCACGCGCATGAAGATCGCGACCGGGATGATCGAGTAACCGATGAAGATCGCGATGCTCGCCACCTTGGCGAACTTGCCGATCACCGGCCACCAGCTATAGGACCGCAGGCCGAGCGACTGAAACATGCTGGAAATACCGTGATGCAGGTGCAGGAAGAGCAACGCTTGGGCGATGAGGTAGAACAGCGTCACCCACCAGACCTGGAACCCGAGCACCATCATCGCATAGACGTCCGGGATCGTTTCCCCGTGCAGCACCGTGGTGATCTTGCTAAAATCACCCACCCCGTTGATGCCCGGCAGCAGCGCCGTGAAGTGCGCGAGATGATACATGACGAACGCGAGGATCACCGAACCGCTCACGATCATGTATTGGGAAGCCTTGCTCGCGCCGTTCTCCTTCCACTTCGCATATTGCACCGGGCGGGCGGCCTTGTTTTCCATCGTCAGCTTCACCGCGGTGTAGATGTGGATTCCCACCATCGCCAACAGGCCCAAGCGCGCGCCCCAAACCAGGCCGGGTTTGCTCTTGAGGAAGTGCGCGTAGCTGTTGATGAGTTCCGGCGAACCGAAAACCTGGAGGTTGCCGACCAGGTGCCCGATGATGAACCCGAACAACGCCAGGCCGGAGATCGCCATGAGGTATTTCTTCCCCAGCGATGAATTGAAAAGGCGGTCAATTATCTTCATGACTTTGTTTTCGTCGTGATCCCCGGGGCGCGGACAGATTTCTTCCGCGACAACAAAGACCTCGGC
Organism: uncultured Verrucomicrobiota bacterium; assembly: GCA_964589735.1. Lineage (GTDB taxonomy): Bacteria > Verrucomicrobiota > Verrucomicrobiia > Limisphaerales > JAEYXS01 > JAEYXS01. The sequence continues at coordinate 15,416 of CAZPUL010000059.1, read as the reverse complement.
TTTACAAACTTGGTGAATCTAAGGGCCAATTTTTGCCAGCGTCAATGCAGACGGCAAAAGTATAAGCCCCCCTTGGCCTAGGGTTACTCCGGCTAATGCCATTTCTCCGGCCCTAACTCCCACCCATCTCTGCTTCGACCTTCAATCTCTCCAACCAGCTCGGCACTTCGGCTAGGCTCTGGATATCGCCCCCGCCCTGCCGGTCCAGATGCAGGCCGTGCAACCCGGCACTCCGCGCCCCATCGGCATCCTCCACCCGGCTGTCCCCAACATGTAACACCGCCCCCGGTGCCGCCCCCAAGCTCCTGAGAGCCTGTTCAAAAATGACCCCGCTGGGCTTCGGAAACTGAACCTCGCACGAGATCGTGATAGCCTGAAAATAGGGGGTTAACTTGAGATTCTTGAGCAAAGGTCGCAACCGCTCGTCCCAATTGGAGATCACGCCCAGATTGAAATCCCGGCTGGCCAGTTCATCCAGCACCGCCAGTGCATCCTCATGGACACCCCAGACCTCCGCATCAATGAACCGTCGGTAAACCGCTGGAAAAAAGGCATCCGGCAGCTTGGGTGCCAAGGGGCCGAAGGTATTCCGCACCAGCCCATACCAAGCCTCCTCGGAATAATCAAAAGCCGTTTTGGCCTTCCAAGCCCGCTTGAAGCCCTCCGTCAGCTCATTTGCATCCGCTTTAACCCCATGGCGTGCGGCCATTTCGGCATAGACATGCCCCACCGAAGGCGAAGGGCTGATCAAAGTCCCGCCTACATCAAAAGTCACCGTATGCACCGGACACTGTGGGGTCATTTCGGCCCCTAGTGTTCGCGAGCCAACTTAGGGTGCAAGTAAATTACGAGAAAGAGCCCACTAATTCCTGCTTGCAAAACAACTCAACTTTTCCGCTCCAGAGCCTCTTTTATGCCTTTCAAAGTGGTCAATATCTCCTTCAAAAGCAGCGTCTGTTCATCCCCCGTCGCCGTGGCCGCCTGCCGGCTTGCACCTTGGGCGGATTTTTTGTCCCGTTTGCAGTGTTCGATGATGAACTCTTTTACCTCATGTGGGTTTGCGACCCCCAACAACTTCTCCTCCGGCATCAGCGATCCGGTGGACGGGGTAAATATCCACACTTGCCCGAATCCAAGCAACCGCTCGACCGGCCCCTGACGCACGTCAATGTTCGTGATCTTGTCCAACGGCACCGAACGCCGGACTTTCCACAACACACCCGATGCGGCAATCACATAGTCGTCGTCGATAGAATACCGGATACTCTTGAAGTACAGCGTGGTCCCGATGAACGCCGGAACCGCCGCCAGAATGAGCCCCATAAAGTATGCGGCGAACATTCCGGATCCAGCCGTTGCTCCTACCGCCAAAAAAATGAAACCAAGACAATTACTGCCGAAAAAAGCTTTTATCAGCCATATCCAAAGCAACTTGTCTGTCGGACGCAGCTCTCGAGTCTCGGCGGTCATATGGGATTTCTCCTTGGGTTGTTTTGCCAATGACACCAACTCTGCAATCCCACTTCAAGCACGAACACAGAGGTTTATTGCCTGTCCGATGGCACTTGTCCCCTCTCACTCCACACCCAATTCCTTCAACGCAAACGCCAGCCGGTCCGCCGCTTCCTCAATCAACATCGCCGTCGGCTTCCCTGCTCCATGCCCAGCGCGTGTCTCCACCCGGATGAGCACCGGGTTCTTGCCCTTATGATACTCCTGCAACCGTGCGGCGAACTTGAAGCTGTGCGCTGGCACCACTCGATCGTCGTGATCACCCGTAGTGATGAGTGTGCTGGGATACTTCACACCCGGTTTTAGGTTGTGGTAAGGCGAGTAGGCATAGAGCGCCTGAAACTCATCTGCCTTATCCGGTGAGCCGTAATCGCTTTGCCAAGCCCAGCCGATGGTGAATTTGTGGAAGCGCAGCATGTCCAGCACCCCTACGGCAGGCAACGCGACGCCGAACAAGTCCGGCCGCTGCGTCATGCACGCGCCCACCAGCAGACCGCCATTGCTTCCACCCGCGATCGCCAGTTTGTCCGGCCGCGTATACTTGTTCACGATAAGCCATTCCGCCGCCCCGATGAAGTCATTGAACACGTTCTGCTTGTTCAGTTTCGTGCCCGCCTGATGCCAGTCCTCGCCATACTCACCGCCGCCGCGCAGATTCGCCACCGCATACACCCCGCCCTGCTCCATCCATGTGATCATGGTGAGCGCAAATGATGGTGTGAGGCTGATATTGAACCCGCCGTAACCATACAGATAGGTGGGATTCTTGCCGTTCAACTCGAGCCCCTTCTTATGCGTGATGAACATGGGCACGCGTGTGCCATCCTTGCTCGTGTAGAAGACCTGCTTCGTCTCGAACTCCGCCGGATTGAACTTCACCTTCGGCTCGCGGAAGAGGGTGCTCTTGCCCGTCTTCAAGTCATACCGATACGTCGTCCCCGGCACCGTGTAGCTGCTGAAGAAATAGAACGTCTCCGTGTCCCCGCGCTTGCCGTTGAATCCGCCCGCAGTGCCAATGCCCGGCAAGGCCACCTCGCGCACCGGCTTGCCCTCGCGACTGAATACCTTCACCACGCTCCGCGCATCCTTCAGATACTGCGCGATGAACTGGTTATTCACAAAATCCACGCTGCGCAAGGTGTCCTGTCCTTGCGGGATGACCTCTTGCCAGTTCGCCCGCGCCGGCTTCGTGATGTCGATGGCGATGAGGCGGCTGCGCGGTGCATCGAGGTCCGTCTGGAAATAGAAGGTCGTGCCGACATTACCCACGAAATCATAGGAGGCATCATTCTCCTTCAACAACTCCACCACCTTGCCGCCCTTTGCCTGCAAGTCCTGGTAAAAGAAACGGTTCTTCGGGCTCGTGCCCTGCCATACGTGGATGGCGAGATACCGGTCATCCTCCGTCACGGAACCGCCAAAGCCCCATTCCTTCTGGTCCGGCCGCTCATACACCAGCCGGTCTTCCGACTGCTTCGCCCCGATGCGATGGTAATAAAGCTTCTGGAAATAGTTCACACCCTTGAGCTGTTCCCCCTCCTTCGGTGCATCGTAACGGCTGTAGTAAAAACCCTTTCCATCCTTCGTCCACGAGGCCCCGGAGAACTTTACCCACTTGAGTTCATCCGCCAGGTCCTTGCCCGTGCGCACATCCCGCACCTTCCACTCCTGCCAGTCCGAACCACCGGAGGAAAGACCGTAAGCCATCAAGTTTCCATCCTCACTGATCGTGTAACCGCTGAGCGAAACCGTGCCGTCTTTCGACAGACCATTCGGGTCCAACAACACGCGTGGCTCCGCCTCCAGCGTCTCGGCCACATAGAGCACACTTTGGTTCTGCAATCCGTCATTGCGCGTGTAGAAGTAGCGCCCGCCTTCCTTGAACGGCACGCCGTAACGCTCGTAATTCCACAGCTCCGTCAGACGTTCCTTGAGCTTCTGACGCGCCGGGAGTTTCTCCAAGTAACCGAACGTCACTTTGTTCTGCGCCTCCACCCACGCCTTCGTCGCCGCCGAATTGTCATCCTCCAGCCAGCGATACGGGTCCGCCACGCTGAGCCCGTTCAACGTCTCCACCAAATTCGTCTTCACCGTCCGGGGATAAATCATTTTCGTCGTCATGTAGGAATTACTGGCACAACCGGCGATAAGCATCACAGCCCCCAGGCAAAGCAGCACTGGTTTGAGAAAAAGGTTCGTTTTCACGTTTTTGTATCTGCGCTTATCTGTGTTCATCTGCGGTTAAATCCTTACTTCACCTTCACCCAAAACGTCTTCAAATATCCCGGTTCTTCGCGCGTCACCGGGAAATCCGGCGGCTGCGGGATGAACCGTTCCCGCTCCACTTTGCGCCCGGCCGAGGCGATCGCCGCCTTCACCGTGGCGACAAATAATTCCGGTTCCAGCCCGGCGGCATTCGTGGAGGCCAGCAATGTGCCCCCGCTCTGCAAAACCTTCAAGGCATCCCCGACGAGCCGCCCATAATCCCGCTCCACACGAAACACCCCACTCTGCTTCGATTGCGAAAATGTCGGCGGATCGAGGATGACCACATCAAACTGCCGCTGCTTTTTCCCCAACCGCTTCAGCCAGTCGAACACATCACCGAAGATGAAGTCATGCGCGGCCGGGTCCATGCCGTTCGCCGTGAAGTTACGGCGGCCCCATTCCAGATATTTCTTGGAAAGATCGAGACTTGTAGCTCGCGCACCTGCGGCTCCAGCCGCTACCGAGAAACCGCAAGTGTAAGCAAACGTGTTCAACACCTCGGCCCCTTGCAGCCCGCCCTCCCGCACCACGAAATCGGGTGCGATGTAATTTGTCAGCAAACGCCTTCGGTTGTCCCGCTGATCCAGGAACAGCCCCACGCTGTAACCCTCCTGAAAACTCAGCTGATAATGCAGGCCATTCTCGCGAATGCTGAATTCAGCCTCTACCACCGCCCCCAGAATCCGCTGCGGGCTGGCCGTCTCCACGGAGGATTTCCGCACCTGCCGGTTCAGCACTTTGTGGTAAGCCGATTTGGTTAGATACGCGCTCGCCAGTCCGGCCAATCGGTCATGCTGTCCGGTGGTCAATTCCTCGGCCGATTGCGAGAGCAGGTTTTCCCCCAGCTTCTCCACATACCACCCCGGCCAGCCATCCGCCGCCCCGTGCATCACCCGGAAGGCATCCGTCTGCGCGGGCTCGATCACCGCGTGGCGCAAGGCTTGTGCCGCATCCGCCGCGAAATCGACCGGCGCAACATACTTCACCGTCCCACCCGTGCCCGGATGCTCAAACTCGATCTCCGCCGCGTGCAAGCAAACCCGTGCGTGCGGTGAACCGCCGTAGCGCACATCTCCCAGAATCGGAAAACCCAAATCCTGCGCATGCAAACGGATCTGGTGTGTGCGCCCGGTCTTCGGCTCCGCGATGACAATCGTCTTCCCCTCTTTCGCTTCGCCGCGATAGAAAAACGTCTCGGCCAGTTCACCCGCGCTCGTGAGCGGACGGCTCACGAAGTCGCTGCCTACCTTGGTCATGTGCGAGCGGGCTTGAAACCGCTCCTGCCGCACCGGCTTGTCCGTGAGCAACACGTAGCGCTTCTGCACTTCGCGTTCGGTGAATTGTTCTGTCAGTGATTTCGCGGCTGCTTTGCTTTTGGTGAAGACCAGCACGCCGGAAGTCTCTTTGTCCAACCGATGGATTATGGCCAGTTGCGCCCAACGCGGTTCACGTTGCCGGAGCCATTCGTAGAGACCCTCGCCGGAAAAAGGCGTGGGCGCGTGCGTGTTCCAGTTCGCGGGCTTGTTGACGACCAGCAGATCGTCGTCTTCATGGATGATGAGGCCGCTGGTCACGCGAGAAAAACTTGGCGCATCACTGGACGTCGAGTGTCATCTCCCGGCGCTCGCCTTTGAATTCCAAGGTCACGCTGGTGCGCTCGATGGCAATCACTTTCGCCCCTTGCACTAGGTCACCCACCCGCACGTTCTTGCCGCTGATCAGGGCGGAAGGGTTGTTCAGGCGATAGAAGATGCCTTGCAACTTCAGCTCCGGGAACACCGGTTTGGGCGGTGCGACCGGTTCAGTTTTCGTGATAGGCGATTGCGGGGCCGGGGTCGGCGTCACGACCGGAGCTGTCGGCACGGTCGATTCTGGCTTCGGTGCCGAAGCAACCACCGGCGCAGTCGGGACCGGTTCAGGTGGCGGCACTTCGATTTTCACCGGTGTAGGAGTGAAAACGCGTTCTGGCGGCAACTCGCGGACGACCGGTTCCGTGTTCACCTTGATGCCGGATTTAGACACATAAGGCGCAGTTTTTTCCAGAGCCTTGGCCACCGGCGCTGGGGCAGGCACAGGTGCTACCGGAGCGGGAACCGCCACCGGGGCAGGTTGCGGCACTGGAGCAGTCACCGCCACGATGGGTTGCTGAGCTGGCTTGTTTTGCAGGCCGCTGCGGATGAACCAAAAAGACAGCGCCAGCAACACCACGACCACCGCCGGAACGAGCACAGCGGACCAGTTGGTGCCCGGGTTGCCACGGCGCATCGGAGCATCCGCGGGCTGCAACGGCGCACCGAGCGGTCCGGCGGTCGGGCGGTTCTTTTGCGCCTCATTGGCGCGTTTCAAGGCATCATTGATGAGACTCATGCGGGGATGTTCCCTTCCAGTTCACGGATGGCGAGGCCCACCGTGGAAAAATCGATGCGATCACTCTGCTGCACGAAACCCGCGAGCAGACACTTGTCACACACCGCATTCACCAGACGCGGAATGCCCTTGCTGTAACGATGGATTCGCCAAATGGCTCCCGTGGTGAAATAAGGCGCTCCATTCCCGCCGCTGACATGGATGCGATGCTGGATGTATGCAGACAGCTCCGCGCGCGTCAGCGGATTGATATGATACCGCACCGTGATGCGCTGGCGCAGTTGCCGCAGCCGATGCGCATTCAGACGGTCGCGTAACTCCGGCTGGCCCATGAGCACGATCTGCAGAAGCTTGCGATCATCCGTTTCGAGATTGGAAAGCAACCGCACCTGTTCCAACAATTCATCCGTCAGGTCTTGCGCCTCATCGATGATGAGCACCGCGTCCTTGTGCTTCTCCACTAGGCCGAAGAGGAACTCATTGATCGTTGAAAGCGTCTCCAGGCGGTCCTTCCCTTTCACATCCAGGCCGAACTCCATCGCGATGGCTTTCATCAACCCGTTGGAATCCAGCACTGGGTTCAGGATCAGCGCCGTGGCATAGGCATCGCCGAGCTGTTCCAGCATGGCACGGCAGATTGTGGTCTTGCCCGCGCCCACCTCGCCGGTGAGCTGGACGAAGCCCTTCCGCTCGCGAATGCCGTAAAGCAAGTGATTGAACGCCTCGCGATGCTTGGCGCTGTAAAACACAAATCGCGGATTTGGCGTGATGGTGAAGGGCGGTTCCTTCAACCGGTAGAATTCCAAATACACGCCTTCCTGATAGCGAAGTTTTGAACATGTGGAAAGGAAAAGCGGCGGATGTCTATTTCAGTGGGGTGGCCGCCATGCCTGTTCACTCTCACTAATCCGCAACCACCGCCGTCAGAAGGCTCTACCCCAGTTACGCATCACGTATTACTCCTTCCCCATCCTGTAAATCTTGTTAATCCTGTCAAAAAACCTTCCTCTCCCTCGCCAGTTTAGCCCCCAACCGCACCGCCGCATACAAACTCCCCGGACTCGCCTTCCCCTGCCATGCGATGTCAAACGCCGTCCCATGATCCACACTCGTTCGCACCACCGGCAGACCGAGCGTCGTGTTCACCGCCGATTCGAACGCGATCATCTTCACCGGGATATGCCCCTGATCATGATACATGCACACCACCGCATCGAATTCCTTCCGCCGCGCTGGCGTGAACGCCGTATCCGGCGGCACCGGCCCCGTTAAGTGGATCCCCTTCGCTCGCGCCAACTCGATCGCCGGCACAATGAATCGCTCCTCCTCACGATCCCCGAACAGCCCGTTCTCTCCCGCATGCGGATTCAACCCGCACACCAGTAACTTCGGCTCACGCCCCCGAATCCGCCGCAACGCACTCGCCGTCAATTCAATGACCTCCAGGATGCGCGCCGTCGTCATCAACTTCGGCACCTCATGATACCCGCAATGCACCGTCACGAAGCTGCATGTGATCTCCTCTGAATACTGCATCATGCAGGACCGCTCCGCGCCCATCCGCTCCGCGAAGATCTCCGTATGCCCCGGATACTTATGCCCCGCCAGATGCATCGCCTCCTTGTTCAGCGGCGCCGTCGCCACCCCCTGCACCTGACCCGCCAGCGCCGCATCGATCGCCCGGTTCACATACTGATACGCCGCCTCCCCACATGCCGCCGACAGTTTACCGGGAACCACCGCCTCCGCCTCCACCTGCCGCAGATCCAGCACCGAAGGAACACTCACTTGCTTCGAAGCTTCCGCCCAATCAGTCACTTGAATAACCGGCGCATTGAACGGCACCCCCGTCACCTTCGCCACCCGCGACAACACCGCCGCATCACCAAAAACGACCGGCACACAAACCTCCGCCATCGACGCCTCCGCAAAGAGGCGCAAACAGATCTCCGGCCCGACACCCGCCGGATCACCCATCGTCACCGCGATAACAGGAAGCTGCGAACTCATTTCCACCATCTTGGCAACAATACCGCCCCCTAGCAATCAGAGGTTACGCCATCCCCTTTCACACAAAGCTTGCCCAAGCCCGACCACTCCTATAATCCGGATGACATCAACTCATCATCCGCTGCGAACCCATGATCACGCGCCTGCTCCTGCTCTTTCTGCTCGCCCTCGGCCAGCGCACTCTCGCCGCTGAGACAACCCCGCGCCTCCCGAACATCCTCTGGCTCATCGGTGAAAACCTCAGCCACGACCTCGGCTGCTACGGCGCCAAAGACGTTTACACCCCCAACCTCGACCGCCTCGCCGCCGAGGGCGTTCGTTACACCCGCGTCTTCGCCACGAATCCTGCCTGCGCCCCCAGCCGCTCCGCCTTCTTTGTCGGCCTCTACCAGACCACCACCGGTACCCACCCCATGCGCTCGCATCGCGATGACGATTTCCGCCTGCCCGCCGGCGTGCGCCCCATCACCCATCGCCTCCGGGATAAGGGCTACTACACCGCCAACATCAAGACCGTCGGGACCAATAGCGTCGGCACCGGCAAGCTCGATCTGAACTTCGTCAATGAAGGCCCCATCTACCACGAAGGCTCCAGCGACTGGGGCACGCTGAAATCCCGTCAGCCCTTCTTCGCCGTCGTCAATGCCGAGGAGAACGAATACGACATCTACGACCGCAAAAGCGCCGAGAAAACCCGCGTCGAATGGGTCGGCGAACGCCTCCACGTCCATCACGCCAAGCCGGAAACCGTCACCCCGCCGCCTTTCTATCCCGATCACCCCGTCGTCCGTCAGGAATGGGCGCGCTACCTGAATTCCGTTTCCGGCATGGACCTTCGCTTCGGCAAAGTGCTCGCTCAACTGCGTGCCGATGGCCTGGAAGACGATACCGTCATCATCTTCTTCGGCGACAACGGCCGCCTCGAACCCCGCGGCATCCATTGGTGCTACGACAACGGCCTCCGCGTCCCCCTGATCATCAAGTGGCCCAAGAATTTCCCCGCGCCCACCCAGCTCAAGCCCGGCACCGTGGATGACCGCATCCTCAGCCTCATCGACGTCACCGCGACCACCCTCGCCCTCGCTGGCATCCCGAAACCGCCCCTCATGCAAGGCCGCATCTTCCTCGGTGAACATGCCGAACCCGCCCGCCACTTCGCCTTCGCCGCCCGCGACCGCATCGATGAGACCCAGCAACGCATCCGCTCCGTGCACGACGAACGCTTCCACCTCATCCGCACCCTTTCCACCGGCCCCACCTTCGCTTCGTTGAACCGCTACAAGGAAAAATGCTTCGCCATCATGCCCGTCATGCGCGAACTCCACGCCCAAGGCCGGCTCAGCGGCCCTCCCCTCGAACTCATGCAACGCACCGGCCCCTGCGAAGAACTCTACGACACTCACGCCGACCCGCATGAGATCAAGAACCTCATCGCCTCAAACCTGCCCGAACACCGCGAAGCCCTGACACGTCTGCGCGCCGCCCTCGACACCTGGCTCATCGAATCTGGCGATCAAGGCGCCATCCCCGAACCCGCCACCGTCGTCGCCCCCTTCGCCGCCGAGATGGACAAATGGTTCGGCACCCCCGCCTGGGCCAAGTGAACCACCCGACAAACCCTTTCCGCCATGCGCTACCCCGAATTCAAATCCGCCATCCACCAGCACCTGCAACGCCACCGCCAAGGCGCCACGTGGAACGAACTGCGCGAAAAGCTCTCCCTGCCCTACGACCGCCCCTGCCCCGAATGGACCCGCCGCTTGGAAAAAGAAATCGGCCTCACCCGCAGTAAAAGCTCCGGGCGCGCCCTCCTCTGGCAACTTTCAAACTTAAATCGTTAAGCATAAAAACCAACCATCTCAACCATGCCCAAAGCCAAGAAATCCACCAAAACTCAGCTCGCCACCCGACGCGGCCTCCAAGACCGTTTCATGCATGACTCCAGCTACTACGGTTTGCTGATTCACGCCGACATCGCCGAAGTCACTGATCTTTTGGCCAAAGAACTGAAAGCCAAACGCGTCACCAAAGGCGTGCCTATCAAAGACCTGCCCGGGAGCTGGCCGGACGAGATGAAGTTCTTCCCCTTTCAGTATCGCGGACACGCTTGGACCACTGTCATCCACACGATGGACACCAAGCTCACCTACTCTCCCGCCCTCGCCCTCCGCCTGTCCGAAAAGCTGAAAACGCGCACCATCATGGCTGGCAGCAATGACGATTTCGGAGCCATTGATTACATCATGTTCAACTCTGGAAAACTCGCCGAGGTATTCCACTGGCACGGCTCCAAGGAACTCCACACCCCTACCCCAGATGAAGTATCCGCCATCGAACGCAATGCTTTGACCATCCTGCCCCACGGTTTCTACGCTATGTCCAAAGCCCGCACAGTCGCGCCTGAATATTTTCAATCTCTCCTCACCCCTGGAAAAAAGTTTAACGATACGTTGGCCCCCCTAATCGATGACTTCTTCAAGAGCCAAGACGCCTTCTTCGCCCTCAACTGGTGGGGCGAACCAGAAACTGAAACCCATCCCCTAGCCGAAGCCACCGACGAAGACCTCGTGCGGATCGATTTCATCGAAGCCTGACACCACCATGGGCTATCACCAGAACATCATAATCAGCACCGTCCTCGATGCTGCTACACGTGAACGCGCCCTCCACAGCGCCCATTCCCGCTGGCCCTTCCTCCGCAATCCGCGCCGGCACGACATCTATTCAGACCGCCTCTTGCTCGCCCCACCTGAATTGACCGATTACCTCTTCGATAATGATGCCGACGATGAGGCCGCCTCCGAACAAAGCTTCCTGCTTTCGACGGACTTGCCCAATTGGTCACAGGAATTTCCCGACATCATATTCGCCCACCTTAAAGCCGATTGCTTCGGCGGAGTTTGCGACTACTCCGGCTTCACCTGTCAGGCTGGCAACATCCTCGAACGCGTAGAATCCAGCACCAACGCTCACATCAAATTGCTGCAACTTGTAGGAGTTCCTTCCGACGGCATCTTCATCCCCTTCAAGCGAGTCTTCTTCGAAGGCCGCTGCTCCGGTTTGAAAAGTTAGAGAGATTATCGGGAGTAAATTTCCGCACCACTCCGTCCAACCAAAAGCACATGAAAGCATTCTGGACACTCTGCCTTGGCTTGCTGGCACTCACAATCTTCGCAACCTCCGTGCCGCCACGTTCTCTGGCTCAACTCGCGGCCGATTCCGACCACATCATCATCGGCAAGGTCACCCTCGTGGACATGGTGAACGCCAAGGGAAAGCCCATCACTGATCTGAAAGCAAAAACCGGCCCTGGCCTGCGCAACACCATCAGGCTCAATGTGACCATTCAGACAAACGGCGTCCTCCTCACCAACTCCAAACAAGTGCCTCCAACCCTGACCATCCCGCTTGATTCCGCATGGCATTACTCACTCGGGCAGATCAAAGAGGCCGAAGAAGGCAAAACCAGAATCCTCCTTTTGAAAGGCCCAGACTTTGGCTTTGCCTATATGAACGGCTGCAGCCGCCCACTTTCAGAACGCTCCCAGATCGAAGAACTGATAAAAGCCAAGGGAACTACCCAACCCACATCCCCTCTGCCCGCCGCTCCTAAACCAAAAAACTGACCACATCCCCCTCTGGGCGTTGAAAGTTGAGCGTTGGAAGTTGGACGTTTCCCCTTTTTCCTTTGGAGCTTCTTTTGAACTTTGATCTTTGAATTTTGAGCTTCACCTAGTGGTGATGCTCCATCCCCATCGCATGCTGCCAAGCATGCAAAATATGATCCACGATCTCATCCACCCCCACCCCATGCTTCACCTGCGCGAACACAAACGGCCCCTTCCCGCGCATCTTCTTCGCATCCCGATCCATTACCCCTAAGTCCGCACCGATTGCTGCCGCGAGATCCGTCTTGTTGATCACCAGCAGGTCGCTCTGCGTGATGCCCGGCCCGCCCTTGCGCGGCACCTTGTCCCCACCCGCCACATCGATCACTTGAATGGTATAATCCGCCAGCTCGCGACTGAAACACGCCGCCAGATTATCCCCGCCCGACTCGATCAACATCAGCTCCGGCTTAAATTTCTTATGCAGCTCCTCCAGCGCCAACAGGTTCGATGAGATGTCCTCCCGGATCGCCGCATGCGGACACCCCCCCGTCTCCACCGCGCGAATCCGCTCCGCCGGCAACGCGTTATTCTTCACCAAGAACTCCCCGTCCTCCTTCGTGAAGATATCATTCGTCACGGCGGCGATATTCATCTTCTCACGCAGTTTGCGACAGAGCTGAAGCATCAGCGCCGTCTTCCCGCTGCCCACTGGACCACCCACGCCCACCGTGAAAGCGCGCTTCTTGAAATCGCGCGGCAAAGGCATGTCCCGTTCGTCATAGCGCCCCGGATGCTCCATGTTTTCATGCGTATGTCCGCCCGGCCCGTGATGATGATGATGGTCGCTCATGATTAAATTGTGCTGCTTGTTACAAAATTATCGGGCCAACCGCAGGCAAAAAAACATCCAAACTATCCCAGACGCTGGAAATGTTCCCTCCCTCTCCCCAAGGGAGAGGGTCGGGGTGAGGGGGAACGAGACGTCCCCAAGCAAATCCAGCCACCAAACTCACCACTACATTTCACAACAAAAGCCTAACTCTGAAACAACCGCGAATACAACCGGTCCTGCGCCCCCTGCCACAAGTCCAGCAACGGTGCCGTCTGCGCCGCCTCTTCCACCGGGATGTCCGCGCACTCCAGCGCCACCGCCTGCGCCTTCGCTGAAAGCTTGTGCTGCATCGACTGCGCCTCCATCGGCCCCACGATGCCCAGCCGCACCGCACTCGCGATCAATCCGCGCAGATAACAGAAAAAGAACAACTGCACCACATCCTGCTTCCCCAACCCCATCGCCGCCGTCACCGCTCCGAACATCGGCGGCAGATGCGCGCAAAACCCCTCCGCCTCGATCCGCGCCCGCAACTCCTCCAGGCTCACCGAAGGAAAACTCCGCTCCACCGCCATCCAGAACGCCCGCCCCTGCAACCGGCTCGCGCGATTCGTCACGTGATTCGTCGTGAACACATCGAACCGCGCATCCAATTCCACCAAACGCTCCGGCTGCTCCCACACCGCCCGCATGAACGGCAGCGCGCCATAACCCTGCTGTTGCAGACTCGTTTCCACGAAGCCCATGAAATCCGCGCGGCTCCGGATCTCCCCATGCTGCCACGCCGCCTCCAGCCCGCCAGAGTGAGCGAATCCACCCGTCGGAAACGCCGAATCCGCCAGTTGCCAGATCAACCAATCATCATTCAACCGCATTGAGTCCTATCGTAATCGTCGTCGTTCTCGTCCTCGTCCTCGATTTGTCCATCTCCCTCGCCCCTCGGAGGGGAGAGGGCCGTGGTGAGGGGTGCCCCCACTTCGTATCTCAGAAAAGTTGATACCTCTGCGCCAGCGGCAACGACATCGCCGGCTCACACTTCAGCAATTCCCCATCCGCCACCACATGATACGTCTCCGGGTCCACCGTGATCTTCGGTGTGGCATCATTCCACTTCATGCTCTTCTTGCTGATGTCACGACACCCCTTCACCGCCTCAATCCGCTTGCTCAAGCCATAGCCCGCCGCCACCCCCTGCTCCTTGCACAACCTGCTCACAAACGCCATGGAGGAAGAACCCGGTGCCGAACCGAACCCGCCGAACATCGGCCGCATGAACACCGGTTGCGGCGTGGGGATCGACGCATTCGGATCACCCATCTGCGCCCACGCGATGAACCCGCCCTTGATCACCATCTCCGGCTTCGCGCCGAAGAACGCCGGCTTCCACAAAACCAAATCCGCCAATTTGCCCACTTCCACCGAACCGATCACATGCGAGACACCATGCGTGATGGCCGGATTGATCGTGTATTTGGAGATGTAACGTTTGATGCGCACATTGTCATTGCTCCCCTGCTCCCCCGCCAACCGGCCGCGCTGGTGTTTCATCTTGTCCGCCGTCTGCCACGTACGCGTGATGACCTCGCCGATGCGCCCCATCGCCTGCGAATCCGAGCTCATCATGCTGATCACGCCCAAGTCATGCAGGATGTCCTCCGCCGCGATCGTCTCACCACGGATACGGCTCTCCGCAAACGCCACATCCTCCGGCAATCCCGGGTCCAGATGATGACACACCATCAGCATGTCCAGATGCTCATCGATCGTGTTCACCGTGTACGGCTTCGTCGGATTAGTCGAACTCGGCAGCACATTCAGCTCACCGCAGATCCGGATGATATCTGGCGCATGCCCGCCCCCCGCGCCTTCCGAGTGATACGTGTGGATCGTGCGCCCCTTGATTGCCGCTATGGTCGCCTCCACGAAACCCGATTCGTTCAACGTATCCGTATGGATCGTCACCTGCACGTCATGCTGGTCCGCGATAGTCAGGCAGCAATCGATCGCTGCTGGCGTCGTTCCCCAGTCCTCATGCAGCTTCAGCCCGATGGCCCCGCCCAAAATCTGATCCCCCAATCCCGCGGGCATCGCCGTGTTGCCCTTGCCCGTGAAACCGAAGTTCAATGGCAACTGGTCTACCGCCCGCATCATATTGCGCAGATAGAACGCGCTCGGCGTGCAAGTCGTCGCGCACGTGCCCGTGGCCGGTCCTGTACCGCCACCGATCATCGTCGTCAACCCCGCCGCGATCGCTTCATGCGCCTGCTGCGGACAAATGTAATGGATGTGTGTATCCAATCCACCCGCCGTCAAAATCTGTCCCTCACCCGCGATGACTTCCGTGGTCACCCCCACGATCATCCCCTTCGTCACCCCCGCCATCACATCGGGATTGCCCGCCTTGCCGATGCCCGCGATGAGCCCGTTCTTGATGCCGATGTCTGCCTTGAAGATGCCCGTATGATCCACCACCAATGCATTCGTGATGACGCAATCAAGCGCCTCCGCCTGACTCACCCCCGCCGCCTGCCCCATGCCTTCACGGATGACTTTGCCGCCGCCGAATTTGCATTCGTCACCATACACGGTGTAATCCCGCTCCACCTGCAGCACGAGCGAGGTATCGCCCAGCGTGAGCTTGTCACCGGTCGTGGGACCGAACATCTCCGCGTAATGGGACCGCTTCATCTTGTAAGGCATATCAGTCCTTCTCGTTCAAAAAGTTGCCCGCCTTCACCCGTTCCATCGTGGCCTTCAATCCTTCCGCAGAGACCGCGCCATTCGCCAGATTGTTGCCGCCACGAATGACCTTGTTC